>CAWUWE010000089.1:0-10127 GCA_963926175.1 uncultured Alphaproteobacteria bacterium | reverse complement strand
GGGGGGGGGGGGGGGGGGGGGGGGGGGGGGGGGGGGGGGGGGGGGGGGGGGGGGGGGGGGGGGGGGGGGGGGGGGGGGGGGGGGGGTTCACCTCACCCGTGACATAATCTGCCCATCGTTGAAGCCATTTTTGGCTCTGATTCAGACTTTCTCGGTAATATGCCGCGTCAACGCTTGATGGTGTATGCGATAAAATATGGTCGGAAATAGTCTTGGGACAGCTTTCATTTGTTAAATAATTGGTGATCGTCGTTCGCAAGCCGTGTGGCACAAAGGGCTGAGGCTGATATTTTTTTGTATTCTGCCTCATCGTGCCGTCAGACATAGGCTTGCCTTTTAGATTCAATGCGTACTCCTTATCGCCAGTAATTTCCTTAACTTTAAGAAGCATTTCCATCATCTGACGCGATAACATTTGATCGTGTGCCACGCCCGTCTTGGTGTAGTTTTCATAGCGCCCGTTGGGGAATATGGCTTTGGCAGGCGCCCTAAAAATCCCACTTTCAAAGTCGATGTACCCCCATTTCAAAAACATCACCTCTTTTGAGCGCACACCCAGCAACAAACACATCATTATGCCTGTTTTTACCTCAATGCTAATTCTGTTGTTCTGTTGAAGCCAGTCGTAAAAGGCAGGAGCTTCACGCCAATCAAGCTCTTTATGGTGATTGACCTGTGGTTGTCGCTTTGGAAGTGATTTCATTGACGGAACTGGATTTCGGTCAATTATTTCCTCCTCAATAAAGAAATCAAACACCGAACTGAGATAGTTTCGTAACTTCTTTGCAGTTTCGTAACCAGCCGGTTTATCTCCACCACGCTGGCCATCACGTGACCAAATTGGTGTCAAGACTTCGCGTATTTCTTGTTTGGTTATCTTATCCAATGGCCGCTGACCAAGCTCGGGAACAATATACCTTTGCAAAGGCGGCATTGGTTTTGTGCGACTGCTTTTATCACTAAGCGCGTAGTTATTGTGGTGCCATACCCCTATCGCTTCACTCAGAGTAGGTGTTTTTGACTGATGTTTGATGTGGCTGCTGCCAATAATTGAATTTTCAAGTTCCGTAGAGTTGATTGCTGGATGAACCGCTTTGTTAATGACTGCATTTGAGAAACCTTCACCAATTAATCTTGAAATTACGGGGGTTAACTCGCGTGATTTTGCGATGGTAAATTCGGGGTATTTACCGAAGAAACAATTTATCTTACGCCCATCTATTTTTCGGCTGACGAAAAACTGTGCTGTGCCGCTAGCTCTTGCCCTGATGTAAAGGTGTTGGCATCCACCATCCTTGAGACTTTTGTCTTTTTGCTCATATGAAGAATCAGATACCAGTCGCCGTATGGCTTGTTCAGTTAGACGTTTGGCTTGCTGCATAACGCACCTCATTTAAATGGAACCACTTTGGAACCACTTTGCATTATAACATCCAATAAGCCTTGATTAAAGTCTATTGATCTTGGTTAAGCAGTAAATCAGCTAAAATACTGAAATATATGTACTAATAATATGAAATTTGATCTAACAAAAACTCACTGAAATCGTTGTTCGAATCCGTCCCGGGGAGCCATTTCCTCTCATTACATATAATTGCCATTGGGCCTTTGGCGTGGATATCTTTCAAACACATGTTTCTTTTGCCTAAAAACCCGAAATCGACGCACGATACGGCGATTATATTAGTTCTTTGCGCGATAATGTGATTAGATTTTATCTATTGAAATTGGGGGCGGTCACGAGCCCCCATAAAAAAGGCCACGTAATGAATTTTTTAGTAACAAATGCGATTTCACGCAGGCATTCCCTAAAACAGGGCATAAAATTCCTGTTAAAAACAGCGTTTATCGCTGCGGTAGCGATTGGCATTTAGGTCCATTTTAGCGACTAGGTGGCATCAAATCAAACATCGTTCACAGATATCTTGGTGCTAAATAGTTAGGTGCCAAAGATTTGCGTTTATGTTAGCGAGAGACATACGCCTCTATTTATGGCGATCTTGCAGAACGCTGATCACATCGGCCAAGCTTAGCCCGACATCTTCCAGAAGAACCATCATGTGAAACAGCAAATCGGCGGCTTCATTGGCCATTTCCGCGCTGTCATCCTTCATCCGTGCTAAGGCCAACTCGACCCCCTCTTCGCCAACCTTTTGCGCGATGCGTGCCTTGCCTTCGGTAAATAGGCTTGTTGTATAGCTCCCTTCGGGCATAGTTTTGTGGCGTTCGGCAATCAGCTTGCCGAGCTGGTCAAGAAAGCTAATATTGTTTGGCGTTTGATCATTAAAACAGGTCACGCTGCCAGTATGGCAGGACGGACCTTGCGGGCGGGCTTGGATCAAAAGCGTGTCAGCGTCACAATCCATTTCGCCGCTAAGGTAATCAAGCCTATTGCCCGATGTTTCGCCCTTGGTCCAAAGCCGGTTTTTCGACCGGCTGAAAAAGGTCACTTTTTTGCTGCTGATTGTGTGCGCCAAGGCCGCACGATCCATATAGGCAAGCATCAGAATCTGGCCGTTATCGCTGTTTTGAACGATGGCAGGCACTAATCCTCGGCCTTTATCCCAGTCAATTTCATCAAGGTTGATATCTGGCATGGCTATATTCGCACTTCGATTGATTCAGATTTCAGATAGGCCTTTAATGTCCGGATTGGTATTTTTCCACTGTGAAACACCGACGCTGCCAAGGCACCATCAATATCGGTTTGCCGGAATAATTCGGCAAAATGCACATAATCGCCTGCCCCGCCTGATGCGATGACTGGTACCGTGACAGCAGCGCGAACCGCGGCAAGCTGGTCAATATCATAGCCTTGGCGAACGCCATCATTATTCATGCAGTTTAGCACGATTTCACCAGCACCAAGACGGATGACTTCACGCGCCCAAGACACGGTATCGCGCTTTGATTTGATGGTTTTGGTTACATCGCCAGTATATTGATAAACCTGTAATTTATCGCTTTCACGGCGGCTGTCAATACCAGCGACAACACATTGGGTTCCGAATGTCGCGGCAAGTTCGGAAATAAATTCAGGGCGCTCCAAAGCGGGTGAATTCACCGAAATTTTATCCGCGCCATCATTCAAAATTGCCTTGGCATCAGCAATGGTGCGAATGCCGCCAGCAACGCAAAACGGAATGTTGATCCGGCGTGCAATCTGATTAACCCAGCTTTTATCAACAACACGGCCATCGCTGCTGGCGGTGATATCATAGAAAACCAGCTCGTCAACGCCTTCATCGGCATAACGCTGGCTAAGCTCAAGTATATCGCCCATATCAACATGATTGCGAAATTGAACGCCTTTGACAACACGGCCATCTTTGACATCAAGACAGGCAATAATCCGTTTGGTTAGCATGCGACCGCCTCCAACGCCTGTGCAACGGTAAAGCGCCCTTCATATAATGCCTTGCCAATGATCACGCCATTGGAGGTCAATCCGTCAAGATCGGCAAGCGTGCTAACACCGCCAGAAGCCTGTAATTGCAAGTTCGGATATTTTTCTTTTACCTCTTTATACAGATCACGGTTACAGCCGGTTAAGGTGCCGTCGCGGTCAATATCGGTACAAAGCGCGTGCAAAAGTCCATCTTGCTGATAGGTTTCGATAAAATCGAAAAGTAACAGGCTGCTTGCTTCTTGCCATCCTGAAACCGCAATGTAAAACCCGTTATTTTGCCAGATCACATCGGCCGCAAGACAGATTTTTTCAGACCCAAAAGCTTTGAAAATTGCTTTGGTTACTTCGGGATTGCGAACCGCAAGACTGCCAATCACAATCCGGCTTGCGCCAGCATCAACCAAGGCCTGAACATCGGCAAAAGACCGAATGCCACCGCCTGTTTGAACTTTTAGGCCTGTGCAGCCGATGATCTTGGCAATCAGATCAATTTGGCGGTCATCTGGATTTTTAGCGCCATCAAGATCGACCAAATGAAGCCATGTTGCGCCAGCATCCGCATAGGATTGCGCTACCGAAATCGGATCATCGCCATAGGTCGTCAATTGGTCAAAATCACCTTTATGTAAACGCACAACGGCGCCGCCAATAAGGTCAATCGCCGGATAAATGATCATGATGGCATCTCCAGAAAATTGCGTAGAATTTGTGCGCCAACCAGTCCCGATTTTTCGGGGTGAAACTGGCAGCCCATGAAATTATTTTCGGCAACAATCGCGGTGAAATCATCACCATAGATAGTTGCGGCGATTGTTTGCGCAGTCACGGGGGCAAAATAGCTATGCACGAAATAGACATGCACCCCCTCGTCAACCCCAGCCAGTAAAGGGTGGTCTTGCTTTTTTGACAGCCGATTCCAACCCATATGCGGCACTGACCTGCCTTGCGCGGGGGTAAAGGTTCCGCAATCAGCATCAAAAATGCCCAAAAGCGGGGTATTGCCCTCGGGCGAACGAGCAAATAATAGCTGCATGCCAAGACAAATGCCCATCACTGGCTGGGTTAGGCCACGGATACAGTCAATCAGCCCATATTCGGCCAGATTTTGCATGGCTACGGGCGCGGCACCAACCCCGGGAAGCAAGACCTTGTCGGCAGATTGAATCATTTTGAGATCTTTGGTCAAAACCGATTTCGCACCAAGCCGTTCCAAGGCAAATTGTACCGAGGCTATATTGGCACCGCCACTATCAATGATGGCGATCATAGCGTTCCCTTTGTGCTTGGCATTTCAGTGCCCTGAATTCGAATGGCTTGCCGCAAGGCGCGGCCAAATCCTTTAAAACAAGCCTCAACCATGTGATGCGTATTTTCACCCGTTACCGCGATGTGAAGATTGGCCTGCATATGTTCGGCAAGCGAATAAAATACATGCGGTACCATATCGCATGGCAAGTCACCAACATGGCTTTCAGGGAAATCAGCCTTGAAATCAAGGTAAAACCGGCCACCAAAATCAAGCGCAACCTGAACCAGTGATTCATCCATTGGCAGGAAAAACCCATAGCGGCCAATGCCGCGCTTGTCGCCAAGTGCACCGCGAATAGCCTGTCCAAGCGCAATCGCGCAATCTTCAACCGAATGATGCGGATCAATATGCAAATCGCCATCACATTCAAGCTCAAGCGAAAAACCGCCGTGTTTGGCAATTTGATCCAGCATATGATCATAAAAGCCAACACCTGTATTGATTTTAACCGGTGCTGTTTTATCGAGATTGACGGTGACTGAAATGGCAGTTTCACTCGTCTTGCGCGTCACGCTAAAGCGGCGTGGTGCTGGCAACGCAGGCGGGTTTTTTCCCGCCATCACCGCCAGCAATTGTTGCATCTCCTCGGCACTGCCAATGGCAATACGAACTGCATTTTCAAGTCCGGGCTGATGTGATTGATCACGAAGGATAATGCCTGATTTTCGGGCTTTTTCGCATAGGTCTGTGGCATCACGAACCAGCAAAAGCAGATAATTGGCATCTGATGGCAGAACCGATTGAACATCGTCAAGTTTTGCAAGTTCTTTGGCATAGCCATTGCGGCGCGCCACGATATCGGCGCGTTTTTCAGCAAGCTTGGCCGTATTTTCCGGTTTGAGGATGGTCAGGGCTGCCTGCATTACAGGCGCTGCCAGCGGATAAGGTGCCAAGACTTTTTGCAAAAGGCTGGTAACGTCACCGCGTGCCACCGCTGCACCGCATCGCAAGCCCGCCGCAGCATGTGATTTGGACAAGGTCCGCAAAACCACCAGATTGACAAATTGATCAAGCTTGGCAATCGAACTTGGTTGATTGCTAAATTCGGTATAGGTCTCATCAACAACGATAAGTGCCGTATCAGCATAAGTTTCGCATAGCTTTTGAATGGCGCCAGCATCCATAATATTGGCTGTTGGGTTGTTTGGCGAACAGACAAAGATCATTTTGGTATTGGCATCAACCGCTTTTTCAATGGCGGCAAGATCCAGCCCGAAAGTGCTGTCCAGCATTGCCGAACGCACGGCCACCCCCTGCAGCATCGCCGATTGTGCATACATGGCAAATGTTGGCGGACAAATGACCACATTATCAACCGCGGGAATGCAAAAGGCCCGCATCAGGCAATCAATCGCCTCATCCGCGCCGCGGGTGATTGTCAGGTTGCGTGATGACACATCAAGCCAGCGACAAAAAGCATCGACAAGCTGGGCTGGCTGCTGCGCCGGATAGCGCGACAAACCATTGGCACCAACAAAAGGCTCAAAGGCGCATTCATTGGCGTCTAGAAAAACCGTCTCATTGCCCGGTAATTGCAGTGACCGCGCCGAAACATACCCTGCCATTGCCAGAATTTCAGGACGCGCACGTTGACAGATCGCTGTCATGTCAGAAGATGAAGATGAAGCCATGACTTTAATCCAGCATTTTTTCGATAGGAACAACAAGAATTGAATTGGCACCATTGGCTTTCAGATCTTCCATCGTGTCCCAAAATACGCCTTCTTCACAAACCGCATGAACGGCAACCATATCATCACGCCCCTGAAGCGGCATAACGGTTGGTGATTGCGAACCGGGCAAAACCGCCTTGATTGCTTCCAGACTATCAATTGGGCTGTTTAGCATGATATAGCGGCTATTTTCAGCGCGCAAAACAGCTTTGATGCGTGATGTCACCTTGTCCGCCAAAGCGGCAATTTCAGGATCATCAATCTGGTTGGTGACCAGAACCGCCTGTGATTGCAAAATAATATCTTTTTCCACAAGCCCGTTTGACACAAGTGTGCTGCCAGTCGAAACAAGATCGCAAATCACATCAGCAAGATGCGTTCTTGGTGCGACTTCGACCGCGCCTTCCATTGTGACGATATCAGCATCAATTTTGTGATCAGCAAGATATTGTGCCAACAAGCCCTTGTAAGACGTTGCGATGACCTTGCCATTTAACGATTCGATTGATTGATAATCGAAATCATGCGGTACTGCAATCGACAGGCGGCATTTGCCATAGCCAAGCGGTAATAGCTGGCGAAGCCCGGCAAATTTGCCATTGCCAAGTGCCTGTTTTTCAAGAAGCCCGTTTTGGCCAAGAATGCCTAGCTGGCAAACATCCGTTGCCAGAAAAGCCGGAATATCGTCATCACGAACCAAAAAGATATCAAGCGGGAAATTTTGGGCACGGCATAAAAGCTGATCGCGGCTTTTCGCCAGTGAAATACCGCATTTTTCCAGCAATTGAATCGACATATCGGCAAGCCTGCCAGATTTCTGGATGGCTATTTTAAGCCGCTTTTCTTCACTCATAACTTACCCTGTCTTTGCATGATTGTTTTATAGCCATCGAATCCATTATTCAAAAACCGCGCAACGCGAACGATGGTTGCGGTGCTAACATTGGTTTTTTCGGCAATTTTGCGGTAAGGCACTTTTTTTATCAGCATTTGTGCAACGCGCCAACGGTCAACCAGCCCCTCAAGCTCGGCCGGCGTGCAAAGATCATAAAAGAAATTGCGCGCTTCACTTGGGCTGTCCAACGCCAGAATGGCGTCGAATAGATCGTCTTCATGCGTTGTGTCTATCTGGTCACGTTTCAAAGGCCATTTACCCCTTTAGCAGTCCCGTTACAATGTGATAGCGATTTAATACGCTAAAACACTGCTGTCAAGCGTCAAAGATCAATAATTTGTCGGAAAATCTGTTTTTTAAGGTGAAGCTGGCTGATTAAATGCCAAACAAGGTTGCCTAGAGATCGCGCGCGCGTTTGATCGACAGCAATCTTCCCTCATCCGCAACCAAATCGCGGATCTTTGGCGAAACAAAACCGATATCAGCCATACAGCATGTCGGGAAATAACCAAGATTTTGTAAGGCATGACCATCGCCCACCATATGGTTCAATAACACAACAAGGCTGGGATTATGGCCGATAACGGCAATGTCCGAGAGATCACCACCATAATCAATGATCGCCTGTAAAAGCGTGCTTGCCGAGGCTTCATAAAGCTGATCAACAAATTGCACCACAAGATTGTCAGGCCAGTGCGGTTTGATAAAATCATAGGTTTCGCGGGTTCGTGCCGAAGGCGACACCAGAATAAGCTGGGGGAGCATGCGTTGCATGGCTAAAAATGCACCAACAGCCGACGCGTTAATCTGTCCTCTTGAAATCAGGGGGCGGTCAAAATCCTGCACCTCAAGCTTTGATGTTTCAGCCTTGCCATGCCGAATGAGAGTCACGCGCGCCATTATCACCTTTATGCCGGTTAAACCAGCCACCCAAAATCATGGTGTTTGCTTTATGCAGTAAAAAATCCTGCCATGAACAACGCCCCTTGCCAAGAATGGAATTTATGTTGCGCCACCTCGTCTTTGTTACAGGCTAGCCAATGAAGTTTTCGATTTACAAATCACAGGAGGCTTTTACATTGATTTTGCACCGCCCTTCGTCGACAAACATGATTTGATGTTGCCAAGGTTTCCGGTGTTAATTTCAAATTCACAGGGTGAATTCATGTCGCAAAACAATGTTCCTGGATTTGTCGCTGCCATTGGCAACACGCCACTAATCCGCCTCAAAGCCGTTTCTGAATTGACCGGATGCGAGATTTACGGCAAGGCAGAATTTATGAATCCTGGGGGATCGGTCAAAGATCGTGCTGCCAAGGCGATTATCGAAGATGCCGAAGCGCGTGGTTTGATTGGCCCTGGTGGAGTCATTGTTGAGGGCACTGCTGGCAATACCGGTATTGGCCTGACCATGGTTGGCAATGCAAAGGGCTATAAATCGGTCATTGTGATGCCTGAAACGCAAAGCGAAGAGAAAAAAGACGTTTTGCGGGTTTGCGGTGCTGATTTACGCCTTGTGCCTGCTGCCCCCTATAAAAACCCGAATAATTATGTTCGCTATTCCGAAGCTTTGGCAAAAGAGTTGGCGTCAACACATAATGGCGGTGTGATCTGGGCAAACCAATTTGACAATACGGCCAATATGAAAGGCCATTACCAGACCACTGGCCCTGAAATCTGGAATCAGACAAATGGAAAAGTTGACGGGTTTATTTGCGCTGTCGGATCGGGGGGAACGCTTGCCGGTGTCGGTCAGTTTTTGAAAGAACAAAATAAAGATGTTAAAATCGGCCTTGCTGATCCTGAAGGGTCGGCACTTTTCAATTATTACCGCCATGGCGAATTGAAATCGGACGGCAATTCCATTTCCGAAGGCATCGGCCAAGGCCGCATTACCGCCAATTTGGCCGAAGCGCCGGTTGATATGGCGTTCTGCCTGACCGACAGTGACGCATTACCATTGATTTATGACCTTATGCAGAATGAAGGGCTTTATCTTGGGGGCTCGACCGCCATCAATGTGGCAGGCGCGGTCGCAATGGCGCGTGAAATGGGGCGGGGTCATCGCATTGTGACGATCTTATGTGACTCGGGTCAACGCTATCAATCCAAGGTCTGGAACCCAGAATTTTTACGCTCGAAAAACCTGCCAGTGCCAAGCTGGCTTTAGGCTATTCCCCTTTTGTCCAAGCATGACCAAAGAACCGAGGCTTCAATGTCATTCACAGCATCATCAACACCGCTTATTGTTAACGCCGAATGGCTTGCCAGCAATTTAGGCAAACCGGGTCTTAAAATTTTTGACGCAACATCGCATTTGCCAACATTGGGACGCGATGCCAATGCCGAACATCTGAGCTGCCGCATCGCCGGATCACTTAGGTTTGACATTGATAAGATTGCCGATAAATCATCACCCTTGCCCCATACGCTGCCTGCGGCTGATCAATTTCAGTCACAAATGCAAGATCTTGGCCTTGAGAATGATGATCATGTGATCGTCTATTGTGATTCAGTATTTTTAAGCTCAGCCCGCGCATGGTGGATGCTTCGTTTGTTCGGCCATGAAAAGGTCAGCGTTCTTGATGGCGGGTTGAAATTGTGGCTTGCACGTTCGAGCGCGACCGAAAGTGGGCCCATGACTGCCGCGCTAAAAGGCGGCTTTACCGTTCGTGCGCCGGTTGGCGCGCAAATGATTCTGATGGACAGCCTTCTCCAGCTTGTTGAGCTTGGCGTTGCCGGACAGATTGCCGATGCGCGATCGGCTGGCCGGTTTGCCGGTGTCGACCCCGAACCAAGAGAAGGATTGCGTGGCGGGCATATGCCGGGCGCGTCGAATGT
>CAWUWE010000088.1:0-11420 GCA_963926175.1 uncultured Alphaproteobacteria bacterium | reverse complement strand
CACCCCCTTGATGATCCAATAGATTGATCCCCCATCGAGCAATTCTTCGTCACGGCGCGGCCGATTGCGCGTGACATGAACCAATCTGCCGCCTTGCGCCAGACGAAGCGCCTGCCAATCACGAAGATTATCAAGCGATTGTGAGCCAACTGACAATTTTTTTAAATGGACCGTCATAGAAACACCAAATTCAAACCGCGTCATATTGGTATGGTTCACCTTTTGACGACGAAAACCATAATGATCACCTTGGTCTTTTCACGCCGCCTACATCAAATAGACTGCGGCAAGCCCAAGGAATACAAAAAACCCAACAACATCCGTTATCGTTGTCACAAAAACACTTGATGCCACCGCCGGATCGACCCCAGCACGAAGCAGCCCGATCGGAACCAAGGTTCCGCTAAGACCCGCAATCAACAAATTGGCAAACATGGCAACCGCCATCACGGTGGCAATTTTTGAATCACCAAACCACACAAAAGACACAGCGGCGGCCAAAACCGCAAAAAGCAATCCATTCAGCAATGCCACCAAGCCTTCGCGAATAACGAAACTGCGCGTCGAAACCGCATCTAATTGACGTAAGGCAATCGCCCGCACCGCAACGGTCACTGTTTGAGTACCGGCGTTGCCGCCCATTGACGCAACAATCGGCATCAGCACCGCCAAGGCAACCAATTGTTCGATGGTCGCATCAAACACCCCGATCACAACCGACGCCAAAATTGCGGTTAGCAAATTGACCAAAAGCCAGGTTGTTCGCCCTTGCAAGGTCTCGCGGATACTCGATCGCAAACTGGCCGCGCCAACACCGGCAAGCGCCATCAAATCTTCTTCGGCTTCTTCATCAATAACATCAATCACATCATCAATGGTGATCATGCCAACAAGCCGTTCGCTAAGATCGACAACACCGGCACTGACCATGCCATAGCGCCTAAACAGAACTGCCACTTCTTCTTGATCCATATCAACCGGAATCGAACGGAAATCAGACTCCATAATTTCGGAAATACGGCGTGGGCGCTGCGCGCATAGAAGTTTACTCAGCGGCACCTCGCCAAGCGGCTTGCGCGCCGGATCGACAACAAAGATCAGATAGAAATCATCGGTTGCAGATTTGCCGCCCCGCAAATAGTCAATTGTCTGGCCAACCGTCCAGAAAGACTGCACCGTGACAATTTCACGCTGCATAAGACGACCCGCCGAATCTTCAGGGAAAGACAGGCCTTCTTCGACAAGAACCCGATCTTCGGCCGAAAGCGCTGCCAACACATCGGCAAGCGCATCTTCTTCAAGCTCTTCAATAATATCAATGGCATCATCAGTTGACAGATCATGAAGCTGGCGCGCCAAAGCTTTTGCGCCCATCACTTCGACAATGGCTTCACGCGTGTTTTCATCAAGATAAGTCAGCGTTTCAGCATCAAGATGATCGCCAAGAAACCGAACAAGTGACGCGGCTGTCCGCGCTGGCATGCGCTCTAAAAGGTCGGCTTGATCCGCTGGGTGAAGCGGCGCAACAAGCGTGCGAAGACGGCGAACGGAACCCGCCTGAACCGACTCAATGATTGCTGTTTCAACCTTTGGCGTCAGGCCATAAAGCGCCGCAAGCCGGTCACTGCCGTCATCCTTGCGTTCAATCTGTTCATTATCATGCATCATTACTTCTACGCCATCTTGGTGACCGTTAGATCAGATTTTACCGCATCGATGTCCGCCCTAACCCACTTTAAATCTTACTTTACAGGTTAGCAGATCGCGGTCGATTTTAAAAGGACACATGGCAATAAACCAAGGTAAATTTTGCTTTGTAATTTTATTTCAAAAATTCAAAATCGCCATTTTTGTAATAATATTTCAAAATTGGACTGGCGATTGCCATCGGCAAAAAGCGCATCAACCGCACGCCAGGCCATTGATGTTTTGTCAAAAGAAATTATAGCAGGTTATTTGCTGTTTGTGCCTTTGGTGCCAAGGTCATAAAGACCAATCCGGCGCATCGGCCCATCAAAGCGCAATTCATGGCCAATCGGCGGATGTGCTCTTTGGGTGCAATCCATGCGCTCGCAAACCGAGCAGCCAACGCCAATTTGGTCAAGCCGTGCCGATTTGGAAATATCAATTTGATCGGCATAGATCATATCGCGGACATGATGCAATTCGCACCCAAGCGTGACAGCAAATTCCGGTGATTGCGCCAAGGTTGGCGACCATAATGGCGGTGCGGTGCGGGCAAGCATAAAATATTTCTGTCCATTCGGTAATTCGGCCGCTTGTGCCAAAATCTTTTCCGGTGTCCGAAAGGCCTTATGCATCGCCCATTTCGGACAAGTGCCACCATGCGTGGCAAATTGCATGCCGGCGGCGGCAAGCCGTTTAGAAATATTGCCAGCATCATCAACCCGAATGAAGAAAAACGGAATCCCACGCGCATTTGGCGCATTCAATGTTGTTAGGCGGTGACAGACCTGTTCAAAGCTGCACCCAAACCGGCGCCCCAAAAGATCAAGATCATAACGAAGGCTTTTAGCCGAATCCAGAAAGGCCGAATAGGGCATCATCACCGCACCGGCGAAATAACCGGCAAGGGTGATTTTCAACAGTGATTGCGCCTGCGTATCCTGAACCGCCTGATCTTGGCAGATTTTGTCCAAGGCCGCCTGCTGGCTAAGAAGCGCGATTTGAATCAAAAGATGAAACTGCCGTTGTGGGCGGCGTAATGCCTCGCTTAGCAAAATTTCGCGGCGATGCAGATCATAGCGGCGAAGCTGGTTCTGCATCACCTCTACCGGCATGATTCTGACCCGAAGACCAAGCGTGTCTTTTACATGGGCGGCAAGGCTGGCAAGCGTATTGTCGCCCGTCAGGCCGAAATCACTGACCGATTCAATTTTGGCCTTACGGCGCAATTCATCTGCCGTTTCTTCAAGGGTAGGAAAGTAATTATTCGACTGCTGCAATGTGGCGCGTACTTTTTCAACAGGATTGCTCATCTGCCGAACGCCGCCATCCCCCGCGGTTGCCTCTAATTCATCACGCACTTTGCGATAGGCTTGAAACAGCGTCACCAATCCACGCGCCGCACCTGGCGCGGCGGTGATCATATCCTGAATTTCACGTCGCGGTACCTGCTCACCGACAAGCAATGGATCGGCAAAAATTTCAGACATACCCGTTGACAGGCTTGCCGCGTCATCTTCGGCAAAATCCTTGAGATCAATATCAAAGCTATTGCCAAGGCGAAGAAGCAGCCCAACGGTCAATGGACGCTGATTATGTTCAAGAAGGTTCAGATAAGATGGGCTGATTTCCAGGGCTTCCGCCATTGCTGTTTGCGACAGGTCAATGGATTTGCGAAACCGCCGCAATTTATGCCCAACAAGAATTTTCTCCTGCATCGCGCTTTCTCCCTGATCTTGGTTGCTGTTTCACTTTGCTTGCAAATTCAAGATAGCCTGTAAATGGAAAAAGTAAATATTTTACAATTTTCAAATTTGCTTTTTTTTCCTTGCCTGCAACACCGTAAAAAAGGCACAAGAAAAGGGCTAATCAGACGCCACAACAGCAGATTATCTGCACGAATTTAGACGGCGATTATAGAGCTTTGCGATATAGGCTGCGGCAGACAAAACCAGCTTGGGGGAGTTTGTTTGGTTTGCCAATACTATCCGCAAATCAGGGTCGGTCAGGACTTTATGTCTTGCCCGGCCCTTTTCTTGTCCGGCTCGTTTCTGTGGCAAATCATTTTTGGCGGCAAACCGGCCTTGGCAGAAACATCAATCTTGCGCGACAATCAAAACCAAATCGGCAAGGTTGGTGCCCGTTGCCCCAACCATCAAAAGCTGATCATGCGCTTTTAGATAATCATAGCTGTTATGCGATAACAACGCAGCACGCGCCGCCGCCTGATCAAAATTTTGTGACGCGGCGATAATGCCGCCAGCCGCATCGGTTGGCCCATCACGGCCATCGGTCCCGCCAGCCAAAATCACCCAGTTTTTAGGGGCGTTTGGTCCGGCTACTGTCATTGCCGCTGCAAAGGCAAGCGCCAGTTCCTGCGACCGCCCACCCTTGCCAGGATTGGCCATATCAAGGGTTACGGTTGTTTCGCCGCCAGCCACCAATGCACAGGGCTTGCCAGCATGGCGCTGACTCATGATCTGCGCCGCCAGATGCGCTGCCATCTGACTGGCCTCACCATCAAGGGCTGGCGCATCGAGAAACTGCATTTCGGGCATCGCTTGGCAGATATAACCGGCGGCCGCATCACGGCATTGTGCATTGCTTGCCAATATTTTGGTTTGCACCTTGTCAAGATCCGGGTCACCAGATCGCACTGGCCCATCGGCGGTTCCATTCTGGATTGCCTGCAAATGCGGCATGACAAAATCCAACCGATCAAGACCATGTTTTTGAATGAGCTGAAGCGCATCATCAAACGGCACCGGGTCGGCAACAGCAGGGCCGCTGGCGATTGATTCAGGCAAATCACCCGGCACATCAGATAACAGAAATTGCGTTATCGTGGCTGGTGCTGCCAACCGCGCCAACCGTCCGCCTTTTAGCCGCGAAAATAATCGCCGAACCACATTCATCGCGTGAATATCAAGACCACTTGCCAACAATGCATCATTCAGCGCAATTTTCTGGGCAAGGCTGATGCCACTTGACGGTGCTGGCAACAAGGCCGAGCCGCCACCGCTTATCAGCAACAGCAAATGATCTGCCTGACCAAGGGATTTGGCCAGATTTTCAACCACAATTGCGGCGGCAAGACCGCGTTCATCGGGAACTGGATGCGCACTGGCAAAGCAATCGAAACCATCAATCTGGCGGTGGTTTTCATCGGTGGTAATCACAAGACCCGAACCATCATAACCACTATTGCGAACCGCCGCTGCCATCGCCCCAGCCGCCTTGCCAAGCGCAATAACTGCCGTTGGTTGCTGGTCAAGCGCTGCATAAGCTGATCGGGTGATGCGATCCGGCTGGCCGGCAACAAGCGCCGCGGCAAAGCTGTTGCGAACCAAAGCTTCGAATGAAGCATCAAAATGCATGCGACCTACCTCAAACCGGATCGATCAGAGGCTGGCCAGCAAAAAAGGCGCGTGCATTGTCAACAACCTTTAGCCCCATTGCGGTTCGCGTTTCGATTGTTGCCGATCCGAGATGCGGCAATAAAACGGTATTTGGAGCCGTCAGCAATGCCGGATCAATCACTGGCTCACCTTGAAACACATCAAGCCCCGCCCCGCCAAGTTGTTTGGCCGAAAGCGCCGCCGCCAATGCGGTTTCATCAACAACATCACCGCGCGCCGTATTAATGACATAGGCATCGGGCTTCATCATCGCCAACCGCTCAGCATTCAAAATATGGAATGTATCAGCACTTGCCGCGCAATGAAGCGACAAACAATCAGCCATTTGGCAAACGCTTTCAACATCATCAAGCTGGCGTGCCGAATAGGCCGATATATCGTCAATCCGTGACCGGTTATAAAACACAATCTTCATGCCAAAGCCCAATGCCGCCCGCTGCGCCACCGCTTTGCCAATGCGTCCCATTCCGATAATGCCAAGTGTTTTGTCCTGCAAGGCACGCCCCATCATATGGGTTGGCCGCCAGCCTTGCCATTCACCTGACCGTAATTCCCGTTCGCCCTCGCCAGCACGGCGCGACAACATCAAAATCAGCGTCAAGGCCAGATCGGCCGTGGCATCGGTTAACACCCCGGGCGTATTGCTAACCGCGATGCCAGCCGTGACAGTGGCACCTAGATCAATATGATTGACGCCAACGCCAAAATTGGCAATCAGCCGCCCTTTACCATTGGCACCGGCCATAATGATATCAGCGCCAATCTTGTCAGATACGGTTGGCGCAATGGCATCATGGCTGGCAAAGCCAGCGGCCATTTCAGCTGCAGAAAGTGGCGTATCGTCCAAATTAAAAGTTGGAACAAAATATTGGGAAAGCGCGGCTTCAGCATCGGCTGGCCAACGGCGCGTCATGAAGATACTGGGCTTGCCAGTACTGGATTGATCTGTGTTTATCATGGTCATAGTTTGCGCAGAAACAACCGGAAAATACAGCCTTTTTTGACCGCGCATACTCCGTTTTAAAAGATTTTTCTGATATAGCTACTGAAACTAGCATCAAAAAGGGGCGCCCTGTTCGAGACACCCCTTTTCATATTTTTCAATCGTCAGGCTAGCAAATTAGCCTGGGATTTTTCCTGAGATACCATCAACATAATAATCAAGCGTTTGGAAAAGCTCACCGTCATTCAGGGTCTTGCCGGCAGGAACACGGACCTTGCCAGAATTATCTTTGATTGGACCAGTGAAGATCTTGTTTTTGCCTGATTTGATATCAGCCGAAGCTTGAGCTGCCGCCTTGGCAACATCCGCAGGCATATTTTCAAATGGTGACA
Source organism: uncultured Alphaproteobacteria bacterium (assembly GCA_963926175.1). Taxonomy (GTDB): domain Bacteria; phylum Pseudomonadota; class Alphaproteobacteria; order Puniceispirillales; family Puniceispirillaceae; genus UBA3439. The sequence continues at coordinate 4,980 of CAWUWE010000088.1, read as the reverse complement.
ACACCAGATAATCCTCTGCCATACCAACCCAAGTGTTACCAGCCCAATGATCAGGCCCGTCGCCGGTTGACCATTTTCCATCCATCATCTGTTGGATTTTTGAAATATAGTATGGTCCCCAGTTATTCACTGAGCTAAACAATTGTGCCTTTGGCGCAAAAGCTTTCATATCACTTGACTGGCCAAAGCCGTGAACACCTGCTTTTTGTGCCGTCTGCAACATAGCAGGGCTGTCTGTGTGCTGAGCAAGAATGTCCGCACCTTCGGCAATATGAACTTTAGCTGCATCTGCTTCTTTAACCGGATCATACCAAGAGTTCACCCAGATAACTGAAACTTCGGCTTTTGGGTTTACAGAACGAAGACCAATGCCAAAGGCATTGATACCCTGTATCACTTCAGGGATCGGGAAAGATGCCAAATAACCAATTTTGTTTGATTTGGTCATCAGACCGGCAACAACACCTTGGACATAACGGCCTTCATAAAACCGAATGTTACCCGTGGCCACATTTGGAGACCGCTTATAGCCAGTGATATGCTCAAATTTCACGTTTGGAAATTCTTTAGCAACCTTGATTGTATGATCCATGTATCCAAAAGATGTAGTGAAAATAATCTCATTTCCTTGTTTTGCCAATTCGCGAATGACGCGCGCCGAGTCAGGCCCTTCAGGTACATTTTCGACAAAGGTTGTTTCAACCTTATCGCCAAAATGCTTTTCAACATCCTGACGAGCAACCTCATGCGCGTAAGTCCAGCCATGGTCACCTGGCGTGGTCAAATAGACAAAGCCGACCTTGGTCGCTTCATTTGACTTGTCTGCTACGTTAGTCGCCTTCTCGCCAGAGGTCATAAAATATAACGCACCAAGAATAGCTGCGCCTAATACCCCAACTATGATTTTATTATTCATGAAAACACCTTTCCTCTTTAACACTTCAACCCAATTCAGAGTTTTTACCTTATTTTATTTGCTACTTATATAAGCTTTTCCCAAACACGCTGGAAAATTTGCCAGCGAAAAATTACGATTGCGCGCTATCACCACCAACACAATGATTGTAGTGATGTATGGCATCATCGACAGCATTTGAGATGGCACGGTCCATCCCCGCGCCTGCCCTGCAAGCTGCATAATTGTAATTCCGCCAAATAATAACGCGCCAACAAGAATACGCGAAGGAATCCAAGATGCAAAGACCACAAGCGCAAGCGCAATCCAGCCACGCCCCGCAGTCATGCCTTCAGACCAATGTGGCGTTAGCACAAGCGGCAAATATGCCCCGCCAAGGCCGGCCATCATACCGCCAAATGACACGGCACCAAATCGCACCAAAAGTACCTGATAGCCAAGCGCATGCGCCGAATCGTGACTATTTCCAACCGCCCGCAACACTAAACCCGCCCGCGTCCGGTTCAAAAACCACGCCACAAGCACGAGAAAGCCAACGGATAAATAGACCATGATGTCGTGGTTAAACAGCAAATTGCCGAAAACCGGAATATCAGCAAGAAGCGGAATGGCAAGATTGGGCAAACCATCAACCGTGCTGCCAACAAAGGATGCGCCAACAAGCCCTGACAAGCCTGACCCAAAAATAGTCAGGGCAAGACCCGTTGCAACCTGATTTGTGGCAAGACCCAAGGCAAATAGAGAAAATACTGCGGCGGTCATCGCCCCAGCAATCGCACCAGCAAGAATGCCCATGTAAGGATTTCCAAGGATAGATGTTGCCGCAAAGGCCGACACAGCCCCCATTAGCATCATGCCTTCAACCCCCAGATTCAACACCCCACTTCGCTCGGCAACCAATTCACCCGTTGCCGCAAAAATCAACGGCACCGAAGTCAATAGAACGGTAAGAATCAGACCTTCCATTCTATTGCTCCTTCGAGAGCGGCATGACGGCCGGACGCCGCCAGGTGATGTGATAACGGTTAAATGTCTCGCCCGCCAAAAGCATAAACAGCAAAATCCCCTTGAAAACACCTGTCACCACCTTTGGCATGCCAAGCGCGATCTGCGCATAATCACCACCAAGTTCGGCAAGGGCAACAATCAGGCCGGCAAAAATCACCCCAACCGGGTTTAACCGCGCCAGAAACGCAACAATGATGGCGGTAAATCCATAACCAAAAGAAACATTCGGCTGCAACTGGCCCACGCTGGCAGACACTTCAACCATACCCGCAAGCCCGGCTGCACCCCCAGCAATCGCCATCACGCCAACCGTAACCAGATGCGGCTTAAAACCAGCAAACCGGCCTGCCCGCGGCGCATCACCCATTACCTTGATCTGAAATCCTAAAATCGTGCGCGACAGCACGAAACTGCCAGCAAACGCCAATAGCAACGCGCCAACAACCCCCCAATGCAATTGCCCCAAACTGCCAACAAACGGCACATCAATCCGGTGGATCAGACCAGCATCGCTATACATTTTCGTCAGCGGAAACCCAAATGACATCGGATCACGCCACGGGCCGCGCACCAGCCAGTCAATAAACAGCGCCGCAACATAAGTCAGCATCAATGACACCAAAATTTCATTGGTGTTAAACCTGACTTTTAATAACGCCGGTATCATCGCCCAGCATATGCCGCCAATAATGCTTGCCAAGACCATTGCTGGCATCAAGGTTATCGCTGGCCAGTCCGGAAAGCTCAGCGCCACCCAACCCGAAAAGATTGCCCCAAAAACTAACTGGCCTTCAGCGCCGATATTCCATACATTCGCCCGAAAACAAAATACCAGTCCAGTGGCGGTAATGATCAGCGGACAGGCCTTTACAAAGAGATCAGCAATTTGATCGGGCCGCGAAATTGGCGCGACAAAAAAAGTATAAAGTGACCCAAGCGGACTAAAGCCAAGAATACCAAAAATGCCGGCACCAACAGCCAAGGTTAGGAAAATCGCAACCGCTGGCGTCAGCAGGGTCAGCGACAGAGGGATATGTTTGCGCGGAGTCATGCTGATCATGCGCTTGCTCCTTGAACAGTATCTTGTGTCGCATCTTTTACGGAATCACTGCCACCCATTAAAAGCCCGATTTTTTCAGCTGTCAATTTTGTGGCTGATTCAGGAGGCGATAAAACACCATCATGCAATACGGCAATGTGATGCGAAATTGCAAAAATTTCTTCAAGGTCCTGCGATATCATCACCACCGCCGATCCTTTTGCCACAAGATTCAGCATCGCCGTGCGGATAAACACCGCCGCCCCGATATCAACACCCCATGTTGGTTGCGATACGATAAGCACGCGCGGCACTTTGATAATTTCGCGCCCAACGACAAATTTCTGCAAATTACCACCCGATAAGGATGATGCCAGCGGGTTAGGCTCGGGAAGGCGAACATCAAAATCCGCTGCAATTGCTGCGGCTTTGGCACGCATGCCGGCCAGATCAATTACCCCACCGCGCACCACACCGGCAAGCGAATGATTGGTTAGCAACGCATTGTCGGCAAGACTCATTGACGGCACCGCCGCATGACCATTGCGCTCTTCAGGAATAAATCCCATGCCTCCAAGGCGGCGTTCGGCTGGCCCTTGCGACGAAATATCACCACCATCAAGAGTGACAATCTCCGCTTCATTGCCAAGCCATTCACCCGTTAGCGCCGCCATTAATTCATCTTGGCCGTTACCAGCGATACCGGCGATCCCAAAAACTTCACCAGCGCGCGCCTCAATCGTAATATCGCGAAGCGTCACCGAAAAGGCATTTTGCTTTGGCCGGTTTAACTTGTTGACAGCAAACAATATTTTACTTTTTGCCGGTGCTTTTTGGCGCGCCACATCCTTGACCTTGGTGCCAATCATCAATTCGGCAAGCTGGCGGTTCGATTGGCCTTTGGTGTTTATCGAGCCAACATTCTGTCCACGCCGCAATACCGTTGCACGGCTTGTCAAAGCCCGAATTTCATCCAGCTTGTGCGAAATAAACAACACTGCCAGCCCATTTTCGGCAAACCGGCGAAGCACTTCAAAAAGCTGTTCGGTTTCCTGAGGGGTTAAAACCGATGTTGGTTCATCCATGATCAGCAATTTCGGGTCTTGCAGCAAACAGCGAACAATCTCAACACGCTGCTGCTGGCCCACGGACAGATTGTGAATACGCGCCGCCGGATCAACCTCGATACCATATTCTTTTGAAATGCTGGCAATGCGATTGGATAGGGACGCAATCGTTTCACCGGGCGGCATTGCCAATTGGATATTTTCGGCAACGGTCAATGCGTCAAACAGCGAAAAATGCTGAAACACCATGCCAATGCCGTGCTGGCGTGCATGTTGGGGCCCCGGAATGGAAATTGGCTCGCCATTCCAAAATAGCTGGCCAGAATCAGGCTGTAGCAACCCATAAGCAATTTTTACAAAGGTCGATTTACCAGCGCCATTTTCACCTAAAAGCGCATGAATTTCGCCAGCATGAATTTGAAAATACACATCGTCATTGGCCATGAAATCGCCAAAGCTCTTGGTCACGCCAACAGCTTCAAATAGTGGTTTGGTGCTCGAACGGCCTTCGTTTAATGTTTGCGACATTACTCTCTCAGCTCTATTGCGCACCGCTATTTTTCGACAAAAATCACAGGGAATGACCAAATGCTAGAATAGGAGAAAAAAACTGCTGCTGTAAAGCTTCTAAAATTGAAAGAAAACAAAGATCTTTCAGAAATTATTGTTCTTGTTTTTCCTAATAAATAGCCAGCCCCGATAAAACCGGAGCTGGCTAAATTTATTTTGCTGCAATCTTGACGTTGCAAATTATCTAGCGTGAGAATTCGGGATAGGCATCCATGCCAAGTTCAGCACTGTCCAAACCGGCAAGCTCGTCTTCCTCGCTGACCCGAATACCGATGATTTTATCAATGGCAAACCAGACAATTAATGAGACCACAAAGGTGAACACACCAACAATGAGAATTGACGTTAGCTGGGTTACAAAGCTGGCATCACCATTGGTC
>CAWUWE010000087.1:0-3729 GCA_963926175.1 uncultured Alphaproteobacteria bacterium | reverse complement strand
ACGGGTGGCCGGACGGTCAATCCGATATGCACATTGCATGCCAGTTGATTCAATCACCACCTGCGATGGCAGGCTTTTGGTCTTAAATCCGAACTTTGCGCAACCATACGGACGTTTGCGATCATAAGTGACAAAATAATGCGCACAGCCATGACATCTAACATGATTTTTTACGTCTTCACTCATTAGCTGTCTCGCCATTTGGTAACAAATTCAGCAATTACAAATCGCAAACCACCAAGGCCGCAACAAGCCGCTGCCAGCAACCCGACCGTCCCCCGCAATTTTTCGCCTTCTTCCAGCAACTCAAGGCTGAAGATCAACAGATAGGCCGATAGACCAAAAAACGTGACCGTGCTAATCATTTCACCGATTGATCTTTGTTTACGCATCAAACCCCTCCTGCTCCAGCCACAAGCGGCTTACCAAATTCATCAAACCGCATATCTTCAGGCAATTCAACATCCGGCCGTTCAAGATCTTCTCCACGATCGACCCGATAAATGTAGGCCAGAACAATCGCCACCGCCTGATAAAGCATTTCGGGAATCTCGCCACCAATCTCGCCACTGAAAAACAGCGCACGCGCCAATAACGGGCTTCGAAAAACTGTAACATCTGCATCATTGCCGCGCTCGATTATCATTTCGGCAATCTTGCCACGCCCCATCGCCAGAATTTTTGGTGCTTGTGAACTACCAACATCATATTTCAGCGCAACCGCAAAATGTGTTGGGTTGGTGATAATCGCAGTTGCCGATGGCACATCATTCAACGCCGTTTGCTGGCGTGACGCATTTGCCGAACTTTCCATCTGCATCCGGCGGATTTTTGCTTTGACTTCGGGCGAGCCTTCGGTTTGTTTATATTCGTCTTTTTGATCCTGCTTGGACATTTTCAACGATTTGACATGCGTATGACGCTGCCACATGAAATCAAGAAGAGCAATTACCGCCAGCATCAGCAATAGCCCGCCAAGAACAGCCGGAAACATGCTGGCCGCCGTTGCCACCGCCTCGCCAAGCGAGCGGAATGGCAATTGTAAAATTTTGGGCGCCTGGATATAAAGAATGCCAATTGCAACACCAAAAAGAAGAACAACCTTCAGTGATGCTTTTCCAAGCTCGACAAGGGCTTTCATCGACACCATCCGCGCCAACCCTTTTAGCGGGTTAATCCGATTACCCTTAAAAGACATGGCTTTTGGCGCAAAATTCAAATTTCCCGCAACTGCTGCCTGTGTCAGAACAACTAAAACCATCAATGGTAAGCCAACAACGGCACCGGCAATCAGGATCATTTTAATCCCTTCAGTGATGCGCTGGCCAATAAGCGCATCAAGATCGGCGCCGCGTTCAAGGCTAAGCAATGCGCCCCAGCTGCCAAGTGCAGGTTCAATAATCCCGGGTACGGCAAACATCATTAACAATCCACCAAAAAGACCGGTAAAGACAAACATGTCTTTGGAGGTCAATACCTTGCCGTCTTCCGCCGCCTTTTCAATTTTTCGTTGGGAGGGGTCCTCAGTCTTTTCTTGGCTGCTGTCACCTTCTTCAGCCATTGCTTATTGCTCCAAGAACCGATTGAACATTTTCGATGGCAGCATGCGACAAATCATCCATCGCACCACCAAGTACATCGACCCAAAGATATAGCAAAACAAAAATACCAAGCATGCTGATTGGAAAACCAAATGAAAACAGGTTCAATTGTGGGGCTGATCGGGTAATCACACCAATAACAAGATTGATTGCCAGCAAAAAGGCGGTGATTGGTAGCATGATAATGGTTGCCGCCAGAAACATTGATCCGGCTGCTGCGATTCCGCCTTGTATCAATAGGGGAAAGGCTGGCATCACGCCAACGGGCAGATACTCATACGAGTCAGCAACGGCCCGCAACACGATCAAATGCCCGTTCCATGACAGGAAAATTACCGTCAGAAACAACGAAAATGTTTTACTTACAACTGGCGTCTGACCACCTGAGTCAGGGTCAATCTGTGCTGCAAAACCAAGACCGGCTGAACTAGCAATCTTTTCACCTGCAAGAAGCACCGCCGAAAACCAGATAGTTAGGATCAGCCCTGAACCAATACCAATTGCAAGCTCGGTCATGATCACTTGAATGCCAGTCAAGGCGGTGAAGCTTTGCCAGTCAGGAACAGTCACATTATTCACCACGGCAACGCCAAGAAGCACCGCCATGATGATGCGAACTTGCAGCGGCACGGAGCTGCCACCAAAAAAGGGGGACGAAATCAAAAAGGCACCGATGCGCAAACTTGCCAGAAATAATCCGGCAAGAAGCTCCATCACAAATTGCAGGTCTAACCCGGGGAGTGCCCCAACACCGCCTAAATTTGATAATGCCGCATCACCCATCTGCCTAGCCTACCTGTGCAACCTGCTCGAAGATGAAATAGAAATAATCCGATAGCTGAACCATCATCAGATTGGCCAGCAGACCAAATGTTATCAAAACAACAAAAAGCTTTGGCACAAAGCTAAGGGTTTGCTCATTGATCGATGTTGCCGCCTGAATGATGCCGATAAACAAACCGATCCCAAGGGCCACCAGCAACACCGGCCCTGCCACCATAACAATCTGCCAGAATGCCATCCGCAGAAATTCGACATTCATATCAAAGCCCATAATCAGCGTCCTTCCACCCCATTAGGGTTAAACAGCATAGGTCGCAACAAGCGATCCAACCGTCATGCTCCAGCCATCGACCAGAACGAATAAAAGCAATTTAAAGGGAAGTGCCACAAGCATCGGACTAAGCATCATCATGCCAAGCGACATCAACACCGAGGCCACCACCATATCGATCACCAAAAATGGCAAAAACAGCAGAAAACCAATCTGAAAGGCGGTTTTCAATTCAGACGTAATGAAGGCTGGCAACAACACGGTCAAAGGCACATCTTCGGGCGATTCCACCGCACCTTTTTCAGCCAGATCCATAAACATGTTCAGGTCATCTTTACGCGTATTCATGACCATAAATTTTTTCATATCACCGCTTGCCGAAGACAGCGCAGATTCGGCGCTGACACGGCCATTTAGATAAGGTTCGGCGGCGGTGTCATAAATCGTTGTCAGCGTTGGCGACATAATGAAAAAAGTTAGAAATAGCGCAATCGCAATCAACACCTGATTAGGCGGGGTTTGCTGGGTTCCCATTGCTTGCCGCAAAATCGACAGCACAATGATAATGCGGGTAAAAGATGTCATGCCAAGCACAAGTGATGGCAAAACTGTCATTGCCGTCATCAAGGCCAAAATCTGTAAAGACAGTGAATAGGATGTGCTGCCATCGGCGCCATTGCTGGAAATCAGAGCTGGCAGACCAGCCCCAAATCCAGCCATATTGCCGACAAGGCTGCCCACGGCGTCCTGCGCCATCACTTGACCGGCAAAGCCTGCTTCAACCGCCAAAATGGCAATCACGGCAACTGCCATTCGAAGGCTAATGGGAATCGGACTAGCGTGTTGCATTTTGCTGCCTCCAGCTTTGAAAGGTCTTGGCAAAGGCCTGCTGCTGGACATCTGACGGCGTTGCATTGACGTTTTTGCAGGATCTGGCGCACTCGCCTTTGAGGCTCTCTCTCGGGGAGCGGCCCGGTGCACTGCACTAGAACAGCAGGGTGGCGCCATTAGGCAACTGCGGGAAACTGCTGCCAGCCTCCAAGCTGAAAACCTCGACATTATTCAGGCTGATAG
>CAWUWE010000086.1:0-2909 GCA_963926175.1 uncultured Alphaproteobacteria bacterium | reverse complement strand
AGGGAATCAACAGCCGTGGTCTTGTTAGTGGCTATCCGGGATCGCCACTTGGCGGGCTTGATCTCGAATTAAATCGCAATCTTGACCTGCTGGAAAAAGACGGGGTGACATTCCAGCCAGCAATCAATGAAGAGCTGGCGGCAACCGCAATCTGAGGAAGCCAGCATATCCATCTTTATGATCAGCCCGAAATTGATGGGGTGTTTGGCCTTTGGTATGGCAAGGGGCCGGGGCTTGATCGCGCGCTTGACGCCATTCGCCATGCCAATATGGGCGGCGTTGCCAAATATGGCGGCATGGTATTGGCGGTTGGCGATGATGCCACAGGCAAATCATCAACGCTTGCCTATCAGTCTTAACAGACCTTCATTGCCGCCGGTGTGCTATTTTTCTACCCGCGATCAATCCATGACACTATTCCAATGGGGCTGCAGGCTTTTGCCTTATCGCGTTTGGCCGGATGCTGTGTTGGTATGAAAATTGTTGTCGATACGGCCGATGCAAGTAGCATTATTGATCTTGACCGGATTCGCCCCGAAATCACCGCAATCATTGAGCAAATCTCAACCCTGCCGCCGCCAATTGATATGGCTGACGAATAGGGTTTATTTTGCTAGATATAGTTGGAAATTTCGATCAGATTATGGTCAGGGTCACGAATATAGACTGATAAAAGCGGGCCATTTGCGCCGGTTTTGCGAACCGGCCCATCTTCAATATCGATGCCATGATCCGCAAGATGCGTTTGCCAATCGGCAAGCGGCTGCGTTGTGATGAAACATAGGTCAACACTGCCAGCCACCGGATTTTTGGCATGCGGAATAAACGGCGATGCGGCGTCATGCAAATTGATCTTTTGCAATCCGAAATGCAAAGACTGGCGCACCGGCCCCCCTGTTGGCGGCTGGAATGAGCTATGCTCCATGCCCAGAATTTCAATATAGAATTTGATCGTTGCCGCCAGATCGGCCGCCTGCATAACAATATGGTCAATCGATTGAATTTCAGGCTTTTGCATTTTAGTTCCTTTAAAGCGCCAAAACGAGACTAGTCTTTAACGTGATTGCCGCCTGTTAGCGGCCAATCGACAGATAGGTAAAGCCAGCATCCTGCATCGCATCTGGTTCATAAACATTACGCAAATCGACAAGAACCCGCCCGCCCATTGCGGCGGCAAATTGCGCTGGCGTCAAAGCGCGAAATTCGTTCCATTCGGTGACAATAACGGCAGCATCAGTGCCGTTCAGGCAATCGGTTGCGCTATCACAAAATGTGACATCTTGTGGCAAAAGATGGCGCGCCTCATCCATCGCCTTTGGATCATAGGCGCGCAGAACAGCCCCTGCCTTGGTCAAGGCATTAATGATATCAAGCGATGGGCTGTCGCGCATATCATCGGTTTCCGGCTTAAAGGCCAGCCCCAAAATGGCAATCTTTGCGCCGGCAACTGACCCGCCCATGGCGGCGATAACACGATCGGCCATGGCGATTTTTCGCGCCTGATTATAGCCAACAACCGCTTCAACAATGCTTAGATCGCTTGACTGCTGTTCGGCTGTTTTCACAAGCGCCAATGTATCTTTTGGAAAACAAGACCCGCCATAGCCCGGCCCCGGATGCAGAAATTTATTGCCAATCCGTTTATCCAGCCCCATGCCCTTGGCAACATCATGGACATTTGCCCCAACTTTTTCACACAGGTCGGCCATCTGGTTGATATAGGAAATCTTTACCGCCAAAAAGGCATTGCTGGCATATTTGATCAATTCAGAAGTTTCCAGATTGGTGAATAAAATTGGTGTTTCGATCAGAAATAGCGGCCGGTACAACGCGCGCATGACATCGCGAGCAGCGTCGGTTTCGGCACCAACAACAACACGGTCAGGACGCATAAAATCAGAAATCGCCGCGCCTTCACGCAAAAATTCGGGATTTGAGACAATATCAAATTTTGCGTCAGGGTTTGTTTTGGCAATGATGCCAGCAACATCGCGGCCAGTGCCAACCGGTACAGTCGATTTCGTCACAACAACCGTATAGCCTGACAGATACTTGGCAATGTCTTCAGCCGCAGCATACACAAATGATAAATCAGCATGGCCATCGCCGCGACGTGTCGGGGTGCCAACAGCGATAAAGACAGCATCGGCAGCAGCAACCGCCGCGCCAAGATCAAGATCAAAATGCAGCCTTCCAGCCTTGAAATTGCGCGCCACAAGCTCGGCCAAACCGGGCTCGTAAATCGGCATTTCACCTTGGTTGATTTTTTGAATTTTCGACAGGTCTTTATCGATGCAGGTGACATCAAATCCAAATTCGGAAAAACATGCCCCCGAGACAAGACCTACATATCCAGTGCCAATGACTGCAATTTTCACAATATTGATCCCTATGATTGCCCTAAGGTTTGATAACAGGCAAGCAAAATTTGATCAATCAAAGAGTTCGGGCAGGCGACAATATTCATCACAGATTAGGATTTTGACATTTTTTATGGCAAGGTTTTACGTAAAGGTAACTTGACCTATTTTACCGCTGCAGAGTAAGCCTTTGTGATGGTGGTGTCACCATTTTGATTAGCCGCATTTTAAGGAACAGCACGAATGATCAAAAAAGCGATTTTCCCCGTTGGCGGACTTGGCACACGGTTTTTGCCAGCCACAAAGGCGCTGCCAAAGGAAATGCTTCCCGTTGTTGATAAGCCTTTAATCCAATATGCCGTCGAAGAAGCCGCGGCTGCCGGTATTGAGGAATTCATCTTTGTGACTGGCCGTAACAAAACCGCCATTGAAGATCATTTCGATCATTCCTTTGAATTGGAAGAAACACTTCTTGCCAAGGGCAAGGCAGCCGCGCTTGAAACTGTGCGCGGCATGATCCACGAACCGGGAACCGTGGCCTATGTTCGC
>CAWUWE010000085.1:0-32290 GCA_963926175.1 uncultured Alphaproteobacteria bacterium | reverse complement strand
GATTGTCGAGGCGTTACGCGCCGCGCCGCATTCATCGCACAGCCATTATGAACAGACATTTGCCTGGATTGATCGGGTGAAACCAAAACAGGCGATTTTGACGCATCTAGGGCTTGAGGCTGATTACGAAACCTTATCTGCAATCTGTCCGGAAGGTACCAAACCCGGTATTGATGGGCTGGTCTGGAATTTGTAACTACGTTATACGCATAATATACATTATGCGACAAAATATGATTTCTGCAATTTTGATTATGACGCCCCACCCAAATGAAATAAATAACATATATTTCAGTTGGTTTTACGGCATTGCTCAGATAACAGTATATCTTTGAATAATGTTGGCGTTATCTTGTCGTCAACCCGCTTTTGGCTGACCGTGACTGTCCTTCAATCAGGCAAATGCTGTTCTGGCGTTTTGCGCAAATGATGCTTATTCAAACAAGGCGCGTCGTTGATCCAAACTCGGATGGCTGTCAAAAAAGCTTGGCCTTGTGCATCCTTCCCCACATTCGGCAGCCACCTTGTCAAAGAATTTAGCCATGCTTTCTGGATCACGCCCAAGCTGTTGCAAAATCTCTAGCGACACCCGATCGGCCTCATGTTCAAATTTGCGTGACTGACTAGACAGGATCAAGCTTGTGCTAAGCGTGGCGATTTCTTCAACAAAACTATCGTCAATGCCAAACACCAGACCAACAGCAATTGCAATGACCGCGCTTTGCGCCACCGCACGAATGGCATGCTGGTTGGTTACATGGCCAATTTCATGCGCCAAAACGCCAGCAATGACATCTTCATCATCGGCAAATTCAACCATTTCATCGAAAAGAATGACAATATTACCAGGAAGCGCAAACGCATTTGGCCCAAAAGACGGCGAACTGCGGTAAATCAATTTTGGCTGGATCGCATCAGGCGGTAATTTGGCTTTCATGCTGGCAAAAATCTGGTCAATATGGCGGCGTTCTACCGAAGACAGTTTGCTTGGAGATAGAAACAGCAGATCAAGTTGACGAAGCGTGCTATCGCCTGCGGTCTGGGCCCAGTGGATGGGAATATAGCGCGCAAGGTAATCGCCAGCGGCCGGTAGGCCCATGCGAATGCCAGTTAGGCTGGCGAGGATCAGCATGAAAACAATGATCATGCCCTTCCATTTTAATCTTTCTGCCAAACCAATAAAGAAACTGCGCTTTGCGCCTTTGGGCAGGAAAGCTGTCAAACCATCGGGTAAAGCTGGCGCTGACAGGGTGAAAACACCCCTTCCCGCAAGCGTGATCCGCCAATCAGCCCCCGCCATCATTGCGGTAACATGCGTAATTGTGACTGGGGCTAAGGCAGGATCATGTCCATCAATGGCAAGCAGCAATTGATCAGATGGCTGATTGGGTTCATCAACCAATAACAAAGCCGGATAAAGCTTGGAGGTTTGTTGAGGGGTAAAACTGCCGGTGATTTGCATTTTTAAAAAAACTTACAATGTAATTTCAAGGCCAGCGGCTTCACTGAACGCATCACCCACCGAATAGCCAGAATTTCGTTCGTTATCAACGAATTGAGTCATATCATTATAAGGACGGACATAGGTGTTTTCGGTCAAATAGCGATAATAGCGTACATGCGCCCACGGCAATAGCAAGCTGAAGCTAAGGATGATCAGAGCCGCATTTTGCAAAGCAATCCAGGCCAGCCTTAGCCCTGATAATTCAGACCGGAACCGGATATTATCATCCAGCCTTAACCCATTAATCATTAGATTGCGGGTTTGTGCGCGGTAAAAAGTTGTGGTGACCAAAAATAACCCCACCATGAGGAGTTGAAGCATGATTAAAATGATCGTCCAGCGTAAGTGGGAGTTCATACCAATCATCTCGAGAAGATTTTGATTAAAATAAGCGATGCCAAGCGGCATAATTGTCACAAATGCAATGCCAAAACCCAGCATGAATGTTTTGAACCCAGCTTTGTAAAAATTCCTTAGATTGGTTGCTATCTCGAATCGTTTTGACCCAAAACTATAATTTTTGGCGATATAATGCTTCATCATTCGCGATGCGAGTGGCAGCAGCAGGCCAAGTGTCAAAAGGCCCACCAATGGGACAATAAACAAATTCACGGCGACACCCCAATAGCTGCCATGCCATGTAAAGCGAACATCACGCCAGACAATATTCCGCGCATTGAACTGCAGTGATTTATTCAGCGCCCAAGGATAGGCGATGAATGCCCCGATAAGAAAAATCGTGTCTAAATAGGCAATGCCAAAATCGAAAAACGGCAAGGCGTAAAAAAGGGCAAACCCCGCCAGAACCAAAAGCCAGCCCTTCAGTAAATCGAAACCGGTGGCAAGATAATCAATGCCATCGCCCAAGATACGGGTATTGCTGTAAAAATAGCGCCGCCGCTTCACCCGCGCCCATGGTACATAAAGCCCTAGGGTCAAAAGGGTCAAAAGAATATTGATAAAATAGATCTTAAAATAGCTCCATGCCGTTCCAGTGAATTCCAGCTTTTCAAAACGTTGGAAAAGATAGCTGTTCTCATCAGAACGATCGGCGCTCGCTCTTGAAGCGAAAGGGTTTTCCACCGCATCATCTGGGGATTTTGGAGTTTCTGCCATTTGGAGACTGTCGCATATCACTTTTTGCAGGGTGAAGCTTTTTTTTTCAAGCTCACGCAATTGTGAGCCGTAATAAACGAAAAATCAAATCAAGTTATTATTGAATTAGAAAAAGAAAGAACGCGAATAAGTAGTGATCAAAACAATCAAAGGCCAATCTAGAGGCGAGAAATGAACCATGTAAATGTAAGCTTTTTCAGCGACCTGTCAGTGAACACCATGTCAAGGCGTTGTCGTTTTCCAACTTTGCCCAAGTTGGCATTGACCAATTTGATTGCATCTTCGATGACTGCCCGCGAATCATTTGCCTGTTGCCGTGAGGGTGATGGCAATGTGATTGCGCTTGATAAAACTGGATTTTGTGTCACCGAATAGCTTTTCCACCCTTTGGGCATTTGGGCACAAATCACCCCCGGTCATTTTCATGGCCGGGGGTGATTTGTTTACCGTATGTTGGTGTCAGGTAATGGTGAGCGCGACAGGATTCGAACCTGTGACCCAGTGATTAAAAGTCACTTGCTCTACCAACTGAGCTACGCGCCCGAACTTTAAAACTTTTTCAGGTCTTGCGACCCTTGCGATGACATCGGGCTTCATCACTCCGACACCTTATAGAGACGTGTCGATTTTGTGTAAACCCTAAAGTAACCCTTGCTGGCCTTTATTTTTGTCTATTTCCAGATCAGGTTTTTACCGCTTGTCTGGGGTGTGTGATAGGCCAATCATATGGCACGAAACCATTTTGTTTTCTGAATATCATAGCGCTGTGGGGTAAGGCAGAGCGGCTTTTTAATATGGCGGGCCGCTTAGGCGTTTTTTTCCGCCAGTTTCTGCTTTAACGCCTTGGCAACATTGTCTGGAACAAAGCTAGATACATCACCGCCAAAAACGGCAACTTCTTTTACAAAGCGTGAGGCAACAAAATGCTGCTGCTCGGCAGCCATAAGAAACATTGTTTCCAATTCGCCATGAAGCCGCTTGTTGATACTGGCCATTTGAAACTCATATTCAAAATCAGCGACAGCGCGAAGCCCGCGTAAAATGGATGTTGCGCCCTGCTGCGTGGCAAAATCGGTCAATAAGCCGGAAAAGCTTTTCACTAGAACTGGCAAACCAGTCTTGTTTGCGTCATTGATCCGCGCGACTTGGAACTTGACCAGTTCGGTGCGTTCTTCAATTGAAAAAAGCGGCTGTTTGCCAAGATTGAGCGATACAGCCACAATCAATTGATCACCAAGTCTTGCGCCACGCTCGATAATGTCGATATGGCCATATGTTAGCGGGTCAAAGGTGCCCGGATAAATAATGACCTTCTGGCTCATTGATTGTCCTCATCACCCGCTTGATTGGACGGATTGTCCGCATCTGACGGCGCATCAACGGCATCTGACCCGACATTGCTATCTGGCCCGTCATTGGCATTTGGTGGGGCAATTGCTGCGGTTTCACCTGTGTCACCACCAGTTTGATCACCGTTATGGTTGCCGTCATGACCCTCGGTATGACCATCTTCATGATCATCGTCGTCATCACTGTCGGTTTCGCGAACCAGACCGGCCGAAACCACCTTTTCGCTCTCATCATCGGCAACATCAAACAGCCTTACGCCTTGCGTTTTACGGCTGGCAATCCGAATCGAGTCACCCTCGCCGCCATGAACCCGGATACGGATGACCTGTCCCATATTGGTGACAAGCATCAATTGATCTTCTTCAACCACGGCAAATGAAGCCATGACCTGACCATTGCGTTTGCTGGTTTCGATATTGGCAACCCCTTGCCCGCCACGGCCGGAACGCCGATAATCACTGACTGGTGTCCGTTTGCCATAGCCATTTTCGGTAACTGACAGGATAAATTCTTTATCTTCATCGGCGATAATCGACATGGAAACAACACGATCGCCGCCAAGAAGACGGATACCGCGAACGCCGGTGCTATCACGTCCACGGAAGACGCGAACAGCATTGGCGGCAAAGCGGATCGCCTTGCCATTGCGCGTTGCCATCAACACATCATCTTCATCGCTACAAGGCAGAACGCCAACAAGATCATCACCGTCTTGAAGCTTCATGGCGATTTTGCCATTGCGCTTGATATTGGTGAAATCGCTAAGGTTATTACGCCTTACATTGCCTGATGCAGTGGCAAACATAACATTCAAATCCGCCCAGCTTGATTCATCTTCGGGCATTGGCATGACGGTATTGATGGTTTCTTCCAGCTCAATTGGCAGGATATTGACCATTGCCTTGCCAAGCGATTGCGGCGCGGCTTCAGGCAGCTTGTAGCATTTTAGCTGGTAAACCATGCCGCGTGAGGTAAAGAACAAAATCGGCGTATGTGTATTGGTGACAAAAAGCCGTGTCACAAAATCTTCATCACGGGTTTTCATGCCAGCGCGGCCTTTGCCGCCCCGACGCTGGGCACGGTAAACTGACAATGGCACCCGCTTGATATAGCCTCGATGGCTAACCGTTACGACCATATCTTCCTGCTGGATCAGATCTTCATCATCCTGATCGCCAAGCTGGTCAGTGATTTCAGTGCGCCGCGGGTTTGACAGGCGTTCGCGTGTCGCTGCTAATTCGTCAAGAACAACACGGCTAACCCGCGTGTCCGACCCAAGAATATCAAGATAATCGGCAATTTTATCAGCAAGTTCACGGGTTTCATCGCTAAGCTTGTCGCGTTCCATGCCAGTTAGGCGCTGAAGGCGTAATTCAAGAATGGCCCGCGCTTGTGTTTCCGAAAGCCGGTAATGACCGTCAATCACCTCATGCCCAGGATCATCAATCAGCGAGATGAAATCAGCCACGTCGGTCGCTGGCCAGTTGGTTTCGCATAATTTATTGCGTGCGGTTTCAGTATCGGGTGCCTTTTTGATCAATTCAATGATTGTGTCAATTGAGGCAAGCGCCACCATAAGGCCGGCGAGAATATGCGCACGATCACGCGCTTTTGACAGCAAAAAGGTCGTCCGGCGAACCACCACTTCTTTGCGAAAGGCGCAAAACGCAACAATCACGTCTTTAATGCCCATCTGCTGTGGGCGGCCACCATTCATAGCCAACAAATTCACGGGAAAGCTGGTTTGCAGCCTTGTATGGCGATACAGCTGGTTTAGCACCACATCACCCGACGCGTCGCGTTTGATTTCGATCACGACGCGCATACCGTTACGGTCAGACTCGTCGCGGATATCGGAAATGCCCTCAAGTGTTTTTTCGCGAACCATTTCACCGATACGCTCAAGCAATTGCGCCTTGTTCACCTGATAGGGGATTTCGTGAATGATGATGGCTTCACGATCCTTAGCGTTGGTCTGGACTTCGGCCTTTGCCCGCATGATGATCGATCCACGACCATTGGCATAGGCTTCACGAATGCCGTGGCGTCCCATAATCAGGCCGCCAGTTGGAAAATCAGGCCCCGGAACAATGACGTTGATTTCTTCGGTAGTGATCTCGGGATTGGCAATATAGGCCTCACAAGCGGCAATCACCTCGCCCGGATTATGCGGCGGAATATTGGTTGCCATACCAACCGCGATACCATTTGCGCCATTCACCAGCAGATTTGGATATTCGGCGGGAAGAACTGTTGGCTCTAGCTGGGTTTCGTCATAATTGGCGGCGAATTCTACAGTGTTTTTGTCGATATCGCGAAGCAGACTTTCGGCCGAGCGGGCAAGCCGTGATTCGGTGTAACGCATCGCGGCGGCCGGGTCACCATCGACTGATCCAAAATTGCCCTGCCCGTCAACCAATGGCAGACGCATCGAGAAATCCTGCGCCATCCGCACCATGGCTTCATAAATCGATGAATCGCCATGCGGGTGATAGTTACCCATGACATCACCAACAATACGTGCCGATTTACGCGGTGGCTTTGACCAATCGTAATTGCCTTCCATCATGGCGTAAAGAATGCGGCGGTGAACTGGCTTTAGGCCATCACGCACATCGGGAAGCGCACGCGAAACAATCACGCTCATGGCATAATCCAAATAGGATTTGCGCATCTCCTCCGAAATCGAAATTGTTGGATTGGTCGAATCGGTTATGTCGGTCACGCCATTGTTCTTTCTGCCTTTGGGAACAGCAAATGAGCCATTTCCGCATCGCTCGGTGACAATGTAAAGACAATGTCACAAGTTATACACAATATTTACACGATTTATGCAAGCTATGACACCAAATATTGTAGTTTTGACCGTTTTTTCGGCAAAAAAAACAGTATCTTGCCATGTAAACAAGATACTGAATTAAATATGGGTTTTAAAATCTTGATTTAGAATGGAATATCGTCATCCATATCATTTGAACTGCGCATTGGTGGCGGGCTTGATTGGCCACCGGCTTGCGGGGTTTGATCATAGCTGACCTGATTGCTGCTATTGCCGCCGCTATCGCCCATGCTGGATGAGTCGCCTCGTCCACCAAGAAGCGTCATTTCCCCGCGGTAACGTTGCAAAACCACTTCGGTTGTGTATTTTTCAACACCCTGCTGATCGGTCCATTTGCGGGTCTGCAACTGGCCTTCGATATAGCATGTCGAACCTTTGCGGAGATATTGCTCGGCGATCCGGCCAAGGCTCTCGTTAAAGATGACAACGCGATGCCATTCGGCCTTTTCGCGCTGTTCGCCGGTGTTTTTATCCTTCCAACGTTCGGAAGTGGCGATTGATAGATTGACGATTTTGCTGCCGTCTTGTGTTGACCGCACTTCAGGGTCGCGCCCTAGATTGCCAACTAGGATGACTTTGTTAACGCTGCCTGCCATTGCGATTTTGCTCCTGAATGAAATATGTTTTGGATTTTTTAGCTAAAACAATCTGCCGATTTGCCAACCCAGATTACCCATGCTGGTAAGGGTATGACAAGGATAAATCGGCCTTCGTTGGGATCAATCGCAAATATGTAAAATTAGCCTGTTGTAATCGGCCAAAATGCGATGGGTTTTGTGAAATTTGCAAATCAGTTTTTGACGCGAACGGCCCCGAAAAGACTAGCAAATCGGCAGCCGGACGGTCTATAATCCACACATGTCAAATGAAAATAAAAGAACCGCGCTGGCCAAAAAGGCTCAGCAAACCGCCCGCCCTGCCAAAGGCATTGAACCGCGCATGATTTCGGTTCGTGGTGCGCGTGAGCATAATCTTGCGAATGTGGACATTGATTTACCGCGTGACCAGCTTGTCGTTTTGACTGGCTTGTCCGGTTCGGGCAAATCTTCACTTGCCTTTGACACGATCTATGCTGAAGGCCAGCGCCGCTATGTCGAATCCCTGTCGGCCTATGCGCGCCAGTTTCTGGATAGGATGAACAAACCAGATGTTGATTTGATCGAAGGCTTGTCGCCGGCCATCTCAATCGAACAGAAAACAACATCACGCAATCCGCGATCAACCGTCGGCACGGTTACTGAGATTTATGACTATATGAGGCTTTTGTGGGCGCGGATCGGTATTCCTTATTCGCCAACCACGGGTCTGCCAATTCGTAGCCAGACCGTCAGCCAGATGGTTGATATCTTATTGGCGCTTGATGATGGCGCACGGCTATATCTACTGGCACCAATCGTTCGCGGACGCAAAGGTGAATATCGCAAAGAGCTTGGCGAATTGCATCGCAAAGGGTTCAGCCGGGTTCGCATTAATGGCGAGATCTATGATGTTGACGATACGCCAACACTCGATAAGCAGAAGAAACATGATATCGAGGTTGTTGTTGATCGCGTTGTGATCACCGGTGATCACGATGAATTGGCAACGCGTCTCGCAGACTCGCTGGAAACAGGGCTTGGCCTTAGTGACGGTTTGGTTTTTGCCGATCACGCGGATAATGACGAGCGGATTGTGTTTTCTGCCAGATTTGCCTGTCCTGATTCGGGCTTTACCATTGATGAGATCGAGCCGCGGCTGTTTTCGTTCAATAATCCTTATGGTGCCTGCGGGGCTTGTGATGGTCTTGGGGTCAAAAGCCATTTTGACGAACAGCTTGTGGTTCCTGATCGCCAAGCCAGCCTTCGCAATGGTGCCTTGGCACCTTGGTCGTCAAACACGTCTCGCTATTATCTGCAAACGCTGGAATCATTGGCGAAACAATTTAAATTCTCTCTCGATATATCTTTCAATGATCTGGATGATGATGTTCAGTCGATCATTCTTCACGGATCGGGCAAAATGCCAGTCACAATCGACTTTGACGATGGTATGCGGTCATATCGCACGGTAAAGCCGTTTGAAGGCGTTATGCCAAATCTTGTGCGCCGCTATCGTGAAACCGATTCGTCATGGGTGCGTGACGAGATGGAAAAATACCGGGCGAACCTACCCTGCACAACCTGTAAGGGCAAACGTCTGAAAAATGAAGCTCTGGCAGTCAAAATTGATATGCATGACATATCTGATATTGCTCGTTTATCAATTGCCGATGCCCGCCAATGGTTTGTTGATTTAAGCATAAAATTAACCGGTCAAGATTCAGAAATTGCTGCCCGTATTTTAAAGGAAATCAACGAGCGGCTTGGCTTTTTGGTCAATGTTGGGCTTGGCTACCTGGCAATGTCGCGCAATTCTGGCACTTTGTCAGGCGGCGAATCCCAACGCATCCGGCTGGCGTCACAAATTGGCTCTGGCCTGACCGGGGTTCTTTACGTTCTCGATGAGCCGTCAATCGGGCTTCATCAGCGCGATAATGACCGGCTGTTATCAACCTTGGTTCGGCTTCGCGACCTTGGTAATACAGTTTTGGTTGTCGAACATGATGAAGAAGCAATTTTGCTGGCTGATTATGTTGTCGATATGGGGCCGGGTGCAGGCGTTCATGGTGGCCATGTTGTTGCCGCTGGTACACCAGATGATGTGATGAATCACCCAGACTCACTGACCGGCCAATATTTATCGGGCAAATTAGAAATTGCCGTGCCGAAAAAGCGTCGTACGCCGAAAAAAGACCGGTTTATCAGGGTAGAAAACGCCACAGGCAATAATTTGCAGGATGTTTCGGTGAAATTCCCGCTTGGTGTGATGACCTGTGTCACTGGGGTTTCAGGTGGCGGCAAGTCAACCTTGGTTCTGGAAACCTTATGGAAATCACTTGCGCGGAATTTGCATAAAGCACGAGAGATTCCTGCCCCGCACAAAGCCATTTATGGTGCAGAATTTCTGGATAAGGTTGTTGATATTGATCAATCACCGATTGGCCGGACTCCTCGGTCAAATCCAGCAACCTATACAGGCGCCTTTACCCCAATCCGCGAATGGTTTTCAGGTCTTCCCGAAGCTAAGGCGCGTGGCTATGCGCCCGGACGCTTTTCGTTCAATGTCAAAGGTGGGCGTTGCGAGGCTTGTCAGGGCGATGGCCTGATCAAGATCGAAATGCATTTCCTGCCTGATATCTATGTGACATGCGATAGTTGCAAGGGACGCCGTTATAATCGGGAAACGCTGGAAATTACATGGCGCAGCAAATCCATTGCCGATATTCTGGATATGACGGTAGAAGAAGGTGTTGACTATTTCAAGGCGGTGCCATCTATCCGGGAAAAGCTGGAAACGATGCTTCGCGTTGGGCTTGGCTATGTTCGTATTGGCCAGCAGGCAACCACCCTGTCAGGTGGTGAGGCACAGCGTGTTAAATTATCCAAAGAATTATCGCGCCGCGCAACGGGTCGCACGATTTACATTCTGGATGAGCCAACAACCGGTTTGCATTTTCATGATATTGCCAAGCTGTTGGAGGTTCTGCAAGAACTCGTTGAACAAGGTAATAGCGTCATTGTGATCGAACATAATATGGATGTGATCAAAACCGCCGATTGGATTATCGATCTTGGCCCTGAAGGCGGCGATGGTGGCGGCTATATTGTTGCCGAAGGCACGCCTGAACAAGTGGTGAAAGTCGCTGAATCCCATACCGGCACCTACCTTGCCCGTGTTTTAAAAAAGTGATCTATGATGAATGATCTTGCTCCTGTTCATGTGATTGGTGGTGGTCTTGCTGGTTGTGAGGCTGCTTTTCAAATTGCCAGCATGAATGTGTCTGTGGTGATCCATGAAATGCGCCCAACGCGTAAAACCGATGCGCATCACAGCGAAGGCCTTGCCGAATTGGTTTGTTCCAACTCCTTTCGGTCAGATGATGCAACGGCAAATGCTGTTGGTGTTTTGCATCAAGAAATGCGGATTTTGGGATCATTGATCTTGCAGGCAGCAGATGCTGAAAAAGTGCCTGCTGGTGGCGCTTTGGCGGTGGATCGTGACCGTTTTTCCGCGGCTGTCGAGGCCAAGATTGACGCGCATCCCCTCATCACGGTTCGGCGCGAAGAAATTGCTGATATTCCCGAAGATTGGCAGCAGGTTATTATTGCCACTGGCCCCCTGACATCGCCTGAACTTGCCGAATCAATCCGGCGGTGGGGCGGCGAAGATGATCTTGCCTTTTTTGATGCGATCGCGCCGATTGTCCATTTTGACAGTGTGAATATGGATGTGGCCTGGTTTCAGTCACGTTATGACAAATCCATTGATGGTGGCGACGGTAAGGATTACATCAATTGCCCAATGACACAGCAGCAATATGAAGCTTTTATTGATGCGCTTTTAACTGGCGAAAAAATGTCGTTTAAAGAGTGGGAAGAAAGCACTCCCTATTTTGACGGATGTATGCCAATTGAAATCATGGCTTCGCGTGGGCGCGAAACGCTGCGTTGGGGGCCAATGAAGCCAGTTGGTCTTACCAACGCGCATGATGGATCACGCCCCCATGCGGTAATCCAGCTTCGTCAGGATAACGCGCTTGGCACGCTTTATAATATGGTTGGGTTTCAGACAAAGCTGAAACATGGCGAACAGGTGCGGGTGTTCCAAACAATTCCCGGCCTTGAAAATGCCCAATTTGCACGGCTTGGAGGGTTACACCGCAATACGTTTATCAATTCGCCGCGTCTTCTTGATCCGCAATTGCGGCTGAAAGCCAAATCAAAACTGCGCTTTGCTGGGCAGATTACCGGCGTTGAAGGCTATGTTGAATCGGCCGCTATTGGCCTGCTTGCTGGTCGTATGGCGGCAGCAGAGATGCTTGGTACTGAATGGATCAAGCCACCAGTCGATACCGCACATGGTGCGCTTCTTGCGCATATTACCGGCGGTGCAATGGCCGATAGTTTCCAGCCAATGAATGTCAATTTTGGTTTGTTTCCTGAATTACCGGTAAATGAGCGTGGGCGGCGGCCTCGTGGGCGTGACCGCAAAGCTGCCTATGCTGAACGTGCCCTGACCAAATTAACCGCATGGGGCAATGCGACCGCAGCGCAATAAACCAGCCTTTTAACATCCAAGGCCTATTTTGGTGGGCCGAATAACTGCCATGCCAGCATCTGCCAAACCAGCGCCGGATGATGCATGTCTGCGTTGGGGCGTTGCAAATAGCGAAGCCAGCAAGCCGCCAAATACAGCCATGACCGCTTTCGCCCGGAATCACTTTGGCGAAGGCCGTTGATCTGCCGCCTGTCCAATGGCAATGCCGCCTGTCGTTCATGCCTGCCTATTGCGTGACGCAATTGGTGGCCAATATCGGTTGCAATTTCTGAGTGCACCGCCTGCCCCATATGGTTGGCGACAAGCGCCCAAATAGCCCCCCAGCCATCAACACTGTCTCGATTTTCACCATGACAGGCGGTTTGCCAATGACCAATCACATCAATAATCTCTAACTGCAACCCTCTATGGGTTTGAAATTGCGCTTGCAGCTGCGTGACAAGTGGGGCTGTTTGTGTGGTGCTTCCCGACAAGGCATCAACCCACCATTGAACGCGGATTGCGGCAAGAAGTGACTCGCTTGGGATGTGAAGCGCCAAATCAAGCGCAATCGCAAGGTCGAATATTGAGGCGGCAAGCCATTGGTCATTTGCGGGTTCAAACATCAAACAAAGTGCCAAAGGGCGGCCAAGCGGATGATCGCTATCACCCAATGCAGCTAATGCGGTTTTGGCGTTATCTGTCATGCTGACCGGTTTGGGCAGAAAGTTGTTTAGGCAACGTCATAAAGGCCGGTGACTGCATCGCGCCCTTCGCTCATCAGTACATTCCAAGTGCGGCAAGCTGCAGCTGTCGACATGACCTCAAGCGCAATGCCATGATTGCGAAGCGCCGCCGATAAATCATTTATCGGATCCATCGGCGCGCCGCCAACCCCGAGAATAAATAAAGGTGGAAAACCATCACCAAAATGCGGCAAAAGAGCATCAAGTTTCAGCGTTTCAGGTCTGGCTGGCGGCGTCCAGATTTTCGTTTGGCGTGGATAGACGATCACAGCTCCGCTGTAGCGTTTACCAGAGATGCGAAAGCTGTTGGCACCATAGCCATGGATCAACTGCAAATCACTGGCACCTTCAAAGGTGTGGATGTCAATAAGGTCGCTTGATGCGTCGCTCGGAGATCTAGCTTCGTTCATATTGGGGCTTTTCAATGTCATTATTGTTATCATCATCGCCGCGTTTAATGTCTAAGCGTGATAATAGGCCAACAGCAACAAACACTGATGAATAGGTGCCGACCAATACGCCCCAGATCATTGCAATGGCAAAATCGCGAAGCACCGCGCCGCCAAAAATCACAATTGCAACCAAAGCAAGCAGGGTTGTGACCGAGGTCATAACCGTTCGTGACAAGGTTTCATTCAATGACTTATTCAAGATATCGTCAAGGCTGTAGGATTTATAGCGGCGTAGATTTTCACGGACACGGTCAAACACCACAACCGTATCATTGATCGAATAGCCAGCGATGGTCAAAATCGCCGCCACGGTGGCCAGATTAAATTCAAAATTTGTCAGTGCAAAAAGCCCAATCGTCGACAAAACATCATGGGTAAGCGCCAAAATCGCAGCGATCGAAAACTGCCATTCAAAACGGAACCAGATATAGACCATGATTGCCAATAGCGCACAAACAACCGCCAAAATGCCTTTTTCGGCCAGTTCAGCACCAACCGTTGGCCCAACAAATTCGGTTCGGCGGATGTCATATTCGCTTCCAAGCGTGTTACCAACAAGCTGAATCGCGGCGATTTGCGCCTTTTCATCACCATCTTGGCGTTGAATACGGATCAGGATATCGGTTTCGGTACCAAAACCTTGAAGGCTGATATCACCAAGGCCCAAGGATTCAAGATCACCACGAAGACCTGAAATATTGGCAGGGCCTGTGTTATGGCGCGCTTCGATAAGAATACCGCCTTTGAAATCAATGCCAAGATTCAGCCCGATAGTTGCAAAAAGCCCAATCGATCCGGCGATAAGTAATGACGATAAAATAAAGGCAAGCCGATAAAATTTCAGAAAATTGATTGACGTGTTTTCAGGAACAAGTTTTAGACGCATCGGTTAGAACCCTTCTTAGAGAACAAGTCTGGTGGGGCGTTTGCGTTCAACCCAGAAAACAATGAACAGACGTGTCACCATAACCGCCGTAAACATGGATGTGGCAATGCCAATACCTAGTGTAACGGCAAAGCCCTTGATTGGTCCCGACCCAAAAATATACAGAAATAGCGCTGCAAATAAGGTGGTTAGGTTCGAGTCGATGATTGTTGAAATGGCACGCTGATAGCCGCTATCAATCGCCGCAATGGCCGACCTGCCCTTTGATAATTCTTCACGAATACGCTCAAACACCAGAACATTGGCATCAACCGCCATGCCCATCGTCAAGACAATACCAGCAATGCCCGGAAGCGTTAAGGTGGCCTGCAAGGCCGATAGCGCCGCCACAATCAAAATGATATTTACGGTTAGCGCGCCAACAGCAAGCCAGCCAAAAAAGCCATAGCTGGCGACCATATAGATCGCGACAAGGATAATGCCAATGACCGCCGCAATTTCACCAGCGGCAATTGAATCTGCGCCAAGGCCGGGACCAATCGAGCGTTCTTCAAGAATAATCAACGGGGCTGGCAACGCCCCTGCCCGCAGGACGAGCGCCAATTCGTTTGTTTCGGAAACGCTGAAATCGCCAGTAATCTGCCCACTGCCAAAAATCTGCGCCTGAATTGTCGGGGCTGATACAACCTTGCCATCGAGAATAATCGCAAAAGGACGGCCAATATTTTCGCCAGTTACCTTGCCAAACTGGCGCGCACCGGCAGCGTTCAAGATAAAGCTGACCGCTGGGCGGTTGTTCTGGTCAAAAGTTGCCGTTGCCCCATCAAGCATCTCACCGCTGACCATGACCCGTTTTTCAATAACATAGCTTCGGCCATCATCATTTGCGCTTTGCATCAGGACGCTTCCCGGTGGCGTGCGGCCACGTTGGATAGCTTCGGTGGCGCTAATCCGCATATCGACAAGTTGGAATGTCAGCTTTGCCGTACGGCCAAGAAGCCGTTTTACTGCTTCAGGATCTTCAACGCCGGGTAATTGAACCAGAATCCGATCAAGCCCTTGCCGCTGGATGACTGGCTCTTTGGTGCCTTCAGGGTCAAGCCGCCGGCGAATGATCTCGATCGATTGTTCAACCGTGCGTGTTTGCATCGCAGCAAGCCCAGCCTCATTGAAGGCTAGACGGTAAGTCAGCCCATCATTGCTGACCGTGTATTCATTGCGAAGATTGGTAAAGATTTGCTTTGTCTTGGTGGCATCTTCTGGATTGCGAATTTGCAACGAGACCGTTTCATTGGCAACGGCAAGCCCGCCAAAGCGGATCTTTTCCGAGCGGAAATCACGTCGCAGTGTTTCACCAAGATTTTCGAGCCGTTCCTGTTTTACCGCGTTAACATCGACACTAAGCAGAAGATGCGACCCGCCTTGAAGATCCAAGCCAAGATTAATTTGTTTGCCAGACAAAAAATCTGCACCAGCGCCGTCATCGCTGCCAATAAGATTTGGCAGCGCAAAGATGATTCCCAAAACGGCAACCATCACAACAAGTAGTTTTTTCCAAAGCTGGAATTGCAACATGACGACAATACTCTTGGCTAGAAATACGGAAACACAGCTTTACCCTGTAGGCTTTGCCGGCAATCACCGAATCCGCCTATGTGATGGGGCTGTTTATCCAGCAATTTACTTGGCTGGCTTGGCTTTGGCTGGCTTGGCTTTGGCTGGCTTGGCTTTGGCTGGCTCGGTTTTGGCTGGCTCGGTTTTGCCCCTTACATCGGCAATCATCGCCCGCACAATTTGAACCTTTACGCCTGTGGCAATTTCGACATCAACCGTGTCAACGTCATCAGTGACCTTGACCACTGTACCGGTCAGGCCACCCGTTGTAACAATCTTGTCGCCACGACGGATCGAGGTCAATAATTCACGATGCTGCTTGGCGCGCTTTTGTTGTGGCCGGATCAACAGGAAATAGAAAATAACCATGACGAAAACGATTGGCAGCAAGCCAAATCCGCCTTCTGCAAAGCCACCTGACTGCGCAAATGCTGGGGTAATAAACATTTCTGAATTTCTCCAATTTTCTTTAAAAATACTAGGATGGAACATAAACGCCCTTGCGCTTTGCTGCAATGACCCATATTCCCTTTTTATACTGTTTCCACAACAATAGTGACTGAACCGAGCAAAAAATGAGCAAGTCTGACGATACAGCCCTTCTTCTTGGCCAATTAACCCGCATTGCAGATGCGCTTGAGCGCAAACATCCAATCGATATGGCACCTGACGCCCTGCGAAAGGCTGATGCCTATGTCTGGCAATCCGATATTCGCCAGCTTGTTGCTGTTGCCAAGGTAAATAGGCTTGATATCGGCTTGTTAAAAGGAATCAATGAACAGCGTGATGATCTATTGTCAAACACGATGGGCTTTATTAAGGGCTTTCCGGCGAATAACGCGCTGTTATGGGGTGCGCGTGGCACTGGCAAATCATCACTGGTCAAGGCGGTTCATGGCACGGTGATTAAGGGTGGGCATGATCTTGGGCTTGTTGAAATTCATCGTGAAGACATTGCCGATTTACCATTCTTGATGGCATTTCTGGCGCAAATTGACCGCTATTTCATCATTTTCTCGGATGATCTTGCTTTTGAAGGCGGCGAAAGCACCTATAAATCGCTAAAGGCGGCGCTGGAAGGCGGCATCGAAGGCCGCCCGGATAATATTGTTTTCTATGCCACATCCAACCGGCGGCATCTGATGCCACGGCAAATGATGGAAAATGAACGATCAACCGCGATTAATCCGTCTGAAACAACCGAAGAAACCGTCTCGCTGTCTGACCGGTTTGGTTTATGGATTGGATTTCATTCAATCGATCAGGATACATATCTTGAAATGATTGATGAATATGTAAATTTTTACAATATTAAAGCAGATGGTATTGATATACGACATGAATCATTGGCATGGTCAGTTGGCCGTGGTTCACGGTCGGGTCGGGTTGCATGGCAATTCATTACCGACCTTGCCGCACGCACTAAAACATCATTGCGCCGCTAGGCTTAATAATGATTTTTGGCGGTTAAGAAATTAAGCTTCGCGGATCAACAGGTTGCCGCGATTTTCTGATTTCAAAATGCAATTGCGGACTATCAACGCGTCCTGACTTGCCAATTGTACCAATGGATTGACCAGCGGTAACAATTTCGCCTTCTTTGACACTGATATCACCAAGATGGGCATAGGCGGTGATAATGCCGCTATCATGCTTCACCAGCACCAGCTTGCCAAAACTTTTGATATTGGTGCCAACAAAGGCAACGCGGCCTTTCGCAGCGGCGACAACCGATGCACCTTCGCTTGCGGCGATATTTACACCATCATTATGAACGCCGCGTTGTGACGGGCCAAATTCAGTGATGATTTCTCCCTGCACCGGCCATGTAAATCCAGAACTGCCAGCAAGTGATGGCGCAACAAAACGTTTGCGTGGAGCGGAAGGAACAATTGTTTTTGTTGGCGTTGGCTGGGCAATATTGGTGCCACTAACCCCGTCTGGTAAACCAACATCAAGAACTAAAAAATCAAGGCTGCTCGGTAATTGCAGCGCTTGGCCATTTTTCAGCTCAAATGGCGGCGCCAGATTATTAAGCTGGGCCAATTGATATTGGCTAACAGCATAGCGTTGCGAGATGACATAGACCGAGTCACCTGGACGCACAATATGGGTGCGGCGCGGAACAAGCTTTAGCGCCTGCCCTTTACGAAGATTATAGGGTGGTTGCAGGCCGTTTGCCTCGATCACCGATTGCGGCGTCACCTGATAGCGCATTGCCAAGGCATATAATGTATCATTGGCACGCACCTCGACCATTTGACTTGGCGGAATAGGTTCAACCAGTTCGCGCAATGGCGCGACAATCAATTTGGATGGTGTCGTACGGTTCAAGGATATATTTGGTGTCTGACAGGCTGCAAGCAGACTGGACACTGTAAAAAACCCAAAGGCCCAAGCGCAGGATTGAAAACCGGTTTTGCGTTTTTGCGGCATTTATTCACCCTCAATCAGTGGCACAAAGGTTACCGGCATCAAGGTGACGCGTTCAAACCCAGTTCCATGCCGTGTCACCACAACAAGCGATTGCGCTTTGCCATGACCCTCTGGTGCGACCATGATGCCGCCAATTTTAAGCTGCTGCAACAAAATGTCGGGAATTTTATCGCATCCGCATGTTAAAATGATCCGATCATATGGCGCAGCTTCGGGCCAACCCTTTGATCCATCACCAAAACGAAAGCTAATATTCGATATGCGAAGGTCACGAAGCCGATTTTCAGCATCGACAAGCAATGGACGAACGCGCTCCATTGAATAGACGCGCCGGCATAAATGCGACAAAATTGCTGACTGGTAGCCACTGCCGCATCCGATTTCAAGAACCAGTTCACGCCCGCCAAGTTTCAAGGCTTCGGTCATTCGCGCCACAACATAGGGCTGGCTTATGGTTTGATCATAGGCAATGGGAAGCGATGAGTTTTCATAGGAATGATGGCACAATGCTGGCGGTACGAATAATTCGCGCGGCACCGATTCTAATGCTGCCAACACCCGCGAATCTAGAATGCCCATACCGCGCAATGTCATGATCAACTGCGCTTTTTGGGGTTGGAAATCGCCTGTCATAATATGCCTATTTCGCCGCCGCTGTATCTAATATCGGCAATTGGTCAAGCAAATGATGGGCGGTGATATCCATCATCAGCGGCGTTAGCGAAATCCAGCCATCATTCAGCACGGCGCGGTCGCTCCCATCGCTTGTTTCTGGATCGCTATGTAAAGGGCCAAGCCGGTAGTGATTGGGCGCGCCGCCATTGATAACGACATCGCCAAGCTTGTGCCGGTCAAGATGCGCCGGTTTCACCCCTTTGATGCTGGCCGAGTCGGTTTTGGGGAAATTGACATTCATAATGGTGCGCGGCGGGATACCCAGTTCCAGAATATGGCGGATCACCTGTTCGCCAAAAAGGCGGCTTGCGGCATAGTCAACTGGGTCTTCGCGGCCATGACGTTGCGATAGCGCAATTGCTGGCACGCCAAGCAATGAGGCTTCCATCGCACCGGCAACGGTTCCCGAATACAGAATATCATCGGCAACATTCATGCCGTGATTGATGCCGGTAAGTACCAGATCGGGAGCATGATCAAGGATTTCAGCCATGCCAAAAATGATGCAGTCACTCGGTGTTCCTGAACATCGAAAGGTTTTTGGCGCAATTTCTTCGATCACAACATCGCGCCGAAGCGTGATTGATCGCGACGCCCCTGACCGGTTTTCACTTGGCGCAATAATCCAGATATCGTCACTTAAAGCTGTCGCAATTTCACAAAGAATTGTGATGCCGATCGAGTCTATACCGTCATCGTTACTAATAAGGATGCGGCCGACAGGTTTGTTGGATATGGCTGCCATCAGGCCTTTGCCACCAACCGGTCGGTTCCCATATAGCTATGCAGAACTTTTGGCAGAAGAATGCTACCATCTTCCTGCTGGCCATTTTCCAGAATGGCAATCAAGGTACGACCAACCGCCAATCCCGACCCATTCAAGGTATGTAAAAAGCGGGTCTCGCCGGTTTCAACATCGCGGAAACGTGCCTTCATGCGGCGTGCCTGAAACGGCCCGCAATTCGAACAGGACGAGATTTCACGATACATGCCGTGGCCTTCGTCCTGACCGGGCAACCACACTTCCAGATCATAGGTTTGCTGGGCGGAAAAGCCGGTATCGCCACTGCAAAGCTTTAGCACACGATATGGCAATTCCAGCTTTTGCAAAATCGATTCGGCGCATGATGTCATACGCTCAAGTTCATCTGCTGATTGATCGGGGTGAGTGATTGACACCATTTCCACTTTGGAAAATTGGTGCTGACGGATCATGCCTCTTGTGTCACGGCCAGCCGATCCAGCTTCCGACCGGAAACATTGGGTATAGGCGGTCATGCGCAATGGCAGAACCGCACTGTCAGTAATCTCATCAGCCACAATATTGGTTAGCGGCACTTCGGCGGTGGGGATTAGCCATTTATCGTCAGTGCGATAAAGATCCTCGGCAAATTTTGGCAATTGGCCAGTACCGGTCATTGTTTGGCTGTTGACCAAGGCTGGTGGCAAGGTCTCAACATAGCCAAATTCGCCTGTATGTGTGTCCAGCATAAAGGCCGCCAAGGCACGTTCCAAACGGGCTAACTGGCCAGATAAAACAACAAACCGTGCGCCTGCCAATTTGGCACCAAGCGCAAAATCCATAAGCCCAAGCCCCTCACCCAACGCCACATGATCTTTTGGCGTAAAGTGAAAGCTGGGAACATCACCAATGGTGCGGATTAATTGGTTTTGATTTTCATCATCGCCATCAGGCACCGAATCATCGAGAAGGTTCGGAAGCTCAAGAAGCCAAGATACCAGATTTTCGGAAAGGCTGGCTTCGTCGGTTTCAAGGGCCGGCATTTTGGTTTTGATATCATTGACCTCGGCGATCAAGGCATCGGCATCGCCGCCTTTGGCCTTAAGGGCGCCAATTTCCTTTGATGCCTGATTGCGGCGCGATTGCATTTCTTGAATCTGCGCCTGCAATGCGCGGCGATCGCTATCGGTTTTTAAAATCTCACCTGCCATAGGGGCAAGTTTGCGACGCTTCAGGGCCGCATCAAAGGCATCAGGATTTTCGCGGATAAAACGGATATCATGCATTTTTAACTCGGTTTATTAGTCAGGTTCGGATCAGGATAGTTAGTCGCAAATTGCATGCCGGCCGTCAAAATTGACCTGCGGCGCATTACCTTTGTTTTAGTGATTATCGAATTCATTATTTTCAGGCGAGCTCATCAGTCTTGCCCCAAAAATCGATAATTCGTAAAGCAGGATGATGGGAACAGCTAATAGCAATTGTGAAATTACATCGGGCGGCGTTAGAATCGCAGCAACGACAAAGCTGATGACAATCGCAATTTTACGCTTTTCCGCCAGGCCCTGATGCGTGACCAGCCCCGCGCGTGCCAGCAACAGCAGAATAACCGGCAGTTCAAAAGCAAGCCCAAAGGCAAAGATCAATCGCATCATCAGCGATAGATATTCACTAATACGCGGCTCAAGTTCGATTGCCAGCGCACTGTTATCGCCAACCATCTCAAATGACACGAAGAATGCCCATGCCATTGGAGTGACGACATAATAAACCATCGCTGCACCAAGGGTAAACAAAACCGGTGTGGCAATCAAAAACGGTAAAAAGGCCTTGCGCTCGTCTTTGTAAAGCCCGGGGGCAATGAATTTCCAAAGCTGCATGCTGATAATTGGAAAGGTGATGCAAAGCGCAGTAAAAAAGCCAACTTTGATTTGCGTAAAAAACCCTTCATGGAGGGCGGTGAAAATCATCCGGCCGCCACCTTTGGCATTTAAAATTTCAGCCAGTGGCGCCTGCAGAAATACGAAAACCTGATAGGAAATGCTGTTGCTTGTTGTGCCTGGCAAAGGGGCAACGCTGATCAGGAATAATAGCAGAAAAACGCCAAGCGCAACGCCAAGCCGGTTTCGCAGCTCGGTTAAATGGCCGATCAGTGTCATACGGCCTTCGGTCACCCCTGAATTATCTGCGTCTTGCTCTGCCATACTTGCCTAGCTCCCCGTTTTCTTTTTTGAATCAGAAGCTGCGGCAGAAGCGGCATCTTTTTCCGGTGCTTGATTGATCACTTCGGCAAAGCCGTCACCGGTTGTTCCTGCCAGATTGCGGATTTCGCCGACATCATCCTGCAAACCTGTTTCAGTTGCTGATTTTTTTAAATTTTCAACTGAGTCTTTCAGATTTCCTGCAGGATCAATCGCATTGGCGACCCCAGCCAGATTACCGCGCTTGACGTCTTCCAGCGTGCCTTTTAGATCGCCAAGTTCGGCGTCGTCGGCCATGTTCTGCATACTGCGCGAAAACTCAGCCGCCATTGTTCGCACCTGACGCATTACACGGGTAAAACCACGAAGCATTTTTGGAAGCTCCTTTGGGCCGACCACCATGATCAGCACAAAGGCAACAACCAAGAATTCCCAGCCGCCAATATCAAGCATTATCTGCTCCTAGCACCTATTTCTTGGCGGCTTTTTTAGCAGATGCTTTTTTGGCAGTGGCTTTTTTGGTTGCCGCTTTCTTTGGGGCTGCTTTTTTGGCTGCTGCCTTTGGCGCCTCTTCGATGGCCTCGGCCTCTTCACCTGCGTCTTCTTCAGGCCCTTTCAGACCTGTTTTAAAGTTACGCAAGCCTTTGCCAAAATCACCCATGATCGCTGAAACTTTGCCTCTGCCCCCAAAAAGCAGCAGAACAACTGCTAGAACAACAATCCAATGTAAAATACTGAATGTACCACCAAACATAGTTTAGGTCCTCATTTCCAATTCGTTTCGGCCATCAAAAAAACCAATGGCCCTATTGCCCCAAACTATAGACAGGGCTTTAGCTGTCTACAAGAAGTCCTTGGCAAAACCGGTACAGAAAAGTGACAAATCTGTGAAAAAACTAAAGGTTTCGGCGATTATGGTTTAACCGTTGGCTTATTCAGTGCCAATTCCGGCGGCAAAAACAAATGCCTGTGCCGGATCAACCCGAACCCGAACCTGACTTCCAACTTCAATCGAGTTCAAACCGGGTATGCGTGCGTGAAGATGAAGCACATTCCGTCCTGTTGGCACCGATAAATGGATCAGCGATGCTCGGCCTAACAAGCGTGATTCCATCACCTCGCCAACGACGCCATCATTACCAGCATCAATCAAAAGCGCTTCATGCCGGATCACAACACTAGCCGCGCTGCCATCGCTTAGGGTTTTCGGCGCGCTAAATTCGCCAAGCGCGGTAATAACCTTATCCTTGGCGACAATGCCTTCAATGCGGTTCACTTCACCAAAAAATTCAGCAACAAAGGCACTGCTTGGTTGGCAATATAAATTCACCGGACGGCCGGTTTGAACAACATGGCCATCGCGCAGAACAACAATCCGGTCTGACATAAACATCGCCTCTTCGGCATCATGTGTCACCATCAGGGCTGCGGCATTCGAGGCCTTCAGAACATGCAGCATCTGGTCACGGATACGCTCGCGAAGGCGACTATCTAGACCGGCATAGGGCTCATCAAGAAGTATAACCGCAGGTTTTGGTGCAAGCGCCCGCGCCAGCGCAACACGTTGTTGCTGGCCACCCGATAATTCATGCGGATACATATCGCTAAGATCGTCAATGCCAACCTCGCCAAGCACATCAAGCCCGCGCCGTGTCGCCGCACTGCCTTTTTCGGCAAGGCCGAAGACTACATTTTGCAACACGGTCATATGCGGAAATAGCGCGTAATCTTGGAACATATAGCCAATGCCGCGTTGTTCGGGCGGCTGAATGTAATCAGGTGACGAAATAACATCACCATGAAGGCGAATGCTGCCATGTTGGGGTTGTTCAAGCCCTGCTGCCAACCGTAGCAAAGTCGTTTTACCGCATCCAGATGGCCCAAGTAGTGACACAACCTCGCCTGACTGAACCTTGAAACTGACATCACGAACCGACAGGCTGCCATTATAGGCATGCCGGATACGCTCAAATTCAAGCATGTTCATCTCCGTCATAACCGGCTTCTAGCAATCCAGCTCCCAGAAAATCGGCGTCACTGTTATCTTCATCATCAAGATCATCATTTTGCGGTGTATGATCCATCAAAGCGCCAAGAATTTGGCCTTTGCGAAGCAGGCCTGCCGCTTTCAAATCATCCATTCCCGGCAAATCACCAACATCGGCAAGCCCGAAATGATCAAGAAAAGCTGGGCTGGTTCCCCATGTTAAGGGGCGACCCGGCGTCCGACGGCGGCCACGCGGTTTGATCCAGCCAAGTTCAAGCAGAATATCCATAGTGCCTTTTGATAGGTTGATCCCGCGAATTTCTTCAATTTCGGCGCGTGTGATGGGCTGGTGATAGGCAATGATTGCCAAAACTTCCAGCGCGGCGCGGGAAAGTGGCCGTTCAACCTGTTTATGCTGGCTTAATCTTTCGGCAATTTTGGCTTTGGTGCGAAACGCCCAGCCATCAACAACCTGACATAGTTCAATGCCGCTTGTTGAATCATAACGCAATGCAACGGCGGCAATCACTTCGGCAAGATCCATATTTTCTGGCAAATGCACAATAAGTTCGCGTTCGCGAATTGGCCGATCCGAGGCGAAAATCAGGGCTTCGATTGTGGCGGCGCAATCTTGCAGCGGTGACAAAGTCGTCATCTTAGTCTCTAACCTTCATATATAGCGGCGCAAAATGATTGTCTTGGCGCAGTCTTAGCACGCCTTCGCGTGCCAATTCCAGTGATGCGACAAAATGCGACGCCGTTGCCGATCGCAAATCCATCGGTGATTGCAGGCCGGTTGGCAGGAAATGCTGCAAAACCGTCCAATTTGGGCTTGACCCAATCAGGTTGCGCAACCGTTTTGCCGCCTCTTCAACCGAATAAAGCCGGGTCGAGGCAATGGTCAGCGTTTCGGCATCTTCGGTTGAGCGAATATCGCCGTAGCATGACAACAAATCATAAAGTGATGCTGTCCAGACCGCTTGGCTGGTATCGGCAAACTGTTCGGGTGCGCCGCGGGCAAATCGTTGTTGCCCCAGTTTGGGAAGTGATGACAGACGTTTGGCAGCTTGCTGCATGGCTTCGAGCCGCAAAAGCTGGTAGCGCAACGCATCCGCCATATCGACCATTTCTTCGGCCTGCTCGGGCTCAGGACCAGGCAACAAAAGCCGCGATTTCAAATAGGCAAGCCACGCCGCCATCACCAAATAATCGGCAGCAATTTCCAGATCGAGTTCACGAACATTATTTACAAAGCTGAGATACTGTTCGGCCAAAGGCAAAATAGCGATTTTGGTCAAATCGACCTTTTGATCACGCGCCAGTTTCAGCAATAGATCAATCGGCCCTTCAAACCCGTCAAGATTGATGAAAAGTGCCAGCTGTTTTGGCCGGTCTATGGAGCTTTCGTCGGCAGTGAATGTGTCTTGGAGGTCGGTCATAATCGCTGTAATAATGCCAGTTCAGATTTGGTTTAAGGTTTTGAGGACTTCCCCCTGATTTACGGGCTTGGCGCGGTGTATTTCCGCAAGAAACAATCCTGACCCGACCGCCGCAAAACGCCGCAAATCTTATCGGCATTAGGGCGCGGCAACGGGGCGCTGACAATGCGGTAGAAAATACCGTTACTGCCGGTATCAACCGACATCGTTTCAAGATCGAAATCTTGCAGCCGTGACTTATGTTTCTGTGACAAAATTTTGGCCATCTCAGTGGCTTTTTCTGCATTACGAAACGCCGCAAGCTGGATCATATAAAGCGGTTCATCACCTTCAATCACGATCACCCGCTTCTTAATCTTTGATGGAGTGTCTTTATCGGCTTTGGCCGCTGCAGGCTTTTCCATAGCCGGTTTGGTTGGCTTGGCACTGGCCGCTTTTTTGGTGTCTGCCCCAGTTGCGTCTTTACCAACTGCATCATTATCCGCGGCAGCTTTTGCCGCAGTTTGTGTTGTGGGTTTTGGTGCATGTTTTGCTTTTGGTTGGCGCTTTTTGGCCAGTTCTTTGGCCAGTTCTTTGGCCACCTCATCACCGCTATTGGCTATTGACTTATCGTCGATGTTGGATTGGTCTTCACTGTTTGCTAGGGGTGTTTCTAAAATTGATTTTGCTGAGTTTTTGGCCCTGGCAATCGGCGGTGGCTCGGGGCTTGGCGAGGTAGGGCGTAGCGTTTCGGTTTGATCATTGGCTTTGCTGCCGCCTTTCAGGATATCAACAACAAGCAAATCTTGGTGATCGACCACCTCACCGCCCGGATCCAAAGGCTTTACCTTGATTGGCTCGTCAATGGCTTTGACCACCGTGATATCGGTAACTGTTTTTGAAATCAGGCTTGGCAGCATAAAATAGGTTGTGCCGCCAACAATGGCAATGATACTGGCAAGGATGGCAAACCACCCCCAATTGACGCCGCTAACCTGTTGTTTTTCATCGCTCATTTTGCACTCTACATTTCTTCTAAGGCTTTAATTGATAACACATTTAATCCGGTTCGAATAACGAAACTTGTTGCTTGAACAAGTTGCATTCGGGCGGCTGTCGTTGCCTCATCATCAAGGATAAAGCGCAATGATGGGTTTTCCCGACCCGCATTCCATAATGAATGGAACCGGCTTGCAAGATCGACAAGATAAAAGGCAATCCGGTGCGGTTCATGCGCGCTGGCGGCTGATTCAACCAACTTTGGCCAGCCAACCAGCATTTTTACAACAGCCAGTTCGGCAGGATGGGTAATCAGGTTCAGATTTGCCGTTTCAGGTATCGTCTGGTCTTTTTCAAACTGCCGAATAACCGAACAGGCGCGGGCATGCGCATATTGAACATAGAAAACCGGATTATCGCGTGATTGTTCGGTTACTTTTGCGAAATCAAAATCCAAGGTTTGATCATTGCGCCGCGTCAGCATGATAAAGCGGATCACATCAGCGCCAACCGCCTCGATCACATCTTCAACCGTAACAAAGGTGCCAGCACGTTTTGACATTTTGACCGGCTGTCCATTATCCATCAAATTCACCAGCTGGCATAATTTGATATCAAGCATGTTCTGCATGCCCGATAAAGCGGCAACCGCCGCGGTCATGCGTTTTACATAGCCGCCATGATCAGCACCAAAAATATTGATTAAAGGGCCGCGGGTTCGCTCCAGCTTGTCAAGATGATAGGCAACATCGGCAGCAAAATAGGTCCATGTACCATCAGATTTTTGCAAAGGCCGATCAGTGTCATCGCCAAATTCGCTGGCTTTGAATAGCAATTGTTCGCGCGGTTCCCAATCTTCAGGCTCTTTGCCTTTTGGTGACTGCAAAACACCTTGGTAAAGATGGCCGTCTTGCTGCAATTTATCAATTGCCCGCTGAACCGCTCCCGAATTCACTATTGCGCGCTCTGACGAAAACTGATCCATTTTGATGCCAAGTGCCAAAAGATCGGTTTTGATCCCCTGCATGATGGCGTCAATGGCAAAGCTGCGCACGGTCGCAAGCCATTCAGATTCAGGCTTATCAATATGAAGTTCACCATCGCGGGCGGCCAATGCTTGACCAATATCTTTGAGATAAAGCCCAGGATACAGACCAGCCGGAATAGCGCCAATATCACGGCCAACTGCCTCGCAATAGCGAAGATAGGTTGATCGCGCCAAAACATCTACCTGCCCACCAGCGTCATTAATGTAATATTCGCGCGTGACGTTCCAGCCGCAAAATTCCATCAATCCGGCAAGCGCATCACCAATCACCGCACCGCGGGCATGGGCGGCATGCAATGGGCCGGTTGGGTTTGCCGAAACAAATTCGATATTCACCGGCTCGCCTGCCCCAGTATCGCTTTTGCCATAGGTCAGATTGGCGGCAAGAATATCGGCGATTTCGCGTGTCCATAGGCGAGATTCGATGGTGAGATTCAAAAAGCCCGGACCGGCAATATCAACGCTGATCACCCCATCGATTTTTGCTAGTTCAGCAGCAAATAAGGCAGCAAGATCACGCGGCGATTTAACCGCCTGTTTGGCCAGAACCATTGCCGCATTTGTTGCAAGATCGCCATGGCTTTCATCGCGCGGCAACTCAAAGACAACACGGCTTGTATCAATATCGCCAGATAGCAAATCGGCGGAAACAAGCTGCTTGATGATGGTTTGAAATTCAACTTCAAAGAAGGGAAAAATATTCATTTATTCGGGTCTTTTCTCTATCCGCGAACAGGATCTATCGTAAAATGGGGCCAAGATCGAAAAGGCGTTCATGTTCGATAATGGCATAGCGGTCGGTCATTGAGGCAATATAGTCGGCGATAATACGCGCCCGATCGTTATTTGTCATGTCGCTCAAGGCTTTTCTACCACTAAATTGCCAGTCACTAGGCAAGGTGTTGGGTTCGGACATAAACAAATCAAACAGATCTGTCACCACTCGTTTTGCCTTACTTGTCATCCGGTTCACTTTATAATGCCGCCACATGTTTTTGAACAGAAACCCGCGCAAGGTTTCCAGATCAGCCGCGATGTCCGATGAAAAGCCGATCACCGGCGTTTTATGATTGCGGATATCATCTGCATGCTTGGCCTGTAATGCCGCCAGATTGCCAGCCGAAACGCCAAGCATATCCTCGACAAACACCGAAATTAACCGCCGCACCAATTCATGGGTGATCCGGCCTAATTCTAAATTGCCATAATTTGTTTTGATATCTAACAATGCCTTTCCCACTTGTGGCAATGGCCGTATATCGTCAATGCTGAACAGGCCGGCACGAAGCGCATCGTCAAAATCATGCGAAAGATAAGCAATATCATCGGCCAGATTTGCCAGTTGCGCTTCGGCTGATGAATGGCGCTCTAGCTGTAAATCCATATCTTTATCAATGGCGATAATGGCTGGACGAAGCGTGGTACGATCTTTGATGGCGCCATGATGTTTTACAACACCTTCAAGCGTTTCCCATGACAGGTTCAACCCGTCAAAACCGGCATAGCGCTGTTCAAGCTGGGTTAGCACCCGAACCGTTTGTTCATTATGGTCAAAACCGCCATGATCAGCCATAAGCCGGTCAAGCGCGTCTTCACCAGCATGGCCAAAAGGCGTATGACCCAAATCATGCGCAAGCGCCACGGCTTCGGCTAGATCATCATTCAGCCCAAGCGACCGCGCCATTGATCGTGCGATCTGCGCAACCTCGAGTGAATGAGTCAGGCGCGTCCGGAAATAATCACCCTCATGATAGACAAAGACCTGTGTTTTATGTTTCAGCCGCCGAAATGCGCCTGAATGGATGATGCGGTCACGGTCACGCTGAAATGGTGTACGGCTGGTTGGGGATTGATGTTCTTGCTCATCCAGAAAACGGCCACGGCTTGCTGGTCCATGACAGGCATAGACCGCTAGGTTACGATGTTCGATATTTGCAGTCACATTGCACCTGTCCATTAATATGTCTTGGGATGTTCACCAAAACCGATGGCTGGCAATGCCATTCGCGGTAAATATTGCCCAGTTTACCAAATCAATGTAGGCGTTGCCGCAAAAAACCGCAATCGTCACGCAGGGCGATCAATTGGCTTTCTGCCTTGGCTTATTTGTTAACCTTGATTTGCAGGCAATCTGGTCCCATATTCATATAAACAAAAACAATCAGCAACAGGCAGCCAAATGAGCGAACAAAGTAATCTGGAAACCAGCGCATCCCCCGCGATACAGGTAAATGCAGGTGTTTTTGGCCTAAGCTTGTCAGCCGCAGAACGCATTACGCAAATGCTGAGTGGCGAGCCTGAGGGCAGCTTTTTCCGCGTTGCGGTGCTTGGTGGTGGCTGTTCGGGCTTTCAATATGATTTCAGCATCGACCAAAAGCGTAATGAAGATGATATCGTGTTTGCCGCGCATGGGGTGGAGGTGGTTGTTGATGATATGTCGATTGAGCTGATTGACCATGCCGAACTGGATTATGTGCAGGATTTGATGGGGTCATATTTTGCCGTGACCAATCCGAACGCAACCGCATCTTGCGGCTGCGGCACGTCTTTTTCTGTTTAACCATCATGCGGATCGCCAGCTGGAATGTGAATTCAATCAAAGCGCGGCTGGATATTGTAACCGAATGGCTTGCCACTGATCCTTGCGATGTCTTGCTGATTCAAGAAACAAAATCACAGGATGTGAATTTCCCAATTGATGCAATTCAGGCGATGGGGTGGCAAGTCGCCTGTCATGGCCAGAAAAGTTACAATGGGGTGGCCATTGCAAGCAGGTTTCCGATCGAAGATGTTGTTATGGGGCTGGATGGCGATGCCGAAGATGAACAGGCACGCTATATGGAAGCCAACATCAGTGGCTTTCGGGTGGCAACGATTTATCTGCCGAATGGCAATCCGGCACCAGGTCCCAAATTTGACTACAAGCTTGGCTGGATGGCGCGTCTTGAAGCGCGTGCACTGGCTTTGTTAAATGATGAAAAGCCGGTAATTCTTGGTGGTGATTTTAACGTCATTCCCAATGATATCGATTGCTATGATCCCGAAGGCTGGGCTGGTGATGCCTTGACAAGACCCGAAAGCCGAAGTGCGTTTCGCAGCCTTCTTCATAAAGGTTATGCCGATGCGCTTCGCAGCCTGAATCCAACTGGGGTTTTTTATAGCTATTGGGATTATCAAGCTGGCGCTTGGCAGCGCGATCATGGCGTACGGATTGATCATCTATTGCTGTCACCCGAAGCGCTTGACCGGCTCAAAGATGTGGGGATTGATCGGGCACCACGCGGGTTGGAAAAACCATCTGACCATACCCCTATTTGGTGCCATTTTAGCACCTAGCCACTAAAAAGTTAATCGCCCCAAACAAAAAAGCCGGATCAAATTGACCCGGTTTTTTGCGTTTCTGGTTGGGCTTTAGATATCTGCATACATATGGGTTTCGGCCTTGCCGCCTGGATGCGTTAAAGCGCCCTTCTCAGCTGAACCAACGGTTTGCGCATATTTCCAGATGGCACCCGCATTGTAATCGGTGCCACGCGGTTTCCATGATTCGCGTCTTTTTGCCAGCTCGGTCTCATCAAGATCAACTTCAATCGTTCCTGCTTCGGCGTCAATGATGATGGTATCGCCATCTTGCAACAGGCCAATCGGTCCGCCAACAGCTGCCTCAGGCCCAACATGGCCAACACAAAACCCACGGGTTGCACCGGAAAAACGACCATCAGTGATCAAAGCAACCGTATCACCAGCGCCTTGTCCATATAGAGCCGCGGTGGTGGCTAGCATTTCGCGCATTCCCGGACCGCCTTTCGGCCCTTCATAACGGATCACCAAAACATCACCTTCTTGATAGTCACGGCGTTCGACTGCAGCAAAAGCGTCTTCTTCACAATCAAAACAACGGGCTTTGCCGTTGAATTTCAGGTTTTTCATGCCAGCAACCTTAACGATGGCACCTTCAGGGGCAAGATTGCCGCGAAGGCCAACAACGCCGCCTGTTGGTGACAATGGCGCATCAGTTGTACGAACTACATCCTGATTGGTTGGGAATGTTACGTCGGACAGATTTTCGGCAATGGTTTTGCCGGTAACCGTGATGCAATCTCCATGCAGGAACCCGCCGTCAAGAAGGGTTTTCATCAAAACCGGAACGCCGCCAATTTCAAACATGTCACGCGCCACATAACGCCCACCCGGTTTTAGATCGGCAATATATGGAGTTTTCTTGAAGATTTCGGCAACATCATGAAGGTCAAATTCAATACCGCATTCAGATGCCAAAGCTGGCAAATGCAAACCGGCATTGGTTGAACCGCCCGAGGCAGCAACAACAGTTGCGGCATTTTCAAAGGCTTTGCGGGTTAGGATGTCACGCGGCCGAAGATTAGTGCGCACAAGATCCATCACGATGCGGCCTGAATGATAGGCATATTCATCACGCGATTCATACGGTGCTGGTGCGCCTGCTGAACCCGGGATGGCAAGGCCAATCGCTTCAGATACACACGCCATTGTATTGGCGGTAAACTGGCCGCCACATGACCCTGCGCTTGGGCAGGCAACGCATTCCAGTTCGTGCAAATCTTCATCAGACATGTTGCCAGCAGCATGTGCGCCAACAGCTTCGAAAACATCCTGAACAGTGACGTCTTTGTCTTTGAACCGGCCGGGTAGGATTGAGCCGCCATACATAAAGACTGACGGTACATTCAACCGCGCCATCGCCATCATCACGCCGGGGAGTGATTTGTCACAACCAGCAAGGCCAACAACAGCATCATAGCAATGGCCGCGAACGGTCAATTCAATTGAATCGGCGATCACTTCACGGCTGACAAGTGATGATTTCATCCCTGCATGACCCATGGCGATGCCATCGGTAACAGTAATGGTGGTAAATTCTCGCGGGGTGCCGGCATGTTCGCGAACGCCGCGTTTGGCAGCCTGTGCCTGACGCGCAAGCGCAATGTTACAAGGTGCGGCCTCATTCCAAGTGGAAACAACGCCAACAAGCGGCTGGTTGATTTCTTCTTCGGTCAAGCCCATCGCATAGTAATAAGACCGATGCGGCGCCTTTTCAGGGCCGATTGAAACATGGCGGCTTGGCAAATTGCTTTTATCAATTGGCTTGTTGCTATCAGGCATTTTAAACTCTCCTTTAACGT
>CAWUWE010000084.1:0-19900 GCA_963926175.1 uncultured Alphaproteobacteria bacterium | reverse complement strand
GGCTGAATATTCAGCGCCACCAGACTCAGCCAAAATCTTTGTGATCGCTGCGGTCAGTGAAGTCTTGCCATGGTCAACATGGCCAATTGTGCCAATGTTGCAATGCGGCTTGGAACGGTCAAACTTTTCCTTGGACATCTTATCTGCTCTCCTGCTCGTTAGTTCGGTTAGGCCATCTTGGCGCGGACTTCATCCGCAACCGCTTGAGGCACTTGTTCGTAATGGTCAAAAGTCATTGAATACTGTGCACGGCCCTGGCTCATTGAGCGCAAAGTATTGATATAGCCAAACATATTAGCAAGTGGCACCATCGCGTCTATAGAGCGAGCGTTGCCGCGTTGATCCATACCGCCAACATTACCGCGGCGGCTGTTCAGATCACCAATAATATCACCCATATATTCATCCGGGGTCAAAACTTCGACTTTCATGACCGGCTCAAGCAATTTTGGGCTTGCCTTGTTCATGGCTTCGCGGAAAGCAGCACGACCCGCAATCTCAAAAGCCAGTACTGACGAGTCAACATCATGGCTTGCGCCATCAACAAGCTCGGCTTCAAAGTCAATCACTGGGAAACCGGCAATTGTACCCGACTCTTTTGCCTGATTAATGCCTTTCTCGACACCTGGTATATATTCCTTGGGAACCGACCCACCAACAACTGAATTGCTAAACTGAAAACCACCCTCAGCCAAAGGTGAAAACCGGATTTTAACCCGTGCAAACTGACCTGTACCTCCAGATTGCTTCTTGTGAGTGTAATCAATTTCAACTTCCTTGGTGATGGTCTCCCGATACGCAACCTGCGGCGCACCAATATTTGCCTCGACCTTAAATTCACGCTTAAGACGGTCAACCAAGATATCAAGGTGCAATTCGCCCATACCACGCATGATGGTCTGGCCTGATTCAAAGTCAGTGCTAACCTGGAAAGATGGATCTTC
This sequence comes from uncultured Alphaproteobacteria bacterium, assembly GCA_963926175.1. GTDB lineage: Bacteria > Pseudomonadota > Alphaproteobacteria > Puniceispirillales > Puniceispirillaceae > UBA3439. The sequence continues at coordinate 18,956 of CAWUWE010000084.1, read as the reverse complement.
AGCAGCTAGACGCGCTAGGCCTGCACCCATTTTCTCTTGGTCGTTCTTTGTCTTTGGCTCAATCGCGATCTCGATGACCGGATCAGGGAATGTCATTGTCTCAAGAACAACCGGCTTCAACGGATCGCACAAGGTGTTACCTGTAGTGCTGTCTTTCATGCCAGCAAGCGCGACAATGTCCCCTGCAAAGGCTTCTTCGATTTCTTCGCGGTTATTTGAATGCATCATCATCATCCGGCCAACGCGCTCGCGCTTGCCTTTTGTTGAATTAAGCAGGCTGTCGCCCTTTTTCAAAACACCTGAATAGATACGAACAAAGGTCAATGAGCCGACAAACGGATCATTCATGATCTTAAAAGCAAGGCCAGAGAACGGCTCGGCATCGTTTGCACGACGCTCAATACTACGAGTTTCAGTCGCATCATCTGGCGAAAAGCCCGTGTAGGCAGCAACATCCAACGGACCCGGCAAATAATCAATAACGCCGTTCAACAAAGGCTGAACACCCTTGTTTTTGAAGGCCGATCCGCACAGAACCGGAACAAACGACATGTTTAATGTGCCTTTACGGATCAAGCGCTGGATTGTATCAACATCAGGTTCTTCTCCGTCAAGAAACTTTTCCATGACGTCATCATCCTGCTCGACAATCAACTCGATCAATTCAGCGCGCATCTCAGCGGCTTTGTCAGCAAGCTCTGGACGGATTTCATTGAGACGCCAAGTCGCGCCCAAATCTTCTGAATCCCAAACCCACTCCTGCATTGTCACGAGATTGACAAGGCCGGCATATTCATTCTCGGCACCAATTGGCAAATGCACAGGCAAAGGCTGTGCACCAGTACGGTCTTTAATCATACTGACGCAGTTAAAGAAGTCAGCACCGATCTTGTCCATCTTATTGACGAAAACGATCCGCGGCACTTTATAACGGTCAGCCTGACGCCAAACTGTCTCTGTTTGTGGCTCTACACCGGCATTCGCATCAAGAACGCAAACCGCGCCATCAAGAACCGCCAACGAACGCTCAACCTCAATCGTAAAGTCAACATGGCCTGGTGTGTCGATGATGTTAAAGCGGAATTTTGCAGCTTCAGGATCATCACCATGCTCGCCTGATGGATCAGCGCCGTTTTCGGTGCGGTACCAGAAACAGGTTGTTGCAGCAGAGGTGATCGTAATTCCACGCTCCTGCTCTTGCTCCATCCAATCCATGGTCGCATTGCCATCATGCACTTCGCCGATCTTGTGTGACCGGCCTGTGTAATAAAGAATCCGCTCAGTCGCAGTAGTCTTACCAGCATCAATATGCGCCATGATGCCAAAATTGCGATAACGATCTAATTTATATTCGCGTGCCATGATCTAGCTCCTACTAACTCAATTACCAGCGATAATGTGAGAAAGCCCGATTTGCCTCGGCCATTTTATGTGTGTCTTCACGTTTCTTAACCGCGTTACCACGATTATTGGCCGCATCCATTAATTCACCAGACAAACGGTCAACCATCGTGGTCTCACCGCGTTTACGCGAACTGTCGATCAACCAGCGAATGGCGAGTGCTTGAGCCCGCTCAGAGCGCACTTCAACAGGCACCTGATAGGTTGCACCACCAACACGCCGAGAGCGAACTTCAAGGTTAGGGCGCACATTTTCAAGCGCGTCGTGAAAGATCTTAACTGGCTCGTTGCCTGACTTTTCCTGAATACGGTCAAAAGCGCCGTAAACAATCTTTTCAGCCACTGAACGCTTGCCATCAAACATCAGGCAAGACATGAATTTTGAAACTACAGTGTCCTTGAACTTCGCATCAGGAAGAACCGGGCGTTTTACTGCTCTATGACGACGTGACATATCTGCCTCTTCTTACTTAGGACGCTTGGCGCCATATTTCGAACGACGCTGGCGGCGATCACTGACGCCCTGTGTGTCCAAAGTGCCGCGAATGATGTGGTAACGCACACCCGGAAGGTCTTTCACACGACCGCCACGGATCATCACCACTGAGTGTTCCTGCAAATTATGCCCTTCACCAGGGATATAGCTGGATACTTCAAACCCATTGGTAAGACGCACACGGGCGACTTTACGAAGCGCCGAGTTCGGCTTCTTCGGTGTTGTTGTGTACACTCTGGTGCATACGCCACGCTTTTGTGGACATGCTTCCATAGCAGGAACTTTGGTACGTGCTACCGGACGCTTACGCCCGTGACGGATCAGCTGGTTAATCGTTGGCATTCCTGCCCCTTTTTTCTCGACCTAAACGCACAAAACGTGCAACAGGGCCGTTCTGCTCTAACTAGATATGAGCAGAACACCCATCCTTCTCCGCTGCCGGAGCCTCTTTTTCCACACCTAATATTCTGACCGAGCGTCTGGATCGACCACTGTTTTGCAGCAGGGCGATCCACCACCTAAGTCCAAAAGGTTGCCGGATACTATTTTTTGCAGGGCGAACGGTCAAGCGGTTTTTACGCCTTCCCATCGGTTATCCGCATTTTTTTTCATTCGCCGCCAGATTCACGGTGTCTGGCGACGAATTCTTATATATTCACCTCGGCCTCGGCCGATTCTGACTCAGATTCGGTCACTTCAAGCGCCGGAGCGGCGGCTGCACGCTGTGCCATGATCGATTTATCACGATCTGCGGCAATCCGGCGAAGCCGATTCATGACCGATCCGGTTCCCGCGGGAATCAGACGACCAACAATCACATTTTCCTTCAAACCCTCAAGCGTGTCTTCTTTACCGCTTACCGCAGCTTCGGTTAACACCCTTGTTGTTTCTTGGAATGACGCAGCTGAGATAAAGCTGTTTGTCTGCAATGATGCCTTGGTGATGCCAAGCAGGACTGGATGCGCTGTAGCTGGCCGCAGACCTTCAGCTTCGAGGGCTGTATTGGCGAGAGCAAACTCTTCACGATCAACCTGCTCACCATTTAAGAAGGTACTATCTGCAGCGTCTTCAACCTCTACCTTTTGCAACATCTGACGAACAATCACTTCAATATGCTTGTCATCGATTTTCACACCCTGCAACCGGTACACATCCTGAACTTCCTTCACCAGATATTCAGCAAGCGCTTCAACGCCAAGAATGCTGAGGATATCATGAGGGACCGGGCTACCATCTAGAAGTAGATCACCCTTACGAACGACATCTCCTTCATTGACAGCAAGCGGGCGCCCCTTTGGCAACAGATATTCAACCGCATCAAGATCACCATCCAATGGCACAACCCGAATCCGGCGCTTGGCTTTATAGTCATTACCAAACTCAACCCGACCTCCACCTTCGGAAATAACGGCAAAATCCTTTGGACGACGTGCTTCAAACAATTCAGCGACGCGCGGAAGACCACCAGTAATATCTCGCGTCTTTGATGATTCGCGGGGGATACGCGCCAAAACATCACCAGCCTGCACCTTGGCACCATTCTCAATCGACAGAATCGAGCTTGCTGACAAGAAATAGCGTGCCTCGAGACCGTTTGTCAGGGTCAATACCTCACCCTTATCATCACGGAGAGTGATGCGCGGACGAAGATTGGAGCCACCAGCAGCCTGTTTCCAATCAACCACTTCATTGCTTGAAATACCAGTTGCGTCATCGGTGATTTCGCGAATAGATACGCCTTCGGTCAAGTCAACGAAATTGGCAATACCATTCATTTCGGTGATGATTGGCATCGTGTATGGATCCCATTCAATCAAAATGGTGCCAGCCCCAACCTCCTGACCGTCTTTGACCAGCAATTTACCACCATAAGGTAAACGGAAGCGCGAGCGCTCTCGCTCTTGCTCATCCAAAATCAACAATTCAGTATTCCGGCTCATTACAATATTACTACCAGTCTTATCAACAACGAGTGATGCATCTTCCAGCTTCACAACACCGCCAATATTGGCTTCGATATTTGACTGTTCAGCACCACGCTGCGCCGCACCACCAACGTGGAAGGTACGCATCGTCAACTGTGTTCCCGGCTCACCAATTGACTGGGCCGCAATGACACCAACAGCTTCGCCGATATTCACTTCGGTACCCCGGGCAAGGTCACGACCATAGCAATTGCCACAAATGCCCTTTTTAGCTTCACAAAGCAGCGCTGAGCGGACGAATGCCTGATCAACACCTGATGACCCGATTGCTTCGGCAAATTCTTCAGTGACCATCTGGCCAGCTGCAACAAGAACATTGCCTGACTTCAGGTCAATCAGATCTTGGGCAAGAACGCGGCCCAAGAGACGATCATAAAGCGGATCAACAACATCACTACCATTCATGACAGGGCGGATGGTGAGACCCTTATTAGTGCCACAATCAACCTCATGAACAATACAATCCTGTGCCACGTCAACAAGACGACGGGTTAGATAACCCGAATTGGCTGTTTTCAGGGCAGTATCGGCAAGACCTTTACGCGCACCATGCGTCGAGTTGAAATATTCCAGAACATTCAGTCCTTCTTTAAAGGACGAAATGATCGGCGTTTCAATAATCTCGCCAGATGGCTTGGCCATCAGGCCACGCATACCGGCGAGCTGTTTGATCTGCGCAGCTGAACCACGCGCACCTGAATGCGCCATCATCCAAACCGAGTTGATTGGCTCCCCATCTTTGGTGGTGGAAATGCCCTTCATCATCTCGTCAGCGACCAGATCTGAACAACGTGACCAAACATCGACCACCTTGTTATATTTCTCGCCTTGTGTGATCAGGCCATCAAGATATTGTTGTTCAAAGGTTTTGACCTCTGTTTCAGCTTCAGAAACGTATTTTTCTTTCAATGCTGGCGTTGTCAGATCGGCAATACCGAATGAAATACCGGCGTCACACGCCTGACCAAAACCAAGCCCCATCAGACGGTCACAGAAAATCACCGTGTCTTTCTGACCACAATGGCGATAGACATGATCGATCACGTCGCTGACCTCTTTTTTGGTCATCAGCTTATTCACCAGTTCAAACGAACAGGCCGGATTGTCAGGCAACAAATCAGCCAGCTGCGCACGACCCGGTGTTGTTTCGATCACTTTCAGAACACGCGTTCCATCTTCGCTGTCGCGGGTTGGGACACGGGCTTTTACCTTGGCATGCAGGCTTACCGAGCCATTGCCAAGCGCAAGCAGGATTTCCTGAACATTCGAGAACATCATGCCCGCACCCTTTTCATTGTCGCGTTCCATCGACATGTAATAAAGGCCAAGAATGATATCCTGCGACGGCACAATGATTGGCTTGCCGTTCGCTGGGCTCAAAATGTTGTTTGTCGACATCATCAGCACGCGGGCTTCAAGCTGCGCTTCAAGCGACAAAGGCACATGAACCGCCATCTGGTCGCCGTCAAAGTCAGCGTTGAATGCGGTACAAACAAGCGGGTGAAGCTGGATTGCCTTGCCTTCGATAAGAACCGGCTCAAACGCCTGAATACCAAGACGGTGCAAGGTTGGCGCACGGTTCAGCATGACCGGATGCTCACGAATGACTTCTTCAAGAATATCCCAGACTTCAGGGCGTTCCTTTTCAACCATCCGTTTGGCCATTTTGACAGTGCTGGCAAGCGAATATAGCTCGAGCTTTGAATAGATAAACGGCTTGAACAGCTCGAGCGCCATTTTCTTTGGCAATCCACACTGGTGCAGCTTTAGCTCTGGGCCAACAACGATAACCGAGCGACCTGAATAATCGACACGCTTGCCAAGCAGGTTTTGCCGGAAACGGCCCTGTTTGCCTTTCAGCATGTCAGATAGTGATTTCAGCGGACGCTTGTTAACACCGCTGATCACCCGGCCACGACGACCATTATCGAACAGCGCATCAACTGATTCCTGCAACATCCGCTTTTCGTTACGAACGATGATATCAGGCGCACGAAGCTCGATCAGACGCTTTAGACGGTTATTCCGGTTAATCACGCGGCGATAAAGATCGTTCAGATCAGATGTGGCAAACCGGCCACCATCAAGCGGCACCAATGGGCGCAGCTCGGGCGGAATCACCGGAACAACATCCATGATCATCCACTCAGGACGACAGCCTGATTCACGGAATGCATCAACAAGCTTTAGACGCTTGACCAGCTTTTTACGCTTGGCTTCAGAACCGGTTTCGGCAAGATCGGTACGAATCTTGACGCGCTCCACATCGAGATCAAGCTCTTCAAGGATTTTCTTGATCGCCTCGGCACCAATGCTGGCTTCAAAAGCATCATCGCCATGCTCGTCCTGCGCATCATAGAATTCCTCTTCAGACAAAAGCTGGCCTTTGACCAGTGATGTCATGCCAGGTTCAATAACCACAAAATTTTCGAAATACAGAACCCGCTCAAGATCCTTTAGCGTCATATCAACAAGCAAACCAATGCGGCTCGGCAATGATTTCAAGAACCAGATATGGGCAACAGGCGCCGCCAATTCGATATGACCCATGCGCTCGCGCCGAACCTTTGACAAGGTCACTTCAACGCCGCATTTCTCGCAAATAATACCGCGATACTTCATGCGCTTATATTTACCGCACAAACATTCGTAATCGCGGACAGGGCCAAAGATACGGGCACAGAAAAGACCGTCTTTTTCTGGCTTAAAGGTACGATAATTGATGGTTTCGGGCTTTTTTATCTCACCAAATGACCATGAACGGATGCGCTCAGGCGCTGCGATTGAGATTTTGATCTTGTCAAAGCTTTGTGGGCCTTGAGACTGCCCAAAAGGGTTCATCAAATCATTCATCTATTTATCTCCCCAACATTAGTTGGTGTCGTGTGAGTCAATTGCGGTTAGGTCAGCCAGACCAGCCCTGATAACAAAGCTGGCCAGATGCCGGTTTAATATTCAGCCTCATGGAGATCCACATTCAAGCCAAGTGAGCGAAGCTCTTTGACAAGAACATTGAAGGATTCCGGAATGCCGGACTCAAAATCATCATCGCCGCGAACGATCGCTTCATAGACTTTGGTACGGCCTGAAACATCATCCGATTTGACAGTAAGCATTTCCTGCAAGGTGTAGGCGGCGCCATAGGCTTCAAGCGCCCAGACTTCCATCTCACCAAAGCGCTGGCCACCGAATTGCGCCTTACCACCAAGCGGTTGCTGGGTAACAAGTGAATAAGGGCCAATCGAACGCGCGTGGATCTTGTCATCGACAAGGTGATGTAGCTTTAACATATAGATGTAGCCAACGGTCACCTGACGGTCAAAGACCTCACCAGTACGGCCATCGGTCAACCATTCCTGTCCGGTATGGCTAAGATTTGCCATGTCAAGAAGCGAAATGACATCTGCTTCGCGCGCACCGTCAAACACTGGCGTACCCATTGGAACGCCACGCGCCAAAATACCGGCCTGTTCGATGATCTGATCATCATCCATAACAGCCAATTCAGCATCATATTGTTCTTTGCTGTAGATATCGGCCAGCATTTTGCGGATTGGCTTGGTGTCGAGATTGGCGCGTGCCGCTTCGGCGGCGGCACCAACCTGTTTGCCGAGGCCGCGCGCGGCCCAGCCAAGATGCGTTTCAAGAATTTGTCCAACGTTCATTCGTGATGGCACGCCAAGCGGGTTCAACACGATATCAACCGGCGTCCCATCATCGAGATATGGCATATCTTCCATCGGCACGATGCGTGAAATCACACCCTTATTACCATGACGGCCAGCCATTTTATCACCGGGCTGAAGCTTGCGCTTAATCGCCACAAAGACTTTGACCATCTTCATTACGCCAGGCAGCAATTCATCACCGCCCTGTAGCTTGTCTACCTTGTCGGTAAAGCGAGCCTGCAACGCCGCAACGGCTGTTTCAAAGTTGGCAATCTGTGCTTCAACCAGCTTTTGAACCGCATCATTCTTAACGGCTATCTGCTGCCATTGTGATTTTGGCAATTCGTCAAGAATTTCTTGGCTTAGCTTGGTACCGGCTTTCATGCCTTTTGGTCCGCTCGCAAGGGTTTGCCCCTCGAAAAGCTCGCTCATCCGGCCTTGGAAACCACGCTCTAGAATTGCCCGCTCGTCATCACGGTCTTTTCCAAGACGGTCAATTTCAGCGCGGTCAATGGCCAAGGCGCGTTCGTCTTTTTCCACGCCACGGCGCGAGAAGACCCTAACCTCAACAATGGTGCCCGACCCGCCCGGTGGCAGTTTGAGTGATGAGTCACGTACGTCAGATGCTTTTTCACCAAAGATCGCACGAAGCAGCTTTTCTTCCGGTGTCATTGGTGACTCGCCCTTTGGCGTGACTTTACCAACAAGAATATCACCCGGTCCAACTTCGGCACCGACATAAACGATACCGGCCTCATCCAGATTTTTTAGGGCTTCTTCACCGACATTCGGAATATCACGGCTGATTTCTTCCTGACCAAGCTTGGTATCACGCGCCATGACCTCATATTCCTCGATATGGATCGAGGTAAAGACGTCATCACGAACGATACGCTCAGAAATCAGGATTGAATCCTCAAAATTGTAACCATTCCATGGCATGAAGGCCACCAGGACGTTACGACCAAGCGCTAATTCACCATCTTCAGTTGACGGGCCATCAGCAATGATATCACCGCCGCGAACCGTATCACCCACTTTGACAAGCGGACGCTGGTTTACCGTTGTGTTCTGGTTTGAACGCTGAAATTTCAGCAGGCTGTAGATATCGACTGGCGAGACATTGCCTTCGGTATCTTCACTGGCACGGACCACGACGCGCGTTGCGTCAACCTGATCAATCACACCGGCACGGCGGGCAACGATTGTCACGCCTGAATCACGGGCAACACGCGCTTCCATGCCTGTGCCAACGATTGGTGCCTCGGCCCGCAAAAGCGGAACCGCCTGACGCTGCATGTTCGATCCCATCAGGGCGCGGTTCGCATCGTCATTCTCTAGGAACGGAATCAAGGCGGCGGCGACTGAAACCAACTGTTTCGGTGACACATCCATCAATTCAATATCGGTTGGACGGGCAAGACCAATGTCACCTGATCGGCGTACAGGGATCAATTCACCAACGAATTTATTGTTGCCATCCAATTCGGCATTCGCCTGCGCAATTGTATAGCGGCCTTCTTCCATCGCCGAAATATAACGCACTTCGGCGGTAACCTTGCCATCAACAACTTTGCGATAAGGTGTTTCGATAAAACCATAGCGGTTAATCTTGGCAAAGGTTGCCAATGAGTTGATCAAACCAATATTCGGGCCCTCAGGTGTTTCAATTGGGCAGATACGTCCATAATGGGTTGGATGCACATCGCGCACCTCAAAGCCCGCACGTTCACGGGTCAAACCACCCGGCCCAAGAGCCGAAACACGACGCTTATGGGTAATTTCAGACAAAGGATTGGTCTGATCCATAAATTGCGACAATTGTGATGAGCCAAAAAATTCACGAACCGCAGCTGCGGCTGGTTTGGCATTGATCAAATCGGCAGGCATAACCGTGTCGATCTCGACTGACCCCATCCGTTCGCGAATAGCCCGCTCCATACGAAGCAAGCCGATGCGATACTGGTTTTCCATCAATTCACCAACCGAACGCACGCGGCGGTTGCCAAGATGGTCGATATCGTCAATGTCACCTTGACCGTCTTTCAAGCTGACAAGCACTTTCAAAATGGCCATCACATCCTGCTTGCGCAGAACACGAAGATTGTCGTCAGTTTCCATTTCAAGACGCGAATTCATCTTCACGCGGCCAACCGATGACAAATCATAGCGGTCAGAGTTAAAGAATAGGCTCTGGAACAGGCCGTGTGAGCTTTCCAATGTTGGTGGCTCACCCGGACGCATGACACGGTAGATATCAACCAGCGCTTCTTCACGACAAGTATTGCGGTCAGCCGCAAGCGTATTGCGAAGATGCGGGCCGTAATTCACATTGTCGATGAACAGGATGCTGATTTCTTTGGTGCCATTCGCCTCAAACTTGGCCAACAGATCTTCGGTGATCTCGTCACCAGCTTCGGCAAAGACTTCGCCGGTGGTCATATTAACAACATCTTCAGCGGCAAACCGGCCAAGAAGATCAGAATCACCAACAAGAATAGCCTTTACACCAGCTTCAGCCAGCTTTTTCAGCGAGCGTGGGGTCATTTTCGTGCCAGCGCTGGCAATGACCTTTTTGGTTTTGGCATCAACCAAATCACGGATCAGTTTGCTGCCTTTCAGTGAATCGACATCAAAATCATAGGCCCAGCCGTCACCCTGACGGCGATAGGTTACTGATTTATAGAAATGGCAAAGAATTTCTTGACGGCTCATGCCAACAATCTTGCTTGCTTCGACGGCTTCGCCGCTTTCCGCACAACCGTCAAGATAGGCAAGCGACTCATCATCGGGAAGTGCCATCATGAAGGTGGTTGCTGGCAGCTTGCGCTTGCGGTCAATGCGCACATTCAAGATGTCTTTAGCGTCAAATTCAAAATCCAGCCAAGACCCGCGATAAGGAATAACGCGGGCAGCAAACAATAATTTGCCTGATGCATGGGTTTTGCCACGGTCATGGTCAAAAAAAACGCCCGGCGAACGGTGCATCTGCGAGACGATAACACGCTCGGTGCCATTAACGATAAAGGTGCCATTCGATGTCATCAAAGGCATATCGCCCATATAAACATCCTGTTCCTTGATATCGCGAATTGAGCGTGAGCCAGTGTCTTCATTTTCTTCCCAGACAACAAGGCGAAGCGTGACGCGCAGCGGCGATGCATAAGTCAAACCGCGCTGCTGGCATTCTTCAACATCATATTTTGGGGTCTCGAGATTGTAAGAGACAAATTCAAGAATTGAACGTCCGGCAAAATCCTCGACCGGAAAGACCGATTTGAACGTTTCCTGCAAACCAAGACCAGCACGCTCATGCGCAGCCACATCCATCTGCAAAAAGGTATCGTAGCTGGAACGCTGAACATCAATAAGATTGGGCATTGGGGTCACTTCTTCAAGTTGACCGAAAGTGCGACGTACCCGTTTGCGGCTGTCCAGAGTGCTTACATGCGATGCCATCAGTGATTCCTCGTCAAAATTCCAGCTGCCAGTGACCAAATTTGATAGCCAAAGGCACTTTTTAAATGGGTTTCGGACCGGTTATAATACCGCCAATTATTAAACGACCTTGCACCGAACAGCCAAAACCGCCCGGTGCAAAATATTTTAGACAGCTAAGAAACCAGCAGTGCTGCCAAGTTATTTAACTTCGACAGTTGCGCCAGCTTCTTCAAGCTTTGCTTTGATCTGCTCGGCTTCGTCCTTGGACACGCCTTCTTTAACAGCCTTTGGTGCGCCTTCAACCAGATCTTTGGCTTCTTTCAGGCCAAGACCAGTGATGGTGCGGACTTCTTTAATGACGTTGATTTTTGAAGCGCCTACAGACGCCAAGATTACATCAAATTCAGTCTTTTCTTCTGCTGCGCCACTGGCGTCACCACCAGCAGGCATTGCAACTGCCATAGGAGCAGCAGCGGCAGAAACGCCCCACTTCTCTTCTAGCATTGTTGCTAATTCAGCAGCTTCAAGAACTGTCAGGTTGGAAAGGTCTTCTGCGATTTTTGCGATATCAGCCATGATATACTCCATTAAGGCTTGAACTTCTGATTGAGGGCATTACGCCCCTTGCTGCAATTGGTCTTCGCGTGCCTTGATCACACGGGCAACTTTACCGGCCGGAGCCTGCGTAACCCGAGCAATTTTAGCTGCCGGAGCTTGGATAAGCCCGACAAGCTTGCCACGCAATTCGTCAAGAGAAGGCATTGTGGCCAGTGCTTCAACGCCAGCTTTGTCGAGAACTTTCCCGTCCATGCTACCGCCAACAATGGTCAGCTTTTTGTTTCCCTTGGCATAATCGACGAGGATTTTAGCAGCTGAAACTGGGTCTTGCGACATACCAACGGCTGTTGGTCCAGTGAACAGGCTGTCAAGATCTTCGAAGCGCGTGCCTTTAAGCGCTAGCTTGGCAATCCGATTTTTGGTTACCTTGAAGCCAGCTTCGGCGTCCCGCATTTTTTTGCGCAGGTCACCGCTTTCCGCAACGGTCATACCAACCTGATGCGCCACAACAATTGTTGATGACTCATTGAAGGCTGATTGCAGCGTTTCGATCAGTTCGGCTTTTTCTGTTCTGTTCACCGATCGTCTCCGCTCTCGTTTGGGCAGTGTGGGCCAACCACATTCTGCCTTGTTGCAAAATGAACCGACGGTTATCGCCAGTCCGCTGGCCTGCCCATAAGAAGTTCAAGCGGTATAATCCACTCTTGCTCCCCGTCTATTACGGGTGATTAAGTCCTGCCGATGGCAGCACCCCCGCAGTCTTGGACAGGTGCGGGGCATTTGCACTTCTTGCATTTGCCCCTAATTTTCAGCCAAGCCAAAGGCAGCGGCTGAAAAATCTGTGTTTCAGCCTTATTGTGCGGCCGCATCCTCAACGAACACACCAGCGCTCATTGTTGATGAAATCGTAATCTTTTTAACATACTGGCCTTTGGCACCTGATGGGCGCGCTTTGCGAACCGCATCGATAAAGGCTGTTGCATTCTCGACGATTTTGGCTTCGTCAAAGCTTGCCTTGCCGATACCAGCATGAACAACACCGGCCTTTTCGGCGCGATACTGAACTTCACCAGCTTTAGCAGCGTTCACCGCCGCAGTCACATCGGCAGTTACCGTTCCCAATTTCGGGTTTGGCATCAAACCGCGTGGGCCAAGCACCTTACCAAGACGACCAACAACACCCATCATATCAGGGGTGGCAATCACCCGGTCAAAGCCTGACTCGCCATTCTGGATAGCTTCGGCCAGATCTTCAGCACCAACCAGATCAGCACCCGCTGCTTTGGCTTCATCAGCCTTGGCGTCTTTGGCAAAAACGGCAACGCGCATGGTCTTGCCAGTGCCGTTTGGCATGGCAACAACACCACGAACCATCTGGTCTGCGTGACGTGGATCAACGCTGAGATTCATCGCAATTTCGATGGTCTCGTCAAATTTTGCTTTTGCATTGCCTTTTACAAGAGCCACCGCTTCGGCAAGTCCATAGGCCTTGTTCCGGTCGATTGCTTCATAAGCTGCTTTTAAATTTTTGCTATTTCTTGCCATGTTCTTAGCCCTCCACAACTTCGAGGCCCATGGCACGGGCAGATCCCATAACCATTTGCATTGCACCTTCGACGTCAACTGCATTCATATCGCCCATTTTCTGATCGGCAATTTCGCGCACCTGCGCAATTGTAACTTTACCAGCAACCAAACGGCCCGGCTCTTTTGATCCGCTCTTCAGACCAGCCGCTTTTTTCAAGAAATAGCTAACCGGTGCTGTTTTTGTGACAAAAGAAAATGACTTGTCCTGAAACACGGTGATGACCACGGGTACCGGCATGTTCTTTTCCAGTAAATCTGTTGCAGCGTTAAACGCCTTACAAAATTCCATGATGTTGACACCACGCTGGCCCAATGCCGGTCCAACTGGAGGCGACGGGTTGGCCGCGCCTGCAGGAATATTCAGCTTGATGTAACCTTGGATCTTTTTTGCCATCTTAATGCTTCCCTGACTATAGATACCGCCTTGCCACCGACAGGCGTTATGTTCATTTGCCGCCCAAAAAGTACGGCATGTTAAAACTTTATATTTTTTCGACCTGACTATATTCCAGCTCAACCGGCGTTGACCGACCAAAGATCGACACCGCTACCTTCAACCGCGCCTTGTCATCATCGGTTTCTTCGACATAACCGTTAAATGACGCAAATGGCCCATCAGCCACCCGCACATGCTCGCCAATATCAAAGGTAATGGTCGTGCGCGGACGCTCGACCCCTTCGCTAACCTGACGGATCAGACGCTCAGCCTCTTTATCGGTGATCGGAATTGGACGGCCTTTTCCACCAAGGAAACCGGTTACGCGCGGCTGGCTTGTTACCATCTGCCACGCTTCGTCACTTAATTCCAATTTCACCAGAATGTAACCCGGGAAAAATTTACGCTCGCCTTCAACGCGGACACCGCGCTTCACTTCGACCACATTCTCGGTCGGAACCATGACGTCTTCTACCTGATCTTCGAATCCACGCGTGGCAACTTGCTCACGGATAGACTGTGCGACCTTTTTCTCAGATCCTGAGAAGACATGAAGGACATACCAACGCTTGGCCATTACCATTCTTTCCCGATGCGATTCGCCGAAACGAAACGACAAAAAACCTCTTCGTTCTTAACCACCAAGGCCAAGAACAAACTGGACACCATTCGACAAAACCCAATCAACCAACAGAAAAAACAATGCGGCGATCGTTGTCATTATAAACACAGTCAATGTAGCAGTGCCGGTTTCACGTCGAGACGCCCAGGAAATCCGGTTGATTTCCTGACGGACCTGTCTAACAAATTGTGCGGGAGACACTTTAGCCATCGATATCTGCCAATTCAAGTTCTAACTAACCAAGACATGACAATCAACACCCTACGTTTTCCTTAGGTTTTCGATCAGGCTAAAGGCCAACATCTAATGAAATTGATATTGGCAATTTTTACCGTGAAAGGCTGGTCGCACATCCTTGGATGAGGGCTTCTATCAAAACCATCGCACGAAGGCAACCACTTATCGTGAATTTGGCGCCAGAAAAGATGACAGGGCAGCACATAGCGCCATGATCAACAGACCGGTTGCCGTTACGCTAAAATGATCAGCACCGCCAAGCGCAATGATTGCGCTTCCCGCGACCCCGCCAAACAGCATTTGCATTGCCCCCAAAAGACCGGTACCAGCACCACTATTCCGTCCGGCGGCGCGCATGCTGCAAATCATCGCATTCGCAATGACAAGCCCGTTGCAGACGCCAAAACAGAAACATAAAAATGACAATAATAAAGGCGTCAACAAGCCGGTCAAACCCCCAGCCAGCATCAGCATTGGCACCAGCACCGTTAGCAGGCTGCCAACATAGGCCATGCGGACAACGCCAACCCGCCCAACCAGCAAACCATTGATGAAATTACCAAGAATATAGCCAACCGAGGTCATGGCGAAGAACAGGCCATATTCCAATGGGCCGATCCCCATCCGGTCAAATTCATATGGCATTGCCCCACCCATCGCGAAAAACATGCCCACCGCAAGGCCGCTTGTAAGACCATGGAGCATGACACCCGATGTTTTAAGCAAAGCCAGATAAGCAGCAATCAATGATGCCGGTTGAAACAGCACCGGATCACCACGCCGCGATTCGTCAATAAACAGGTGGGACATGACTGCAATCAACAGCGCGCCCATCACCATGATGCCAATACTGCCCCGCCAGCCAATAAATTCGGCAATCAGCCCGCCAAAGGCAAATCCAAGCGCTGGAACAATGGCCTGCGCGCTGCTGACAATTGATAATTTGCGCGCCGCCTCAGTGCCCTGATAGACATCATTCACGATCACCCGCCCCATCGTCATGCAGGCCGCGGCACCAGCGCCTTGCAAAATCCGAAACCCGATCAGCATATCAATTGTCGTCGATAATAGCGCACCAATGCCGCCAATGATGAAAATCACCGAACCACCAAGCAAAATCTTTTTGCGGCCAAACCGGTCAGACAGTGACCCGCTGATCAATTGGCTGATCGCAACCGACAGCATAAAGGAGCTAAGCACAAGCTGCGCCCGATCGGCCGAAGCCGAAAAATCATCACGCAAAATGGTGATAACAGGTGACAGAATGGCCAGCCCAAGATTAGCGCTAGATGCCGCGAGAATCAGCACCCCAATGGGCGGCACCTTAACGGACAACACAGCCGATGATGACATAAATACTCCGGGATGCTCTAAACAAGGTCAGACCAACAGCAGCCAGTATAAGACAGATCAATCAGAACGGCCAATCAAAGCGACAAATCAAACCCGCAATTCATCATAGGAAACCATCACATACGACTGGTAAGCCGGCCGCTGGCATAGCAAATCATAATAGCGCCGCAAATGCGGCAAATCACGCCGCACAACATCAATATCGTAATAACGATATAAACAATAGCCCAAGGCGATATCGGCAAGCGTGAACGCATCACCGGCAAGATAGGTGCTTGTGGCGAGCTTGGCATCGGCTATCGCCAGCATGGTTTCAACAGTCACCAACGCCGCGGCAATAGCGTCATGGTCAATTTCATCAGCTGGCGTGCGAACCAATTTCCAGAATAGGGTCATAATGAAAACATGACCGAAATTCCATTTTGCCCATTCGGCCCATTTATCGATTTGCGCCCGTGCTGCCGCATCTTTTGGCCAGAAAACATCATCACCATATTGGTTGGCAAGATAACGCAATATCGAAGCCGATTCAAAAATCGGCTGACCATCACCATCAATCAAGACCGGCACACTGCTATTAGGATTCATTTCCTTAAACGAATCTGTATCAACCACACCGTAAATAAAACCAGCATCAACTCGCTGATAAGCAAGATTTAGCTCATAAAGCGTCCAGAGAACCAATTGAACATTGACCGAGGATTTGCGCCCCCAAACGTGGATGTCACCCATGCAAATATCTCTCCGGCATGATGGAATTATTCGGCAAGCGTGGTTTCGAAGACGGGCTGTCATATCCGCAAATAACGCTTCCCCATCTTGGCGACAAGCATCATGAAGATCAAGCCACAGTAGTCCCAAATATATGCCCCTCGATATGTGAAGTTTCCCCGATTGCCGTAACAGCCCAATCCGCTTCTATTAGCCAAAGCTGCAAAACGGCATTTACCAGCGCAATAAAATTGGCTAGCGTTTTAGCGTCGAATATCTTTCATCAAATATTATCTGCCGCCATGACCATCGGCAAAAGGAACTATTTCACATGAAGTCAATTGGGTTTGTTGGACTGGGCGCAATGGGGTCTGCTATGGCGCCTTTGCCGGTTAAAGCAGGTTTCACCGTCACCGGATTTGATCCGGCGGCACGTCTTGATGAATCATGCGGCGTGGTCATGGCTGCAAACCTGCACGATCTTGCCAGTTGCGACGCCATCGTTTTGATGCTTCCCGATGGCACCGTGGTCACTAAGGTTGCGACCAGCCTTGCCCAAGCCGGTTTTGCTGGTCTGTTGATTGATATGTCATCCAGCCAACCAGAAGGCACAATTGCGCTTGGCAAACAGCTTGGCGAAAGCGGTATTCGCCTGATTGACGCACCAGTTTCAGGTGGACGAAAAAAAGCCGCGCTCGGCACCTTGATGGTGATGGCAGGCGGCAGCGCGGCCGATTTGAAAACGGCTGGCACGCTATTGGCCTGTTTTGGCACGGTTGCCCATGTCGGGCCACTGGCCGCGGGCCACGCGATGAAGGCATTAAATAATTATGTTTCGGCAGCCGGTTTGCTCGCCAGCATGCAGGCCTTGGCAACGGCGGAATCATTCGGCATTGCGCCTGAAACCTTTACCACGGTCATTAACGGATCGACCGGCCGCAACAACACAACCGAGGTCAAGTTGGAACCTTTCATCATTTCACGCCGCTATGATTCAGGCTTTTTCCTGCGTTTGATGGCAAAAGATGTCGGTATTGCCAGCAGCTTGATCAAAAATGCCGGATTTGACGCGCCCATCACCACGGCCTTGAATGAATATCTGGAAAGCGCGGTTGATCATCTTGGGGCGGATGCCGACCATACCGGTCTTTACGAAATGGTCAATCCAGCCAAATCATAAACGCATCACATCTAGCGATAGTTAGCACCCATTGCCTGCAAGGCCTTTTCGCCATAATCCATCAATTCATATTTCAGCGATATTGACGCCATTCTTGCCGCGGCCGCATCGGGGGTTTTCGGCAAGGGTGGATCTGGCGTAAAGAAACCATAGGCAAAGCTTGGGGCAACATTCGTTGGCGTGCCAATCATCGCAAGCAATTTGTCGATATGTTTGTTCAATTCGGTATCAATATGCTGAACATCATGCGCAAGGCTTTGCACTGGCGCGCTCGCTGATCCTCGCATCTTGGCAAGTTCGGTGCGCAATTCATCAAGATAGCGCGGCACATCATGGCGCGAAAACGCCAAGCCGGTTCGGCGCTCGACAAGTTCCATTACGGCAAATTCGACACGAAGCTGGCGCACAAAATAATATTCGCGGCTTTGCCGTGCCTTGGCACGATTTGCCGCCACGCTAAACCCATTTGATGTTGTTTGCGAATTAGAGTCGTTGTTGCCTAACTGATCGCTGCTGGCGGCGCTGTCTGCCCCCGCCACGGCACTTGAAGAGGCATCTGAATTGGCAGATGCGTCATTGCCAATGGCAGCGCCAGACGCATTGCCACTGCCGCCGCTTGGAGCGTCATCGGTATCCGCGCTTACCGATGCTGATTCGGCATCACTACTAAACCCCGGATATTGCGCAAAGGCAAGATCAGGCCGGCCAAACAGAATCGCCATGACAGCCAACATAGACAGGCCGCCATAATGCCGCGGCCATGACAATGACCGGCAAGAACCGGCAGCAGCTTGATCAATCACAATGGACGAACGCATCTATTGAGTTTCCTTTTCACGCCAGTCAAACACATAGCTGGACATCAGACTGGATAACGTCTCATATGGCTCGGTGTTTAGGAAAAGAAAAACCCTTCCGACCGGAAAAGCCGAAAGGGTTTTTTATTTGGCAGGAGTGGAGGGGCTCGAACCCCCAGCCCCCGGTTTTGGAGACCGGTGCTCTACCAATTGAGCTACACTCCTAAATGACCTGCAATCCAGGGATTGCCGAAATCATTATTATTTAATAACCGTTGCGACGACGCCGGCACCAACGGTGCGGCCACCTTCGCGGATCGCAAAACGAAGCCCTTCATCCATCGCGATTGGCGCGATCAATGTCACAGTCATGGCAATGTTATCACCAGGCATAACCATCTCGGTACCTTCTGGCAATTCTACAGATCCGGTCACATCAGTTGTGCGGAAATAGAATTGTGGACGATAGTTCGAGAAAAACGGT
>CAWUWE010000083.1:0-10858 GCA_963926175.1 uncultured Alphaproteobacteria bacterium | reverse complement strand
GATTTGATGGTTTATGACCCAGATCAAACGGCAATGAAACCCTTTGTTGATGGCGGGGCGATCGCGGCCGCTGATCTGGCGGCAATGGCGAGGCAATGCGATATTATTTTTGCCTGCCTGCCAACCTCGGCGGTAACAGAGACGGTTTTATTTGGTGATGGTGGTATGGCAGGCCATATGAAAGCCGGTCAGATTTTCATTGATATGACATCGGGCGATCCGGCGATAAGCCGTGATCAGGCGGCGCGTCTGAAACAGGCTGGCATTGATTTTGTCGATGCGCCCGTAAGCGGCGGCCCGCGTGGCGCGCGCGAAGGGGTAATTGCCATTATGGTTGGCGGTGATGCGGCGCTCTATGCGCGGCTATTGCCTTTGCTTGGCCGCATCAGCAGCAATTATTTCCATGCTGGGCCTGTTGGGGCGGGTCACGCGCTAAAAGCAGGCAATAATCTATTAAATCTGATTTGCCGGATGGCCAGTTTTGAGGTTGTATCCCTTTTGGTGAATGCCGGTGTTGATGCTGGTCGCGCGGTTGATATTTTGCAAAAAAGTTCGGGTCGAAACTATGCAACTGAAATCACTTTGCCTGACAATATTCTGTCGGGGAAAATGCATCAGGGATTTTCCATGGCGCTGATGCAAAAAGATGCTGGATTAGCGCTTGGCATGGCGGCGGCGATGGCTCAGGATATGCCGCTTGGCGCATCGGCTTTTGACGCGCTGCAAGATGCGATTAATACGCATGGTGATGCGGCCGATATGAGCCTTGTCGCCCTTAGCTATGAGGCGAAAACGGGCGCACGCATTCGGCCTGAATAACCGACAATCACATGGTGAACAGCCAAAGCAGCTAATTCAAAAAGGAGATAACAGATGAAACTAACCGTTTACCTATCGGGCGAAATTCATACTGATTGGCGTGATGAGGTGGCTTTGGCCTGTGCCAGGCAAAACCTTGATATCATGTTTTTAGGGCCAGTGACCGATCATGCGGCATCTGATGATTGCGGTGTTGAAATCATGGGCGCCGAACCGAATAAATTTTGGCATGATCATAAAGGTGCCAAGCTGAATGCGATCCGCACCCGAACCGCGATTGGCCGTGCCGATGTTGTTGTTGTGCGCTTTGGTGAAAAATACAAACAATGGAATGCGGCTTTTGATGCTGGCTATGCTGCCGCGCTTGGCAAGGGGCTTATCATTATGCATGGAAGTGATCACCTGCATGCCTTGAAAGAGGTTGATGGGGCGGCGCTTGCGACTGTCGAAACCGCCGATCAGGTGGCGGCAATTTTGGATTATGTCGTCACAGGCAAATTACCGGCCGCATCATGAGTGATAATACGCCCGTAACACCGCCTATTTTTGACGGCCATAACGATATTTTATCGCTGTTATATGATGCCGGCCTATCAATGGATGCGCCGGTTGATATCGACAGATTTATCACCGGAATGGCAGGGCATCTTGATGCGGATAAAATGCGTAAAGGTGGGTTTGCTGGTGGGTTTTTTGCGATTTGGGTGCCATCGCCAATTGATATGGATGTCAAAACCACGCAAATGAATTTGCCGGTTTATGATTTGCCATTGCCGCCAGAAATTGCCCTTGATCAGGCGGTGCCAGTGGCCTTGGCGCAGGCGGCTATTCTGCATCGCATCGAAGCGGCAGGATATCTGAAAATCTGTACCAGTACGGCCATGCTTCAATCCTGTCTTGATAATGGTGAGATTGCGGCCATCATGCATATTGAAGGCGCCGAACCAATTGATCGGGATTTCTATCATCTCGATATGTTTCGCCGCGCTGGATTGCGATCAATCGGGCCGGTCTGGAGCAGGCCAAACAGATTTGGTCATGGTGTGCCATTTCGCTATCCAAGCAGCAGCGATATTGGCCCGGGCCTAACCGATGATGGCAAACGGCTTGTTTCCTATTGTGATGCAAATGGCATCTTGATTGACCTGTCGCATTTAAATGAGGCGGGGTTTTGGGATGTTGCCAAAATTTCGCAAAAGCCATTGGTGGCAACGCATTCCAATGCTTATGAAATCAGCCCGCATTCGCGCAACCTTACCGATCGCCAGCTTGCTGCGATTGCCGAAAGTGGTGGCATGGTTGGGTTGAATTTCGCCGTTGCCTTTTTGCGCCCCGATGGCCGAATGGAAGCTGATACGGGTTTTGATATCATGCTTCGCCATCTTGATCATTTGATCGAACATCTTGGCGAAGACCGCGTCGGGCTTGGGTCGGATTTTGACGGCACGACGGTGCCGCAGGCGATTGGCAATGCCGCGGGGCTGCCAGCGCTGCGAAGCGCCATGACAGCGCATGGATATAATGCCGATCTAATGACCAAATTATGCCATGCGAATTGGGTCAATGCGCTTGGCCGAATTTGGCACGAATAGCGGCTAGGCACGTTGATTGAACCGTCTGCCAACAAGCGCGGCGGCGATATTGATTTTCTGAATATCAATTGATCCACCAGCAATGCCCCATCCCCATGCATCACGCATTTTCTGTTCCATCGGATATGATTTCGAATAGCCATAGCCACCCATAAGCTGTACGGCGGCGCTGGCAACCTCGCGGGCAATTTCATTGGCATAGCATTTCGCGATTGAACTATCGGCAATTGAAGGTAGTTCCTGTTCGGCATTATTAACTGCGCGATAAAGCAACAGCCGCGCTGCATCAAGCTTCATCTTCATCTGTGCAATTTGCAATTGGACGGCCTGAAAATCAATGATTGGCTTGCCAAATTGTTCGCGTTCTTGAACATAGGCAAGCGCATAATCAAAGGCTGATTGACCGCAAGCAAGGCTCATTGTTGTATTGCCGCAACGCTCAAGATCAAAAGCCTCCATCAATTGTTTAAAGCCACCCGCGGGAACAATGATATTATCGGCAGGCACTTCGACATTATCGAAATACATATCGGCGCTTGAAATGCCGCGCCAACCCATATGTGATTCTGGCGCACCAAAGCTAAATCCATCCGCGCCTTTTTCAACTAGAACCGCGCCAATGCCTTTGGCGCCGGGCGCATCGGAAAGGCGGCAATAGACAGCATAGGCATCAGCATGCCCGCCGCCTGAGCACCAGCGTTTATTGCCGTTCAAAATAATCTTGTCACCATCGCGCTTACCGGTTGTTTTCAAATCGGTTAGCGCGGTACCAGCCTGCGGTTCCGACATTGACACGGCAACAACCATTTCACCTGAGCAGACTTTGGGAAGAATCCGCTGGCGAAGCGTCTCTGGTGCAAAATGCGCGATGGCCAGAGCCGGACCAAAGCTGGCCTCAAATACCGGAAAGGCCACCGCAACCGAAATTTTTGCCAATTCTTCGAGAATCAGCACCGCCTCAAAATGCCCAAGGCCAGCACCGCCATATTCGGTTGGCAGATTAATTCCCATGAAGCCCATTTCGGCAAACCGTTTGCGAAGTGCCAGCGTTGGCGGCGTATCATTTTCCTCAATGGCTTTAGCGTGGGCTGGCAATTCATCCGCGGCAAAGCGGCGTGCAGTATCTTGAAGCATTTTCTGTTCAGCGGTAAGCGAAAAATCCATAATATATCCATGTAATTGAGATGATGGCAAGCTAGATAGCGCCGCCATATTTTGTAAATTAGCTAATGGTAAGTCTGCCAATTTTCCCATAGGCTGTAAATTGAAAATCAGCAAGTTTACGCAATATGGTCAGTTTAAAATGCTTTGCCCGCATCGCCCAAAGGCGGCAGCTCGGCAGATGCGCGTCAATCCGGCCAGCACAACAGGATGAATGATGACGAATAGCGATACGCCGATGGCGCTTGCGGGCATTAAGGTGCTTGATCTTAGCCGAATTCTGGCTGGCCCCTATGCCGCCCAGATGTTTGCCGATCTTGGCGCAGATGTGGTGAAGGTTGAAAATCCTGATGGCGGCGATGACACGCGCAAATGGGGGCCGCCTTTTACCAAAAATGCCGATGGAAGCCGGGATGATGCTGCCTATTTCAGCGCATGTAACCGCAATAAACGGTCAGTGACGATTGATTTTTCAACCAAAGACGGTGCCGATCTGGTTTGTCAATTGGCGGCCAAAGCCGATATTTTGATCGAGAATTTCAAACCTGGCGGGTTGCAAAAATACGGTCTTGATTATGCGTCAATCGCCGCCTTTAATCCGGGGATAATCTATTGTTCGATCACTGGCTTTGGTCAAACAGGCCCCTATTCGCACCGATCAGGATATGATTTTTTGATCCAAGGCATGGGCGGGTTGATGAGCATTACCGGCCAGCCCGATGGCAGCCCGGGCGGCGGTCCGATGAAGGTGGGGGTTGCGGTATGTGATTTATTCACCGGAATGTTTGCCGCCAATGCAGCCCTTGCAGCCTTGGCCTATCGCAGCCGTACCGGCATTGGCCAGCATATTGATTGCGCGCTTCTTGATAGCCAGATTTCGATGCTGGCAAACCAATCGGCAAATTGGCTGAATGCCGAAATATGCCCTGATCGTATGGGCAACAGCCACCCAAGTGTTGTTCCCTACACTGTTTACGAGGCCAAGGACGGATTTGTGATTATCGCCTGCGGAAATGACAAGCAGTTCATCCGTTTGACAGCGGCGCTTGGCATTCCGGCGCTGGCGGATGATGATGATTTTGCCAGCAATGAAGCCCGCATCAAAAACCGCGATTGTCTTGATGCGATGCTTGGTGATATCATCGCCAAGCTGGATCGTGTTCAGGTGATCGACAAGCTGGAAACAGCCGGTGTGTCTTGTGGCCCAATTAATGATATTGCCGAAGTGTTTGCCGATCCGCATGTCAAGGCACGCGGCGCGCGCATTGATCAACAGCGTGAAGATGGCAGCCAGATTTCGTCGACCGCCTTTGCCGCCAAACTTGGTGTGACGCCAGCGCAATATCGCACCGCGCCGCCGCGCCTTGGCCAACATAATGATCAGGTCATGCAGGAATGGGCGGGTCTTGGTGCCGATGTGGTTGCGGCATTGCGCGCCGCCAAGGTGATGTGATCAAAATTGCCAGCCGCTATTGCTGTTGGAACCGTTCTTTCATTGATCCAAAAATTGACCGCAATTTGGGCGAAACCGAACAATCGGCAATCAAGGTGACGATTGGTGCCACATCTTGCGGCGTGTCTTCATAGGTAAAAGCCGGAAAGGCGCGTGAAACGGCAAGCCTGATTTTGGCATTTTCCGGAAGCCGCATGACGGCAACCCCATCGCGAAATTTCGCTGTTCGCCCCTGTTTGGGAGCTTCGGCAACAAAAGCGTCATTTGTGACTGTACAGCGATTATCAAGATAGGCTTTGACTTGAATGATTTTTGGCGGCTCAAACTGGGTGCTAAAGCTGGGCATGACAAACCATAACAGGGCAAATATGCCGGCAATGGCAAGCCCGACAGGGATCAATGACGCAAAGATTTTCATCACGTCACCGCCTTTAAACCGCATAATAGATTAATGTGACCAAGGCTAGAAATGCATGCCAAATTCACTGGCAAGTCCATTGGCAAGCGCATCAAGCTTGTCGGTATCCATCGGCCGCATTGGCGCACGAAGATTGTCCCATGCACTATGGCCAGTTGATCGGGCAAGAAGTGCTTTTTGTGCGGGGATTGGCGCATAATCTTGGAACATCAAGCGCACCGCACAGACCTTTTTATGTTTGGTTTCGGCCAATTCCCAATTCCCAGCAAGACATAGGTCAATCACTTCGGCAATATCGGTTCCGTTCAAATTTGCCGTTGCTGAAATGCAACCGGGTGCGCCAAGCCGGATGGCCTCGATAATCGGCAATTCGGCACCCGGATAGACAATCAATCCGTCAATCTCAAGAAGAGCCTTGGTATTGTCCCAAACGCCCGAACTGTCTTTGATGCCGACAATGGCTTCGGGGAAATCAGCATGCAGCTTTTTCACAAGATCAATCGACAGCCCAACACCTGATACTTGTGGAATATGATAAAGATATATTTTCAGCCTTTGATCATTCACACCAGCAATAAGCTGGGAGTAATAATCATACAGGCCAGCATCGCTCATGCCCTTAAAATAGAAAGGCGGCAAAACCATAACACCAGCACAGCCAAGCCCGACAGCATGCTGGCAAAGATCAATCGTATCGGGAAGGTTGCAAAGGCCGGTTCCGGGAATCATCACTGCTGGATCGACACCTGCCTTGACCAAACCCTCAAGCGCGGCTTTGCGCTCGCTATGACTAACCGACAGTGCCTCGCCGGTTGTCCCGAAAGGGGCAAGCCCGCTAACCCCCGTGGCAAGAAGATGTTTGGCAAGATCGTTATACAGCGACTGGTCAAGATTTAGATTATCGTCAAACGGGGTGAGAAGAGGGGCAATTAGACCTTTGATCATCATCGTGCTTTCTGTCGTGAATTGGCCTGATCGAATGACCGGCTGGAAAGAAAAGAAACAAACCCAAAGGATTTCGCCAAAGGGTTTTACCAAGATATGATTATGACGGTAAATTGCCGTTTTCTCAAGCCGCTAGATTTCGCAAGCCACTCGACCAAGCCACTTAACAAGGGCTGTTTTACGCCGATGGTTTTCAGTGGTTTATGATGCGCCCATAAGCTTGCCCATCTTTTGGGCTTTTGTGAAATTTTTGTGAAATCAAAGAAGCCGCTTTGCTTTCACCGGTTTCGGCCGTAGAATCTGACTAATGCCGTCAATTGGCTTGCTATCCCCATTTCAAATCTGTTGACGGCATGGGTCGAACCCAAATCGGCTTTCAAACCGAATTTACAAGAAAGATATACCGTTCAATGAGTGTTGAAATCTCCCACCCGCAGCGGGCCACAAAAATTGTTGCTACCCTTGGCGATGTGTCATCAAGCCCTGACATGCTTGGCAAATTAATGACCGCTGGCGTGAATGTCTTCCGGTTGAATTTTTCGCATGGCACACGCGAAGAACAGGGTGCGCGCATTGATGCCATTCGGGCACTTGAAACCAAAACCGGCACGCCATGCTGTGTTCTTGCCGATTTGCAAGGGCCAAAATTCCGCGTTGGTAAAGTTGCCGATGAGACAATCGTCAAAAATGGTGATCGCATTACGTTTGATCTGACCACTGATATGGGCAATGCCAGCATTGTTGGACTGCCACATGCGGAAATTTTCAAAGCGATGTATCCGGGTGCCAGATTATTGATGGATGACGGCAAGCTGGTTTTTAAAGTGGTGTCGGTTGATACGCAAAGCTTTGACGCCGAAGTTGTTGTTGGCGGCCCGTTGAAAAGCCGGAAAGGGGTTAATCTTCCCGACATTATTCTTGATACAACACCGCTAACCGAAAAGGATTTGGCGGATCTTGCCTATGCGTTGGAAAAAGGGGTTGATTGGGTGGCCTTGTCATTTGTGCAACGCGCCAGCGATGTGATTGCGGCGCGAACCATTGTTGGCAAACAGGCGGCATTGATGTCCAAAATTGAAAAGCCAGCGGCGCTGAATGATCTTGATGATATTATTGCCGCATCTGATGGTGTGATGGTGGCACGTGGCGATCTTGGTGTTGAATTACCGCCCGAGCAGGTGCCGGGCTGGCAAAAAACCATCATTTCTAAATGCCGCATGGTTGGCAAGCCGGTGGTGGTTGCAACGCAGATGCTGGAATCAATGATCGAAGCACCAACACCAACGCGCGCCGAAGCATCAGATGTTGCTGGTGCGGTATTTGATGGTGCTGATGCGGTGATGCTGTCTGCCGAAACAGCAGCAGGACACTATCCGGTAGAATCGGTAGAATTCATGGCGCGGATTGTCAACTCCGCCGAGGCGCATATCAAATCAGATCCGGCATCAGGGCCGGGTGAATTGCCAGTTGAACATAGCGTCTATCACGCGGTTGCAAAAACCAGTGTTGGCCTTGCCGAAACGGTTGAGGCCAAGGCGATGGTTGCTTTTTCAAGTTCGGGCAACACTGCGATTCGGATTGCGCGTGAACGACCCGGAATTCCGTTTCTGGTGATGACCCCGCATCTGGATGTTCAGCGGAAATTATGTTTGCTATGGGGAACCCATACTGGTGTCAGCGCCTATAGTGAAGATTTCGAATCAGCCATTACCGAAGCCATTGCCGAAATCCGAAGCCGTGGAATGGCCAGCACTGGCCAGCAGGTTGTTGTTGTTGCCGGAATGCCATTTGGCATTGTTGGTACAACAAATTCAATGCGGGTGGTGATGCTTTAGACGAAATTAGGTTGCATTTAAATTTACTCTGTCTTTAGGTTATTTCCAGCAACCAGCTGGTTGCCATTTTGGTTATCCTGAGTAAAGCCTTAGGGGAGATGGAAATGCATTCAGTTGGATTTATTGGGTTAGACAATGTTGGCGGCAAGCTGGCTGGTAGTCTGCTTCATAACAAATGTGACGTCATGGTTCGCGATCTTGATTGTGATGTTGCAGCACCGTTTCTGGAAGCTGGCGCAAAATGGGCTGATAGCCCAAAAGCAATGGTCGAAGCTTGTAATATCATCATCACTTTTTTGCCGTCACCAGCGGCATGCGCTACGGTCATGGAAGCCGATGACGGTATTCTTGCAAGGCCTAAGCGCTGGCAAAATCTGGGCGGAAATGAGCACACCCGATGCTGCCGAAGTTGCGCGTCTTGGCGCGCTTGTCGAAGCCAAAGGCGCCAGCCCAGTTGATTGTCCTGTGTCGGGCGGTTGTCATCGTGCAGCGACAGGTAATATTGCTATTTTTGCCCGATGCGACCGGCCGGTTTTCGAACGGCTATTGCCGGTTTTGACGATCCTTGGCCGCCGCGTTATGCATACCGGCCCGCTTGGCACCGCATCGGTGTTGAAAGTGATGACCAATTATCTGGCAACGGCGAATTTGATCACGCTTTGCGAGGCGCTTGTGACGTCAAAAATGGCTGGAATGGATTTGAACACCACCTATGAGGCGATCCGCATTTCATCGGGCAATTCCTTTGTCCATGAAACCGAAAGTCAGATCATTTTGATTGGCAGCCGCGATATCAATTTCACCATGGATTTGGTGCTAAAGGATATTGGCCTTTTCCAATCGATTGCCGAACAGCATAATGTGCCGCTTGAAGTCTCGCCACTTTTGACCAAGATTTTCGAAGATGGTCAGGCACGTTTTGGCCCGCGTGAATGGTCGCCGAACATCATTAAAAGGCTGGAAGAAGCCTGCAATACCGAAATTCTGGCGGCTGGATTTCCGGCAGAAATGACCGATGATGAGCCTGAAGAGCCTGGCTATGAGGTTATCCCAAAATCTTAAGCCATTGATCAATGGGCAATTGGCCGGTTTCGCGCGACCAATAAAGATAAACCGCAAGACAGACCAGAATCAGCAAATAAAGCGGCATCCGGTTTACGCTGGTGTCGCGGTCTGTCTTACTGGCATTGTTATTACTGATTTCGGTAACAGGGCTTGGCGTCCCTGGCGGTGCGGTTGGGGTTGTTGTGGCCTGATTGTCTGGATAGGCCTGCTGGATTTCGCTGTCACATAAGGGGCAAAATAAATCAATTTTCACATCGCTTGAAAGATGTATCGGAATGGTGATTGCCATTTTGCATGAAGGGCAATCGACAATCTTCATCTCGGCTGGTCGGGCAGGTTTTGTGCCGGTGGGGCAATTTTGATCAAGGCTGAATTTCCCGTTACATTGATGACAGGTTATGGCAACGGCTTTATTGGCGGCCTGCGCTGTATCAACCTCGCTTTGTGACAAAAGGCAAAGGCTGTCACAATGCGGACAATGGTTCATGATGCTGTCATTATGTGTCATTTTTTCTGCTCCGCCTTAGGTCCCTGATCGGCGTGAATGCCTTGAACGCCACTTTCATACCATATCCTTTTACGATGTTTTGTGGGGGTCTGATATGGCACCATATGGATTATGCTAACAAACAATTGAGCGCGGATCACTAGGCAAATGAAATGGCTTTGCTAGAGGGCGCGGCCATTTAACCTTTGCCCAAGCTTGTCAATGATCACTTCGATATTTGGCAAAAACGGATTGATGCGCTGGGCGGCGCGATAGGCCTGCAAGGCGCCCTGAAGATTGCCTGCGCGAACCTTGATCATGCCAAGCCCCGACAGCGCGCCAAAATGGCGCGGTTCTAATTTGATTACTTGCAGAATATCATTTGCAGATCCGGCATCATCACCGCGGAGAAATCGAACCGTGGCGCGTTTGTTCCATGCTTCGGCAAAGGCAGGTTCGCGCGAAATGATTGCGCTGAATATGGCTTCGGCTTCATCAAGTTGGCCAGCATTCATCATTTTGATAGCCCTATCCATTTGACGATTGATTGCCTGATCATCTGGATAGCGCGTCCAGATAGCCCAGATTTGACGTTCAAGGCTGGCGGCACTGGCATTTGACAGGCTTGTTTGCAATGCGGCAAATAGCTTGTCCAGTTCTGGATCATTTTGGTCGGCATTGGCGGGCGCATAAGCAAGCAAAAGCATAGCTGTTGCCAGAAACATGATGATTTTTGACCCAATCGGCTTAGGGCTAGTCATTTTGGTTTGCTGATCCCTCATCCCTAAAGACTATCGCGTCCCCATGCGCTTGCCAAGCGATGACATTTCATGCCGCCCAAGTCAGCTTGTGATTTTGCGGCACATCCTAATTAAGATAAAATTAAGCAATTAGCATTTTAAAATTTTCTGGGTTTTGTTCACGCTTTGCATGATTTTGTGGGGAATGTGTTTTGATTGATCAGACGAACAGCCGGTTTAATTGCCGCGTCTGGCGTTTATAATCTTTTTGCAGTTGGATCAGCGCAGCACGAAGGCTTGCATTGTCAGCCTCGCCAACAAGCAGCCTGTCAATATCCTGCTT
>CAWUWE010000082.1:0-10140 GCA_963926175.1 uncultured Alphaproteobacteria bacterium | reverse complement strand
GGAATGTGTTTTGATTGATCAGACGAACAGCCGGTTTAATTGCCGCGTCTGGCGTTTATAATCTTTTTGCAGTTGGATCAGCGCAGCACGAAGGCTTGCATTGTCAGCCTCGCCAACAAGCAGCCTGTCAATATCCTGCTTTCACGACGGCGTGACAGCATCAGCCATCGCGCGTCATATCAGCAATGGTGATCTTTAGATGTTCCATATCCATCGCGATATCCTCGGCAAATTTGCGGGTGATATCATCATCATGATCACAAAACCATTTGACGGTGATTCTGGCACCATTGGCTGCATGGCCTTCCAAGGAATTCAACAATTCGGTGAGTGCGCGCGCTGATGATGAGTTGAAGTAGATCAGATGAAACTCAACGGCCAAACTCTTTTTGCCATCAGTAAAATAATGATCAACGGCCTGCATGATTGGCCGATAGAAACCATTCACATCTTCAGGATAGGACTCACCATCAATTTTCAAATTTGAGGCGCCCTTGCTGTTGACCTCTGGCGGCTGTCGAAGACGCGTCCGGTAGAGCGAGCGTAATTCGGTTGGCGTTTTCTGATTCAAAAACGCTATTCTCTCACGCAATATTTCGGCATCATCCTGTGCGATGAAATTCCCTTTTTGAACGACCATAACCAACCCGAATGATTCTTTGTTCCACATTCGTTTTCCGGCTGTGGCTCATCAGTGCCATACCGGATTACATTTTGCATCAGCTCGACAAAAATTGAGAAGACGTTGCGTATCTGTCGCGGGTTATCAACATGATTGGCAAGGCGTTGGCGCAACGTCGTACCAACGGCTTCCAAAATATTCTCGGTTACATATCGGCTGTAACTGAGAACAAAATTGTCGTGTAACAGCAATGACCCAAATTGGTGAAACCGATCAAATTCCATCAAAAAAACCCTTGAACAAATAAAATAAGCCGCAAGAATGCTGCTAATTAAGAATTCGCTCAAATTGAAATCTTTTATGAGAGAATAAAGGCCATTAATGATGGGGGGTTTTTGGCCAGATTTAGCTTTGCCGCCAAGCAAGACCAGCCTTGCGCCAGCCATTTAAATGACCGCGTTGCTGATTAGTGTCGAGATCGCCTTCAAAGCCATCACTAATATTGATGACGGTTTGATAGCCAGCTGTCAAAGCCGCATTACCAGCGGCCAATGATCGGACGCCAGACCGGCATAGCATCAACAGGCTTGTATTGGACGAAACCGCTGTACCAAGCTGGCGGGTAAAATCGGCATTTGGCGTGCCGTCCAAGCCAACCCATTCGATCAGCACTGGCTGCCGGTCAAGCGCATCCAGATTGGTAACCCCAACAAAATGCCATTCAGCTTTGGTTCGTACATCGACAAGCTGGGCATTCGGATTGGCAGCTAAATAGGCCCAAGCCTCGGCAGCGGTCATTTGCATCATGATTTTGGTTGTCCTGTTCAGGCGGTGCAAACACCAGTATTGGCGATTGCTTTGTTGTTGCCAAGTCTCTTTTTACCGGTGTTTGTCGCCGACACTGCCGTGGCATTGCCTTGATTCCTGCCATGGCATTATCTTGATCGGCAACCCTTTGATTGGTGTTATTGACCGGCAAAGCTGGCGATTGGTTGTTTGTGATGATTCGGGGTCTGGTTTTGGGCTGTCTGGTTTTGGCAAAAAATGCTATTGAGGGTAGTACAATTGCAATCAAGGAGCCTCACCATGTCTAGTTTTAAAGCCCTTATGGTGCATCGTGATGAAGATAAGACCATTCGCCATGAAATGACCGAATTGCAGCATGGTGAGTTGCCTGCAGATGGCGACGTGTTGGTTGCAGTCAAATATTCAACTGTCAATTACAAGGATGGGCTATGTCTTTCGGGTAAGGGCGGGCTGGTGCGAAACTATCCGCATATTCCGGGCATTGATTTTGCTGGCGAGGTGGTCAGCAGTTCGGACAAACGTTACCAGCAAGGCGATCTTGTTGCGCTAACCGGATGGCGTGTTGGTGAAATTTGGTGGGGTGGCTATGCGCAATTTGCCAAGGTGCGTGCCGATTGGCTGGTGCCGCTGGCTGATGGGCTTGATTGCCAGCAGGCGATGGCAATTGGCACCGCTGGCATGACCGCCATGTTGTCGGTTCTGGCACTTGAAGATGCGGGGGTCACACCTGATAAGGGGCCGGTTCTGGTCACTGGCGCGGCAGGTGGTGTTGGGTCGGTAGCAACGGCGCTGTTGGCGGCGCGTGGCTATGCTGTTACCGCCGTTACCGGACGGCCCGAAAGTACCGACTATCTTCGCGGGCTTGGCGCAAGTGATATTTTGGCGCGGGCAGATATGGTGGAAGGTGGCGGACGGCCGCTTGAATCAGAAAGCTGGGCTGGATGTATTGATTCGGTTGGCAGCACTATCTTAGCGCGGGCCTTGACGCAAATGAAATATGGCGGCGCGGTTGCAGCAGTTGGGCTTGCTGGCGGGGCTGATCTGCCGACAACGGTGATTCCGTTTATCATTCGCGGCGTATCGCTTTTGGGCATTGATTCGGTGATGGCATCTTATGATCGGCGTATTGCTGCATGGAACCGGCTGGCAAGCGATTTACCAAAGCCGCAATTAATGGCTGCGATGACGGTGATCGGGCTTGGCGATGTGCCGTCGGCTGGGGCTGATATTCTGGCTGGTAAAGTGCAGGGTCGATTGGTTGTCGATGTGAATGCCTAGATTGGCTTGATGATGTGGTGCGAATAACGGCGGTCATTTGATGATTAGAAAGTGATTGCCAAAAAGTTTTTTGCGGTTTAGCTGACAATCATTATAGGCAATATCTGCATGGAGGCGGCGATGGATTAAACCATCATTGGCTCAAACCGAAAGATTGATCCGAACCGGCGGGCGCATCTAAAGGCTGATTTGACGCCTGACGATAATGATCGTGTTGAAATTGGCCCAACCGCTTTGGCTTTTGCCGAATGGCGATCGGCTGGCATCACCCCACCCGATATTCCGGCGTTACGCGCCTATGGTCTGTCACGATTGCAGGAATAGATCCGGAAACATGATTGTGCTGGTTTGCTGTTATTTGATCCGCTGAATATCCGCTATGCAACCGATTGCACCAATATGCAGCTTTGGATTGCGCATAATCCGGTACGCGCCGTTTCTGTGCCGCCCGAAGGTAAAATGATCCTGTGGAATTTTCACAATTGCGAACATTTGTCAGCGCATTTGCCACTGATTGGCGAATTGCGGGGCGGTGCCAGTTTTTTCTATTTTGAAACAGGTGATCAAACGTCCAAGGCGGCCAAGGACTTTGCCAATCAGATCATCGATGTCATGGCAAAGCATGCTGGTGCCAATAAACGGCTGGCCGTCGATCGAATCAAACATGTTGGCTATGCCGCGCTATGCGATCTTGGTGTCACCGTTCTTGAAGGGCAGGTTTTGATTGAACATGCGTGATCAATCAAGAATGACAATGAATTAAACGCCATGCGTTGTCCCATTCATGCTTGCGAAGCCTCCATTGATGAAATGCGCGCGGTCATGCGGCCGGGGCTAAGAGAGAATAAACTATGGGCGGCGTTGCATGCTGGCAATATCAAACGCGGTGGTGAATGGATTGAAACACGGATTCTAGCCTCTGGCCCGCGAACCAATCCGTGGTTTCAGGAATGTAGCCCGCGGCTTATGCAGGCTGGGGATCTGATGGCCTTTGATACGGATCTTGTTGGCACTTATGGCTATTGCTGCGATATTTTACGAGCGTGGATTATTGGCGATGTCGTGCCGAATGACCGGCAAAAACATCTCTATCAAACCGCCTATGATCATGTGATGACAATATCGGGCTGATCGAAGCCGATATGAGCTTTGCCGATATGACGCGGGTGGCG
This sequence comes from uncultured Alphaproteobacteria bacterium, assembly GCA_963926175.1. Lineage (GTDB taxonomy): Bacteria > Pseudomonadota > Alphaproteobacteria > Puniceispirillales > Puniceispirillaceae > UBA3439. Next base: position 6,261 of record CAWUWE010000082.1, on the reverse strand, counting down.
CACCGCTTGCCTGAAATATTCCGCCCGCTTCGCTATGGCGTATTGGCGCATGGTGTTGGGCTATGCGATGAATATCCGTCGGTGCGCTATCCAGAAGATGTCGAGACGCATGGCTATGGTGGTTGTTTTGAGGTTGGCATGACACTTTGTGTCGAGGCTTATATTGGCGCGGTTGGCGGGCATGATGGGGCCAAGCTTGAAGAACAGGTGCTTATTACCGATTCGGGTGCAGTGCCTCTATCCACCTATCGTTACGAGGCGACATTTCTTGATTGATTGAATGATTAATTGATTGCAGGGCTGAAAAGCTGGCTGGTTATTTCACCACTTTGACAACACCAATATGCGGCAGGTTGCGCCCTTGCTGGGCATAGTCAATGCCATAGCCAATCACAAAGGCATCAGGGATATCAAACCCAACCCAATTAACATCAACATCAACTTCGCGGCGCGATGGTTTGTTCAGCAAGGTGCAAATCGACAGGCTTTTTGGTGATCGTGTTAACAGGATTTTTTGTACCTGCGATAATGTATGGCCGGTATCAACGATATCTTCGACAATCAGTACATCACGATTTTTAATCACTGTTTCAAGATCTTGAATGATGCGCACCTGACGCGATGAAACCGTGTCATTGCCATAAGAAGATACGGTCATGAAATCAACTTCGACCGGAAGCGCAAGGCGGCGCACAAGATCGGCAATGAAAACAAATGAACCGCGCAACAGCCCGACAACAACAAGCTGTTCAGTGCCTTTGTAATGATCGGTGATTTGGCGGGCGAGATTATTTGTGCGGGCGGCAATTTCGGCTTCGGTAATCAGAATGTCGATTTCCTGCTGGCTTGATAATACGGTCATGCGCTAAGATTACCCCTGTCGTCACAAGTGGTCTTTAGATTGTTATATCGGCCGCCACTTAATATCACGCCGCCGAACATGTTCCAGTATAATCGTGCTGACAGAAATGGCTATGGAAAATTATAGTGATAGCAATGTCATTTCGGTTTTGGCCGGCAAATTGAAAAGGAATATTCTATGTCGAAAGTAGCTTTTTTAGGTATGGGCGTAATGGGCTATCCGATGGCTGGTCATATCGCTGCCGCTGGTCATGAGGTGACTGCCTATAACCGGACGGCGGCCAAATCCGAAGCATGGGCTGCCCAGCATGGTGGGGCGGCTGCGTTAACACCGGCGGCGGCGGCGGCGGATGCCGATTTTGTGTTTTGTTGTGTTGGCGATGATCCCGATGTCTTGTCGGTTGCGCTTGGTGATGATGGTGCGATTCCGGCAATGAAAAATGGCGCGGTCTTTATCGATAATAGCACCGTTTCGGCCGATGTCGCGCGTCAGGTTCATGATGCGGCCAAGGCAATGGGCGTTCACACGCTTGATGCGCCGGTATCAGGGGGTCAGGCTGGCGCGGAAAATGGCAAATTGACTGTTATGGTTGGTGGTGATGACGCTGCTTTTGCCGCCGCTTTGCCATTGATGGAATGTTATGGGGCGCGGGTGGTTCATATGGGCGGTGCTGGCAAAGGCCAGCAGGCCAAGATGGTAAACCAGATCTGTATCGCCGGTCTTGTACAGGCCTTGTCTGAAGGGTTGAGCTTTGCGATGGATGCTGGTCTTGATACCGACAAGCTGCTTGAGGCTATTTCTGGCGGCGCGGCGCAATCATGGCAGATGGTTAATCGCGGCGAAACCATGGTTAAAGGCGAATTTGATTTTGGCTTTGCCGTTGATTGGATGCGGAAGGATTTGCGGATTTGTTTGGAAGAAGCCAAACGTAATGGCGCTGATTTGCCAGTGACGGAAATTGTTGCTGGATATTATGCCGAGCTAAGCGCCGATGGTTTTGGCCGGAATGACACTTCAAGCCTGATTCGCCGGTTGCGCCAATTCTAGTCTGGCTTGGTGATTAATCATAAAAAAGGCCGGGATTTTCCCGGCCTTTTTTGAATGGCTGAATGGCGGTTACAGGCCGATACAAACAAATTTGATTTCAAGAAATTCATCAATGCCATATTTTGAGCCTTCGCGCCCAAGGCCTGAATTTTTGACGCCGCCAAACGGGCCAACTTCGGATGAGAAAATCCCGGTATTGGCAGCAACAATTCCATATTCCAACGCTTCGCTGACACGAAACAGGCGTGATGCATTTTCGGTAAACAGATAGGCTGCCAAACCAAATTCAGTGTCATTTGCCGCTTCGATGGCTTCGGCTTCGTCGGTAAAACGGAACAGGCCAGCCACCGGCCCAAAAGTTTCTTCACGGAACATCCGCATTGATGAATCCATACCGGTCAGAACGGTTGGTTCAAAATAGGTGCCACCCAATTCATGCGGCTTGCCACCAACCAATGCTGTGGCGCCCTTTGCCAGCGCATCATCAACATGTGCTGTCACCTTGTCAAATCCCTGCTGATCAATCAGCGGGCCTTGTTCAACACCCGCATCGAGGCCATTGCCAACTTTCATCGCGGCTGATTTTTCGGCAAGACGTTTGGCAAATTCATCATAGATGCCGTCCTGCACAAAAATCCGGTTTGCGCAAACACAAGTCTGTCCGGCATTGCGGTATTTTGACATCATCGCACCTTCGACGGCGACATCAAGATCGGCATCATCAAATACCAGCAACGGCGCATTGCCGCCAAGCTCAAGGCTCATCTTCTTGACAGAATCGGCACTTTGGCGCATCAGGATGCGGCCAACTTCGGTTGATCCGGTAAAGGTCATTTTGCGAATGCGGCTATCTGCGCAAAGCGCCTGACCAATGGCTGGTGCGTCAAGGCCGGTAACGATGTTCATCACGCCTGCTGGAATGCCTGCGCGCGTTGCCAATTCGGCAAGCGCCAGCGCCGAAAGAGGTGTTTGTTCAGCTGGCTTCAAAACACAAGCACAGCCAGCAGCAATGCCAGGCGCCACCTTGCGGGTAATCATCGCAATTGGAAAATTCCACGGGGTGATGGCACCAAAAACGCCAATTGGCTGTTTGAAGGTCAAAAGGCGTTTATCTGCCTGTGGGCTTTCCATGACATCGCCGCAAACGCGCCGCGCTTCTTCACCGAACCAGTCGATAAAGCTGGCACCATAGGCGATTTCCCCTTTGGCTTCGGCAAGCGGCTTGCCCATTTCGGTGGTTAGAATCGTGGCAAGGTCATCGGTGTTTTCGATCACCAGATCATACCAGCGGCGAAGGATCATCGCGCGGGTTTTGGCAGGTGTTGCTGCCCATGCTTTTTGCGCTGGTACAGCGGCATCAATCGCTGCGGTAATTGCATCGGCGCCAAGATCGGCAACTTTGGCGATCAGGCTGCCATCAGCAGGGTTATTGACGGCAAAAACACGGCCATCAGCAGCGTCAATCCACGCCCCGTTAATATAGGCCTGACTGCGAAGAAGTGAGGGATCTTTTAATTTCATTTTACCGGCCTCCAATGCCGCTAGCAGAATATAAAATTGATTACGGATTTGCCAGAAGCGGGCTGGCCTGTGACTTTAGGTAGTCTGATTAGCATTAATTGTGGCTGCCTTTCAATCGGCTAGCCTAATTGCTTTATTGAATTAATCGCGCGGTGGCAACGGGTGGCTATGCATGTCAATGAAAGGGCCGCCAGCCGCACCAAGCCTATGCGCCCGCCCGACCTCGACATAATGGCGGGCAATGCGGCGGTTATCGGCAATTTCATCGGCTGTTAGATCCCGCATTTTGCGGGCCGGACGTCCGGCCCATAACTCGCCTGACGGGATTCGTTTGCGCGGTGTCAACATCGCCCCTGCCGCCAGCATGCCGTCAGATTCAATCACCGCACCATCCATAACAATAGACCCCATGCCAACAAAGGCATGATCATGCAAATGGCAGGCATGAACAAGGGCGCTATGGCCGATATTGACATGATTGCCAATCACCGTTGGATAGTCGCGGCTGTTAATATGGACACAGCTATTATCCTGAATATTCGTTCCCTCGCCAACGGTGATGAAGTGATTATCGCCCCGCAACGTCACCTGATGCCAGATCGTGCTGTTTTTGCCAATGCGAACCGCCCCAACCACGGCGGCTGTTTGTGCGATATAGGCGCTGTCATCAATTTCGGGGTGATGCTCTAAAAAAGCGGCAATATAGGCAGTTTGGCCAGCCATGCTGTAATCCTTTGCAAATGGGGTATAACGGTCTCTATCTACCGTTCTCGTGATGCCAATTTAGCATGCTGATATCAACTGTCAGTTTTATTTTGTTGGCATTTGAAAAATCGTAACTATATCTGTGTAGAGACATATCAATCAGCAAAGATAATTGTGGAGGCCGAAATGGCATTTGAACTACCTGACCTACCTTATGCGCATGATGCGTTGGCAAATTTTGGCATGAGCGCTGAAACCCTTGAATATCATCATGATTTGCATCACAACGCTTATGTGGTTAATGGCAATAATCTGATTGCTGGCACCGAATGGGAAGGCAAGTCACTCGAAGATATCATCACCGGCACCTATGATTCGAAAGCCGTTGCGCAAAATGGCATCTTCAATAATGCGTCCCAGCATTGGAATCATATGAAATTCTGGGAAATGATGGGGCCAAAAGGCAATGCGATGCCAACCGAGCTGGAAAAAGCGCTTACCGAATCATTCGGTTCAGTTGACGCATTTAAAGATGCGTTCAAGGCGGCAGGTGCAGGCCAGTTTGGCTCTGGCTGGTGCTGGCTTGTGAAAAACAGCGATGGCGGGCTTGCCGTGACCAAAACCGAAAATGGGGTAAACCCACTTTGCTTTGGCCAGACAGCGCTTCTTGGCTGTGATGTGTGGGAACATTCTTACTATATTGATTTCCGTAACAAGCGCCCTGACTATTTGGCTAATTTCCTTGAGAATCTTGTCGATTGGGATTATGTCGCAGCGCAGCTCTAGGCAATAAACAAGTTATTGCTGCGAAAGGCACTACCCGTTTAGAGGCCTGTCTTTGGCTTGCTGTCAAATATGAAAGCCGCCACCTTATTTTGAGGTGGCGGTTTTTTTATGGCTCTTTGAATCGCCGGATTTTGGGCGGAAATAGGCCTTAATTCGGCATCATAAACACCATATTAGCAAGGCTTTTATAAAAGTCTGACGCCAATGAAAACAGCAATGAGACAAGAAGGCATCAAAATGGTTGTAGCACTCGTCACACTGGTTGTATTTGGGATTTATCAAACCGATTCGGTGCAGGAATTCCCCGCCAACAGTAATCACAATCCCGTCTATAAAATTGTCAGGGGCGTGCCATGCGATACGGGCCTGAAATCATCAGGCTATTCGATGGTACCCACGGGCAAGCTTTATCTGAAACAGGTCAATCGTGATGGTACGGTTGGCGATATTTGCCGCCCGTAAAAAACCTAGCTGTCTTGCACCATTTTATTCACGCGAAGGCGAAGCGCATTCAGCCGGATAAAACCGTGTGCATCACTATGATCATAATCAACTGCGCCGTCTTCAAAGGTCACCAGGTCAGCATTATACAGTGAATTTGGTGATTTGCGACCAGTGACGATCACATTGCCTTTATAAAGCTTCAACCGCACAACACCATTGACGGCATCACGGCAGCTATCAATCGCAGCTTGCAGCATCTCGCGTTCAGGTGAGAACCAGAAACCATTATAAATCAGCTCGGCATAGCGCGGCATCAATTCATCTTTGGTGTGCATGGCGCCACGATCAAGCGTAATTGATTCCATGGCGCGGCGTGCCGTTAGCAAAATGGTGCCGCCGGGTGTTTCGTAAACACCGCGTGACTTCATGCCAACAAACCGGTTTTCAACAAGATCAAGACGGCCGATACCGTTATCGCCGCCAAGCTTGTTTAACGCAGCCAACAGATTGGCAGGTGATAGCGCCTTGCCATCGATTGCCACCGGATCACCTGATTTAAAGGTGATTTCGATTTCGGTTGGTTTGTCGGGTGCATCTTCAGGCGATACGCTTCGTGAGAACATATATTCTTCAGGGGCGACCCATGGGTCTTCAAGCACTTTGCCTTCGGCAGAAATATGCAGGAGATTCGCATCAACACTGAACGGGGCTTCGCCGCGCTTGTCTTTTGGAATTGGAATCTGGTTGGCTTCGGCATAGGCGATCAATTTAGTCCGGCTGCTCAAGTCCCATTCACGCCAAGGCGCAATGACTTGGATATCGGGTTGCTGGGCATAATAGGCCAATTCAAACCGAACCTGATCATTGCCTTTGCCAGTGGCGCCATGTGAGACCGC
>CAWUWE010000081.1:0-15907 GCA_963926175.1 uncultured Alphaproteobacteria bacterium | reverse complement strand
GAAAAAAATGGTGGCACGGTCTGGATATCAACCTATACGCGAACACTTCAGCATCAAATCGCTGATGAATTGACACGACTCTATCCCGATGCCAATACCCGCGCCAGCAAGGTGGTGATCCGCAAGGGGCGCGAAAATTACCTTTGCCTTTTAAATCTTGAAGAAGCCTTGGCGCAAATGCCCGGGCGGCCACGCCAGGCCACCGCGCTTGGGCTGATGGCACGATGGGCCGGTGTTACGCGTGATGGCGACCTTACCGGCTCTAGCTTTCCGGCATGGCTGCTTGATCTGCTTGGCCGTGGACAGACTGTCGGGCTGGCTGACCGGCGCGGCGAATGTATCCATGCTGCCTGTACGCATTATAATCGCTGCTTTGTCGAAAAATCGATCCGCGGGGCAAAACGCGCCGATATTGTTGTCACGAATCATGCGCTGGTGATGGTGCAGGCAGCCTATGGCAACAAGGATGATCGGCGCACCCCAACACGTTATGTTTTTGACGAGGGGCATCATGTTTTTGACGCGGCTGATAGTGCGTTTTCGGCCTATTTAAGCGGGCGCGAAGCCGCTGAGCTACGGCATTGGGTTCGCGGTGCCGAAGATGGACGGCGTGGCCGCGCCCGCGGGTTGAAACGGCGGCTTGAAGATATTGTTGCAGGCGATGATAACGCGCTTGCCAATATTGAAGCGGCACTTGAAGCGGCACGCGCCCTTCCCGGACAAGGATGGGAAAACCGCCTGTCATCATCGCAACCGCTTGGCAGTGGTGAAACTTTTTTCATGCATCTTCGTGCTGCGCTTTATCTTCGGGTCACTGATCCGGATAGTCTTTATGATCTTCAATGCGAGCTTTATCCCGCCCCTGATAATGTGGTCGCTGCGGCGCGTGATTTTGGCAGTGCGCTGGCAACGCTTGCCGTGCCTTTGACGCGGTTGGTCAATTGGCTTGTTAAACATCTTGATAATAATGCCGATCAATTGGACAGCAGCCAACGGGCGCGGATCGAAGGTGCAATTCGTGGCTTAGAATTGCGCGCTGGCGGGCCGCTTGGCGCTTGGCAAACGATGCTTGCCGATGTTGATGGCGGGGCGCGCGAAGGCTTTGTTGATTGGATGCAGATCGACCGGGTGGATGGTCAAGATCGTGATGTCGGGCTGGCGCGGCACTGGCTTGATCCAACGATTCCCTTTGCCCATAGCGTTCTGGATACAGCGCATGGCGTCACCATCACATCGGCAACTTTGCAAGATTATGCCGCCCCGCATCAAACAGTCGATCTGGCGAATAATGCTGAATCCGGCACGGATGTAACGACCACCAGCATGAGTGGCAAGCCACCGCATGATGGCTGGAAATCGGCGATTGCACTAACCGGTGCAGCACATATGGATCATGCGGCCATGCGGGTCAGTTTTTCATCGCCTTTCGATTATGCCAATCAAACCCGCATTTTGGTGGTGAATGACCTTGATCGCGAACGCCCCGAAGCCACCGCAAGCGCAATGGCGGCTTTGATGATCGCAGCGGGCGGCGGCGGGCTTGGGCTATTTACCGCCATTCGCCGATTGCGCGCCGTTTATCCGGCCTTGGCAAGCCGGTTGGAAGCCGCCAAAATACCGCTTTATGCACAGCATATTGACCAGATGAATTTACAAACCCTGCTTGCCATGTTTCGCGAAGATCCGGAAAGCTGCCTTCTTGGCACTGATGCTGTGCGCGATGGCATTGATGTTCCCGGCGCAGCGCTTCGGCTTATTGCGTTTGACCGGATGCCATGGCCAAGAAGCGATATTCTGTTTTCGGCACGCGCCAAATGGCAAGGGCGCGAAGCCTGGACTGAACGCCAAACAAGGCTGAAATTACGTCAAGCCTTTGGACGTCTGATCCGGCGAAGAAACGATCGCGGCGTGTTTGTAATGCTTGATAGCCGCCTGCCAACCCGCATGACAAGTGCCTTTCCGTCAGATGTCAAAATCCAGCGGATCGGGCTTGCCGAAGCGATTGCCCAAACGCAAGAATTTCTGGCGAAAAGCGAGGCGTGATACATTGCTAGCCCCAAAATGATGACCCCAGACTGATATGCCAATCATAGTCAAACATAAGCCATGAAAAAACCGGAGGATGTTGCCACCCTCCGGTTTGATATCTTTTCGGTGAATGATGGTTGGCCTTAGAAGCCCATACCACCCATGCCGCCCATGCCGCCCATGCCGCCCATATCCGGGCCTGCTGGTGCTGCTTCTTTCGGGTCGACTCTTTCAGCAACCATAGCTTCGGTTGTGATCAGAAGACCCGCAACAGATGCTGCGTTCTGCAATGCTGAGCGTACCACCTTTGTCGGGTCGATAACGCCAGCTTTGATCATGTCGGTGAACACATTGCGCTTGGCGTCATAACCAATATTGTCGTCTTTGCCTTCAAGCAGCTTGCCAACGATCACGGCACCTTCGGCACCGGCGTTCTGGGCAATGTAGCGAGCAGGTGCAAGCAATGCGCGACGAACGATTTCAACACCAACTTCTTGATCTCTGTTTGCCGGCTTTAGGCTCTCAAGGGCACTCGTTGAACGAACAAGCGCGACACCGCCGCCGGGGACAATGCCTTCTTCGACAGCCGCACGGGTTGCGTGCATGGCGTCATCAACACGGTCTTTACGCTCTTTCACTTCAACTTCAGTGGCACCGCCAACCTTGATAACAGCAACACCGCCAGCCAATTTGGCAAGACGCTCTTGGAGTTTTTCACGGTCATAATCTGAAGTTGATTCTTCAGCCTGTGCGCGGATCTGATTGCAACGAGCTTCGATTTCGGTCTTTGCACCAGCGCCATCAACGATAGTTGTTTCATCCTTGGTGATCTCAACACGCTTGGCAGAACCAAGCATTTCAAGGGTCAGGCTATCAAGCGAAATGCCAACTTCTTCAGACACAACAGTGCCGTTAGTCAAAATGGCAATATCTTCGAGCATAGCTTTACGGCGATCACCGAAACCAGGGGCCTTTACAGCAGCCACTTTCAGGCCACCACGAAGACGGTTCACAACCAAAGTGGCCAAGGCTTCGCCTTCAATATCTTCGGCGATGATCAACAATGGACGGCCTGACTGAACTACCTTTTCCAGAATTGGCAGCATGTCCTGAAGATTTGACAGCTTCTTTTCGTGAAGAAGGATGTAGGGCTCTTCCAATGTTGCGCGCATCTTTTCGGCATCAGTCACGAAATAAGGTGACAAGTAACCGCGATCAAACTGCATGCCTTCAACAACTTCAAGCTCGGTTGCGAGGCTTTTAGCTTCTTCGACCGTGATGACGCCTTCATTGCCAACACGCTCCATGGCCTCGGCAATCATCTTGCCGATTTCTTCTTCGCCATTTGCTGAGATGGTGCCAACCTGCGCCACTTCGTCAGATGTCGAAATTTTCTGTGAGCGTGATACCAGTGACGCAACAACAGCTTCGACAGCCATGTCGATGCCGCGTTTCAAATCCATTGGGTTCATGCCCGAGGCAACAGCTTTTGACCCTTCCTGCGCAATACATTGTGCAAGAACAGTTGCTGTTGTGGTGCCGTCACCAGCAACGTCATTTGCTTTTGACGCCACTTCACGCACCATCTGTGCGCCCATGTTCTGGAACTTGTCTTTCAACTCGATATCTTTGGCAACAGTCACACCATCTTTGGTGATGCGCGGTGCGCCAAATGATTTTTCGAGAACAACGTTACGACCCTTTGGGCCAAGCGTTACCTTAACGGCATTGGCCAGAATATCGACGCCTTCAAGCATCCGTGTTCTGGCATCTGAGCCGAATTTGACTTCTTTAGCAGCCATTTTTCAATCTTCCTTTATTTGAATTTCGGGGAACCGTTGACGGTCTATTGAATCACACCCATGATGTCAGACTCCTTCATGATCAGGTATTCCTGACCATCGATCTTGACTTCGGTGCCTGACCATTTGCCGAACAGAACGAGATCGCCAGCTTTGACGTCAAGCGGCTGGATCTTGCCAGTTTCGTCACGCGCGCCAGCGCCAGCGGCAATTACTTTGCCTTCCATCGGCTTTTCTTTTGCGGTGTCCGGAATGATGATTCCACCAGTGGTTTTCTGCTCTGATTCTGTGCGCTGTACAACAACGCGGTCGTGAAGAGGCCTGAATTTCATGCCCTATTTCTCCTCCAAAAAAGTCTGTTACCTGTCAATTAGCACTCATCGGGTGGGAGTGCCAAATTGTTACAAATGTTAATTGGGATATCGGCGCTAATTTGTCAAGGGACGGGCAGGAAAATAATCAGAAAAACCGAACAGGTTACGGCGAAGGATCAAACCCGCAGGTCGGGTGCCATAGCGGGTTAAAATCGTGATGCGTCGGATTATTGATCAGGGCGGCTATGGCGGCTATCGGGCATGGCCTGAAAATGGGTTTGAATAAAGCGCCGCGCCTGCTGCCAGTCGTCAAGCCGATCCGGCGTCACCACCACATGGGTAAAGCCACAGCAAAACAGATAATCTGCCTGATCAGGGATAATATGACCATCAGCAATCAATGCACCGGTAAAGCCAAATGCGGTCCGAAGACGACGCGGCCTCTCGCAAAAGCCGCAGCTTGGCAGCCAATCCGAAATCATCACCAATCAACAATAGCGGGGTTTGGTGCAGATCCAGAAAAATTGGAAATTGCGATAACATCATCAATCCTTTGCAAGGCTTGTCCGAAAAACCTGTGGGCGGCACCATTGGTCAAACAAAGGCGTCAAAACCCAACCAAAATTCTGAAATTAGGTATATCTTTTTAATTTAAAAGCAGATTTAGACCGAAAAGAAACTTAATTTCTATATGTTTTATTTGCTGCAATTTATTTCTTTTTGCGGCATTTCTGGCAAAAGCTAATCTCATCGCGCCTTGGGTTTGATAATTGGTTGACAGCGCCCCCTGCGGCAATGCGCCAATTTGCAGCCCCCTTGTGGCTTGATATAACAGTGACCGTATGGTCTATCATTCTCTCATTTTCAGGTTGGCTTCATGACCCACTCATCACCTCACTGGATCTCCCGCAATGCCAGCCCCCACGGCGACCACTTGGTCACCAAATGGCTTTTTGGCATTGCCTTACTTGTGGCCATTATGGTGGTGATTGGCGGCGTGACACGCCTGACCGGATCGGGCCTTTCAATGGTGGAGTGGCGTCCCTTGATCGGAACCTTGCCGCCATTGAATGCGGCTGAATGGGATCGGGTCTATCAGCTGTATCAGGCATCACCCGAATATCAGCAACTGAATTTCGGCATGTCGCTTGCCGCGTTTAAGAATATTTTCTTTTGGGAATATTTTCACCGGCTTTGGGGCCGGTTGTTAGGGCTTTCCTTTGGCCTGCCATTTTTGATTTTCGTGTTGAGCGGGCGCGTGCCGCAAGGGTTTGGATTGCGGCTTACGCTATTATTATGCCTTGGCGGATTTCAAGGCGTTGTTGGCTGGTGGATGGTAAAATCCGGCCTTACCGAACAGGCCAGCGTTTCGCAATATCGGCTTGCATCGCATCTTGCTGTTGCGCTGGTGATTTTCAGCCTTTTGATTTGGACGGGTTTTGATCTTCGCGATGGCCGTGCCCGATCGCCAAAAGGTCATGGTATGGCGAGCCTGGCCTTGCTTAGCATCGCCATTCTTGCCGGTGCGCTTGTTGCCGGTATGGATGCCGGATTGCTCTATAATCATTATCCGCTAATGGGCAAAGGGCTTGTACCGGTCGAATATGGCGAGGCGGGGTGGCTTGATCCATTTGAAAACCCAGCTTCGGCACAATTCCATCACCGCTGGATCGCCGCCGTGACCTTTGGTGCGGTGGTTGTGCTGGCGCTAAAAGCGCGCCGGCATGGCTTGCAACTGCGGGGCAATCTGGTGCTTGGCGCCATTGTGGCGCAATTCATCCTTGGTATTGTCACGCTTCTTCATGGCGTGCCGGTTGCGCTTGGCGGCATGCATCAAGCTGGTGCCGTGCTGCTTCTTGGCTGTTTGCTCGCCCTTTTGCATGGCGAGTCACATCATCGCCAAAACATCTAACCGCGCAAAACTAATCCTTTTTCTTGATCTGTGGCACGCGCCGGATATGCAGTTCGGCAAGCGCCGATTCGTCAACTTCAGACGGAGCTGCCATCATCAGATCCTCGGCCTTGCCATTCATCGGGAACAGAATAACCTCACGGATATTCGGCTCATCGGCAATCAGCATCACCATTCGGTCGATACCAGGCGCAATACCGCCGTGCGGCGGCGCGCCAAAGTGGAATGCATTGATCATTGCCGGAAATTTTTCATCAACCATGCTGTTTGGATAGCCAGCAATTTCAAAGGCTTTATACATCACTTTGGGAAGATGATTCCGGATCGCACCTGATGATAATTCCACGCCATTACAAACAAGATCATATTGCCAAGCTTTGATGGTTAGCGGGTCTTGTTCTTCAAGTGCTTTCATGCCGCCTTGTGGCATTGAAAAGGGATTATGCGAGAAATCAATCTTGCCGGTAACCGGATCGGCTTCGAACATCGGGAAATCGACAATCCATGCAAAGCGGAACAGGTTTTTATCGATCAAATCCTGATCTTGACCAATTTTCACGCGGGCGCGTCCAGCAAGGACGGCCGATTCATCCGCAGGCGCACAAGCGAAAAACACCGCATCACCATCGCCAACACCCGTCACAACACGGATTGCTTCGGCCTTTTCAGCACCAAGCGCTTTGGCAACGGGGCCGCGCGCCTCACCTTCACCATAGATAATATAGCCCATTCCCGGTGCGCCTTCGCCCTGCGCCCAGCTATTCATCCGATCGGCAATCGCACGGCTTCCACATTTTGGCCCCGGAACAGCCCGCACAACCGCGCCTTTTTCAATATTCTTGGCAAAAATTGAAAAATTTGATCCACGGAAAATGTCGGTTACATCGCTAATTTCAAACGGAATCCGCAGATCCGGTTTGTCATTGCCATATTTCAACATCGAGTCCACAAATGGAATATGCACAAAATCAGTATCGACAACTTTGTCGGAAAATTCTTCAAACACACCTTTGATCACTGGCTCGACAGCGGCGAACACATCCTGCTGCTCAACAAAGCTCATCTCAAGATCAAGCTGGTAGAATTCGCCCGGGCTGCGATCAGCGCGGCTATCTTCATCCCGAAAACAAGGGGCAATCTGGAAATAACGGTCAAAGCCACTAACCATGATCAGCTGTTTAAATTGCTGCGGTGCCTGCGGCAAAGCATAGAATTTTCCGGGATGAAGACGGGCTGGGACCAGAAAATCGCGCGCGCCTTCAGGCGAAGATGCGGTCAGAATTGGTGTTTGGAATTCAGTGAAATCCTGAGCCACCATGCGGGCGCGGATCGATTGAATGATTTTGGCGCGCAACATAATATTGGCATGCGGCCGTGCGCGCCGAAGATCGAGATAGCGATAGCGAAGCCGTGTTTCCTCGCCCGAATCTTCATCTGAATTGACCTGTAATGGCAATGTGTCGGCAGCCGATTGCACCTCAAAAGCTTCGATGCGAATTTCGATCTGGCCAGTTGGCAATGACGTGTTGATCGTCTCATCACTACGCTTTAGAACGGTGCCGGTAACGGTAACCACTGACTCAAGCCTCGTGGTTTCGACAAGCGCAAAGCTGGCATCGGATGAATCGGCAACGCATTGGGTTAGGCCGTAATGGTCACGAAGATCAACAAAGACAAGCTGGCCATGATCGCGTTTGCGATTAATCCAGCCAGATAATTTTACCTGCTGGCCAACATTGGCTTCGGTCAATTCGACACAATTATGGGATCGGTAAGCATGCATGATCTAAGGCTCCGTTAAGAATGGTCAGCGAATGGCCAATAAACTGCGATAATCGGATCAATCGCCGCTTTGACAGCGGCCATCAAAAACGCGGCGAGTATGCAAAGATTGCGGCATTGACGCAACCGGCTTTCGGTTCACATGCCCCTTATTCAGGGTAATATGTCCGTTTTATGACGAACGGCGACGCCCACGCCGACCGCGCCGGTCATCACCACCGGCATTATTGATATTCACGTCAGCCCATGCCGTGCCAAGCGCCGCGGTCATGGCCGCTTCGTCAAATGGCCGTTTTGGGGTTGCCGTCAGCGCGGCTGTCATTGCGGCAACATGCGCTGGGCTAGTGCCGCAACAGCCACCAATGATCTTGGCGCCCACATCGCGCGCAAACAGCGCATAATCAGCCATCAATTCGGGGGTTCCATGATAATGGATTGCGCCCTCAACATAGGCAGGGATACCGCAATTGCCCTTGGCCACCACTGGCACATCGCCCGATTGCGCCAAAATACCACTTACCGAATGCAGCAATTCAGCCGGTCCAATGCCACAATTGGCGCCAATGAAGTTGGCACCTGAGGCAGTGGCAAAATCGGCAAAATCGGCTGGCATCACCCCCATCATTGACCGGCTAGCCGTATCAAATGTCATGGTTGCGCAAATCGGCAGGCCAGTGGGTTTCGCCGCTTCGATCGCGGTAGCCACCTCTTCATTTGACGACATGGTTTCAATCCATAAAACGTCAACACCGCCCTCGGCAAGCGCTTCGGCCTGTTCGGTAAAACCAGTAACAGCGGCGCTATGCGTTAATTTGCCAAGCGGCTCAAACAGCTCGCCCGTTGGCCCCATTGATCCAGCGACAATGGCGCGTTTTCCGCTATTGGCAAAATGGGTCTCGACCGCCTTGCGAGCCAATTGCGCCGCGGCAATATTTAGCTCGCGAACACGATCTTGTGATTCATGAAGTTTCAGCCTGAATCCGGTGCCGCCAAAGCTGTTGGTCAGGATCAAATCTGATCCGGCTTCAAGAAAACTGCCATGAAGCCATAAAATATCATCAGGACGTTCAACCGACCATAATTCGGGTGGATATCCGGTTTCGAGGCCGCGCCCAAACAGGTTGGTTCCAGTGGCACCATCGGCAACGCACCAGCCTTGTTGGTCAATCAGATCGGATAAAATATTGCTCATTACTTTTGGGTTCCTTGACAATCGGTGCGGCGGCCATCATCCAGCCGCCATCACACCCGCCATCACACCATCCTTGACAGACTAGACGCTAAGACGTTTCACATTGCGCCGTGATGGACGCCGTGCAACGCCCGTTTCTTTTGCCCGCCGGTTGCGAAGAATATCCAGCAAAACCAACTGGTCATATTGATCCATGCTTCGCCATGCGGCAATTTCGGCGCGTGTCCGATAACAGCCAATACAGACCCCGTCCTGCGGATCCATCTGACAGATTGACACGCAGGGCGATGGCAGTTTGGTCGCAACAGGTTTGTCAGGAGAGGCCATATCGGTCGTTACCCTATTGGTTTCAGGCGGCACGGCTTTCAGCTTCGGCAATCGCCATCACGCCATTCAAGGCAGACAGCTCTTCAAGCTGGTCCGATACTACCAATACTGTCACAAGGTTGCGGTCAATAACAGGGGAAGAATCATCACTTCCAGCTTTTGTCCGCTCGGCAGCTTCATCGATCAATGACAATAGCGCAACCGCATCACCTTGAAGCAAAACCGGCATATCTTCGCGCAGGAATGCACGCAAAACACGCTTAGCGTGAACTTCATTTTTCAAGCTTTCAACATGGCGGTTGCCAGTCGGCACGATCAGCGCATCATAATCAATCGCCAGCGCTGTCGATAAGGTTGCATCGGTTGGATAGGACATGCCCCAGCCTGTGCCGTTCCATGCATTTGTTAATCCAGCTTCCCGAGAAACAATTCTTAGTTTAGCGCCAGCATGCATCATGGCGCGCTGGATGGCGATAAAGCCGGTCTCATCAAAACCGCTTGCCACCATAATGGCGATTGTTTTTCCTGAAAAATTGGATAGCTTCATAAAAATACTCCTTAAAAATTGAATTAGGGTCTCTCGCTCTAATTTTTGCGGGGAAGGTTACGTTGGCTCGCACTAACCGATCCGCCAGTCGCGCTCAACGCGTGAGAATTATTGTGGCGCCAGCGTATACATGGCTTTGCCAATTTGTTCAAGCTTTACTCGCCATCGGTTTTCTCAAGGCGGGTCACAAAGCCCAGATCATGCGCAAAAATTTTCCATCATTTAGACATTTGCGCATTTGCAGCACCGTTCAAAAGGCCTAGGATTAAGCGTCAAATCATCATCCAGCATCTTTTGCAGAAGACCGGTTTTGATGTTTTTCGCAATCTTTTTTGAATGGAGATGAATAAGATGTGTGATCTGAAAAATTGTGATCCAAATGATCTGCCGCGACCATTGGCATCGCCAACTGACCGGCGGTTGTTTCTTGCCGGTGCGCTCGCGCTGCCGCTTGCCACTATTCTTGCCAATGTTGAACTTGCCAAGGCGCAAGCCGCAAAGGGCGTTTCCATCAATCAAACAACCACAGATGGGCGCACGATCAGTGCCTATTTTGCCGAGGCTGATAAAAAAGACGCACCAGTGGTGATTTTGATCCATGAATGGTGGGGCTTGAATGACAATATCAAAACCATGGCCGAAGATATACGCGCCAGGGGATTTCATGCGATTGCCATTGACCTGTTTAACGGTTCGGTTGCCATCAATCGTGATGAAGCCAAAACCCAAACCAAGGCTGTTAAGGCCAGTGAAACCCATGCAACGATCGCTGCATGGGTTGATTGGGCCAAGGCCAATGGCAATGGCAAAGTTGCCACGCTTGGCTGGTGTTTTGGTGGTGGTTGGAGCCTGTCAGCCGCATTAAACACCAAGCTTGATGCCGCGGTGATCTATTATGGACGCGTAACAGCCAATGCCGATAGTCTGCAAAAACTGGACGTGCCGCTTCTTGGTCATTTTGGCACTTTGGATAAATCCATCAATCCAGAGATGGTTGGCGCTTTTCAAAAAAGCCTTGCCCAAGCAGGCAAAAGCGATTTGATGACAACGCATTGGTATACTGCAGGCCATGCTTTTGCCAATCCGACTGGCGGCCGCTATGATGAAGATGATGCCGCGCTTGCTTGGGCGAGAACGCATACATTCTTGGCCGCGCATCTGCGCTAAGCAGCCAGAAAAGGCGGGTAGCCAAGAATTTGGCAGGGGAAAATCTGGAAGCTTTTCAAACAAAAACAGCCCCGCTTTGCACAGCGGGGCTGTTGATCTATTTGGCCTATTGAGCATTAGCCTAATGACCATTGGCCGGTTGGCATAAGCCAAAGCCCGTGACAATCACAGCAGATAGGCGGCCGGTTTTTAGAGCTTATTATGGCTGCCATCGCAAAGCGGGGCTTTTGCCGATGCTTTACACCCACAGAAAAACATCTTTTTGGTTGCTTCAGCGGTAATTTTTACCGGCGCAATGCCTGTATCTTTGTGGCTGCCATCGCAAAAAGGCTGTTTGGCACTTTTGCCACAAGCACACCAGAAATAGGTTTTGCCTTCTTCGACTTCGATTGGCATTGGTGACTTTTGAAAAACTACCGGATCGGTCATGGAAATATTCCTTTTGTTGAGGTTATGAAAAACTGCCTTGGCCATAGCAACTGCCGCCAAAATGACGCCAAATCAGCCGAAAACGCCGTTGAATGCATGGAGCGGGCAACGGGGTTCGAACCCGCGACCCCGAGCTTGGGAAGCTCGTGCTCTACCAACTGAGCTACACCCGCTTTAGGAATGCACCATAAGAGTTTGCAATGGCTGATAGCAAGTCCAAAAACAGCGCTTGCCGTTTTGGCAAAGCGCATTACCGACTTTTACGTTTAGTTTCGCCAGTTGATTGTTTCTGACGGTTTTCACCAATTAAAGTTGCATTTTGGGACTGTTTTCGTCATACACTCAGGCAGCAGCCTAATGGATTGGCAGCGGCAGTTTCAAAATGGTTTGGCAAGACACATGATGACTCCTTATGACACCGGCGAGACCAAAGACGTATCTGAGATAAATGATGCCTCACCCGATCGGTCAGTAACTGAAAAACCAAGCCGGCAAGAAGCCGAAGCGGCAATTGATGTTCTGTTGCGCTGGATTGGCGAAAACCCCGCACGTGAAGGGCTTGCCGGAACACCGGAACGGGTCGTCCGCGCATGGTCAGAATTCTGCAGCGGCTATAACGAAGATCCGGCACAGATGCTGGCGCGCACCTTTGAAGAAGTCGAAGGCTATGACGATATGGTGATGCTTCGCAATATCCGGATGGAAAGCCATTGTGAACATCATTTGGTGCCTATTTTAGGTGTTGCTCATATTGCCTATGTGCCCGACCGGCGCGTTGTTGGTATTTCCAAATTGGCGCGAGTTCTTGATGGCTTTGCTCATCGCCTGCAAACACAAGAAACCCTGACCGCGCAGGTGGCCAATTGCATCCAGAAAATTTTGCAGCCAAAAGGCGTTGCCGTGCTGATTGACGCGCAGCATCAATGCATGACAACACGCGGCGTTCGCAAACCCGATGTTTCGATGATCACCACAAGATTTACGGGTGTGTTTAAAGAGGATGAAGCCCTTAGCCGACGCTTTCTTGATCAAACTAAGATGTGCTAGTGATAAGGCACCCACGCATAGGCGGCTCAAGCATAGGACGCCCAAATGCAAGATGCCATCGCATAAGCCGCCAATCGTAACCGCAACCGGATCATCATGCAGCTTTCACCTGTGCTAAATATTCTGGGACTTCTGGCAACCATCTTGGCAGCGGCCATGCTGATTCCAATGGGTGTTGACCTTTATGCCGGATCTGATGATTGGCAGGTATTTGCACTATCGGCGTTACTGACCGGCTTTGTTGGCGTGTCAGTATGGCTTGCAACAAACCAGCGTGACGCGCTTGATCTTGGGCTTCGGCAGGCGTTTTTGCTGACCAACGGTTCATGGGTAATGATCGGCATTTTTGGCGCTTTGCCGTTTATGTTCAGCGAGCTTGAACTTAGCTTTACCGATTCGGTTTTTGAATCGGTTTCCGGAATCACCACAACCGGATCAACCATCCTTGTTGAAATCGAACAAGCATCTCCCGGAATTTTGATCTGGCGTGCCTTGCTTCAATGGCTTGGCGGGGTCGGTATTGTTGTTATGGCAATGGCCGTTTTGCCAATGCTGTCGGTTGGTGGCATGCAGCTATTTCGCACCGAATCCTATGAGCGGGCTGAAAATGTTGTGCCGCGGGCAACTCAGCTTGCTGGCGGCATCGGCCTTGTCTATACCGGCCTAACCGCGCTTTGGGCGGTGATGCTGGCACTGGCGGGCATGGATATGTTCGATGCCGTTGCGCATTCAATGACAACCCTTGCCACTGGTGGCTATTCAACCCGCACCGCGTCAATTGGGGCGTTTGAATCGGTTGCTGTCGAATGGATTATCATCACGGGCATGATTGTTGGCAGCCTGCCTTTTGCGCATTATCTGGCGATGGTACGCGGTGGGTGGCGAAGCTTGCTGAATGATCCACAAGTGCGGTGCTTCTTAATCCTTGCGGTTGGGCTTGTTCTGCTATTGATCGGGCATTTGATTCAAACCGGTTTGGGGTTTGGCGAGGCAGTACGTCAAGCCAGCTTTAACGGTATTTCGATCATGACCGGCACAGGATATGTGAGTGCCAATTTTTCGGCATGGGGCGGTTTTGCAACAACGATCCTGCTAATCGTTATGTTCATTGGCGGCTGTGGCGGGTCAACCACTTGTGGAATCAAAGTGTTCCGCCTTCAGGTTCTTGCCAGTGCCGCCAAGGTGCAGATTAGTCGCTTGTTGCGCCCGCATGCGGTGGTGCTTGCCTATTATAACAAACGGCCAGTTTCGGTCGAGGTCATGGATTCGGTGATGGGATTTTTCTATCTCTTTATTCTTGGCTTTGTGCTGATCGCGATCATGCTTGGCATGGCCGGTCTTGATTTTGTTACGGCGCTATCAGGCGCCGCAACATCAATCAGTAATGTCGGCCCGGGTCTTGGCGAAGTGATTGGCGCTAATGGCAATTTCTCGACACTTCCCAATAGCGCAAAGTGGATCATGTCCTTTGCCATGCTTTTGGGAAGGCTGGAAATCTTTACCGTTCTGGTGATGCTCAATCCAGCCTTTTGGCAGCGCTAGATATCGCGCCAAAATTCCTAGGGTAGAATGATCTGGTCAATGGTTGCCAATTCCTTGCGGGTTTGGCTATCCAGCCGGACAAGCGCACCTTTCATCGCTTCATTGACCACCTTGCTAACTTCATTTGCTGTGGCTGATTCACGAATTGTGATCGAATGTACGGCGTTTAGATCAGCCAATGCCTGTGTGCCGCCAACGGGCTGAAGCCACATGATTTTGGCTTCGATTTCAGCGGTGACTTTGCGGCTTTGCTGATCGTTGAGAAAACCGTCAATCCCGACCTTGGCAGGTAAATCGGTCAGCGTCACGGCAACGCGTTTCATGTCGAAAATAATCTCACCACTGCCACCAGCAGGACGAAGCACATGTGATGCCCAATCAGCAAGAATGGTGTTTGGCAATGGCCTTACCCGATGCCCAATATAAGGTTCGGCAACCGGCATCTGCCAATTATCAATGATTTCAAGACGGCGGGCATTTAGGTTTAGCGGCTGATAAGCATCAGTCGTAAAAATCTGCGGCGGCGGCGTTGCTGTTCCTGTTTTGCAGGCGGCAAGAAGCCCACCGGCCAGAACCAACGCCAAGACTGTCATCATTTTTGAACGAAACATCGTCAAAGCCCTTTTTCTATCACGATTGAATTGGCACCCTGATCAAACTTTATCACGAATGCGTGCGGTTTTTGAAATGCGTTTTGATCAACTTGCAATTTTGCAATTATGCCGCAATTTTCCCAACGGCGCTATCGATGCCTTGTAAGCATTGGCGGGAAATTAAAGACGTGGAATCGCATCCTTATGATAGGCACGATGCGTTTTACAAAATTCACAAGTGACGGTCAGATTACCATCATGGTCAGCCATGTCATCAATGTCATCTGGTGCTAATTGTTGAAGCATTGATTCGATCTTTTCGACATTGCAGCGGCATTGATCAAGCACTGGACGCGCAGGCGCACTATGCGGCGCCATGCTGTTAAACAGGCGGAAAATAATATCTTCTGGCGATAAGGCCGGATCAAGCAATTCATCCCGGGTGATCGAGCCAAGCAAGGTTTTTGCCGTATACCATGCATCATCACTGGCAGCACGAGCCTGTTCATTGGTTTTTGGCGTGCTGGCAACATCACCCTTGCCGCCATCAGCCGCAATCCGCTGCAACATCAAGGCCACCGCCTGCCAGCCATCTGCCCCATTTTTGGCAGCGCAAACAACAATCGTATCGAGCTGTTCTGAATTTTCATACCATCGCATCGCCGCGTCGCTTAGATGCCGTTCGTCCAGTTCGACAATCCCCTGATAACGACCATTACTGGCGCCGTCATCAACCGTAAAGGCGATATAACCACTACCCATTAATGGGCCAAGACACACCGAACCCGTGGGATCATGTGCCAAAGCAGCCGCTTGAAAACCGGTTGGATTATCCTCCATCGCCACATAGCCACGAAGATGGCCAGCCTCGGTAATATCGGCAAATAAAGTACGAACCAGACCATCGCCTTTGGCCTGAAGCGTAAAAACACCATCAAATTTCAAAGTGCTGGATAAGCAAGCCGCCAATGCCAAAGCTTCGGCTTGAAGCGTTGCCACAAGCGGCGGATAATCATGGCGCGCAAGAATGGTATTGGCAGCGTGGCCAACCGACGCAATGCGGCCACGAATTAACGCCACATCATCCGAACCGTCAGCCAGGTAAAAAGGCAGAATCTGCGCATCGGCCGGTAAATTATCATTCAACATCATTACATCCTAAAACCGCAAACCACATCAGCCATTGAGGCGGCTTGAGGCTTTACGTCTAATTACCCGAAACGCA
>CAWUWE010000080.1:0-3359 GCA_963926175.1 uncultured Alphaproteobacteria bacterium | reverse complement strand
GATGGACAGCCTTCTCCAGCTTGTTGAGCTTGGCGTTGCCGGACAGATTGCCGATGCGCGATCGGCTGGCCGGTTTGCCGGTGTCGACCCCGAACCAAGAGAAGGATTGCGTGGCGGGCATATGCCGGGCGCGTCGAATGTGCCTATTGCCAGCCTTATCAATCAAGATGGCGGGCTGCGCTCGCTTGACGAAATTGCGGCAGCCTTTGCCGCTGGCGGTATCGAGACGGACCGTCCCGTGATCACCACCTGCGGTTCGGGCGTTACGGCATGTGGCATTGCGCTTGGACTGGCACTTCTTGGCAATGAGAATGTGTTTGTCTATGACGGATCATGGAGCGAATGGGGTGCCTCGGACGCGCCAATCGAGACCAGCACGCCCTCACCTGCCTAATCAGGGTAAATAAGCCCTGTTCTATTTTGCCTTCGGCCGGACCTATTTTGCCGCTGGCAGGGTCAGCCCTGCATTTTTTGCATAAACCTTGGCAACAGCCGCATCATCTTCGCCGCCAAGCCCTTGGCTTGCGGCGGCAACAAATTGCTGTAGGGCAGCGGCGGCAAGCGGCGCTGAAAAATGCGATCCCTTGGCCACGTCAAGAACAATGCCAAGATCTTTTAACCAGATATTGATTGCCGAATGCGGCGTGTAATCACCATCGACAACATGCGGGGCGCGATTTTCAAACATCCAGCTTGTTCCGGCACATTTGGAAATCACCTCGACAATGAGTGCGGCATCGACGCCCTGACTGATGCCGAAAGTCAGCGCCTCACCCATTGCAGCAATATGCACTCCCGCCAATAGCTGATTAATCGCTTTCATCGCCGAACCCGCGCCTGCCGCGTCACCAAGCTGGTAAACCGTCTGAGTGATGGCATCAAGCGCAGGTTTGGCTGCGGCAAAGGCATCAGCGCTTCCCGATGCCATCATCGTTAACGCGCCTTCGGCCGCCTTGACCGACCCACCCGAAATGGGGGCATCAAGATACAGCACCTGATACGCGTCGCATTTCGCCGCCAATTCGCGCGCCAGATCAGGCGCAACCGTGGCGCAGGAAATAACCACACTTCCCGGGCGCATATGCGGCACAATGCCCGTCTCGCCAAACAGAATATCGACTGTTTGCGCGCCGTTTAGCACCACCGAAATCACCACATCCGACACGGCACCAGCGTCGGCAATCTCCGCCCTGTCGCCACCTTTGGCTAGAAACCTGTCTTGGCTGGCGATATTTACATCAAAACCATAGACATAATAGCCTGCGGCAAGCGCCGAACAGGCAACGCCAAAGCCCATAGAGCCTAGCCCAAACACCGAGATCGCTTGTTTTGACATGGTGTTTTTCCTTGTGAAGCAAGCCCTTACTGCCATTTAACGGCAGCTTGAAACAACAATAGCACAGACATAATGCTGTGCTATTGAAATCATTTTTAAAACCACCTGCCATCACTGACGCGCTTGGTAACAGCGACGCCTTGCTGGCACGCGTTGGGGTTAACGCATTACTCGGCGCCGACCTGCGCCCACTCTGGAACCCAAGTTGGATAGCTTGAACATGCGCCAAAGGCTAGGCAGCTTGCCAAAAGGACAATCGTCAGTGCTGTTTTCTTCATAATTACCCCCTAATTTAGATAAAATATAAGGCGTAATATATTCATAAATTGGGAAGTGAAGTCAAGGCTTGAACGGCAAAAATACCGCGATTTTTTGGGTGATAGTGACTAAATGTCAGCCTTTGTCGGTTTTGGTCTTGGATCGGTCTAGCCATTGCAAAGCATAATGGCTGTTTAAATTTTTGATCAAAAATGTTTTGTCTAATGCTGCCATCACCCTGCCATCACGCTGCAGGCCGCGCAAGCCGCGCCGATCTCAGTATTATTTTTAGGTTGGTTTTGCAAGCGCGCCAGCATAAAGCGATGCGCCTTTATAGGATTGGGATTCGAGCGACATGTCGTTGAGCATCTTCGCCAAATCGTCAATCGCATTGTGGGTATGTTTCCAGCGTAAAACCGGTTCGATATGTGTTCTGATCGTAAACAGCACAAAATCGGTTTGTGGCAATTTGCGCAAGGTCTGGTTTTCAAGACGCAAACATAGCTGGTGATTATCAAGATCACCTGCTGAGGCCTGTCTTTGCGCGCGGCGCGGGGTGAATAAATCTGTGCCAATCTGCAGCGACCAATTCATGCGGGTACTGATAGAGCCAACCGTCATTTTATTGAAAAACCGGTCAACAGGGCCGGCCAGCCTTTTATCACAATGCGGCACCGGATCATGAATCGCGGCCAAGGTCTTGCCCATCTTTTCGGCTAAAACCCAATGCGCCGGAAAACAAAGCGACGCCGCCATAAGATGCCATTTTACCGTAGTCGCGTCATCTGTCGCAGCTTCGGCAACAGGTGCCAACAGCAATAAGTCTTCGGGAACCAGCCGCGCCGCACTGTCCAGCGGATGAAGGCCAGCCTCTGACGGTGCTGTGTAATCATCATGCGTATGATGATTATGGGCGTGATCATAATGATATGTTGTTAAATGCTGGCGAACCATTGCCAGAACTTCATCGCCAGCCGCATTGGTATTGGGCATTGCGGAAAATACATCTTGGTGATGTTTGACCAATAATTGTGCCTTTAGAGCAATCTGTTCAGCACAAGCAGCCCGATTGCCAAAAAGATCATTTGACGGCAGCCATTACGCCTCAGGTCGCGCCTGCAAGCCGAGTTTAACCTTGAAACCAAGCCTTTGCCATGGTGCGCGCTCATCCATCATCATGAAATCCATCTAACGAGATCATGCCCATAATCATATAGCAAGGCCATCATATCGTAGGATAATCAAATGAAAAGGTTGGGAAATGACTAGATTCCTGGGATAAGTGGAACGCCGCTACAGGCAGCAACCACCAACATGAACACAATCAGCAAAATTGCCCGAACGGCTTTATCCAGCATTTGCGCGATTGTCGATTGGCGAACCCGACGCGTGTGACGCGTTTCGCAAATGGCATTTGTTGCTGAAAACATGGAAAACCCTTAAAAAATGATCAAAATGAAACAGCAAAACCACCATGTTGTACCGATGGCTTTAACTACTGACGTAGTGAATCACAAAGAACGGGGCTTGTGAATCCTAAAAATGAATTTTTTGATATAAATCTTGCGGCCGTCACCGAAATGCCACAATACAACAATTGCTCATTGATTGCGCCATACAAGCCGTGATGGCGCGTCTTTGAACGATAGTCATGTCAAAGTCGAAATAATGATTTTTCGAGATATTCCACAAAGGGCAGACAAAATGGCGATTCCGGGAGGACTCTAATCCCCAATCTACTGATTAGAAGTCAGTTTAATCCCCG
>CAWUWE010000079.1:0-7581 GCA_963926175.1 uncultured Alphaproteobacteria bacterium | reverse complement strand
AAGCTTTTTATAGATATCAATATCCTGCCAGTTTTGCAGAATTTGCGGCTCTTTTGTTGGCAAACCGCCCCGCATCGGAAAATCTGTTCGTGGCAGGAAAACTGTATCTTTGTAATTCATGATTGGCTCGATCTACTATCTCGAAGAAAAGGCTTGTTAACAAAAGGTAGGGTCAATGCTGACCATGGGCGAATGGTAGTAAAAGTTGGCGTGCGGCTTTGGCATCTAAAGAAATCTGTTTTATCAATTCTGCAATACCAGAAAATTTCTGTTCAGGTCGCAAAAAGGCCTTTAGCCGCACCAATAAACGCTTGTCATAGAGATCCATATCACGGTCAAACAAATGCGCCTCGCACAAAACGCCACGATTTTGCACGGTTGGTCTGATGCCAATATTGGCAACACCATTGCCAATCTGGCCAACAGACCCTGCGCCATCATCAAGATCAATTTCAACCGCATAGACCCCAAAAGCGGGATGCTGCAACGATCCAAGCGCGATATTGGCGGTTGGAAAGCCGATGGTGTGCCCGCGGGAATCGCCCTTGATGACGGTACCGGTAACCGCCCAATCATGGCCAAGCATCGCAGCGGCGGCATCAGGCGCGCCTGCCTGCAAAGCGGCACGGATACGGCTTGAGGAAATAACCGCCGTATTTGCATCGACAAGTAACGGCACCGCTGTTGCGCTGATGCCTAATGGTTTACCAACCTGATTGATTGTCTGCAGATCGCCGCCCCGTCCCTTGCCAAAGGCAAAATCAGTACCGGCATAAAGCTGGCGAACGCCAAGACCGGCAAGAATGTCAGATACAAACTGGTCGGCACCCGTGCTTCGCAACGCATCATCAAACCGGATATGAATGACCCGCGCTGGCCCCATCTGGCCAAGCAAACCCCTCAAAATCCGGTCTTTTTCGCGGCGGTCGGCAAGATGGAATGGCGCCTCATCCTGACGGAAAAACTCATGTGGATGCGGATCAAAGGTAATGACCGACGGCAACAGACCATCGCGCCGCCCCGCAGCGACCGCAGCGGCAACAACCTTTTGATGCCCGCGATGGACACCGTCAAAATTACCGATTGCCGCCGCCAGCCCCGCGCCAGCAAAAGCAGTGTCAGCCAGCGGCGCATCGCCAACGGCCCAATCAATCATCTCAACCATGTTTGTCTGTTGGTTTTTCATAGCGCGGCACTATATCGCCTAACGCCACTCAATATCAATCTCTGATCAAAAAAAGCGGCAATCCCAGACAGGTTTTTTACCAATTAAGCCAATGGCGTTTGCGTCATTTTGAATCATTCGGCGCTACCCAATAGAATACTTTTACATCACCTAGCGCATTTGATAGGATCGCGTCGGATGATCGGGTGCCGAAATCAGCCAGTAAAGACCGGAATCATGGCACCCACCATACCCGTTTTGATTTTAACAGTGATTGATTGTGACAGATAAAATATGGAAACCATCACCAATAGTTTGTTCTCCGTGGATTTGTTAAATCAGCCTGGCGCAGATTTGATGCTTGCATTTGCCACGAAGCTTCTTGCTGGCATTGCAACCATTATCATCGGATTTTGGCTAGCCGGTCGCGCAAGCCGCCTTGTCGTTGATTCAATTTCTAAAATTGATCGGATTGACAAAACCATCATGCCAATGATTGGCGCTCTTGTCCGCTATGCTGGCATGATCCTTACTTTGGTTGTAGCGCTTGGTAAATTTGGCGTTGAAACCACATCCATCATTGCGGTTCTTGGTGCGGCTGGTCTTGCCATCGGTCTTGCGCTTCAGGGCACTTTGTCAAATGTGGCCGCCGGATTGATGCTGGTATTTTTGCGGCCATTTAAACTTGGCGACTGGATTGAAACGGCTGGCATGTCAGGCATCGTTCGCGAAATCGGGCTTTTCACCACAGTGATCGACACGTTTGACAAGGTCTATATCAGTGTTCCCAATTCATCGATCTGGTCATCCAATATCGTCAATCATTCACGTTATCAAACACGGCGTCTTGATCTTGATGTCGGCGTTGCCTACGAAAGCAATCTTGATGATGCCGAAGCCGCCTTGATGAGCCTTGCAAAAGATCCGCGTATTCTCCCCGATCCAGAACCGCGCTTCCTGGTTGTCAGCTATGCAGATTCGGCGATCATTGTGCGGCTTCGTGTGCATGCCAGCTATGATGATTTCTTTGATCTTGGCTATGATCTGCATCGCCAGCTAAAAGGCGCAATGGCGGCGCATAATGTTTCAATTCCTTATCCGCAACGCGTGATCCATTATGCCGGCGACGATGAGGCTGATGGATCTGTTGGCGGGGCATGACAAGCAAGTCAAAGCCCAGCCACATCACTCGTGAATCCCTGCAAAGTTGGCGCGTTGCCACGCTGGCGCGCGAACGTGACGGCGCCAAAACGACCATTGCAAGCGAAGACCAGCTTCTTGAATCGCGGCGCGCCATGATCCCCGATGATACCGATTGCCGTGATTTATGGGTGTTTGGCTATGGAAGCCTTATTTACAACCCGATCATCAACCATGAACAGCGCCTGATTGCCCGCATTCACGGTTATCACCGTCGGTTCTGTTTATGGACCCAGATTGGTCGCGGCTCACCAGAATGTCCGGGTCTTGTGCTGTCGCTTGATCGAGGTGGATCATGTGTTGGCGTTGGCTTCAAGTTACAGCCCGATACCGCGATTGCCGAACTTGATCTGTTATGGCGCCGCGAAATGATGACGCTTGCCTATAATGCACGCTGGCTGCGGCTTTATACCGACGATGGGATCAAGCGCGGGCTTACCTTTGTTGCCAATCCGCAACGTCCGGCCTATGCGCCGTCAATGCCCTTCGAAGATCTGGTAACGACGGTGGCGACGGCAATCGGGTTTAACGGTCCTTGCCATGATTACCTGTTTGACACGGTTGCAGGCATGAAGGATTGCGGTATTCGCGACCATTCGATGGAAAAACTGGCAGATGCAGTGTCACAGAGGCTTGCATCAGTTGAATAATTTGGGTAGGAACTGTTCTCCTGTTGGAAAACGCGGCTGTGGCGGAATGGTAGACGCGGCGGATTCAAAATCCGCTTCTGGTGACAGAGTGGGGGTTCAAGTCCCTTCAGCCGTACCAACAAGGATTTGTTTGGGATATTGATCCTAAAGTCTGTTGCAAAGGACGAACAAGTCCCAAAGCCTGATTTATGGTGACCGATGCCAGTTTGGCGATTTTTAAAGCAACAATATGATTTCCTGATTCGCGCCGCTGCGACCAAATTAGCGGTACGGGCAATGTATGTATTTGCCGTTCTAGAATCGATCATTATTCCTATTCCGGTTGATCCATTGCTTGTTGCGACGGTGCTGGCCCGCCCCGCCCGTTGGCGGCAATTGGCCATTGGCTGTACAATCGCATCAGTTATTGGCGGGGTTGGCGGCTGGACGATTGGCCGTTTTTTTAGCCTTCATATTCACGATTGGCTGGCTGTTCTGCCGGCCAAGCTTGCCGCGCCAGCCGCCTTTGCCGCGGTTGAAGTCGGCTTTGCTGAATTTGGCATTTTTCTGGTGTTTCTTGGCGCTTTTTCACCACTTCCTTACAAGGTTATTGCGCTTAGCGCCGGTCTTGGCGGTTTTGGTCTTGCGCCATTTGTTCTGACTTCGATCATTGGCCGTGGATTGCGATTTGCGATTGTCGCCGCTATTGCAAGACATAATGGAAACCCTAAGATAGTGATCTTGCTAGTGACGGCGCTGGTCTGCCTATTTGCCGTTGCAATAGGGATGACGCGATGAACAAACCTTTTATTCCCCTGATTGGCTACCGGCTTGGCCTGATGATCGCTGGCGGCATTTCCACAGGGTTGCTTGGCGGCGCTTTATTATTTCAATATGTTGGCGGTCTGGCACCGTGCAGCCTTTGTATCTGGCAACGTTGGCCGCATCTGGCGGTGATGATTCTGGCCTTTATCGGGCTTCGCGGCATTATGCCCCGCCTGATGCTACAGCTTATCATTATCAGCGGGGTGATTAGTGCGGCGTTTGGCGGTTATCATGCTGGCATTGAATGGAGATTCTGGGCCGGGCCAAGCGGCTGTACGGCCAGTCTTTCGCTTGATGGTGACATTTCGGCAATGACGCAGCTGCTTCTTGAAACCCCGCTGGTGCGGTGCGACGATGTGGCATGGTCGCTTTTCGGCCTATCAATGGCAGGATGGAATGCGTTGATCAGTCTTGACATTATTGCCGCGGCACTTATTTCGTTAAGACGTATTTGATCCAATTCTGTTTCTGTCCGGCAAAGGCTTTTTCATGACAACGGTAAAAACCACAACAAACCGGCAGGATATCGAACGCTATATCCGTGTTGATCATGCTGGTGAACGCGCCGCCCAGCAAATTTATCGTGGCCAGCTGGTGGTGCTTGACAAACATCCGATGGGCGAAGAAATCCGCCATATGATGGCGCAAGAGGTCGAACATCTTGAAACCTTTGACTCGCTGATCAATGAACGCCGGGTTCGGCCATCCTTGCTCGACCCGCTTTGGGGCGCTGCTGGATTTGCGCTTGGCGTGGTGACCGCAGCAATGGGGCCAAAGGCGGCAATGGCCTGCACGATTGCGGTCGAAGAGGTGATTGGCGAACATTACCAGAAACAGGCCGAAAATCTGGGTGAAGATGAAGCTGAATTAAAAACAAAAATCGAACGGTTTCGTGACGAAGAGCTGGAACATCGTGATATTGCTGTTGATTATAAAGGGCGCGAAGCACGGCATTATAAATTGCTTCATGATGTTATCCAGACCGGATGCCGCACCGCCATTAAAATTGCCGAAAAAATCTAGCCCGCAAAATCTTGCCAACAAAATCTTGCCAGCCTTGGCCACAGTAACATTGTTTGGCTGTTAAAGGGCTAGATTATTCATCACTTTGCAATTCGCTATCCCAGTAAAGATAGTCACGCCATGATTCATGAAGATAATTTGGCGGAAAAGCGCGGCCATTTTCCTGCAATTGCCAAACATTCGGCGCTGCCGGTTTCGACAAGGGATGCATATTACACTGGCTAGGTAGCAAATTGCCCTTGCGCAAATTGCATGAACCGCAGGCCGCAACCACATTTGTCCAATTGGTTCGCCCGCCTTTCGAGCGCGGCACGACATGATCAAAGGTTAAATCAGCCGCCGAAAAGCCCGTGCCACAATATTGGCAGGAAAAGCGGTCACGCAGAAAAACGTTAAAACGGGTAAAGGCAGGGTTGCGTTTTTGCGGCACATATTCCTTTAGCGCAATAACCGATGGCAGGCTCATTTCTATGCTTGGCGACGAGATTTTTTGGTCATATTCCGAAATGATGGTCACGCGATCCATACAAACCGCCTTGATCGTGTCCTGCCACGACCATAGGGATAGCGGAAAATAATTCAACGGCCGGAAATCTGCATTCAAAACCAAAGCTGGTGCGAAACTGCCTGCATTCATTCATGTCTCCCTGTCTAAAGACAAATTATCCTATCGAAGTCTTTCCATGACGCCTGTCAAAGCAAAACATGCCGGCGATTGAAAAACAACCCTCTGGAATCAAGATATGGACAGGAATATTCAAGCAGCCACTAGATATTGGCAATCAAAATCACAAAGATCGTCAAAATCAGACGATTGATCTAAGCTGGCAGATGTTTCGCCAGAAATGTAATCGCTGCGGATAGGCCATCGGGATCAATGCCGTGACCAAGCCCGTCACAAGCCACGGTCTCAACTATAATTGACCGGCTTTGCATCACATCATATGACGCGCTTTGCAGCGCAAAAGGCACAACTTGATCATCGGTACCGTGAACCAACAGAACTGGCGGATAATTCACGCCATCAGCAAGATCATCATGCCGCAAAAGCGCGCCGGAAAAACTGACAATGGCCGCCGGGGGTGCGGCATTGCGTAACCCGCAATGAAGACTCATCATGCCGCCTTGCGAAAATCCAGCAAGCGCCAATGCTGATGCTGGCAATTTCAATGCAGCAAGCGCCGCCGTTATTGCCCCGTCGATAACCGGTGATGCGGCAACCGGACCATTCACCCGATCATCAATATCAAACCATTCGCGCCCTGCGGGATTCATCTTGCAAGGCGCTGGCCCATTTGGCACGAAAAAGGCCGCCCCTGGAAACCGAACCGAAATCGGATAGGCCAGATCGGCAAGATCATTGCCATCAGCACCCCAACCATGAAGCAGAATTATCAGGCTGCTGGCTTGGCCGCCGCGTGCAGGCGGAATAAATGGTCCGGATAGATCACCAAAACTGCGCATTTCCATAAATTCTCTCCCGTGAAGCGGCGTCAAAATCTGTTTTCGCCCTATGGTCTGTCAATTGTTACCAGTAAACCGGCCTTTGCCGAAATGCTTATCTGATCATCGGTCCGATTGATGACAAGATTGGCTGGCAAATTAATCTTCAAAATCATCAAGGTGCATTTCCCCAATTTTGCCACCCCCTATCGTCATTGACGAAATTGTTGCAAAGCGATAGGTCTGGATCAAGATGAACAGCAGGATCACTGCCATGGATCGCCCCGTGATTACCCGATTTGCGCCAAGCCCAACAGGACCTTTACATCTTGGCCATGCCTATGCGGCAAAGGTGGCGCATGATATGGCATCGCAATCGGGCGGCAAAATGATCCTACGAATTGACGATATCGACCATACGCGGTGCCGCGACATCTATACGGCGCAGATTTTCAATGATTTGAACTGGCTGGGGCTGAATTGGTACGGCAGTGCCAGTGACGTGCAATCAGGCCGCAATGCACCGCACCAATCACAGCGCATGCCAGCCTATCAGGCGGCGCTGAAAACGCTTCAGGATAAGGGGCTTGTCTATCCTTGCTATCTTAGTCGCCGCGAATTGAACGAACTGTTATCGGCGCCACATGCACCCCCTGCATCACAAATTGATGAAAATATTCCAGCCGTAGCACCGGCTTCGGTGATTGCCTATACCGATCAATTATTAAGCCAAAAAGAACAGGCGCGCCGTCATGCCGCCGGTCAAGGCGCGGCGTGGCGTCTTCGCATGGATGCCGCCATTGGTATGGCCCTAAGTAGGAATGATGGGGGTGAGAATGGTAATGATGGCGAAACCCTGTCTTGGCTTGACCATCTGGCTGGCCGGCAAATTGCCAATCCGGCACAATTTGGCGATGTGGTGATTGCCCGCGCCGATATTGCCGTATCATATCATTTGTCAGTGGTGATTGATGACGCGCTTGATGGGGTTACGCTTGTTACTCGCGGCAATGATCTTGCCGCTTCAACCCATCTTCACCGGCTCTTACAGGCACTTTTCGCGCTTTCGGTTCCCGATTATTGTCATCATGCGCTTGTTCTTGATCAGGCTGGCAAGCGGCTTGCCAAGCGCGATTCTGCACATAGCCTTGAAATGATGCGGCAGATTCATGACGATCCGTCATCAATATTTGCCAAAATGCCGCCAATTCCGGCAGTAAATTGCCCCAGTAACACCTAAAAAGACGAGATTTTAGCGGCATTTGCGCATGGCTATAACGTGCTATCTATTTTTAT
>CAWUWE010000078.1:0-75693 GCA_963926175.1 uncultured Alphaproteobacteria bacterium | reverse complement strand
TCCGTGGTCCACGGTCCATGGAACTGGGTTCAGGCAAGGTTGCAGGTAAGGTTTTGATAGTTGACTATATGTGATGTTCTGCTAAGCTATTGTTATAGCTAGATTCAGTTACGAATTGGCGCTGTGGGTAGGCATCGAACTACCCTTCACCCGCTCCAATTCTCAACATCAAAGGTCCGTGGACCGAGATACAAGTGACTGTTTCCTCGGATCTCGGTTCTTTAACCTATTCAACCAACTTTTTCATCCACGAATAAGTAACCTTGAGGTCGTGCCCTTCCCCATATTGATGGCCAATACCTTCTGTGGCCCAACCACCGATAGCATCAATAATGTCAGCAGGGCATTCAACGGCTCTAAGCCGATCACGAATACTATGCCTGAAAGAATGGATTACGCATGCCTCAGGCACACGGGGCTTTAACCATTTATTTAGCGCAGCACTGGCTGAGTTCGCGTTGCATTTATTTGTTCTGCAGTATTTTGGAAATGCGAAGTCAGAACTCATATGACTGATTTGCCTTGCTGCCCACAAAGAGGATCCTACTAGAGGGATCTGCCGTTTACTTGATCCTGTTTTTAACCGCCGCCAAGGATGCTCAACCAGATCAATATAGGGCGTGGTTGTGTCCAGATGGATATCTGAAACCAATAACCCACAAGCTTCTGATAAACGCATTCCAGTATCGCTTATCAAGGCAATGAGCCATCGAGGCTCATCATTTAAGCTCCGGCAATTCGATTGAACCTGCCTTAGGGTATCCATTGGAATTGGTGGGCGCTTTTGTTCCAACGCATCTTCAGGAATATACGTGCCACTGAAAACATTACTAACGGCAATGCCTTGTTCTCTAATGGCTAAATTAACAATGGCTCTGACAGATGAGAATACGCGCTTCACTGATGATGAAGACATACCTCGTTCAAACAAGAAATCTCTAAATTGCCCACCATCTGCTACCTTAAGCATTGATAGATTATTATGCCCTAGGCACTCGGTTAAATATCGGATGCTGCGCTCTGACACTTCAAAGAATAATTTTGTTTTACCTGCACCTTTCAACCGGTGATATAGAGACAAGGCATCAGTCAAACTGAAATCACTAGAAGCTTGTATTTTTGTTTCTGGCGCCACCGATAAACCAAGCTCTTTCGAATAAATCATCTCCATCCGCAAACTGTCCCAATAGCGTTCAAGCCGATCGGATAATGCTGCAGCAGATTTGGCTGCTTTTGATTCCGATTTTGTTCGCAGGGATACTTCAATCTTTCGCTTTTTAAAGCGATGCTGAAGGTCAGATGGAATTGACCGAGAGAAGTAAAAAGTATCGTTTCTTTTGTAAAAGTATACCGGCAACCTTACCCACACCATAGGACAACAAACTCCTGTTCTAGAACGTTAATCGTTTAGAAACAGTCACTTGTATCTCGGTCCACGGACCTTTGATGTTGAGAATTGGAGCGGGTGAAGGGATTCGAACCCTCGACCCCAACCTTGGCAAGGTTGTGCTCTACCACTGAGCTACACCCGCGCCGCATCCACCAAATCAGGTGGGATGCGGTTATCGCGAACCGCTGAGAGGTGGTATAATCCAAGCC
This sequence comes from uncultured Alphaproteobacteria bacterium, assembly GCA_963926175.1. Classification (GTDB taxonomy): domain Bacteria; phylum Pseudomonadota; class Alphaproteobacteria; order Puniceispirillales; family Puniceispirillaceae; genus UBA3439. The sequence continues at coordinate 74,094 of CAWUWE010000078.1, read as the reverse complement.
TTGCGCCCTTGCAAGAGGCAAATTACATGATCGAGTGGTGATGGCAGCGGGTTTTTCATTCGCACGCCGCCTGCTGGTGCGGCAAACCCTCAGAATCATCAATTTTTAGGCCGTGGCCAGCGCGTCTTTCAGGCTGTTGGCAATATGGGCTTGCTGGGCTGATTCAAGATAGGGATGCATTGGCAAGGCCAACACATGATCGCATAAATCCATCGTCACCGACAAATTGCAGGCACTAACCGGATAATGTGCATAAGGCGGCTGACGATGCATTGGCACAGGATAATAAATCGCTGTTGGCACGCCAGAATTCGCAAGCGATTTGCAGATGGCGTCACGGTCGCTGCCTTGTGGCAATTGAATGACATATTGTGCCCAGCTTGATGTAACGCCTGCCGCAAGTGATGGCGTGTCAACCACGCCCTCAAGCAAGGCTGCATAGCGGTCGGCAGCATTTTGACGATACACAAGCTCATCGGCAAAAATATCAAGCTTGGCGTCAAGCACCACCGCCTGCATGGTATCAAGACGGCCAGTCATGCCAATGCGGATATTTTCATATTTATCGCGCCCCATGCCATGAACACGGCATGAGCGGATGATTTCGGCAATTTTATCATCATTGGTAAAGATTGCGCCGCCATCACCATAGGCACCAAGCGGTTTGGCCGGAAAAAAGCTTGTACAGGTGATATCGGCAAGCTGGCCAACCGGCTTGCCATGCCATGTCGCGCCAAAGCTTTGCGCGGCATCATCAATCAGCCACAGGCCATTTTCACAGGCGAAATTGCCAATCGCGGCATAATTGGCAGGCTGGCCAAAAAGCCCAACGCCGATAATGCCAACAATATCGATGCCCGCACCCTTGCCCGCGGCAAGCGCTTGCGGCAATTTTTCTGGATCAAGGTTAAAGCTGGTTTTATCCACTTCGGCAAAAATCGGTATTGCGCCCATGATAGGCATCACTTCAGCGCTTGCGGCAAAGGTGAAAGAGGGAACGATGACGCCTTGGCCGGGTTGCAGCTCTAGCCCCATAAGCGCCAGCAATAACGCATCGGTTCCTGACGAACAGGAAATATTATGCTCAACGCCTGTCCATTCACCAAGACGCGTTTCCAATGCGGAAATTTCTGGCCCCATAATATAGGCACCATGATCAAGCACCATTTGGAATCCAGCTTCGACCTTGTCGCGAATACGGGCTTGTTGGGCTTTTAAATCAATAAAGACGATGCTCATTTGGGCCTCACTGGCTGATGATTCGAGGGCGCGGCGGATGTGTCGATTAGGTGGGTTTGCATGGTTTCAAGAACCTGTTGAACCATAATCGCTTCGGCAATATCAGTTGGCGCTGGCTTGCCCGTTTCGCAGGTTTGGATAAAAGCGCGCATTTCATCTTTTAACGGTTCGGCTTCGGGAACCGGAAGCGCAATCGGGCTTGCCCGATCAATGATGAAATGTTCGCCATTCAACCGCATTTGATCTTGAAACAGGGTCAATTTTTCCGGCCAAGGTTTGGTATCATCAAAAACCAGCGATCCGGCAGTTCCGGTGACTGTCAGACGATGTTCTTTGAACGGGCTTAGCCAGCTTGTTTGCATGCCTGCCGAAACACCATTTTCAAAACCCATGAAACTGGTCAGAAAATCAACAATATTCGGGGTCATATGGCTTGCACCGGCACAATGAATTTTTTTCGGAAGGGTGCCAATCAGCGCAAGAATAAGCGACAGATCATGCGGGCATAAATCAAACAAAACAGATTCGGTATTGCGAATACGCCCCATTGCCAACCGGTTTGCCTGAACATGGCGAAGGCTGCCAATGGCACCAGCGGCAAGCTGTTTCTGCAATTCGATAAAGGCAGCATGATAGCGGATCAAATGCCCGACCATCACTTGTTTTTTCGCCGAATGCGCTGCGTCTTGAATGGCTTTCGCCCCAGCCAAACTCAGCGATAGTGGCTTTTCCACATAAACATGTTTGCCAGCGGCCAAGGCGGCAATGGCAAGCGTATCATGGCTTGGCGCGGCGGTGGCAATGACAATGCCGTCAATTGATTGATCATGGATCAGCGTGTCAACATCAACCTGTTTGGTGGCAAAGGCTGATCCGAATTTGGCGGCGTTTTCGGCATGGCGATCGGCAACCGCGACCAACACCTCAAGCTGGGCAAGATTGCGAGCCAAATTCCGGCCCCACATGCCACATCCGATTAGACCAATATTAATCATCGCCTGAATTTCATTTCGTGATGTAACCATATCTATCGCTATGATCTGGTGTTTTAATATGAGTTAGAATCCGCGTCAATCGTTGCATTTCGTTACATTTTTCACAGAATTTGGCCAGATTTACCACCGGCCAATGACGCGGCAAACCGATGGTCTTGCAGAGGCGTCTTCATCCGGCTAAAAAGAAATCAGGCCAGCCTATGGTCATCGTCATTATGGCGACGGATTAATCCACCTCATCAGGGCCGCATTATGGACGCATCATCACAATTCAAAGATAGCTTGCCAACGACGCCGGAATCACTTTTGGCGGTTCTTGACGCGCTGGCAATTGATTATGTCACGCATCATCATCCACCTTTGCGAACGGTTGAAGATGCCAAAGCGCATCGCGGCGATATGCCCGGGATTCATATCAAGAATCTGTATCTTCGCGACCGGAAAAAGCGCAATTTCCTGATTGTCGCCCAAGAAGATCGGGTGATTGATTTAAAAAATCTTGATCAGAAAATTGGCTGTGACCGGCTGTCATTTGGCAGTGCTGACCGGCTCTTTGAAATGTTGGGTGTGCGTCCTGGCGCGGTTAGCCCACTGACAGTGATTAATGATTCTGATCATAAAATTTCGCTGTTTCTTGATTCGGCGCTTCAAACCGATGATCGGATTTACGCCCATCCGCTTGTTAATGACATGACGATTGGCATCACCGGACCAGGCTTGCAGCAATTTTTGGCGCATACAGGCCATCAGCCGCGCTGGCTTGATTTCTAAATGGCTTTGGGTCAGTCGTGGCGCGCCCCTTGTTTTGCAACGCCTGATGATTACATCTAGATGAAGAGTCGAAAAAGGGCGTGACCGCCGATTAAAACGCACCGTCTTTCCGGTGGATCATAATCGGATCATCGCCTTCTAAAGAAGGTTTAGGACAAAATGGAACAGCTTATTGCGGCCGCTGCCGATACCACACCAATCGATGTGAATACGGATAATTTCATGGCTGAGGTCATTGATGGTTCAGCAAAAATACCAATTGTCGTGCAATTCTGGGCGCCATGGTGTGGGCCATGTAAACAGCTTGGTCCGCTTTTGGAAAAGGTCGTTGCTGCCGCCAAGGGCAAGGTTAAGATGGTGCGAATCAATATTGATGAGAACCAGCAGATTGCACAACAGATGCGGGTGCAATCAGTGCCAACGGTTTATGGCTTTTTCAATGGGCAACCGGTTGATGGTTTTGCCGGTGCGCAGCCTGAATCAACGCTAAAGCAATTTATTGACAAGCTGGTCGCCGCTGGCGGCAGTGGCCCAGATATCGCGGCAATGGTCGAGGCGGCAAACAGCCTTCTTGAAACACAAGATTATGACAATGCAATGGCGCAATATCATGAAATCATGGCGACCGAACCTGAATCGCCCGATGGTCTTGCAGGCATGATCCGTTGCATGGTCGGGATGAAAGATATTGATGGCGCGCGCGAAATTGTTGATCAGCTTGATGATGAATTTCGCGATAAACCGGCCATGGTGATTGCCATTGACTCACTTGAATTGGCGGAAAAAGCGGCAGGGGCGGCTGGCGGTTTGACGCAAGCGCGTGCGGCGGTTGATGCTGATCCCAATGATCTTGCCGCGCGCCAAGAACTGGCACTGGGGTTATTTGCCACTGGTGAACAAGCCGAATCAATGGAACAGCTTCTTGAATCTATCCGCATTGACCGCGCTTGGAATGACGAGGCAGCCCGCATACAGCTATTGGAATTTTTCAAGACGCTTGGCCCGGCAAACCGCGATGTGATGGCGGCGCGGCGCAAGCTATCGACGTTACTTTTTGCCTAGCCGGATTATGCCCATAATGGGCAAAGATAATCTGGCCAGATTAAACAGCCTTATCGTGGTATAAGAGTAAATGCAGCCATAATGCAAACGCTGAACGGCTTGAATCTAATTTTTAAGGAGTGATTATGGCAGGTGGTATTTTTGATCCGGAATTTGACCAGCTTCCGATGCGCATTCCGATTTTTCCGCTGCCAAGCGGTCTTTTGCTTCCGGGCGGGCAATTACCATTGAATATTTTTGAACCGCGCTATCTGGCAATGGTAAGGCATGCGCTGGCAACGCCAACAAGGCTGATTGGCATGGTACAGCCACATGATCATCATGCGGGTGCTGACAGCGCCAATGATAACATAGCCAATGATGACGGGACTGATTCGGCGGGTTTGTTTGAAACCGGCTGTGCTGGACGTTTGTCATTTTTCCAAGAAAGTGATGATGGCCGTTTTGTCATCGCGCTCAACGGCGTGTGCCGGTTTCATCGTCTTCGCCAAGAGCTTGACCCGAATGGGTTTCTGGTGGCTGATGTTGATTGGCAACCTTTTGCGAATGATCTTCGCATCGATGTTAGCGCGCTTGACCGTGATCCTCTGATCAAAGTGATGAAACGCTATTTCGATATCAAGGGATTTGAGACCGACTGGACGCAGATTAAAAACTCGGATAACCATCAGCTATTGGCCACATTATCGATGATCTGTCCTTTTGAAGTTGCCGAAAAACAGGCGCTTTTAGAAGCCGATTCAATGGCAAAACGCGCCGATCTATTAATTGCCATGATGGAAATGGCATTGCATGACGAAACCGGAGGCAATGATGCACGACACTGACCCTGCGGCGGATTATGAAATTGATCCGCGGCTTCTTGAAGTGCTGGTTTGTCCCTTGACGCGCGGCCCCTTAACCTATGATCGCGTAAATGATGAATTGATTAGCCATCAGGCGCGCAAGGCCTATCCGGTTCGCGCTGGAGTGCCAATCATGCTTGGCGATGAAGCGCGTGATCTTGGCGAAGATGAATAGGTTTTTGCCGCCCATGACCGCCAAAATTGCCATGACCGACAAAATTGAATGCTAGGATATTGCACCCCATGACCACCTCACCACCACAAACACCATTACAAGATGTCTGGCCTGAAGAAATTCGGCTTTCAAAAGCCAAGGATCGGCTGGAAATTCGTTTTGATGATGGCGCGCAATTCTCGCTACCAGCCGAATTATTGCGCGTTGAATCGCCATCGGCCGAGGTGCAAGGTCATGGTGCTGGTCAGAAAACCACGCCAGCGGGAAAACAAGATATCCTGATTAGCTGCATTGAACCGGTTGGCAATTATGCAATCCGGCTTGGCTTTAGCGACGGGCATAATACCGGCCTTTTTAGCTGGGGTCTGCTTTATGATTATGCGCTTCGCCAAGACCAGTTAATGGCCGATTATCTGGCGCGGCTTGCCAGTGATGGCGCACGCCGCAACTAGGCGCTATAATTTGGGCGCAATTATGCGGGCAGATGCCCCTCAAAAAGATTGGCGCGTGCCAGATGCCCGCCCATCGCACTTTTCTGAAAAAATGATTTTACCGGACTCGCATTGACCAGCCCCATACCCGCGCTGGTGACTTTGGCAATGGCTGGCTGAAATGACATAAGCTGGTTTAATCCACTTGTCATGGCTGTCATGGCGGTGACTTCGAGTTTGCGTCCAGCAAGATAATCAGTTTCAACCGACCGGTGACCAGCGCCAAGCCCGCGTGCGCTGGCGCGGGCGAGACAATCGGCAAGAACCGCCGCATCACCAAGGGCCAGATTATATCCCTGACCGGCAAGCGGGTGAATCGCATGGCTGGCATCGCCTGCCAGAACCAGATGTGGGCCGGTCATTTTGCGGCCAATTGTTGGCTTTAAGGGCCAGCCAAGGCGCGACCCGTCAAGCTGCAACCCACCAAGCGTTTCGCCAAAAGCGGCCAATATCACATTGGCAAAATCGGCTTCATTAAGCGCCAGAAATTGATTGGCCTCAGCCTTTGGTAACGTCCAAACAAGCGAAGCCCGAAACGGGCCATGCGGCATCAGCGCCAATGGTCCGCTTGGCAAAAACCGCTGATAGGCAATATTGGCATGATCGCGTTCGAGCGTCAGATTGGCAACAATCGCGGTTTGCCGATGTGGTTCAGCCAAGCTGCGGATACCGGCAAAATCGCGCAATTTGCTTTTCGCGCCATCACAAGCAACAACCAGCTGGCAGGTTAAATCTGGCCGTTTGGCAAATTGCAATCGGGCAAGATCACCTGCCCCGTCAAAGCTTGTCACCTCGGCGTCGGTGATATGGGCAATTGGCCGCGTTGCCATCACCATATAGAGGGCATCAAGAAGCCGGTCATTGGCCACAACATAGGCCATTGGCTGGTCAGCATTATGCCAATCAAGGCTGAATTCGGGTCGTTGACGCCGCGCAATCCTGCCTTGGCGCGGTGCGCCATTGGCAATTTTGATATGGGTGATCGGGGTTGCCATATCGCCAATAAGCGGCCAGACGCCAAGCGTTTCAAGCATGATTTTTCCGGCGGCGTGAATGGTGGTGGTGCGATGATCACCGCTTGGGGTTTTGCTGGCGCTTGATGCGGAATTTGGTGATTCAGTGTGGGCTGTTTTAGTGTCGACTGATTTGGGCTGTGCTGGCGCGCGGTCAACAAGCGCAATAGCCGGTGTTGCGGCCGATCCATAGCCGCCATAAGACAGCGCCAATGCCATCATTACCCCGGTCAGCCCACCGCCAACAACAATCACTTCATAATGTGTCTGCTTGGTCATTTGCTACCATCCGTCTTTGCCGTAAAATGGCGATCCATCACTTGTTTGGCAAGCTGATCCAGATCACCTCGATCAAAAATATAGGCGGCCATGCCAGCCCGCTTTCCAGCCTCAACATCGCTATCGCGATCCCCAATCATTAACGAGGTACCAAGGTCAATCTGCCATTTTTGCGCAAGATCAAACAGCAATCCTGGTTCGGGTTTGCGGCAACGACACGCCGCCGCCATTGCCGGATCAGGCGAAAGCGGATGATGGGGACAAAAGGCAATATCGGCAATGGCACCTCCGGCCTTTTCAGCAGCATCAATCAGATGACGATTAAATTTATGCATATCGCTTTCGGTAAAGATGCCGCGTCCAATGCCGCCTTGATTGGTCACAATGAAAACTGGTAATCCGGCCTGATGAAACCGCTTCAATGCTGCCACGGCACCGGTGATCCAGGCAAATTTTTCAATCTCGAAAATATAGCCATCATCACGGATCAGCGTATTGTCGCGATCAAGAAAAATGGCTGGCTTTTGCGGCATGGGGGCGTGATCCTTTTCAAGGCGAGTTGGTGCGCTGGGACCAGATCACTCATCACAATCAATCTGGTTGAGATCAGTTTACTGAAATTGGTCTATTTTGCTAGTGAGTAACATCATCGCAGCCATTGCCCCGGCGCAAGGCATGCGCTACCAATGAGGGCGAAATAACTAATTGGCGAGCCAAGCCGTTCTTTTGATATGGTGAAAAAATCCATGAAACTTAATCCAGCGCATGCCATTTTTGACGGCAATATGTTTGTCCAGCTTCGTGGGCTTCTTGAATCGATAACGCCGCCGACAAATCTGCGCGTTCTTGATATGTCGATTGGCGAGCCACAACAACCGCCAGCCGCCCTATTGATCGACAGTGTGTCGCGTCATAATGACCAGTGGCAATTCTATCCAAAGGCAACGGGGAGCCCGCGTTTTACCGCAGCGATTGAAGGCTATATCGCGCGGCGTTGGCCCGAAGCGGTAGGGCTTGCCGATGCAAGTCAAATCATTCCAGTTCCTGGAACGCGCGAACCACTTCATTTGCTTGGCCATTTGGTAACGACAAGCAAGCCCAATGCCGCCGCGCTGGTGACCAATCCTTTTTATCATGCATGGCGCGCCGGTGCGCTTGCCAGCGGCGGGGAAACGATCTGGCTGAATAGCGGCGCCAATCAGAATTTTCTTCCCGATCTTCATGCGGTTGCATCTGTCGATCTTGATCGCGCTAGCATTCTATATCTTTGCAGCCCGACAAATCCGCAAGGCAGCGTTATGGATATGGATTATCTAGTTGATGTAATTCGGCTTGCCCGCAAACATGATTTTCTGCTGGTGATGGATGAATGCTATGCTGATATTTGGCGGGGCAGTCCGCCAACGGGTCTGATGCAGGCTGCCGCCTTGGTTGCAGGCCAAGATGGCATCACTGGCGATGCTGATCCTCTGGCCAATTTGGTGGTGTTGAATTCGCTGTCAAAACGGTCGGGTGCGGCTGGTCTTCGTGCAGGATTCATGGTTGGTGACAGGCAGGTTGTGGCGCAATATTTGAAACTAGTCGGCAATGGTGGGTCATTGGTGCCAACACCGCTTTTGGCGGTCGCTGCTGATCTTTATGATGATGAGGCACATGTTGCGGCAATCCGCGCCTATTATGATGCCAATTTTGCCCTTATTGAAAAACATCTCGGCATTGCCGCACCGCAAGGCGGATTTTTCCTGTGGCTAAAGGTTGATGATGATATTGAATTTGTCAAAAGGCTGATGGCCGAACAGGCGGTAAAGGCTGTTCCCGGATCTTTTATGGGTCTGGAAACCGAAGATGGAAACCCGGGTGCTGGCTATGTTAGATTGGCGCTTGTTCATGATGCTGAAAGCACCGATGAGGGGCTTTCACGGGTGGCGAAAATTTATAAAAGCCAGCGATGATAATGTCTTTGATCAAAAATAACGCTCATGCCAATGCCTAGATTGCCAAACAGATTTACCCTATAAGGAAAGTCATGGCCGATAGTGACGATAAGAAACCCATTTTTTCCATTGCGATGATGCAGTTTTTGCAGAATCGGTTAATGGAAATTTTTGGTCTAGGGCTTTTTGTAATATCGGGTTTGTCGCTGATTGCGCTAATCACCGCTGGTAAAAATGACCCGTCCTTTAATCAAGTTTCAACGGCGCCTGTGGCCAATTGGCTTGGGCCTGTTGGTGCCAATATTTCGGCGGGGCTTTATGCGGCAATTGGGCTTGCAGCATTTTTTCTGGCTTTGGCGCCGTTATTTTGGGGCGCGTCCTATTTTCGGAAACAGCCAGTGCCATGGATGCGATTTCGGATCATTGTTTTGCCGCTAAGCCTGTTCTTTCTGGCTGGTGGTCTTTTTGCGCTTGATGGTGGCGGTGCCAGTGATAATGGTGGGGCGGCAGGCGCGGTGATCATCGGAATGATCATGCGGGTCATGCAGCCGACACCTTCCTTTATGGGGCTAGAGACGATTCATTATGTTGGCGGTGCGGCGCTGTTTTTCGGCTTGCTATCATGGCTTTGGGTGGCGGCAATTTCGCCCCGGCAATGGTTAAAACGATCTGGTAAGACCAGTAAAATCGGACCTTTGTTCAAAGGTATTGCTGGCTTTGGCCAAAAGGTTGCGGGTTCGCTCAATAATGTGCAACAGCGGGTTGTGGCAAAACCGCCGCGCAAACCAAAACCATCAAGACAACGCCAAGAACCAGTGCTTGTTGCCGATGCGGCTGGTCATGTGGCTGACCAAAATGCCAAGCAGGCTGCTGGTGGCAAAGCGCGGTCACTGCGTGCCACCAAAAAGAATGCCAAGCAGGAAATGTTTGATTTTAGCAATGGTTTGGGATTCCAATTGCCGCCCGCCCGCCTGTTGAATCCACCAGCAAAAACCCAATCAGGCCCGTCAAAATCGATTCTTGAAGATCACGCGCGCCAGCTAGAAAATGTCCTATCGGATTTCAGCGTCAATGGCACGATTGCCGATGTGCGCTATGGGCCGGTTGTCACGCGCTATGATTTGAACCCTGCGCCCGGCACCAAATCGCAGCGCGTGATTTCGCTTGCCGATGATATCGCCCGTTCAATGAGCGCCATTTCGGTTCGGGTTGCCGTGGTGCCTGGCCAAAATGTGATTGGCATCGAATTGCCAAACGAAGACCGGCAGGTCGTGATGCTTCGTGATATTCTTGACCATGATAGCTGGGCCAGCGATCGTTCAAGCCTGCCAATGGCGCTGGGCAAAGATATTGCCGGTGCGCCGGTGGTGGTCGATCTGGCCAAATTCCCGCATCTTCTCGTTGCGGGTACCACCGGTTCCGGCAAATCAGTTGGCATCAATGCGATGATCCTGTCGCTTCTTTACCGGCATACGCCCGAAACCTGCCGGATGATTATGATCGATCCGAAAATGCTGGAACTATCAGTTTATGATGGCATTCCGCATCTTTTAAGTCCGGTTGTGACCGATCCGTCAAAAGCGGTTACCGCATTGAAATGGGCGGTTCGCGAAATGGAAAATCGTTATCGCAATATGGCCAAGATGGGGGTTCGTAATATTGGCGGCTATAATGACCGTCTTGCCGAAGCGCGCGCTAGGGGTGAGGTTTTAACAAGACGCGTTCAAACCGGCTTTGATCCGGAAACCGGCAAACCGATCCATGAAGAAGAAATCCTCGATCTGGCACCGCTTCCATTCATTGTGGTGTTGATTGATGAAGTGGCCGATCTGATGCTTGTTGCGGGCAAGGAAATCGAAGGTGCTGTTCAGCGTTTGGCGCAAATGGCGCGGGCGGCGGGAATCCATGTCATCATGGCAACCCAGCGCCCGTCAGTCGATGTGATCACCGGCACAATCAAAGCGAATTTCCCAACAAGAATAAGCTTTCAGGTCACGTCGCGGATCGACAGCCGCACAATCCTTGGCGAACAGGGCGCCGAACAGCTTCTTGGTCGGGGTGATATGCTGTTTATGGAAGGTGGCGGCAGGGTTGTGCGCGTACATGGCCCGTTTGTCGATGATGGCGAGGTTGAAGCTGTTGCCAATTTCCTGCGCCAGCAAGGTGAGCCTGAATATGATGACCGCGTTGTTGAAGAGGTCGAAATTGGCGGTGATGGCGCTGGTGACGGGGCGATGCAAAGCAATGGCGGCAGCCTTTATGAACAGGCGGTGGCGTTGGTCGTTCGTGAACAAAAAGCATCAACAAGCTTTGTTCAGCGGCATTTGAAAATTGGCTATAACCGCGCCGCAACGATCATTGAAGAAATGGAAAGCAACGGCATTATTTCAGCGGCTAATCATGTTGGTAAACGCGATGTTTTGCTAACGGATAACGAAAATGGTGGCCTGTAATGCCAATAATCAAAATGCGGCAAAATCTGCCATCACGAATAATGGCACTGATCATGGCACTGATAATGACTAAAGGACGAATTACGGATTTCGGGTCAAGGGTGATGTTCCTTGTCAGCTTGCCCATCATGCTGACCTCGATGCCGTCGATGGCCAATGATGATGTAACGCGCGCCGAAACATGGTTTAACAAGATCAAAACGATTTCAGCTAATTTTATACAGGTAGCGTCAGATGGCACAAGCGCCGACGGCAAATTGGCATTTCGCCGTCCGTCACGCATGAAAATCACCTATGGCAAAGGCGATGAATTGCAGCTGATCACTAGTAGTGTCTGGCTTCATGTTGACCGTCCAGATGAGCGCTTGCTGACAAGCTACCCAATTTCTGAAACCCCGCTTTCGCTTATTCTGGCGGATAAGGTCTCGCTTCGGCCTGATGGATATGAAACGCGTATTTTGTCAACGATTTCTGGCATTGTGCGGATTCAAATTGGTAAAGATGATGGCGAAGGCGCTGGCCGTTTGACCCTTGAATTTTCCGAAAAACCATTTCAGTTCCGGCGCTGGATCGTGCTTGATGCGGCTGGCATTGAAACTAGTGTGACATTGCAAAATATCGTTTATGACCAGCCCATTGCCAATGAGGTTTTTCGACTTCCCGAATATTCTGACGGAAATTAACCGTTCTTTGCTTGCGGCCAACAAACCTTGGCTGGAGTGGGAACGGCAGTGATCAAACCGCCCCTTTTAAGGAGCCATTCGAAATGAAAATTGCAACTTGGAACATCAATAGCGTTAGGCTTCGCCTCGAGACAGTGCTGGCATTTTTGCAGCAGGCCGATATTGATGTGTTATGTCTTCAAGAGACGAAAACCCAAGATATGCATTTTCCAGCCGAAGCGTTTGCTGCGGCAGGCTGGCCACATCAGGCCATTCGCGGTGAGAAAAGCTATAATGGTGTTGCGATTATTGCGCGCCAGCCCTTGGCCAAAATCGACCATATGGAATGGACCGGCAAATCCGATTGCCGCCATATCTGGGCGATAACCCGTGATGGAATTGGCATCCATAATTTTTATGTTCCGGCTGGTGGTGACGTTCCGGATATTGAGGCAAATCCGAAATTTGCCCATAAGCTGCAATTCATTGACGAGATGACAAGCCATTTCAGTGCAAATCAGCCAAAAGCCGAAATTCTGGTTGGCGATTTGAATATTGCGCCATTGGCAAGTGATGTTTGGTCATCGAAACAATTATTGAAAATCATCAGCCATACGCCGGTGGAAACCGATGGGTTAAAACGGCTGATTGCTGATGGTGGCTGGCATGATGCGGTTCGTGCCTATTTTGGTGATGATCAGAAATTATATTCTTGGTGGTCTTACCGGGCGCGCGATTGGGCGGCCAGTGATCGTGGCCGCCGTTTGGATCATATCTGGGTTAGCCATGATCTTGCTGATAAGGTGGCGCATGCGGAAATTCACCGAGATTGGCGCGGCGTTGACAAGCCATCAGATCATGTGCCGATCAGCCTGACTCTCTAACCTACGATCATCACCATGCCGACCCCCTTTCGCGATGGGGAAAAACCGGCTATATGCTTTTCTATGACAGCTTTTTTAAAGATGCATGGCCTTGGCAATGATTTCATTGTTCTTGATGCGCGCGATCTGGCAAATGGCATTCCCGATGTGATTGGGGCTGCTGTGGCAACGCGTCTTGCCGACCGCCATTTCGGCATTGGCTGTGATCAAATATTGGTTATCCGCGCTTCGGCCAAGGCTGATATTTTTATGCAGATTCTCAATAGCGATGGCAGTGACGCTGCCGCTTGCGGTAATGGCACAAGATGTGTTGCCGATCTGGTGATGCGCGATCTTGGATTATCAAAGCTGTCGATCGAGACGGATGCTGGCATTTTGCAAATCTGGCGTGCGGCTGAAGATGCCGATCATATCGCGGTTGATATGGGGCCGGCGCGGCTTGCATGGGACGAGGTGCCTTTGGCAAGCCCTGCCGATACGGCAGCGGTTGATCTTGGCGCATTGGTGCCGGTGACGGCAGTTTGCCATTCAATGGGCAATCCGCATGCGGTGCTATTTGTTGATGATGCCGAGGCGATTGATCTTGCACATATTGGGCCGCAGCTCGAGCATCATCCGCTATTTCCCGATCGGGCGAATATTTCTTTTGTGACCAAGGTTGGCCCAGACCAGTTTCGCATGCGCGTATGGGAACGTGGTGGTGGCATTACCTTTGCCTGTGGGTCTGGGGCATGTGCTGTTGGGGTTGCGGTGAAGCGATCAGGGCGCGGTGCGCGGCGCAATGAAATCATCATGGATGGTGGCAGTGTGTTTATCGACTGGCAGGATGATGGCACATCAGGCGGGCGGGTGATTATGCGCGGGCCAATTGCCTATGTTTTTGAAGGGGTGCTTCACGGTGATTTATTGGCATTGATGAGGACATGCGCATGAGCAAACGCAATGCGCCTGACGTGCAAACCTTTGGCTGCCGGTTGAATATTTGGGAATCTGAAGTAATCCGCGATCAGGCGGGCGCTGCCGGTTTGTCTGATGCGATTATTTTTAACACTTGCGCGGTAACCGCCGAAGCCGAAAAACAGGCACGCCAAGCCATTCGCAAAGCCCGCCGCGATCACCCTGATGCCAAAATCATTGTCACGGGATGCGCTGCCCAGATTGCACCTGAAACATGGGCGGCAATGCCTGAAGTGACGCAGGTTGTTGGCAATCATGACAAATTGCAGACGGCAAGCTGGACAAAATTAGCAGCCAATGATGCGCCATCGCTTTTGGTGAGTGATGTGATGGAAGTGCGCGAAACCGCATCGCATATGGTCGATAGCTTTCACGAACATACCCGCGCCTTTTTGCAGGTTCAGCAGGGCTGTGATCATCGCTGCACCTTTTGCATAATTCCCTATGGACGCGGCAATAACCGGTCGGCACCAGCAAGCGATCTGATTGATGCGGCGCGGCGACTCGTTGCCAATGGCTGCAAGGAATTGGTGTTAACCGGTGTTGACATCACCTCATGGGGAAGTGATTTGCCCGGAAGGCCACGGCTTGGCAATCTGGTTCGCCAGATTTTGTATGCGGTTCAAGATTTGCCAAGATTGCGTCTATCGTCAATTGATCCGGCTGAACCTGATGCTGAATTGATGGATGTTCTTGCCGAAGACCAGCGTCTTTTGCCGCATTTGCATTTATCATTACAGCATGGTGATGATTTAATTTTGAAACGGATGAAACGCCGCCATCTGGCGCGTGATATTCTGCGCTTTTGTGACGAGGCGCGTCGCCGTCGGTCGGATGTGATTTTCGGGGCTGATGTCATTGCCGGATTTCCAACCGAAAATGATCAGGCGCATCAAGCCAGCCTGGCAATCATCGCCAAAGCGGATATCACGCATCTTCATATATTTCCCTATTCACCACGCCCGGGAACGCCGGCTGCCGATATGCCGCAAACACCCGCCTTGGTGATTAAGCAACGGGCTGCCGAATTGCGCGCCCTTGGTGCGGCGCGGCTTGCCAGTTTTCTTAATAGCGCCATTGGCAAGCGCGATCAGCTTCTTGTCGAGGCGGGCAATCGCGGGCATGGGCGCAATTTTGCCAAGATCCGGCTTGTGGGCGACTTTATCCCGTCAGGCCAGCTTGTTGATGTTGAATTGATCGGGCGTGATGGCAACAGTCTTGTCGGTCGTGCGGTTGCAAAGGGGGCGCAGAGCGCATGAACTGGTTTAAAAAACTAAAAGATGGTCTTAGCAAATCAAGCAAAAAAGTCAGCGAATCACTGGTCAGCCTACCCTCTTTATCGGCGCTGATTGGCAAATCAAAACTGGATGCAGCCTCATTGGAAGAAGTCGAAGATGCGCTGATTGCTGCTGATCTTGGGACGGCTTCGGCAATCCGGCTTGCCAATGCTTTAAAGGCGCATAAATTTGACGGTCCGGTTGATGCAGATTCAATTGCGCTTGCCCTGGCTGATGGGCTGGAGGCCATTTTAAAACCAGTTGCCAAACCGCTTGAGATTGACCTCCAAAACCGGCCGCATGTTGTGCTTCTTGTTGGTGTTAATGGTTCGGGAAAAACCACAACCGCAGGCAAGCTTGCACAAAATTGGCAAGCCGAAGGCAAAACCGTATTGCTTGCCGCTGGCGATACATTTCGGGCGGCCGCGGTTGAGCAATTGCAAATCTGGGGCGAGCGAACCGGCACAAGGGTGATCGCCGATGCGACGGGTGGTGATGCGGCGGCGCTGGCCTATCGGGCGATGGTTCAGGCCAAGGAAGATAATGCCGATGTGTTGATCATTGATACGGCTGGCCGGTTGCAAAACCGAACCGAGCGGATGGATGAGCTGGCCAAAATTGTCCGTGTGATCCGGAAATTAGATGCCAGTGCACCGCATGATTCGGTGATTGTTCTTGATGGAACCGTTGGCCAGAACGCGATGTCGCAGGTCAAAGCCTTTTCCGCTGTTGCCGATTTGTCGGGCCTGATTGTGACCAAACTTGATGGATCGGCAAAAGGCGGTGTTGTTGTTGCGCTTGCTGAAGAATTTGGCCTTCCGGTTCATGCTGTCGGGGTTGGCGAAGGTGCTGATGACTTGCAGCCCTTTGCCGCTGATGAATTTGCCAAGGCGCTTGCCGGTGTTGATTCTGAAATGGATCGCCGTACCGCCAATGCGTAAAGCCTAATCAGGTAACAGCGCGGCGCTTCGTCCGGATAGATAATAGACCAATAGCCCTACATATTCATGCAAGGCTTGGCGCATAAGCAAGACGCCCTGATCAATATTCCAAAGATCAGTATAGCCTGTTTTTTGGGTTTGAAAATCAACCGGATAGGGAATCACGCCCGACCAACCAGCGGCGGCAAAGCTGCCAATGGCACGCGGCATATGATTTGCCGAGGTGATTAAAATCCAATTTGTACCGGGTTCCGCTGCTAGAATTTGACGGCTATTCACTGCATTTTCATAGGTGTTGCGGCTGTTTTCTTCATAAAGAACGGTTCGGCTTAGCCCGCCAAGCTGGTTGACCAGATCGCGGATATTATCACTTTCGTGCCAGCCGCGCTGTATCAATTCACCCGAAAAACCACTAAACAGAATCGGCGTATCGGGATGCGCACGTGCTAGCGTCATGGCGGCGGTAAATCGTTCAGCCGCCCCGCCTAAATTATAATGATCGCGGCTTTGCGCAACCATGCCATTGTCGGTAAATCCACCAAGAACAATGATCCCATCAATATGGCGTTGGCCGATATCGCCGCGGGCAATCCGGTTTTCCAGAAATTGCAAAGGCAGGCTAGAAACCGGCAGAAAATTACAGCCAAGCGGCAGGGCAATGGCAATCAAAAAGGCCAGCCACATGATCCAACGCCAGCGCCGCCAGCGTGCAAAAAGCCCAACCGCCAGAAATAGATAGGGGATGATCAGGGGTTCAAGAAGGAGATCAAGTGTTTTTGATAAGATAAAGAACATCACTTATTCTTGACAATTCACCGTAAAAAGCGCAAGAGCTTCAATTAAATCAGGCCATCGCCGAATGAAATGACCTTTGCGGGTTCCACACGTCCTTGAAGTTTTCGAGCACGGGTGCGAAGAGGCATTTTGCAATTTGGATGATGGTGGTAACGCAAAATAACAAAGGGCAAGCAGGTTCAAAACCATGTTTGATACGCTGAAAAGTAAATTAGCTGATGTCTTTGACGGGCTGGCACGCCGCGGTGCGCTTAGCGAGTCGGATGTTGATGCTGCGCTTCGTGAAGTGCGGTTGGCTTTGCTTGATGCTGATGTCGCCTTGCCTGCGGTAAAAGCCTTTGCTGATAAAGCGCGTGAAAAGGCGGTTGGCGTTGCCAGCATGCGCGCTGTGCGCCCCGATCAGCAAGTGATCAAAATTGTCCATGATGCTTTGATCGAAATGCTTGGCGGTGATGCCGCGCCATTGAATATTGCCACCAACCCGCCAGCCGTTATTTTGATGGCCGGTTTGCAGGGTTCGGGTAAAACCACAACAGCAGGTAAATTGGCATTACGGCTGCGCAGCCGTGATCGCAAAAAGGTTATGCTGGCCTCGCTTGACGTTACGCGCCCGGCCGCGCGAGAGCAATTGCGCATGCTTGGTGGTCAGGCCGATGTTGGCGTGCTGAACGAGGTTGATGGCGAAAGCCCAACGCAAATTGCCAAACGCGCTTTACAGGCAGCAAAATTACAAGCCTATGATGTTTTGATTTTGGATACGGCTGGCCGTCTTGGCATTGACGAAAGCCTGATGGCCGAATTGCGCGATATCAAAAAGGCAACCAACCCGCATGAAATTCTGCTTGTTGCCGATGCGATGACTGGACAGGATGCGGTTAATACAGCCGAAGCGTTCCATAAGGCGGTTGGCGTTACCGGCATTGCGCTGACCCGTCTTGATGGTGATGCGCGCGGTGGTGCGGCCTTGTCGATGCGCCATGTGACTGGCTGTCCGATCAAATTTGCCGGTGTTGGCGAAAAGCAGGACGCGCTTGAAGAATTTGATCCGGCGCGTTTGGCTGGCCGGATTCTGGATATGGGCGATGTTGTCGCGCTTGTCGAAAAAGCCTCTGAAGCCATTGAGGTCGAAGAAGCCGAACGGCTGGCAAAACGCATGGCCAAGGGCCAGTTCGATATGAATGATTTTCTGGCGCAGATTCGCCAGTTGCAGAAAATGGGCGGGCTTGGTGGTTTGATGGGCATGTTGCCTGGTATCGGCAAAATGCAGAAACAAATTGCGGCTGCTGGTATTGATGACAGCATGATCAAACGGCAAGAAGCGATCATTCTATCAATGACCAAAAAAGAACGTATTGCTGTTGGCTTGTTGAATGCGTCACGGCGCAAACGCATTGCGGCCGGATCTGGAACAACGGTTCAAGATGTTAACCGGCTGGTCAAGCAATATCAAGATATGGCCCGCATGATGAAAAAAATGGGCGGCAAAACCGGTGCTGCGGCGATGAAAGCAATGCTTGGTGGCAGTGGCATGCCGGGTGGCGGCGGTGCAATGCCTGATCTTGGTGCGCTGTCTCGTGGGCTTGGATCATCTGGGTTTGGAAAAGGATTGGGCGGCGGGCTTGCCAAAGGATTGGGAAGCAGCCTTGCCAATGGATTACCGGGATTGGGTGGCAAACCTGACGGTAAGAAAAAATAGAAATTATTGACGACTAACGCCAATGAAAGGGATAAATTCATGGCTTTGAAAATCAGACTGGCACGCGGCGGTGCAAAAAAACGCCCATTTTACCGGATTGTTGTTGCCGAAGCCTCAGCACCACGTGATGGTCGCTATGTCGAGCGTGTTGGCACCTATAATCCAATGGTGCCAAAAGAGCATGAGCAGCGCATGACGCTGAACAGCGAGCGCATCACTTTCTGGCTTGGACAGGGCGCCAAACCAACTGATCGTGTTCATAAAATGTTGGCTGCGGCTGGCCTTGCTGAGGCACCAGTTATTCGTGATCAGCCAAAGAAATCAGCACCTGGTAAAAAGCGCGCTGAACGTGAAACTGAAGCTGCATCTGCCGTGGCAGCGGCAGCCGAATCTGCAGCAGCCGAATCTGCAGCAGCTGAAGCTGCGGCGGCCGAAGAAGCGGCGGCAGCGACAGCAGCAGTCACAGCTGAAGAAGTTGTTGCTGAAGAGGCGCCTGCTGAAGAAGCTGCTGCTGAGGAAAAGGCAGGCAGCTAGTGATAAGCGGCCATTTGCCGATTGGCGCGATTGTTGGCCCGCAAGGGATCAAGGGGCAGTTCAAGGTAAAACCTTTTACTGCGACGCTGCAAGCGCTGTCGGCTTATGGGCCGGTTACATTGGATGATGGCCGGCAATTACAGTTGCAGATCACATCGGTCAATGCCAAGGGATTGGCCATTGTTCGGGCAAAAGGCGTTGAGACGCGTGAGGCCGCTGAGGCGCTTCGTGGTGTCACGCTTCATGTGTCGCGTGATCGGCTTCCCGATCTGGATGATGGTGAAATCTATCATGCTGATTTGCTGGGAATGGCGGTGACCGATCAAAATGGTCAATGGCTTGGAAAATTGATTGGCATTCATGATTTTGGGGCTGGTGAAATTGCCGAGCTTGCTGGCGAATCAGGGCCAACAATCATGGTTCCTTTTGGTGGTGAGCGTTTGCTTGCGGTTGATATGGCGGCAAAAACGATCAATTTGTCGGTGCCGGCTGGTTTGCTGGATGATGTTATAGATGGTGATGCACCAGCCTAATCCGGCCGAAACCAATGGCGTTTGTGAACAAGGAAAGGATGGGGAAATGACAAAAATCGAACCCCATCTAGACCGGCAAACCGATGCTAATCCGGCTTTGCCACACTGGCAGGCAACGGTTTTAACTTTGTTTCCAGATATGTTTCCGGGACATCTGGCTTATTCATTGGCAGGAAAATCGCTAAATGAAGGCATTTGGGCGCTGAAAACGCTGGACATTCGCGACTTTGCGCGCGATAAGCACCGTACTGTGGATGATACTCCGCTTGGCGGTGGTGTTGGTATGGTGCTAAAACCGGATGTTGTTGCCGCGGCCTTGGCCGCTGTGGCGGATTGTCCGGGTCCGCGGCTTTACCTGTCACCGCGTGGCAGGGTGCTGGATCAGGCGCTGGTGCGCGATCTGGTTGCCGCTAAAGGGGCGGTGTTTTTGTGCGGGCGGTATGAAGGGATTGATCAACGCGTGATCGATTTGGCCGGTATGATGGAAGTCAGTATCGGTGATTATATTTTGTCAGGCGGCGAAACAGCAGCGCTGACTGTGATGGATTCGGTTATTCGTCTGTTGCCCGGTGTTATGGGCAAAGAAGCCAGCCATCGCGAAGAAAGTTTTGAGACCGGGTTGTTGGAACATTCGCATTATACCCAGCCCCGTGTCTGGAATGGCATCGAAGCGCCGGAAATTCTGGCATCGGGCCACCACCGCAAGATCGCCGAATGGCGACAGGCGGAGGCAGAAAAAGAGACGCAGCGTCGGCGTCCGGATTTGTGGCAACAATATCTGGATCGGCAGGCACTGCAAAAGGGCAAAAGTAAGTGACCCACCAGCACGGGGCTGGCCGTCGGTTGAATAACCGGCAAGGGTGACACGGAATTTATGAAGGGAACCGGGCGATGAACATCATTGACCGCATAGGCAATAAACAGATCGAGAAAGTGCTTGGCCAACGTCAGTTGCCAGAATTTGCACCCGGTGACACCGTTCGTGTTGATGTGAAAGTTATTGAAGGTACGCGCGAGCGGATTCAGGCCTTTGAAGGGGTCTGCATTGCGCGGAAAAGCGATGGCGTTAATTCGTCATTCACCGTTCGGAAGATTTCCTATGGTGAAGGTGTAGAGCGCGTATTCCCAACACATGCGCCACAGGTTGCCGGTGTAACGGTAATGCGTCGTGGTCGTGTTCGTCGTGCCAAGCTATATTATTTGCGTGGCCGTACCGGTAAGGCGGCTCGTATCGCTGAAAAAGTAACCTATCGCGAGGCGTCATCTTCTTAAATTGCCAGACCGGCTTTGAGATGACCTCCTCGCCGGCAGCAATCAGGAGAATGATATGTCGGCTCCAAAAACTCTGTTTGATAAGATCTGGAATGCACATCTTGTGCATCAACAGGAAGATGGCACATGCCTGATCTATATTGATCGGCATCTGGTTCATGAAGTGACCAGCCCACAGGCGTTTGAAGGGCTTCGCAATACTGGCCGCGCCGTGCGTGCCCCGAACCGCACGCTTGCCGTTGCCGATCATAATATCCCAACAACCGACCGCTCGGTTGGTATCGAAGATGAAGAAAGCCGTATCCAGGTCGAAGCTTTGGAAAAAAATGCGGCTGATTTTGGCGTTCCCTACTTTGCGATGGATGATATCCGGCAGGGGATTGTTCATGTGATTGGGCCGGAACAGGGCTTTACCCTTCCGGGCATGACCATTGTTTGTGGTGATTCGCATACCGCAACCCATGGGGCATTTGGCGCGCTGGCCTTTGGCATCGGAACTTCTGAGGTTGAACATGTTCTGACAACCCAGACGCTTATTCAAAAGCCAGCCAAAAACATGCGCATCACCGTTGATGGCGCCCTTGCCGACAGCGTGACGGCCAAAGATGTTATCTTGGCCATCATTGGCAAGATAGGCACTGCTGGCGGTACTGGCCATGTGATTGAATTTGCCGGATCAGTGATTCGCGGCTTTAGCATGGAAGGCCGTATGACGGTCTGTAACATGGCGATTGAGGCTGGCGCCCGCGCTGGCATGATTGCGCCTGACCAAACAACCTATGATTATCTGGCAGACCGGCCAATGACACCAAAAGGTGATAATTGGGATCACGCCATTGCCTATTGGCAAACCCTGCCTTCTGATGCTGGGGCAGTCTATGATGTGGAAATTACGCTTGCTGCCGAAGATATTGCGCCAACCGTAACATGGGGTACCAGTCCTGAAGATGCGCTTGCGATCACTGATTCAGTGCCAAATCCGGACAAAGAAAAAGACGCCAATAAACGCGCCAAAATGGAGCGAGCCATTGCCTATATGGGGCTCACACCGGGTCAAAAACTGACCGATATCAAGGTTGATACAGTGTTTATCGGTTCATGCACCAACAGCCGGATCGAAGATCTTCGTGCGGCGGCAGCGCTTGCCGAAGGCCGCAAAGTTGCTAATGGCATGCGGGCGCTTGTCGTTCCTGGATCAGGACTTGTGAAAGAACAGGCCGAGGCTGAAGGGCTTGATAAGGTCTTTATCGATGCTGGATTTGAATGGCGCGAACCGGGCTGTTCAATGTGTCTTGCGATGAATGCTGACAAGCTTGCCGAAGGCGAGCGCTGTGCTTCGACATCAAACCGCAATTTCGAAGGCCGTCAGGGTCGCGGTGGACGCACGCATCTTGTTAGCCCGCAAATGGCTGTTGCTGCGGCGCTGTCGGGTCATCTTGCCGATGTGCGGAATATCTAAGGAAAACGGAGTCATCCCATGCAGAAATTTGACAAGCTGACCGGCGTTGCCGCGCCGCTGAATATTCTGAATATCGACACTGATATGATTATTCCGAAGCAGTTTTTGAAAACTATCAAACGATCGGGCCTTGGCAAGAATCTGTTTGATGAAATGCGCTATCGTCAGGATGGCAGTGAAATTGATGATTTCGTGCTGAATCGCGCGCCGTATCGCAATGCTGAAATTCTGGTGGCTGGCGATAATTTTGGCTGTGGATCAAGCCGTGAACACGCCCCATGGGCGCTTCTTGATTTTGGCGTTCGCTGTGTGATTTCAACAAGCTTTGCCGATATCTTTTACAATAATTGTTTCAAGAATGGCATTCTGCCAATTGTTGTAAGTGCTGATGATCGCGATGCTTTGATGGCCGATGCGTCTGATACGGAAAATCCGGAATTATCGGTTGATCTGGTCAATCAGACAATCCGCCGCCCAAATGGCCCAACCGTGTCATTTGAAATTGATCCGTTCCGCAAGAAATGCTTGCTTGAAGGGCTTGATGATATCGGTCTTACGCTTGCCAAAGCAGATGATATCGACAGCTATGAAGCCAAGCGTGAGAAGGATCAGCCTTGGCTTTAAAAACCGGTTCTCAAGACTGGCTTTAGTCATAGCATAAAATTGAAGGAAAAGATGATGGCGTCTAATCGCAAAGTAATGGTGTTGCCCGGTGACGGGATTGGCAATGAGGTCATGCAGGCCAATATGAAGATTATTGACTGGCTGGCAAAACATCGTAGCCTTGGTTTTGATCTGTCTGAAGGTCTTGTTGGTGGTGCCGCCTATGATGTTCATGGCACGCCGCTTACCGATGAAACCCTTGCCGATTCGATTGCCAGTGATGCGGTTCTTTTTGGCGCGGTTGGTACACCAAAATATGATGGTGTTCCTTTTGAGGTTCGTCCTGAAGCTGGGCTTTTGCGGCTTCGCAAGGAAATGGATCTTTTTGCCAATCTGCGGCCAGCGATAGTGTTTCCAACTTTGGTCGATGCCTCAACGCTAAAGCCCGAAGTCGTCTCCGGACTTGATATTATGATCCTTCGCGAATTATGCGGCGGGTCTTATTTTGCCGAACCACGCGGCATTGATGATTTAGGCAATGGCATCAAAAGAGGCTATGACACCAATGCCTATACAACGCCGGAAATCGAACGGATTGGCCGCGTTGGTATGGAATTGGCTCGCAAACGTGATGGCCGGCTGACCTCGGTTGAAAAGGCCAATGTCATGCATTCAGGCGTGTTGTGGCGTCAGGTGATGACCGCGCTTCACGCTGCCGAAGGCGAAGGCGTTGCTTTGAGCCATATGTATGCTGATAACTGCGCCATGCAGCTTGTTCGCAACCCAAAGCAGTTTGACGTGATTGTCACGGATAATCTGTTTGGTGATCTATTGTCGGATTGCGCGGCTATGTTGACCGGCTCGCTTGGCATGTTGCCATCGGCGTCGCTTGGCACGCCTGATCCCGAAACCGGCCTGCCAAAAGCGATGTATGAGCCGGTTCATGGCTCAGCACCTGATATCGCTGGTAAGGGTCTTGCCAATCCGCTGGCGCAGTTCCTTAGCTTTGCCATGATGCTTCGCTATAGCTTTGATCAGGCTGATGAAGCCGATCTGGTTGAAAAGGCGGTGAATATGGCACTGGAAAACAAACGGACCGGTGACATCATGGCGCCTGGCTGCGAGCAGACCGGCACCGACGGCATGACCAAAGCCGTGCTTGACGCAATGGATCGTCTGGCACGTTAGACCAAACCGCCATATCTGTTCATGGCGGAAATTTAACCGCCCAGCCAGACAGATATGGATTCTGGGCCTTTACTGGAGGATGAAATCATGGGGTATAGAGTTGCTGTTGTCGGTGCAACCGGTGCGGTTGGCCGTGAGATGCTGCAAACATTGGCCGAGCGGAATTTTCCGGCGGACACGATTCATGCGCTTGCCTCAACAAAATCAGTTGGCAAGGAAGTCTCTTATGGTGACGAACAGATTTTGAAAATCGAGTCGCTTGATAAATTTGATTTTTCGACCGCCGATATTGCGCTATTTTCGGCTGGTGGTGACACGGCCAAAGCCTTTGCGCCAAAAGCCGCCGCCGCTGGATGTGTGGTCATTGATAATTCATCGGCATTCCGCATGGATGACGATGTGCCGTTGATTGTGCCTGAGGTCAATCCAGAGACCATTGATGGCTGTTTGATCAAAAATAACGGCCGCAATATCATTGCCAATCCAAATTGCTCGACAACCCAGCTTGTTGTTGCACTCAAGCCGCTTCATGACGCGTTTTCGGTCAAGCGTGTTGTGGTTTCAACCTATCAGGCAGTATCGGGTGCAGGCCGGCCAGCGATGGACGAGCTGTTTAATCAGACAAAAGGTATTTTTGTAAATGATTCGGTGCAGCCGGAAATCTTTACCAAGCAGATTGCCTTTAACGCGATCCCGCATATCGATGTGTTCCTTGATGATGGCTTTACCAAGGAAGAATGGAAGATGAGCGCCGAGACCAAGAAAATTCTTGATCCGGCAATCGAGCTTGTCGCGCATTGCGTGCGGATTCCGGTTTTTGTTGGCCACAGCGAAGCGGTTTTCATCGAGACGGATAAGCCAATGACCGAAAAGGCTGTCCGGTCGTTGCTGGAAAATGCCCCCGGCGTGCTTGTTGTCGATCACCGTGCCAATGAAGGCTATGTGACGCCGCATGAGGCGGCTGGCGAAGATGCGGTTTATATCAGCCGTATTCGCCAAGATCCGACAGTTCCAAATGGCATGGTGTTTTGGTGCGTGTCAGACAATTTGCGCAAAGGCGCGGCGTTGAATTCGGTTCAGATTGCTGAATTATTTGCAAAGCGCAAGCTTAGCGGCCGCTAGACCTAGCCATCTAATTTCACGGTTGACGCGGTTTTGGTGATTGGCGTCAACCGGTGAAGGTTTTTCAGAAGCGCAATTTCTAGATGGCCGGCGCTTTGATCGATGATGTCATGCGCCTGCCCGCTAGCAGCGATAAAGCTGTTTTTGAACGACATGCCAGCGGCAAGCCAACTTGTCAAAATGGCGGTTAGCAAATCGCCTCCACCGGCAATGCCGGCCGCGCGTTTGGCATAGGCAAGATCAATAAGATCATAACGGCTGATCAGACGGTCATGAACGCAGCCTTGGGGCGTACTGATTCCGGTTGCAACAACACCATTCAAATGCGGATTTTGATCGAGCAGATGCAGCGCGGCGGCATCGGCACTGGCGATATCATGCACATCTAGTCCTGATAGCAATTGCAGCTCAAACTGGTTTGGTGTGACAAAACTGGCAAGCGGCAACAGCCGGTCACGCATGGCGCTAACAAGGCCTTTGTCAACATAGATTCGGCCATTATCGCCAAGCACCGGATCAAGTACATAATGCCCTTTTGGCCGTTCCGCCTGCCATGTGGTGATCAGCTTGGTGATCGGGTCAATCTGCGACGGCGCACCAAGATAGCCGGTGATCACCGCGCCAATGTGAGGCAGCGCGCCCAAAGGCGGCAAGGCGTCT
Source organism: uncultured Alphaproteobacteria bacterium (assembly GCA_963926175.1). GTDB lineage: Bacteria > Pseudomonadota > Alphaproteobacteria > Puniceispirillales > Puniceispirillaceae > UBA3439. The sequence goes on along the minus strand of CAWUWE010000078.1, from coordinate 48,254 downwards.
AAAATGCTGCTGAAAATATCATCTGGTATTTTGTTACCAGCCATCAACCCATAGCCCGGATGCGCGGCAAGCGTGACGCTATCAACCAAAAGCGGGTGTTGCCCAAGACGCGTGATGACCGGTCCGGCAACGCTGTTCCCGACAAAGCCAAGCGTTACCGCCGATTGAATTGATAAAACCTGTTCCATGAATTCTTTTTTGACCTGCTTTTTGGCAAAAGGCAATTGCAATCAAATCCGATCAATGCGCTGGAAAATGCCAATTTGTATTGGCCAGTAAAATGGGCGGGAAAGCCAATCAATTTGACCATCTGTTTTTTTTGCTTACACATTGACTATTGCCAATCAATAACACATATAAATCATAACATATCCGCAATATTGCGCCCGCCCTTTCGTTTTGATGACACTTGTCGAGGATTCCAATGGCAAAGCCGCGTCCATTATCACCGCATTTGCAGGTTTACCGCCCGCAATTGACATCGGTTATGTCGATCATGCATCGGGCAAGTGGTGCGGTATTGGCAACAGGAAGCCTGCTTGTGGCGCTATGGCTTGTGGCCTTGGCGGCCGGGGCGGCGGTTTTTAATCCGATTGCCGATGCCATGCAGCATCCGCTTGGGCAGTTGGTTGTGTTTGGCTATTCGCTGGCGCTTGTCTATCATGGGCTGAATGGCATCCGCCATTTAATGTGGGATTTACGCATCGGGCTTGAAATCAAACAGGTCTATCAAAGCGGCTATCTTGTGCTTGGCCTGACCGTTTTGGTCACGGCGGCGCTATGGCTGGCAGTGTAGCTAGGGGGCGTATTATGGCACAAATTTTGGCAAAACATCCCCGCGAACCGGGCTTTAGCCATTGGCGCTGGCAGCGGATCAGCGCAGTCGCAACTTTGATTCTTATGCTGTATTTCACCTATCTTGTGGCATCGATTGGTCCGCTTGATTACAGCGCGGCTATGGCCTTTGTGGCTGCACCGCAGCATGCGGTGGTGTTGGCAATTCTGGTGATTGCCGGATTGTTTCATGCGGCGCTTGGCGTGCAGATGATTATTGAAGATTATATTCCGCTTGCCAGTGGCCGTTTGGTGCTGGTGACAATTGCGCGTGGTGTGTTTGCCATTGCAGCAATGGCCAGCCTTGTTTCGGTTGGTATGATTGCGGGATTGATATAGGGGGTAGTGAAGTGTTCGGCATCGGACAAGCTTGCGAAACCGTTGCAAAGAAAAGGGTGTAGGTTATGAGTGCGTATGAAATCACTGACCATCAATATGACGTTGTCGTTGTTGGCGCTGGCGGAGCGGGTTTGCGCGCCACGCTTGGCATGGCCGCTGGTGGGTTGAAGACGGCCTGTATTACCAAGGTTTTCCCAACGCGTTCACATACCGTTGCCGCGCAAGGCGGCATTGGCGCGGCGCTCAATAACATGGGCGAAGGCGATAATTGGCAATTTCATATGTATGATACGGTCAAAGGGTCAGACTGGCTTGGCGATCAAGATGCGATCGAATATATGTGCCGCAATGCCATTCCGTCAGTGATTGAGCTGGAAAATTATGGCGTGCCGTTTTCGCGCACCGAAGAAGGCAAGATCTATCAGCGTCCCTTTGGTGGCCATACGCTTGATCATGGTAAATCAATGGCACGGCGTGCTTGTGCGGCGGCTGACCGGACAGGCCATGCAATCCTACACACATTGTATCAGCAATGTCTGAAATATAAGGCGCATTTCCATATTGAATATTTCGTCCTTGATCTTTTGATGACGGATGATGGCGAATGCGCTGGGGTAATTGCGCTTTGCATGGAAGATGGCAGTCTTCACCGTTTCTGGGGGCAGCAAACAGTGCTGGCAACCGGCGGCTATGGACGGGTCTATTTTTCTTGTACATCGGCGCATACCTGTACTGGTGATGGCAATGCGATGGCGCTTCGCGCTGGCTTGCCGCTGCAAGATATGGAATTTGTCCAGTTTCACCCAACCGGCGTTTATGGCGCTGGCGTGCTGATTACCGAAGGCGCACGCGGCGAAGGGGGCTATCTAACCAATTCCGAAGGCGAACGGTTCATGGAACGGTTTGCGCCAACGGCCAAAGATTTGGCAAGCCGCGATGTGGTAAGCCGTGCTATGACAATTGAAATTAACGAAGGTCGCGGCGTTGGCCCGAACAAAGATCATATCATGCTTCATCTCGAGCATATTGATCCAGATACGCTTCATACGCGGCTTCCGGGCATTACTGAAACCGCCAAGATTTTCTGCGGCGTCGACGTCACGCGCGAGCCGATTCCGGTTTTGCCAACCGTGCATTATAATATGGGTGGTATTCCGACCAATTATCATGGCGAAGTTTTGGCACCGACCAAAGATGATCAGAACGCGGTTGTGCCGGGTCTGATGGCCATTGGCGAGGCGGCCTGTGTTTCGGTTCATGGTGCCAATCGTCTTGGGACAAATTCCCTTCTTGATATTGTTGTGTTTGGCCGTGCTGCGGCGCATCGGGCAAATGAATTCGTCAAGCGGGGCGCCACATCAAAACGCGCACCACAATCAGCAACCGATAAGGCGCTTGCCCGATTTGACCGGATGCGGCATGCCGATGGCGACTTTAGCGCGGCGTCAATCCGGTTGGAAATGCAGCATGCGATGCAACGTCATGCGGCTGTTTTTCGGTCTAGCGAATCACTCGAATCAGGTGTTGCGACGATGGATCAGATTGCTGCTAAGATGGGGAAAATCGGTGTCGCCGATAAATCGCTGATCTGGAACACCGATCTGATCGAGGCGCTTGAGCTGGAAAATCTGATGGGTCAGGCCTTGGTGAGTATCCGTTCAGCCGAGCAAAGACAGGAATCACGCGGTGCGCATGCGCATGAAAATTGGCCCGAGCGCGATGACGAAAAATGGATGAAACATACAGTCATGTGGCTTGACGAACAAAACAAGTCAAGGCTGGATTACCGCAATGTTGTGATGACCACTTTGAGCAATGACGTTGCCCCAATCCCGCCAGCCCCACGCGTTTACTAGGTAAGGACGAGGAAAGAATTATGGCCGAGTTTCGATTGCCTAAAAATGCACAGATCACCGATGGCATCACCCATAAGGCATCAGCTGATGCCGCCGAGGTGAAAACCTTTAAAATCTATCGTTGGTCACCTGATGATGATGCGCAGCCGCGTATCGACTCTTTTGAAATTGATCTCGATGATTGCGGGCCAATGGTGCTTGATGCGCTGATCAAAATCAAAAATGAAAAAGATAGCAGCCTTACGTTTCGCCGGTCGTGCCGCGAGGGAATTTGTGGCTCTTGCTCGATGAATATTGATGGCACCAATACACTTGCCTGTTTGAAAAGCATCAGCGATGTCAAAGGCGATGTGAAAATCTATCCATTGCCACATATGCCAGTCGTCAAGGATTTGGTTCCCGATCTCAGCAATGCCTATCGGCAATTGACCTCGATTGAACCTTGGCTGAAAAACGACAGCAAAGTGGCTGATGGTGGCGAGCGTCGGCAATCACCTGCCGAGCGTGAACAGCTGGACGGTTTGTGGGAATGTGTTTTGTGCTTTAGCTGTTCGACCGCCTGCCCAAGCTATTGGTGGAATAGTGATGAATATCTAGGTCCGGCTGTTTTGTTGCAGGCTTATCGCTGGATTTCGGATAGCCGTGATGAACAAAAACGCGAGCGGCTTGACGCGCTTGATGACAGCTTTTCGCTGTATCGCTGCCATACGATTATGAATTGCGCAAAAACCTGTCCAAAGGGATTGAATCCGGGCAAGGCGATTGCGGGCATTAAAAGCGAGATGGCGCAACGGTAATTTCCAGCGTAGGGTTCGGTCAAAGTCACAAGCTGGTAAATCGTTATGACGAATAGCCAAATCGACCATCGCCTTTATCCAAGCCAGAAACTGGCCACAAAGATTGCTTCCAAAATTCTGCATACTGATCCGGCACAAGCAGCCATTGCCATACGTCTTGACCAGCTGATTGACAGATTGCAAACAGCCGCATTGTCACGCCGCAAATGGCCAATGATGATCCGCCAGATAATAGGCCAGAAAGCGAGCAATCTATTTGGCTGGATGTTGCCGGCTGAGCAAACGCCGGTCAAAGGTCTGTACATCTATGGCGGGGTTGGCCGCGGCAAAACCATGCTGATGGATATGTTCCATGAGTCGGTTGCCGCACAAGGGCTGGATCGGCCAAATCTGCCTGCCATTTGGCGGCTTCACTTCCATGATTTTATGGGTCTGGCGCAAGATGTGATCCACCAAGCGCGAAGCAAGGGCGCAGATGATCCAATTGAAATGGCCGCTGCCGATCTGGCGCGGCGAGGTGCGGTGATTTGTTTCGACGAAATGGAAGTGCGCGATATTGCCGATGCGATGATTTTGGCGCGGTTATTTTCGGGCGTGTTGAAACGCGGTGTCATTGTTGTTGCCACCTCGAACCGGCATGCGGATGATCTGTATAAAGACGGGCTTCATCGCGACCGGTTTTTGCCATTTATTGATCTTTTGAAACAGCGATGTGCGATGTGCCAACTTGATGACGGCACTGACTGGCGCGGCGCGGTTCTGGCTGATTTGCCAGCATGGCATGTGCCGTCACAAACGGCTCGGCCGCAGTTGGAATCAGCTTTTGACAAGCTTGCTGGCGGCGTGGCAATCACGGTTGAAACGATCCGCGTTGCCGGGCGCGACTTTACCATCGAACGCGTAGCGGGTGATGTTGGCTTTGCCAGTTTTGCCAGCCTGTGTGACGTGCCGCTTGGCGCGCGTGACTATCTTGCTATTGCTGGGCGGTTTGCCGGTCTTGTGTTAAGCGATGTCCCGCAATTTACCGATGCCAATGAAAACGTCGCCCGCCGTTTTATGTGGCTGATTGATGCGCTTTATGATCGTGGCCGGTTTTTAATTGCTTCGGCCGATGCCGATATTGGTGATCTTTATCAAGGGCATCAATGGCAATTTGAATTTGCCCGTACGGCATCACGGCTTGGTGAAATGGCAAAGCGTGGCAGGATGCAAGACAGCGTATAAAGACCGGTCATAAAACCCTGTGATTTATCTGCTCAAACACCGGTTTTTTTCGGGTTTGTTCTTGTATGTTTTTTGATAGTTATGTACACCGAAATATGTGCTCCGCGGAGCGGTATAGCCTCAAAAGATGGTGTGGCGCAATTTCTCCCTGCAATTTATGGAATTCATTGATATGGCAAGAAATAAAATCTCCCTTATTGGCGCTGGTAATATCGGCGGTACTTTGGCACTTCTGGCTGGGCTAAAAGAGCTTGGCGACGTAGTGCTCTTCGACATTGCCGAAGGTATACCGCAAGGCAAGGCGCTTGATATTGCGCAGGCAAGCCCGATCGAGGGTTTTAACGCAAATGTGTCTGGCGCCAATGATTATGCCGCGCTGGCTGGAAGTGATGTGGTGATTGTGACCGCTGGTGTGGCGCGCAAGCCAGGCATGAGCCGCGACGATTTGATTGGCATCAACACCCAGGTGATGCATCAGGTTGGCGCTGGCATCAAGGATCATTGTCCGGATGCATTTGTGATTTGTATCACCAATCCGCTTGATGTGATGGTTGGTATTTTGCAAAAGGCATCTGGCCTGCCGACCAACAAGGTTGTTGGTATGGCTGGTGTTCTTGACTCGGCACGCTTCCGCCTGTTCTTGGCTGAAGAATTTGATGTGTCGGTTGAAGATGTGACAGCTTTTGTTCTTGGTGGACACGGCGATACAATGGTGCCGCTTGTGCGTTATTCGGCTGTTGCCGGTATTCCGGTTCCTGATCTGATCAAGATGGGCTGGTCAACCGATACGAAAATTGCCGAAATCGTTCAGCGTACCCGTGATGGTGGTGCTGAAATCGTTGGGCTATTGAAAACCGGGTCGGCTTTTTATGCGCCAGCATCATCGGCGATTGATATGGCGGACGCCTATTTAAAAGATAAAAAGCGGCTTTTGCCATGTGCGGCTTATGTTGATGGCGCTTATGGTCTGAATGGGCTTTATGTTGGTGTGCCGGTTATTCTTGGCGCCAATGGTGTCGAGCGGATTGTCGAAATTGCCCTTGATGCTGATGAGCAGGCAATGTTTGATAATTCGGTTGCGGCGGTCAAAGCCCTGAATGAGGTTGTCGATAATCTTTAGGCATCGGGCCTTTGCGCTAGACGCTGTTAACAAACCAGAGGGCCGGTGATATTTGGCCTTTTGTTTTATGATAGGAAACTGGTCTTGATGGGCTGGCGGGGGCGTATTATTGACCCAAGCACGCAGAATTGATTGCCATAAGGCAATAAACCTCTATACGACTTGAATTACGGGAATTAACGAATAAACTAACCCTTGTGTTTGAGCCTTTACACGCTAGGAAATGTGAATTGTTTTATGGATGATAGTGCTTCTAATGTTGGTAATGTGGCGGCTGCCACTGAGATTGATTTCAGCCTGCTTTCTGGCGCAAATGCAACATTTATAGCTGAAATGAACAAGGCGTGGCGTGACAATCCGTCATCGGTTGATCGGCATTGGGCAGCCTATTTCGAGCAGCTTGGCAAGGCGGCTGACTTTGGCGCCGATACCGAAGCTGGGCCAAGCTGGGGCCGGCCGCAAAGCCGCGTCGTTGGCGCGGTTGATGCTGATGCATCGATCAAGGCAGTGGCACAGGCACATAAATCGGGAAGCAATATCAATGCTAGCGACATGCGCGCCGCAACATTGGATTCGCTTCGTGCGGTGATGCTGATCCGGGCCTATCGTATTCGCGGTCATCTTCTGGCAAATCTTGATCCATTGGCGCTTGAAGAAAAGCCACTTCACCCCGAGCTTGATCCAGCAAGCTATGGCTTTGGTGATGATGATTGGGATCGGCCAATCTTCATTGATTATGTATTGGGACTGGAAACCGCAACATTAACCGAAATCCTTGATCGACTTCGCCAGACCTATTGCGGCACGATTGGTGTTGAATTCATGCATGTTCAGGATCCAGCGCAAAAAGCCTGGATCCAAGAACGCATCGAGGCGATTGGTAATCAAACTGAATTTACGGTTAAAGGCAAGCAAGCTATTTTTCAGCGGCTTGTTGATGCTGATGAGTTTGAGTGTTATCTCCATAAAAAATATACTGGCACAAAACGCTTTGGAATGGATGGTGGTGAGGCTGTAATTCCTGCACTTGAGCAAATCCTAAAACGTGGCAGCCAGCTTGGGTTGAATGAGGCCGTTATAGGTATGGCGCATCGTGGCAGATTAAATGTTCTTCACAACCTTTTGCAAAAACCGTTCCGCGCCATCGTTTCTGAATTTTTAGGAAACCCTGTTAATCCAGAACAAGCTGGGGGTTCTGGAGATGTTAAGTATCACATGGGCTTCTCTGCTGACCGTGACTTTGACAAGTCCCCAGTTCATCTCTCTATGGCTCCAAATCCATCACACCTTGAAATCATAGACCCGATTGTGGTGGGCAGGGTTCGAGCTAAACAACAACAAAGACCTGGCTCTGACCGAAGTGAGGTGGTGGGTATTTTATTGCATGGAGATGCTGCTTTTGCCGGCCAAGGCGTGGTTGCTGAGACATTCGCATTTTCTGATTTGCGCGGTTATAAAACTGGCGGAACAATCCACATAATAGTCAACAATCAAATTGGCTTTACTACCAGCCCACACTATTCGCGGTCGTCGCCTTACCCAACCGATGTTTCTAAAATGGTAATGGCGCCAATCTTTCACGTAAATGGAGATGATCCAGAAGCGGTTGTACACGTTGCTAGAATTGCAACAGAATTTCGTCACGCTTTTGGTAGTGATGTAGTCATTGATATGTTTTGTTACAGGAGGTTTGGTCATAATGAGGGCGATGAACCTATGTTCACCCAGCCTCTAATGTATAAAAAAATAAGGGACCATAAATCAGTCAAACAAATCTACGCTGAACAACTTGTTCTCGAGGGTGTTTTTACCTCTGAGGGCGCCCAAAAAGTCATAGATGATCGCATTGCCTATCTTGACGAAGAGTTTGATGCTGGAACCAGTTATATTTCAAACAAAGCTGACTGGCTTGAGGGAAAATGGGCTGGCATGGTTTCAGCGCATGGCGAAGATCGACGTGGAGATACAGCGGTCAGCTTAGAGTTGCTTAGCCGTATAGGCAAAACTATGACAACCCCGCCTGAAAGTTTAAAACTCAATTCAAAGCTATTACGAATATTAAAAGGTCGTGCTGAAAGCATTAGTTCTGGTCAAAACATTGATTGGGCAACGGCTGAGCACCTGGCTTTTGGCTCATTGTTGCTTGAAGGTAACCCTGTGCGTCTCTCTGGTCAAGATTCGGGGCGCGGCACTTTTAGCCAGCGTCACTCCGTTTTTGTAGACCAGGTTACCGAAGAGCGCTACATCCCGCTTGCTAACCTTGACCCAGAACAGGCAATGTTTGAAGTGATTGATTCTCCTCTCTCTGAGGCGTCTGTCATGGGCTTTGAATATGGGTTTTCTCAAGCTGAGCCAAACGCTTTAGTTATGTGGGAGGCTCAGTTTGGCGATTTTGCAAATGGAGCGCAGGTTGTAATCGATCAGTTTATTTCATCAGGCGAAGCCAAATGGCTTCGGATGAGTGGTCTGGTCTTGCTGCTGCCCCATGGTTACGAGGGACAGGGTCCAGAGCATTCATCTGCTCGGCTTGAGCGTTATTTGCAGCTTTGTGCTGAGGATAATATGCAGGTAGTCAACTGCACTACCCCAGCCAACCATTTTCATGCCTTGCGCCGTCAGCTTCGGAGAGACTTTAGAAAACCTCTTGTTGCAATGACACCAAAATCCTTATTGCGTCATCGTTCTGCTGTTTCAAGTTTAGGAGATCTGGGTCCAGGCACAACATTTCACCGGTTGCTTGACGAGCGTGACTGTAACGTAAAACATGGTGAAGCTAAACGTATTGTCATGTGTTCAGGCAAGATCTATTATGATTTAGCAGATGCTCGGAACTCTGCAGAAGCGTGGGACATTGAAATTTTGCGTGTTGAGCAATTATATCCATTTCCATCAAAAACTACTTTTGAGCTGTTAGCTAAGACGCCTAATGCTGAAGTTATATGGTGTCAGGAAGAGCCCAAAAATATGGGTGGGTGGACATTCGTACGTGACTTTATTGAAGATGCAATGCAAGCGGCTAGCATGCAGCAAAGTCGGTTGAAATATGCTGGCCGCGCTGCAGCTGCTTCGCCAGCCACTGGCTCTTTTGCTCGTCATGTGAAAGAACAGAAGCAACTTGTTGCAGAGGCTCTTGGCCCAATGGCGGCAGAACCGAAAAACACCGCTTCGACAAAGAAATAAAAAGAGCCTGTTTTCAGCAAACTTTTAGACAAGGTACCTAAGGAGGGTGCTTACAATGTCAATTGATATTCATGTTCCAACACTTGGCGAATCAGTTAGCGATGCAACGATTGCCCGCTGGATAAAAAAGGCTGGCGACCCGGTTGCTGCAGATGAGCCGATTGTTGAGCTTGAGACGGATAAGGTGACATTGGAAGTGCCATCACCTGTTGCTGGAAAACTTGGTGAAATCATCGCTGCTGAAGGTGAAACCGTTGAAGTTGGCGCGCTTTTGGCGCGGGTTGTAGAAGGCGCGGCTGGCGCCAAACCGGCACCAAAACAAGAGGCGCCAAAATTAGCTACGGCAAAAGCGGCAGATGAAACCCCTGCCCTGGTTGTGGCGGCGGCATCTGCTGCTGCGCCATCGGCAATTGACAGTTCTGACCTGTCACCCGCCGTGCGGCGGCTGGTTGATGAACATAAACTCAATCCGGCAAATATTGCGGCAACAGGTGTTGGTGGGCGTTTGACCAAGGCCGATGTTTTGGCCGCGATCAACAAGCCGCAGGCCGCACTGGCGCAAACTGTCATGGCAACTGCAAATGCGCCAACACCACCACGGGCAACACCGCGGGTGGTTGATGCGGCGCGTGAAGAGCGTGTTCGCATGTCAAAATTGCGGCAGGTCATTGCCTCACGGCTGAAAGCGGCGCAAAATAGCGCGGCGATGCTGACAACCTTTAACGAGGCGGATATGTCGTCGCTGATGAAATTGCGGGCTGATTATAAAGATGCATTCGAAGCCGCGCATGAAGTTCGGCTTGGTTTTATGGGTGTGTTTGTGCAGGCGGCCATTCAGGCGCTTCGTGAATTCCCGGCGGTAAATGCCGAAATTGATGGCACTGATATTATCTATAAGAATTACTATAATATTGGAGTTGCTGTTGGCACGCCCCAAGGGCTTGTTGTACCGGTCATCAAAGATGCTGGTGAAATGAGTTTGGCCGATACCGAACGGGCAATCTCGGATTTTGGTCTTCGTGCGCGCGATGGCAAAATTGCGCCTGATGATATGGCTGGCGGCACTTTCACCATTTCGAATGGCGGTGTTTACGGGTCAATGATGTCAACGCCGATTTTGAATCCGCCGCAAAGCGGCATTCTTGGCATGCACAAGATCGAAAAGCGCGCTGTTGTGATTGATGACCAGATTGTGATTCGCCCGATGATGTATTTGGCCTTATCATATGACCATCGTATTATTGATGGTCGTGAGGCTGTATCATTTCTGGCACGGATCAAGGAAATGGTCGAAGACCCGCGCCGCTTGTTAATGGGCGTCTAACCGCACGCATTGCAAAACCGCTTTGCAAAGTTTGCCAGCAAAAAGGAAAAACAGATGCAGAATAACAGCTTTGATCTCATCATTATTGGTGCTGGCCCGGGCGGTTATGTTGGGGCGATTCGCGCTTCCCAGCTTGGGATGAATGTTGCCTGCATCGAAAAACAGCCAACGCTTGGCGGCACCTGTTTGAATGTTGGCTGTATTCCGTCAAAGGCGCTTTTGAATGCGTCCGAGCATTTTGCAGGTGCCGCATCAGGCACGCTTGGCAAATTGGGCATATCGCTTGGATCGGTTGCGATTGATCTTAAACAGATGATGCAATCGAAAAGAGATATTGTTGACACGCTGACAGGCGGCATTGATTTTCTGTTCAAGAAAAACAAAATCACCCGCCTCGAAGGAAGTGCAACCATCAGTGGTGCGGGAAGCGTGACCATTGTCAATGGTAAGGATAAAGGCGATTACAAAGCTGGCAAAATCATGATTGCCACCGGCAGTTACCCTTCCAGCCTTCCCAACATTATCATTGATGAAAAACATATTGTCAGCTCAACCGGCGCTTTGAGCCTGGAAACCTTGCCAAAGAAAATGGTGGTGATTGGTGCAGGCTATATCGGGCTTGAGCTTGGTACGGTTTGGGCGCGTCTTGGTGCCAAGGTTGAAATCATCGAGTTTTTGCCGCGAATCTTGCCTGGCATGGATGCGGAAATTGCCAAGAAATTTATGACCATTGCCAAAAAACAGGGGCTAAAATTCCGTCTAAGCACAGCGGTAAAATCGGCCAAAGCTGGAAAAAATGGCGTTAGTCTGACAGTCACCTCTGCCAATGGTGGTGACGAAGAAACCATAAAGGCTGATATCGCGCTTGTTTCGGTTGGGCGGTATCCGGTAACAGACGGGCTTGGGCTTGAAAAAATTGGCGTTACCATGACACCGCGTGGCCGCATTGCGGTTGATGCCCGCTTTGAGACCAGTATCGAAGATATCTATGCCATTGGTGATGTGATTGATGGGCCGATGCTGGCGCATAAGGCCGAAGAAGATGCGGTTGCCGCTGTTGAAATGATGGCTGGCAAGTCGGGTCATGTTGATTATGATCTGGTGCCGGGCATTGTTTATACCGCTCCAGAAATTGCCACTCTGGGAAAATCTGAAGAAGCATTGACCGAAGCTGGTATTGATTTTGCCAAGGGTGTGTTTCCGTTTTCGGCAAACAGTCGTGCGCGGGCGCAAGGACATAGCGATGGGTTTGTGAAAATTCTGGCCTGTGCAAAAACCGACAAGATTCTTGGTGTTCATATTATCGGCCATGAGGCCGGAACGGTGATCCATGAATGTGCCACCGCCATGGCTTTTGGTGCTTCAGCTGAAGATATTGCCCGCACCTGTCATGGTCATCCAACTTTGAATGAGGCCGTCAAAGAAGCCGCACTGGCGGTTGATGGCCGCGCCATTCATATCTAGCTAGTCTTATGCGATTGCTAAGGATGCAGTTTGCGGGCGTGTGCGCTTAGCGTTGCGCGCGTGGATGTGTGTCGCGGTGAATTTGAATTAGATGGGTTTCGTCAACATGCGTATAGCGCTGGGTTGTTGATAGGCTGGCATGGCCAAGCAATTCCTGAATGGCGCGAAGATCGCCACCATTGCCAAGAAGATGCGTTGCAAAGGCATGGCGCAAACTATGCGGCGTGACATGCGATGGCAGATCAAGTTCGGCACGCAATTCTTCAAGCAAACGTTGAACCGCGCGTGCGCCAAGCGGTTTGCCGCGGCTGCTGACAAATAATGGCGCCTGCGCCCCATCATCAAATGGGCAATCACCAAGATAATCATCAACCGCTTCGCTGGCTACCTTTAGAACCGGCACATCGCGCATTTTATCGCCCTTGCCGGTAATGGTTAGCCAGTCACCAAGTGGCGCATCTTTACGGCAAAGGCCAAGCGCCTCGGAAATGCGTAATCCCGCACCATAAAGCAGCATTAAAACGGCAAAATCGCGCTTTTTGACCCAATCGGCACCGCGCCGGTTGAAAATGGCCTGAAGCAGGGCAAGGGCATCATCAACCGACATTGATTTTGGAACGGCGCGCGGTGGTTGCGGTGCGCGTAACCAGCCAAGGTCGGGAACATCAACAAGCTTGTTGCGGCCGCAAAATCGGTAAAAGCTGCGCACCGAGGATACCCGTCTTGCAATCGTTGTTCGCGCAAGCTGACGTGATGCCATATGCGCTAGCCAGCCCCGAAATATTTGGCGCGATAGCGGCGCATTGGCCGCGTTTACACCAGCACTAAGATAGCTGGAAAAATCATCAAGATCGCGTTCATAAGCATCAAGTGTGTTTGCGCCATAGCGTTTTTCACTGGCAAGCCAGCGAAGCCATGCTACCCGATGTGCTGCTGCAATCATCGTGAATTCATCTGCAATTCCAGCCTTGCCGCCAAGGTGACGCCAACCATTTCGGCAAGAAGAACAAGAAGGTCACTGCCAAGATTGGGATGAAAATTATTGGCGGTTTTGCCGCCAAGCAATAACAGGCATTGCGATACCGGATCGGGAAGCCGATCGGGAAGCCGGATAATTGCAAGGCTTTGTGCCGGTTTGATCAGCAGCTTCTGGGCAGCCTCATTTGGCAGCCCCAAAAACAGCCCACGGTTTTCGGTGGCTTGGTCAATCTGATCTGCTGGATGCGCCATCAACCCCAGATCAAGTGCATCCAGAATTGACGCTTTGGATTCGCAAATCAATTGGCATTGATTCAGGTCAAAAATCACTGGAAATTCGGTTGCAATCACCTGACACATGCCAGCAAGATCGTTGCTGGCAAGAAGCCCCAATGTGGCGTGATGAAGTCGTGTCCAGCTAAGCATATTTTCGGCAGCCACATGCAAAAGTGATTGATGTGTCTGGTTTAATTTGCGGGCATCTTGCCGCGCCTTGGTGGCCAGTGCCGGAATCAGATTTACCACCTTACCGTCAATTTTATCATTGGCCCCGATCGAGGTACCAGCCGCGGTTATACAGGCCGCAAGCAGTTCTGGCTGGGTTGCCAGCAATTTCGACATTTCGGCAGGGTTATCGGTCAAAAAGCTGGCAACATCTTTGGCGGTGATGATTTTTTTGGATTTATCGTCTGCCATAATGCTGCCTTTGCTTGGCATTTCCTATGCGGCTAAGCCCGCTAGGATCGCGCCTATAAAATCGATTGGCCAGTTGCCTGCCAGTCTTTCAGAAACGCGTCCAGACCACTATCGGTTAGCGGGTGATGATAAAGCGCGGTCAAAATCTTTGGCGGCAAAGTCACCACATCTGCCCCCATCAGGGCGGCGTCAACGACATGCTGGGTGCTTCGAACTGAGGCGACCAGAACCTCGGTATCATAATCATAATTTGCATATATGCTGCAAATCTCTTCGATCAGCCCCATTCCGTCGCGGCCGATATCGTCAAGCCGTCCGACAAAGGGTGAAATGAATTTCGCGCCTGCCTTGGCCGCCAGCAAGGCTTGCCCAGCGCTAAAACATAACGTAACGTTTACATCGGTGCCAGTATCACTAAGCGCGCGGCAGGTCAGCAGCCCATCACGGGTTAATGGCACTTTTACCGTTACATTCGGGGCGATGGCGGCCAGCTTTTGGCCTTCGGTAAGCATTGTTTTGAAATCGGTTGCCGTGACTTCGGCGCTAACCGGCCCGTCAACAAGGCTGCAGATTTCAGCAATCGTTTCAAGAATGTTGCGTCCTGATTTGGCAATCAAAGAAGGATTTGTCGTGATTCCATCAACGAACCCAGTATCGCAAAGCGCGGTGATCTCGCCAATATTGGCACTATCGAGGAAAATTTTCATGTTAATGGCCCTGTTTTCACTGGATTGATGCTTGCGCTTTTTCTGCGCGCCACGCAAGTTTACTTGAAGCAACGGCGCAAATCCACAATCTTAAAATAACCGTTGTTCAGCTTGTTATAATGGCGGATAGTTCCACAGGATCCAATGTTTATAAAGATTTATCATGAGTGAATCTGTTGGCATGCCACCGCAATCGGCGCTTGCCATTGCGGTGGCAGCGCCAGTTGGCGGGATTTACGATTATCTGGCAGGTCCGGCCGTTGGCGCGGTTCGTGGCACGATTGTCATGGTTCGGTTTGGTGGGCGGCATTTACCGGGCATCGTGATGGCGGCGGCGATTGGTGATGTGCCGGTGGCCAAGCTTCGGGCGGTTGAAAGCTTGGTGACTTTGCCGCCGCTGTCAGATGCGCTTGTCCAATTTATCGAACGCGTTGCCGCTTGGACAATGGCGCCTTTGGGTGCGGTGGTCAAAATGGTGCTTAGCCAGCCAGCCGCCTTTGATCGCCCGCCCCAGCAAAAACGTTATTCGATTGGCGCGCTAGCAGGCAAAACCCGGCTTACCACGGCGCGGCAGCATGTTCTTGATTATCTCGCCAAAAATGAAGCACCCGCTGCGCCCGATCATCAGGCCGCGACGGCCGGCGTAACGGCGGCGATGATTACGGCTGCTTGCGGTGCTAGTCAGGCAGTCATTAATGGCATGGAAACGGCAGGCCTGTTGCAGGTCAAATTGGTCTCGGCTGATCAACCGCCGCCTTTGCCGCGGCATGATCTTGATCATGTCACCTTAACATCGGATCAACAGCAAGCCGCCGTTCATTTGCGCGGCGCGGTTGGTCATGGTTTTCAGACCTGCCTTCTTGATGGGGTTACCGGATCGGGCAAGACCGAGGTTTATTTCGAGGCGGTTGAAGCGGCGATTGCCACCGGCCAGCAGGTTTTGATTTTGCTTCCCGAAATCGCCCTATCGGCGGCGTGGCGGGCCCGGTTTACTGCCCGTTTTGGTGTACCGCCAGTGGAATGGCATTCGGATATACCCGCCGCGCAAAAACGCAAATCATGGCGATTTGTTTTGCAAGCAAGAGCGTCGGTTGTGGTTGGGGCGCGATCGGCGTTGTTTTTACCCTTTTCGCGGCTTGGGCTGATCATTGTTGATGAAGAGCATGAACATGCTTTCAAACAGGAAGATCAGGTGATTTATCAAGCCCGCGACATGGCGGTTTTGCGTGGCCGATTAGATGATGTGCCGGTGGTGCTGGCAAGCGCCACTCCATCGCTGGAAAGCTGGGTGAATGCCGGTAAAACTGGATCGCCGCCACGTTATGATTATCTGGCCTTGCCAAAACGCGTTCATGGCGCCCAGCTTCCCGATATTTCGGCAATTGATCTTCGTGCCACACCGCCTGAACGGGGACGATGGCTTGCCCCGCCGCTTGTAGAGGCGATCGAGTCGCGGCTAAAGGCTGGTGAGCAAAGCCTCTTATTCTTGAACCGGCGCGGCTATGCGCCGCTTACCTTATGTGGTGCTTGCGGCACCAAGGTCACATGCCCCAATTGCGATTCATGGATGGTGGCGCATCGGCTGGCAGGCCGTCTGCGCTGTCACCATTGCGGTCATGAATCCCGACCAAGCAATGATTGCAAATCCTGCGGGGCAAAAGACCAGATGCAGGCTTGTGGCCCAGGGATTGAACGGCTTGCCGAAGAAGTTTTGATAAGATTTCCTGAAGCGCGGTTTGCGCTCCTGTCGAGTGATACGGTTGGCACGCCAAAAGCGGCCGAGGCGTTTATTCAATCGGTAAGTGACGGCGAGGTCGATATTATAATTGGCACGCAAATGGCCGCCAAGGGTCATCATTTCCCGCATTTGACGCTTGTTGGTGTTGTTGATGCTGATCTTGGGCTTGCTGGCGGTGATTTACGCGCGGCTGAACGTACTTTTCAGATGCTGAGTCAGGTTGCTGGGCGTGCCGGACGCGAATCGCGGCCAGGTGCTGCAATGCTGCAAACATTAGAGCCTGAGAATCCGGTTCTGGTAAGCCTGATTGCGGGTGATCGGGATGCATTTTTGGCACAAGAGGCGGCCGCGCGGCAGGCTGCCGGAATGCCGCCCTTTGGGCAATTGGCGGCTATTATCATCGCGTCAACACATGAAGATCGACTTTTTGAAGTGATCCGCAAGCTGGCATCAGCGCGCCCTCATTTTGATTCGGTGCAAATCTATGGGCCAGCGATTGCTCCAATTGGGTTTTTAAAGGGAAAACACCGCGCTAGATTGCTGATTCGTGCCGATAAGAGTGTGAATATTCAGCATATTTTGCAAGGCTGGCTTGGCACAATCAAACTGCCGTCATCTGTACGGATGCAGATCGACATTGACCCCTATAGTTTTCTCTAGGCTTGGTGGTCTTGCTTGCCATAACGAAACATCGCAATTTCATCAAATTTTCATGGCCTGACTGCTTGCCTTTCGGCCAGGGCTATGATAGCAACCAACCGTCACAACTGGTCAGGGCGCTCAAGCGTGCGACTGAGGGTGCACCCAAAAAATCGAATTTTTTTCAGGATGAGGGTTTTAGTCGGTGAGTTCAGGCGCTACAGGTCTTGCAGGGCGGTATGCCGGCGCGCTTTACGCGTTGGCAGTCGACAGCAACAAAGTTGATTCTATCCATGATGAGCTTGGCAGCCTTGGCGCCATGCTTGGTGAAAGCCAAGATTTGAAAAAACTTGTTGAATCACCCATTCTATCGCGCGGCAAACAGCAGGCAGCGATCATCGCAATCATGGAAAAATCTGGCGCTGATGCGCTGACCGTGAAATTTTTAGGTACTTTGTCGGCAAATGGCCGGTTAAGTGCGCTACCCCGCGTCATTCAGGCATTTCAGCAAGAACATGCCCGTCGTCGTGGTCAAGTCTCCGCCGAAGTCATCTCAGCTGTCACGCTTGATGACAGCCGCAAGGCCGTTGTGGAAAAAACCGTCGCCCGGCTTGCCGGAAGCGACAAATTGTCACTTTCGATGCGTGTAGATCCGTCACTGATTGGCGGTCTTGTTGTGCGTATTGGCTCTCGTATGATTGACACGTCAATCAAAACTAAACTTAGCCGGCTGGAATCAGCCATGAAGGGTGTTGCGTGATGGATATTCGTGCGGCTGAAATTTCAGCGATCCTCAAGGAACAAATTGCCAATTTTGGTAGTGAGGCAGAAATTGCCGAGGTGGGCCGTGTGCTCTCAGTCGGTGATGGCATTGCCCGCGCCCACGGTCTTGACGAAGTTCAGGCTGGTGAGATGGTCGAATTTGAAAGCGGCGTCAAAGGCATGGCGCTGAACCTTGAATCCGACAATGTGGGTATCGTCATTTTTGGCGATGACCGCTCGATCCGTGAAGGCGATGTTGTTCGCCGGACAGGGTCCATTGTGGATGCGCCGATTGGCATGGGGCTTCTTGGCCGCGTTGTTGATGCGCTTGGCAATCCGATTGACGGCAAAGGCCCGCTAAAAGACACCAAACGCAGCCGCGTTGAAGTCAAAGCCCCTGGCATTATGCCACGCCAGTCAGTGCATGAGCCAATGCAGACCGGCCTTAAAGCGATTGACAGTTTGATCCCGATTGGCCGTGGCCAGCGTGAATTGATCATTGGTGACCGTCAAACCGGTAAAACTGCAATTGCCATTGATACTTTCATCAACCAGAAGGCGGTCAATGACGCATCTGGGAAGGATGACAGCAAGAAATTGTTCTGCATCTATGTTGCGGTTGGTCAAAAGCGGTCAACAGTTGCCCAGATCGTTCGCTCGCTTGAAGAGCAGGGCGCGATGGAATATTCGATTGTGATTGCCGCAACTGCATCTGATCCAGCACCAATGCAGTTCCTTGCCCCTTATACAGCCGCAGCGATGGGCGAATATTTCCGTGATAACGGCATGCATGCGCTTGTTGTGTTTGACGATTTGTCAAAGCAAGCTGTTGCCTATCGCCAGATGAGCCTTTTGCTTCGCCGCCCACCGGGACGTGAAGCCTATCCTGGTGACGTTTTCTATCTTCACTCACGTCTTCTTGAGCGCGCTGCGAAAATGAATGCGGCAAATGGGTCAGGTTCATTGACCGCGTTGCCGGTGATTGAAACCCAAGGCGGTGACGTGTCTGCCTTTATTCCAACCAACGTGATTTCGATTACCGATGGTCAGATCTTCCTTGAAACTGAATTGTTCTACAAAGGCATTCGTCCAGCGGTGAACGTCGGTTTATCAGTTAGCCGTGTTGGTTCAGCAGCGCAGATCAAGGCGATGAAACAGGTTGCCGGTAGTATCAAGCTGGAATTGGCACAATATCGTGAAATGGCTGCTTTTGCACAGTTTGCATCAGATATGGACGCATCAACACGGGCATTGCTTGAGCGCGGCGCGCGTCTGACTGAATTGCTGAAGCAGGCACAATATAGCCCAATGCTTGTAGAAGAGCAGGTTGCGGTTATTTTCGCCGGTGTGAAGGGCTATCTTGATAAGATTGCTGTTGCTGATATAGGCCGTTTCGAAGCTGGTCTTCTTGATCATCTTCGCAGTAATAATCAGGACGTTCTTGACACAATCCGTGATGAAAAAGCGCTGTCAGATGCCACATCTAACAAATTGTCAAAAGCCATTGAGGCATTTGGCAAAAGCTTTTCGTAAATGGTGAAGGCATTTGCGGGGCTGTCGTGCCGCAAAATGGAGTTTGGTAAATGGCATCATTGAAGGATTTAAAGACGCGTATTAGCAGCGTCAAGTCCACGCAGAAAATCACTGCTGCCATGAAAATGGTGGCAGCGGCGAAATTGCGGCGGGCGCAAGAGGCAGCCGAAGCTGGCCGGCCTTATGCCGACCGGATGCGCGGTGTGATTGCCAATCTTGCCGCCAAAGCTGATCCCAGCTCGGCACCTGCCCTGCTTGTCGGAAATGGCAAATCAGCATCACATTTGCTGGTTGTCATTTCGGCCGATCGCGGTCTTTGTGGTGGTTTTAACGGGTCAATCACCCGCCAGACCCGCACCGAAGTTGCGCGGCTTCAAGCTGAAGGCAAAACCGTCAAGCTTTTGATGGTTGGCCGAAAATCTGCTGATGCGCTTCGCCGTGAATTTGGTGATAGCTACATTGCCAGCCTTGAAGGGATTCAAGGCACCGCTGTTGCGTTTGCAGATGCGGCTGATCTTGGCGAAACGGTTCGCAGCGGTTTTGAAAATGGTGATTTTGACGTCTGCACCATGATCTACAACAAGTTCATCAATGCTATCACTCAAGAGGTCAAGCTGACCCAGCTGATTCCAGCTGAAGTTGGTGATGCTGGCGGCTATGAAGCTGGTTCAAATTATGATTATGAGCCAGAAGAGGAAGAATTGCTGGCAAGCCTGTTGCCACGCATCATTTCGACACAGATTTACAGTGCCTTGCTCGAATCATCTGCGGCCGAACTTGCCGCGCGGATGACAGCAATGGATAACGCCACGCGGAATGCTGGTGACATGATTGACCGTCTGACATTGGTGTATAACAGAACACGTCAAGCGGCGATTACGAATGAACTTATCGAAATTATTTCAGGTGCTGAAGCTCTTTAAATTTAGCAGCTGAACAAAATAAAGATCAGGGCAATTATGCCCACAATTAAAACGGTTCTAGCCCGGAGTAAGAAGACCATGGCAAATAAAGCAATTGGTAAAATCAGTCAGGTTATTGGCGCGGTTGTTGACGTTCAGTTTGACGGTGAACTCCCTGCCATTCTAAACGCCCTTGAGGTCAGCAATAATGGCCAGCGGCTTGTGCTTGAAGTTGCACAGCATCTTGGTGAACTAGCTGTTCGTACCATCGCGATGGACTCGACTGAAGGTTTGGTTCGCGGCGCCGAAGTTGTTGATACTGGCGCGCCAATCACGGTTCCTGTAGGGCCTGAAACCCTTGGTCGTATCTTGAATGTTATCGGCGAGCCTGTTGATGAAGGCCCGCCGGTTAAATCAAAGAAGTATTATCCAATTCACCGCGCCGCACCTGATTATGTTGACCAATCAACCGAAGCTGAAATTCTGGTAACAGGCATTAAAGTTGTTGATCTTCTAGCCCCTTATGCCAAAGGTGGTAAGATTGGTCTGTTTGGTGGTGCTGGTGTTGGTAAAACCGTTTTGATCATGGAATTGATCAACAACGTTGCCAAAGCGCATGGTGGTTATTCTGTTTTTGCCGGTGTTGGTGAGCGTACGCGTGAAGGTAACGATCTCTATCATGAGATGGTTGAATCAGGCGTTATCAAAACTGACGGCCCGGGTTCAAAAGCCGCGCTTGTTTACGGACAGATGAATGAGCCTCCAGGTGCGCGTTCACGTGTTGCCTTGACCGGCTTGACCTTGGCTGAATATTTCCGTGACGAAGAAGGCCAGGATGTGTTGTTTTTTGTTGATAACATCTTCCGCTTTACACAGGCTGGTTCAGAAGTGTCTGCGCTTCTTGGCCGTATCCCGTCTGCGGTGGGTTATCAGCCAACATTGGCAACCGACATGGGTGCCCTGCAAGAGCGGATTACAACAACAAATAAAGGCTCAATCACTTCGGTTCAGGCGATTTATGTTCCTGCCGATGACTTGACTGATCCGGCACCGGCAGCATCATTTGCCCACCTTGATGCTACCACTGTTTTGTCACGTCAGATTGCCGAGCTTGGTATTTATCCTGCGGTTGACCCGCTTGATTCATCATCACGCATGCTTGATCCGCGGATTGTTGGTGATCGTCACTACAATATCGCGCGTAAAGTTCAAGAAGTGTTGCAGCAATATAAGTCACTTCAGGACATTATCGCCATTCTTGGTATGGATGAATTGTCAGAAGAAGATAAGCTGACCGTGGGGCGCGCCCGGAAAATTCAGCGCTTCTTGTCACAGCCATTCCATGTTGCCGAAGTCTTTACCGGCGCACCTGGAAAGCTTGTCAGCCTCGAAGATACAATCGCTGGCTTTGAAGGCATCTTGAAGGGGGAATATGACCATCTTCCAGAAGCTGCCTTCTATCTTGTTGGCACGATTGAAGAGGCCATCGAAAAAGGTAAGAAACTCACTCAGGACGCTGCCTAACGGCATTGCCCCTGTTCTATCCAGCATAAGGATGCGCTAGCATGGCTGAAACGACACAATTGGAACTGATAACACCAGCTCGCATCATGGCTCAGAAATCTGTGCAGATGGTTGTTGCGCCGGGCGTTGAAGGTCTGTTTGGTGTGCTGCCACGGCACGCACCATTGCTTGCTGATCTAACACGCGGCATCGTCGAAGTGCATGAAGATGGCAAAGTCACCGATCGCTTTATGATTGATGGTGGCCTTGCTGATGTATCGGGCGAATCGGTGACGATTCTGGCCGAACGTACCATTGATCTTGGCAGTGCTGATGCGGCGGCATTGAAAGAAAAAGCGGCCAATGCAAATGAGGCAGAAGCCGCGTTTTTGAATGCGGTTATCGAATCGCTCTAGCGGTTATTCATCTGATAAAAAAGGGTTGCCAAAATGTTTGGCGGCCCTTTTTTATGGTTTGTTTGTGGCGTCGGGGGAGCTAGACGAAATTGGCAAAGGCCTTTAGAACATCATCATAGACATCGCGTTTGAACGGCACGGCCAGATTGACCAATTCACGAGGTTCTAGCCAGCGCCACTCGCAAAATTCGGGGTCGGCGGTGTTGATGTTTATGTCGTCATCATTGCCGGTAAAGCGAAGCGCCATCCATTTTTGTTTTTGACCCTTGTATTGGCCATGCCATAGCCGGTCGGCAAGCGGCAGTGGAATATCGTAATAAAGCCACTCATCATGTTCGCACAGCAATTCAGCCAAAGATGTGCCAATTTCCTCGCCCATTTCGCGCATACAGGCATCAATCACCGTTTCGCCCGGATCGATTCCGCCTTGGGGCATTTGCCATGCTTCGGCGCCGCCGCCGATGCGGCGACCCCCAAAAACCTGCTTGGCATCATTGATTAAAAAGATGCCAACGCATGGCCGGTACGACCGTTCATCATAGGGAATGTCACGCATGATTAAGATCCGGATTTCACATCAGTAAAAATAGAGACGCCGCGAATCAAATCAAGCGCACGCGCAAGCTGGTAATCAACCTTTGACTGGTCAGCGGCTGGCGTAACATCTGCTTTTTTGGCATCGGCTGGTTCGCCTTCTTTACCATCTTTGCCATTATCAAGAGCGCCTTTCAAATCCTCTTCGCGCGTATCGCCGCCATCTAAAGTTTCAATCCGTGCCAATGCCACCTCGATGTCAGGGCTGATTCCTGTGGCCTGAATTGAAATGCCTGATGGGGTGTAATAACGCGCTGTGGTCAACCGCATGGCGCTATTGCCCGAAACAGGAATCACCGTTTGCACCGATCCCTTGCCAAATGAACGCGTGCCAAGAAGAACCGCACGACGATGATCTTTTAACGCCCCAGCAACAATTTCAGATGCTGATGCCGATCCTGAATTGATCAGCACCACAAGGGGAAGGCCGTTGGCGATATCCCCTGGCCGGGCATAGGCACGGCTGGTATTTTCGGCGCGACGGCCGCGTGTTGAGACGATTTCGCCCTTTTTAAGAAACGCATCACTTACCGAAATGGCCTCATTCAGCAAACCGCCCGGATTGTTTCGCAAATCCAGAACAAAGCCTTTCAGGTCTTGGCCATGTTCACGGAACATTTTATCAATTTCTTTGGTCAGGCCGGGTGTGGTCTGCTCAGAAAAAGTGGTGATCCGCAAATAGCCAATACCGTCAAACATTTTGGCACGTACCGAACGGATTTTGATCGTGTCACGTTTGAGGCTGACGTCAAATGGGTCTTTGGCACCGCGTTTAATCGTAACCGTAACGCTTGAACCAACGTCGCCGCGCAACCGGTCAACCGCATCGCTTAGGGTCATGCCGCGGATTGCTTCATCATTAACGGCGATGATCAAATCTTCGGGTTGTAATCCGGCTTCGGCGGCTGGCGTGTCATCAATTGGCGACACGATCTTGATCACACCATCTTCCATGGTGATTTCAATCCCAAGCCCGCCAAATTTGCCTTTGGTCTGGACTTGCATATCGCTGAAATGATCGTTGTTTAAAAATGACGAATGGGGATCAAGCGAGGTCAGCATGCCGTTGATGGCCGCTTCGACAAGATCCTTTTCATCAACTTCATCAACATAGCTTTCGCGAACGCGCTGAAAGATATCGCCAAAAAGCCCAAGCTGGCGATATACTGCATCATTCTTTCCCGATTGGGCAATTGTCAGGGTGGGGATCGCCAAACCGGTAATGACCGCGCCGCAAATAAATGGCAAGGCAGCATAACGCATGCGGCGCCCCTGCGTTGAAAGAAAGCTGACGATTTGCATTTATGACTGCTCCTAATATTCCGTAAACATATTTAACCCGAAACCATATTCACCAAGTCGGCGTGAAAACTCCGATGCTATTTTCTTATATCACGGCTTATTTATCGTGCCAGTCAATGCCGTTGTATACAACCCCAACCATCCCAGTCATTCCCAAAGATTTTGCAAGATCATGGCAAGATTGCGATATGACCAAATGAACTTATGGCTTTTTGGGTGATAAAAGACAGTTTCCAGTCATTAATGCAGGCTTGGCAATGCCCATCATGGCAAGCAAGCTAGGCGCAAGATCGGCAAGCCGACCATTGACGATATGTGTGTTGGCATGTCCATTGATCAAAATCAATGGCACAAGATTGGTGGTATGGGCGGTATGCGGTGATTCGGCGTTGCAATCCCACATCAATTCGCAATTGCCATGATCGGCGGTTAGCAGCATTTGCCCGCCAGCAGAACCAAGCGCCTCAACCAATTTACCAACACAGTGATCGACGGTTTCAACCGCGCGAATGGCAGCGTCAAGATCGCCTGTATGACCAACCATGTCAGGATTGGCAAAATTGATAATCAACAGGTCATGGGCCTTGGCATGAAGGCTGGTAAGCGCGGTTTGCAAAATATCACGCGCGCTCATTTCGGGTTGCAAATCATAGGTGGCAACCGATGGCGAGGCGACCATTTCCCGGTCTTCGCCCGGTTGCAGCGCTTCTTCGCCACCATTAAAGAAAAAAGTCACATGCGGGTATTTTTCGGTTTCGGCAAGCCGTAGCTGGCGTTTGCCAGCACGCGCCACGATCTCGCCAAGCGTGTCATGCAATTCCAATGGCGGATAAAGCGTCATCATATGACCATCAAGTGATTTCGAATAGCTGGTCATGCCTGCCATGCCAACAAAAGTGACCGGCTGGGTGGTGCAGCCAGTGCTGGCCGGATCACAAAAACAATTCAACAGCTGGCGGGCGCGATCGGCGCGAAAATTCATCATCACGATGCTATCGCCATCGCGCATGCCCTGATAGCCGTCAATCACGGTCGGAGTGATGAATTCATCGCCCTCATCACGCCCATAGCCCGCCTCAAGCGCCGTTAGCGCATCGATGGCGAAGATCAGTGCGCGTGCGCCTGCAATGGCGTCATAGGCGGCCTGTGTGCGTTCCCAGCGGCTATCACGATCCATGGCGAAATAGCGGCCAATCAGGCTGGCGATAAAGGCGCCTTTAGGCAAGGCAGCCACAAAGTCGGGTAAATCCTGTTTTGCGGCTTGCGGTAATGTATCGCGGCCATCGGTAAAGCCATGCACAGCCACCGGAATGCCAGCCGCAACTAGCCCTGTTATGACAGCTAGAAAATGGTCTCGATGCGCATGCACGCCGCCTGGTGATAAAAGCCCCATGACATGCGCCGTGCCGCCCGATGCCCGAAGCTTTGCCGCAAGCGCGATAAGATCGGGATGCGCCGCCAGCGACCCATCTTTGACCGCAGCATTCAGGCGTGGCAAATCCTGCATCACCACACGGCCTGCACCGATATTCATATGCCCAACTTCAGAATTGCCAACCTGTCCATCAGGCAACCCAACATCAGCACCAGACGCGGCAAGAAAGCTATGTGGCTGGCTTGCAATCAGCGCGTCAAACACTGGCGTTTTAGCAAGTGCAACAGCGTTATGTTCGGGCTCGGTACGATGACCCCAGCCATCCATGATGCACAGGACAACCGGGCCGTGCGAGGGGTGATAAGTGACCATAACGATCTTATAATCTCAGCATTGATTGATGTACAGTTAAACTGTGGTGCCCCCCATAAACAGGGGCGCCAAAATAATCAGGGCTGGCGCGGCGCCCTTGCGAGCCGGTTAATCGCCACGATGATAGGGATGACCCGCCAAAATTGAGCTTGCCCGATAAAGCTGTTCGGCAAGCATGGCTCGAAACAGCATATGCGGCCATGTGGCGCGGCCAAAGGAAATGCTGCGTTCGGCCTTTTGGCGCATGGTATCAGCATGGCCATCAGCCCCGCCAATGGCAAAACAGGCTGCCGCAAAACCGCCATCACGCCATGTGCCGATCAAGGCGGCAAGATCTTCAGATGAATGATCCTTGCCGCGTGGGTCAAGAACCGCCAAGGCAGCACCATCAGGCATGGCGCGCAACAGGCGGCTGGATTCATCATCAGTTCGTTTTTGGCCGGGGGGAAGTTTGGATTCAACTTCAATAAGGCTGCCGCCTTGCGGCAAGCGCGATAGCCAGCCTTGCGTTAGCGTATTTTCAGGCGAAGCTCGACCCTTACCAATGGCGAGAATAAACAGCTGCATTGATCGGCTCCGATTCGCCTTTTGCCATTTGGGTGATGCGTTTAGGCGTCGCTGCCAATCTTGACAATTTCGGCCGACATATCATCGGCCCACATCCGCTCAAGCCCGTAAAAGTCACGAACTTCAGGACGGAAGATATGAACGATCACATCATTGGCATCAAGCAGTACCCAATCGGCTTGTCGCAGACCTTCAAGGCCAAGAATATCGACCTTTTCCTGCTTTAGCTTGAATTCAAGATGTTCTGCCATGGCGGCAACCTGCCGAGATGATGCCCCTGACGCAACAACCATATAATCTGCCATTGCGGATTTACCTTGTAACGGGATTGTCAGGATATTTTCGGCTTTGTTGTCGTCAAGAGAGGTTGTGATCAAACGAAGGATCTGGTCTGCGTTTAATGCAGTTTGCGCTTTAGAAATGGGTATCTCCTGTCAAAATGTTCAAGCCCCTTTATTGCGGGCTGCGGTCGGGTTTAGGCATTTGCGCTTGCTGCCGAATCTCCGTGGCCGAAGCCGCGTGACGTTGTCCAGCTATAAAGCACCAGCTTGGCAGTTTCAAAGATCGCATTGCAATGGCATGGCGCATTTTTGCAACCTGATAACGCCGTCCTAGCAACCACCGACTAGCAGCAATAGCCTTCATAGAATAGCTTGGACGGTCGATAACGGCAATGGGTAGTAAGCGAATCACATCTTGGTGCCGATGCCAGCGCGAAAATTGATCCAGATTATCCGCGCCCATGACCCAGATAAGACGTGCCAGCGGCATTGTTTTTTTCAAATAAGTCAATGTGTTGTAGGTATAGTTTTGGGGCAGGCCAGTCTCGGGAGTCAAAACCTGCAAAAACGGATAGGGCGCGGCAATTTTACGAGCATGTGCCAGCCTTGTGGCAAGTGATTCCATACCAGCGGCGCTCTTGAGTGGATTCTGCGGACTGACAAGCCACCAGATTTGATCAAGATTCAAGGCACGTCGTGCCTCGAGTGCAACATGAATATGGCCATCATGCGCCGGATTGAATGAGCCACCGACAAGGCCGATTTTCAGGCTTGTCCGGCTGTGAAACAGCAACGGCGTTTGATGATGATGGCTAGCGGCGTGTCTGGCCATTGCCACGAACAACATATTTAAAGCTGGTTAATTGCGCCGCGCCAACAGGCCCACGCGCATGCAATCGCCCGGTGGCAATGCCAATTTCGGCGCCCATGCCAAATTCGCCGCCATCGGCAAATTGTGTCGAGGCGTTATGCATTACAATTGCGCTGTCAACCTCGGCAAAAAACTGCGCTGCGGCAGCGGCTGATTCGGTGATAATCGCATCAGTATGCGCCGATCCATATTTGGCAATATGGGCAATGGCCGACTCAATATTATCGACAATGGCAACCGACAAAATCGCATCCAGATATTCGGTGTAAAAATCGGTTTCGGTGGCAGGGGTCATCGCTGGCACAAGGTCACATGCCGCCGCATCACCGCGAAGCGCACAGCCAGCCGCCAAAAGATCATTGGCAATAGCGCCAAGAAGGTCTTTGGCAATGGCGGCATCAATAAGCAATGTTTCTGCTGCGCCACAAATGCCGGTTCGCCGCATTTTGGCGTTTAATGCAATCTGCCGCGCCTTATCCGGGTTGGCATCAGCATGGATATAGAGATGGCAAATGCCTTCAAGGTGGGCAAAAACCGGAACACGCGCTTCGGTTTGAACGCGTTCGACAAGTGAGCGCCCACCGCGGGGAATCAGCACATCAATGCCGCCAACCGCGCCAAGCATGGCACCAACGGCCTGCCGGTCGGTTGTGGGCACCATCTGCACAGCATCACGCGGCAGGCCAGCCGCAGCAAGCCCATCACCCATGATGGCGGCAAGCAAGCTGGCGGTAAGCTGGCTATCACTGCCGCCGCGCAAAATGGCAGCATTGCCAGCGATAATACATAATCCAGCCGCATCAATTGTAACATTCGGCCGTGATTCGTAAATGATGCCAATCACCCCAAGCGGCGTTGAAACCCGCGCAATATCAAGCCCGTTTGGCTGTTGCCAGCGCGCCAATTCATGGCCAATCGGGTCGGTCAGGCGAATCATCGCTTCAAGGCCGCTTGCCATCGCTTCAACGCGTTCGTCATTCAGCGTTAACCGGTCAATAAACGCACCGCTGATGTCGCTTGCCTTGGCCGCGGCAACATCTTTGGCATTGACCTCAAGAATGGCGGCGGTTTGGGTGCGAATCTGATCGGCTGCGGATTGCAGGGCGGCGCATCGTGACGCAAAATCACTTTTTCCAAGAACCGATTGGGCGGCGCGTGACCGTGTGACCATCGCCCTGATCAGGGCGATGGTGCCACTAATTTTGTCTAATTGCTGTGCCATATCTTTCCCGCTTTTTGCCCTAGCTGTCACTCATGACCAGATTATCGGCATGGATCATTTCATCACGTTCACGATAGCCTAGAACGGATTCGATTTCATTGCTTTTATGACCGCGAATCGCCATGGCGTCTTTATGACCATAGCTTGATAAGCCATGCCCGATGACCAGACCGGTGCTATCTTCGATCTCGATCAAATCGCCGCGTTCGAATTGCCCATTAACAGTGATAACGCCTGCTGGCAAAAGCGATCGTCCGGCGCGAAGCGCGCGTGCAGCCCCATTATCAATGCGGATCGTCCCTTTGGGGGTTAGCGCACCGGCAATCCATTGTTTGCGGGCGGTATGCGGGCTTAACGCTGCGGCAAAGATGGTGCATCTTGCCCCGGCTTCCAGCCGTGATAATGGCGCTGGACTTTGTCCATTGCAGATAATCATCTGGCAACCAGCCGATGTGGCAATGCGCGCCGCCTCAAGTTTTGTTACCATACCGCCCGAAGCATAGGCGGCATTGGCCGGTCCTGCCATGGCCATGATGTCAGGAGTGATTTGCGCAATTTCGCCAATATGGGTTGCGCTATTGTCGCCATTCGGATTGGCCGTATAAAGCCCATCAACATCTGACAGAAGAACCAGCAAATCAGCTCCAATCATCGCGGCAACACGCGCTGCCAGCCGGTCATTATCACCAAAGCGAATTTCCGCTGTGGCAACTGTGTCATTCTCATTGACCACCGGAACGGCATTGAGCTGTAAAAGTGCCATCATCGTGGTGCGGGCATTGAGATGTTTGCGCCTTGTTTCGGTATCATCAGGCGATAGCAGAATTTGCGCCGTTTGCACCTTATGCGCACCAAGCGCGTCCATCCATGCATGCGCCAGCAACACTTGTCCCGTAGCCGCCGCAGCCTGTTTTTCCTGCAATTTCAATTTATTGTGATTTATTTTCAGCAAGCGTCGTCCAAGCGCAATGGCCCCGCTTGATACCACCACAACATCTTTTCCAGCCGTCTTTAGCCGCGCGATATCGGTGGCAATGCCGCTTAGCCATGCTGTGTTTATGGCGTTTTGATCTTCGTCAACAAGAAGGGATGATCCAACTTTGATAACGATGATCTTCGCATCATCAAAAATATGTTTTTGGGAAGCTGATGTTACGGTGACCATGGCACAGCCTCTTCGGGCTCCGCTTCTTTGGCCCGACTTGTTTCAATCACATTGATAAGCTGGCGAAGCATCGTTGTGACGCCGCTTCCGGTGACTGACGATAATGCCAGCACTTGCCCTGCGCCCGCTTCTTGCAAGGCAATGACAAGATCGGCAGCGTAATCTTCTGGAGTTGCGTCCAATTTGGTTAGCCCGACAATTTCCGGCTTATCATAAAGATCGCCGCCATAGGCTTTGAGTTCATTGCGAAGCATTTTCCATGCGGCAACAGGATCTTCGCCAGTGGCATCAATTAGATGCAGCAAAATCCGGCAGCGTTCAACATGCCCTAAAAACCGGTGGCCAAGACCCGCGCCTTCATGTGCGCCTTCGATCAGCCCGGGAATATCAGCCATGACAAATTCTTTGCTATCAATGCCAACAACGCCAAGATTGGGATGAAGCGTGGTAAAAGGATAATCGGCAATTTTGGGGCGTGCTGCCGAAACCGCGCTTAGAAAGGTTGATTTTCCGGCGTTTGGCATGCCAAGAAGACCGGCATCGGCAATCAGTTTCAGCCGCAGCCAGACCCACATTTCCTGACCTTCTTCGCCAGGCTGTGATTTCCGTGGGGCGCGATTGGTCGATGATTTGAAAAAGGCATTGCCCTTACCGCCAGTACCGCCCTTGGCAAGAATGATGGTCTGCCCCTCATAGGTTAGGTCGGCAAGAACGGTTTGCTGATCATCCGATAGGACTTGTGTTCCAATCGGAAGCCGCATGATCACATCTTTGCCAGAGGCACCGCTTCGGTCACGTCCGGCACCCGGACGGCCCGATTCGGCCTTGAAATGCTGTTGATAGCGATAATCAATAAGCGTGTTCAGACCATTCACCGCCATTGCCACAATATCGCCGCCGCGCCCGCCATTGCCGCCATCAGGCCCGCCCAAAGGCACATGCGCTTCGCGCCGAAAGCTAATTGCCCCCGGCCCGCCATGCCCTGAACGGGTGTAGATTTTAGCCTGGTCGAGAAATTTCATTACAATGGTTCCGATTTATCATTCGGGGGTTTGATGCAGCAGGATAATCGACGCTATCTGCCATGACCGTTATGGCTTTGCCGTGGCAAGATGCTTCACCCGATAAATAAAAGGGGAATAACAATCGTCATTCCCCTTCGATCATTGCACGGCTGCCGGAATAAACCGCCCCCGTGCATCTTTTTTGATGCCAAAGGCGCTATTCAGCAGCCTCGGCCATCGGCGCGACAGCCACAAACATTTTGCCACCTGATTTTTGACGGAAAGCAACCTTGCCTTCGATCAGTGCAAATAATGTGTGATCTTTGCCCATGCCGACATTTAGTCCGGGATTCACTTTGGTTCCGCGCTGGCGAACAATGATATTGCCAGCAAGAACGCTCTCGCCGCCAAATTTCTTTACACCAAGTCTGCGGCCAGCCGAGTCGCGACCGTTTCTGGAACTACCGCCTGCTTTTTTATGGGCCATTTTCTACCAACCTTCTATCTGTTCATAACCGCGATTGCGGCATCATTTTTATCTAGTCTTTTGCTGCGGCTTTTTTTGCAGTTGGCTTTTTCGCAGCGGCGGCCTTAGGTGCAGCTTTTTTCGCAGCGACTGCTTTTGGTGCGGCGGCCTTTTTCGCAGGTGCGTCACTTGCAGCGTCGGCCTTTGGCGCAGCCTTGGCAGCAGGTTTTGCTGTTTTCAGGCTTTTTGCATCTTCGGCAATATCAATAATTTTCAGCAGGGTTAAATCCTGACGGTGACCTTGAGTGCGCCGATGATTTTTCCGGCGCTTGCGGCGAAAGATAATGATTTTTGGTCCGCGTGTTTGACGGACAACCGTTGCGCTGACACCAGCGCCATCAACAAGCGGTGTGCCAATCGTAACTTTGTCACCATCGCCAAGCATGACGATGTCGTTCAAAATGATTTGCTCGCCTTCTTCAGCGGACAGACGTTCCACCAGAATAGTGTCATCCTTTGAAACGCGATATTGTTTGCCACCGGTCTTCACCAAAGCGTACATGGCGATCTTCCTTACCTAAAAAATTTGGTGGCGAAAGACCCACGATAGCCGCATAAAGCCTTTAGTCACCACAATAATCTCATCAGCTGTGGACGGGGTTTCCGGCCAGTCGCTTTTTCCCCACTAACGGGACAGCGGCGCCCAAACAACGATGTCAAAGCGCGACAGCGGGCTGGAATATACGCGTTGCGGCCCCGCTGTCAAGTGTTCAGATGCTTTTGTTCCCCTTTTCTATCATGGTTTTACGCCGCGTCATTGTATTGTTTCGAGCGGGCTGCGGCTGGTAACTCATGCAATAGCGATTGGCGGCCAATTCTAACCACAGGTCCGGGTCTTGATCAGGTGGCGGTGCAGGCCGCTTGCCACCAGTGCTGAACGGGGCGGCAGATTCGTTCGTGATTGCCCGGATCGGACGCGCTTCACTGGGGTGATGGCACCATCATGATGAATGCCAATAAAATCTGGCTTGATGGCACAATTTCGCCTGGCCCTGATTACCGGCTATATCTGGTGCCAGAATTTATTGATGATGGCGCGAACTTTCTGGCGATCAAGGCTGAATCACGGCAAATAGGCGCGGTGAAGACATTTGAAAATTTTGCGCTGGATCTACCGCCAGCCATTAATCTTGATGAATATGATGCGGTGGTAATCTGGTGCGAGGCATTCAAACAATCCATCGCCGCGGCGCGACTGGAAAATTAGGCTGTTTACCTCTATGCTCCGCTGATGACGGGGTTTTGCCCATTGTAATAAATCAGGTGCAAAGAGGATATCGCAGTGCTGGCTGAGATAAAGCAGGTTGAGATTAAGCAAGTCAAGATTCCGGCCGCATATGCGCTTGGCCTTGATGCGGTGATGGCAATCTATCAAGCTTTGCGGCCAATCATGCCAGTGGCGGGCAAGGATGGCGCATGCCAAACAGCGCCACGGCTTATTGATATTTTGGATGAATTTGACGGGCTGGTGCTTGACGGCTATGGGGTCATCAATATTGGTGATGGCCCGATTGAAGGAATCAAAACATTGCTTGATGCGTCTGCCAGCAAAGCCAAGCCGGTGCTGGTTCTGACCAATGGCGGCAGTTTTTCAGCTGAACGCGCATTTAAGAAATATCAGGACTGGCAGCTTCCGATCAAACGCGATGATGTTTTATCCAGTCGTGATGCGCTTGTTACCCAGCTTACTGGATCGCCCGAAGCACCCTTGGCAACCGATGATGTTATTGGTTGTTTTGGGCGGGTGATTGAACCGCTTGCGGGCAAAAATATAATGATTTATGGCCGTGATGATGATTTCTGGACTCGGGCTGATGCTTTTGTGTTTTTGGGGGCAATTGAATGGGGTGAGTCGGATCAGGCGGCTTTTGAGGCGGCGATGATGGCACGCCCACGTCCGGTTCATATCGCCAATCCTGATGTCGCTGCACCACAGGCCAATGACCAATTCTCCGCCGAGCCGGGTTATTGGGCAGCCCGCATGATGCAACAGGCGGCGATCCGCGCGATAGAGATTGATGTCAGATGGTATGGCAAACCCTATCAGCCCGCCTTTGATTTGGCGCTGGCTCGGATGGCAGGGTTGCTTGATCAGCCGCTAAATCGCAAACGCATTGCCATGGTTGGTGATAGCTTACATACTGATATACTCGGGGGGAGTGCCGCTGGCATGACAAGCGTTCTGGTCACTGATCATGGATTGTTTCGGTCACGCGCGGCATTGCCTTACTGTACGGCTTGCGACATTCGTCCTGATTGGGTGGTCAATAGCCTTTGAGGCGATTTGGATATTGTGGAGTTGGGGTTATGGACCGGCGGTTTATTTTACAAGGTTTGGAATGCCAAGCCTCAATTGGCATCTATGACGCCGAGCGTGCCAACACGCAACGGATCAAAATCGACGCTGAAGTGCGGCTCTATCCGGCAACCGAGCCTGTTGATGACAAGGTTGATAGCGCATTGAATTACGACCTTATCCGCGAAACGATTTTAAACATTGTTTCGGCGCGTCATTATGATCTTCAAGAAACCTTGGCGCGAACCTTGTTTGACGCGTTACGGGCATTGGATGATGTGCAATCAGTTCGGATTCGAACAGCCAAACCGGATGCCTATAATGATTGTGAAACCATCGCCTATCAGCTGAGCAATCTCTAGCCGGATCTAGCCAAGCCGATCGAGTTTGGCCTTTAATTGGTCAAATTCATCGCGGATCAGCTGTAGGTTATCCGTCGAGGTCACATTATTCGCCGTTGCTGTGCCATCGCCGCTGCTGCGGATGGCATCAAAACTGGCACCAAGCGCGTCTTCGGCTTGGCCTTGATGATCAAGAAATGCATTCATCGAACGTTCGAGATAGCGTGATAAAATCGGTTCCATCTTGTCACCATAAAAGCGGATAAGCTGTTGCAAAACGCCAATGGGAAGCAGTTCGTGACCTTTAGATTCAATTTCAAGAATGATCTGAACAAGGGTGAACCGCGTCAAATCTTGGCCATTTTTTGCGTCAACAACCCGAAAATCTAGGCTGTTTTTCACCATCAGCTTTAAATCATCGATGGTGATATATCGCGATGCGCTGGTGTCATAGAGGCGACGATTCGCATATTTGCGGATGACCACTTGATTTGCGGCTTGTTTTGGCGTCATAAACATCTCGAAAAAGGCGTAAGACAACATGGCTAGCAAGTGTTTGCCAAAGACACAATGTTGCAGTGCAAAATAATTTTTTGCATTATAGATCTTAATTCCTGACAAATCAAATGCAGTGCAGCAAAAGGGGTCAAGACCGGATGTATAATGATATCGCCGAATTTAAACGGTTTTATCAAACGAGGCTTGGGCAAAATGTCGCTGATCTCATTCGGCGTCAGCTTGACCTGTTCTGGCATGCCGGATCCCCCCTGTCATCGGCTTTTTTAGGGTATGCCCAGCCTTTTCTTGATCCGAAGCCGCCGATACCGCTTGGGCTTATGCCAGCGCGCCGTGGTGCGGCGCCTTGGCCAAATTCATCATCGGTTCGCAATTGTCTTGTCGATCCGCTAAATCTTCCACTTCCCGATGTTCACCTTGACCGTCTTTTGCTGGTTCATGCTTTGGAATTTGAACATGATCCCGGTCAATGTCTTGATGAATGCTGGCGGGTTCTTGATGGTGCTGGACGATTGCTGGTGATTGTGCCAAACCGAAGTGGGCTTTGGGCCAAGGCTGAACGCACCCCCTTTGGGCATGGCCGCCCCTATTCCGGGCGCCAGCTTCGCCAATTATTGCAGCGACATGGATTTATCCCGCGTCAAACCCACCGAATTGCGTTTATGCCGCCTTTGGCTGGTCTGTTTTTTCAGCGTTTTGCGCCAGCGATTGAACGAATCGGCAGCCGCTGGTGGCAAGCGATGGGCGGCGTTCTTCTTGTCGAGGCTGATAAAATGCTCTATGCACCTTCTGGAAAGGCAAGTAGACTGCAGCGCCGAGAAACCGCTACTACGCCTGTCTTGGTGGGGCAACCTCGCGGGGCGTTGTCGCCAAAAACTTGAATCGCGGCCGTGGCCATATCTGGCTGAAAACCGCATAACATGGCCTTGATCGAGGGATATTGGTTTAGAAGGCTGGGAACATTGGGTATGAGTGAGGATCTGAACCAATTGCGAAGTGCCATCGATAATCTTGATAATGAGATTTTACAGGCCTTGGCCAAGCGCATGAAATTATCCAATCAGGTGATTGCTGCCAAAAACGGTGTCGCGGCCTTTCGCCCGGGGCGCGAGGCTGCCTTGGTGCGCCAGCTTGTTATCAACAGCAAGGCCAATGGCCATGATTTATCACAATCGGTTATTCTGGGGGTGTGGCGACAGATTATGGCCGCCAGCCTTAGTCGGCAAAATGGCGATCTGGCCTTTGCCGTCCATGACATGGTAATGCCGGCTGCTGCATGGCATATGGGAAGCGCGCTTGTGGCAACAAGCTTTGACCAAATGACGCCGCTATTGGATGCGGTCGCATCAGGGCAATGCCGTTACGGGCTGGTGCCTGCTAATCATGACATTGAGGCGCTTTTAACCGCACTGGATCAACACCAGTATCTTTCGATCATCGCCCGCACCCCGCTTTATGATATGCCATCCTTGCATCCTGCCTATATTATTGCCGATTACTTGCCAGACCCGTCGGGTGATGACATAAGCCTTTATGCTGTGCCAGCGGCAGATGGTTTTGCCCTGACAATGATTGATGGTCATTATGGCAATGACGCTGTGGTCGATGCGCCAGCCAATCTGCCGCGCGACGCCCGTCTTGTTGGGATCTATGCACGCTAGACCCTAGCAAAGCTTGACGGCTGAACAGCAAAGATATGGAATGAAAGCAGAAGAATGACAGTGATTTACGACAAGGTAGCGGTGATTGGCATGGGGCTGATTGGTGCGTCGATCGCGCTTGCGGCGCGGCGCGGCGGGCTTGCTACAATGATTATTGGCAGTGACCAATCGTCCGAAGTGGCGGCAGCGGTTGCGCGTCTCCAGCTTGTCGATTCATTCGAGGCGGATGCGGTGCATGCGGTTGCTGATGCCGATCTTGTCATTTTGGCGGTGCCGGTTGGCGCGATTGGCAAAATCGCCGAACAGATTGTGCCTCATATGAAATCGGGCGCGGTGCTAACCGATACCGGATCAACCAAACGATCGGTTGTTCGCGATGTTGCCCCGCATTTGCGCGATAATATTGTCTGGTTGCCATCGCATCCGCTTGCCGGAACCGAACATTCAGGAGCGAGTGCCGGATTTGAATCGCTTTTTGATGAACGCTATTGGATTATTCTTCCGCTTGACGCTGATGAAGCCGATATTGTGCGGTTTGAATCCTTTATCACCGGCCTTGGTTCAGTAACCGAGCGGATGAGCCCTGATTATCATGACAAGGTGTTGGCGCTAACCTCGCACCTGCCGCATTTGATTGCCTATACGATTGTTGGCACTGCTGTTGATCTGGAAACACAGCTTAAAAATGATGTGATCCGTTTTTCGGCATCAGGATTTCGTGACTTTACCCGCATTGCCGCGTCTGATCCGGTGATGTGGCGTGATGTATTTTTGAATAATGACACGGCTGTTCTTGAGATGCTGCAGCGTTTTTCCGAGGATCTTAGCTATCTTCAACGCGCCATTCGCTGGCAAGAAGGTGACAAGCTGGAAGCATTATTTTTGCGCACCCGCGAAATCCGACGATCAATCATTGATGCGGGTCAGGATTAAATTGGCCATTGGCTCGGTTAGATATTTTGCATATTCGCGGGCTAAAAGCTGGATGATTGGCGAGGTTTTCCACCAGATATCCAGATCAAGATCATCGGGGCTAACCGGCCAGTAAGATAGCGCAATATCGGGCAGTTTTCGGGTGAAAATGGCTTTGGCGCGGGGCATATGATAATTCGCCGTTACCAATTGCAATGATCTGAACCCATTTGCCTGCGCCCATTTGCCGGCGGCAACCGCATTTCCCCTTGTATCGCCTGCCTGAAATTCCAGCGTGACGCAGCATTCAAGAAGGGCTGTTTCACGCGGATCTAAATTCAATTCATCGGCAAGAATGGCTTTGCTAACCCCTTGCCCAACGCCCGATACCAAAAGCGCTTTGCCGGCACCACTTTGTAATAGATCAAACCCATCGGCAAGCCGTTGCTGGCCGCCGGTAATCACGACAATGCCGTCAGTGGAGTTGGAGGTGGTGGCGGCGGTGTCGGTGTTAGAGGGTGCTGGTTTGGGAAGGGTGAGAACGAAATGCTGGAGGCCAGCCATAAATAAGGCGCATCCAAGAAGCAGGACGATCAATAGTGATTTTGCCGCCATTTTGGTCTGTGCCAATGAAACTGTTTTAAACCGCATCATAGGGCTATTGATAATATGAATTCGGCTCGACTGGCTAGCCAAATTCGCGATTACGCTATTTGTGCAAAATCTTGTTTGCATTAGAAACAAATTAGAAAACGCTAAACTAAGAGACTGCTTTGCTGCTGGTCTGCCCACAATGCGAATCGATTTTCCGCGTCAATCGTCTTCGCGTGCATCCGGAAGGACAGCCCGTTCATTGCTTGATTTGTGACCATATTTGGACAGCGCGGCTTGCAACCAGTGGCGACCGGCAGGACATGCCGAACTTTGCGTCATATCTTCACAAGTTCCGTTTTCCGGAGATTGCGGTTCTGATTTGCGCTGGGCTAATGACATCATTTATCAAAGGCCGCGGCATTTTGACCGCTTATTTTCTCGGATTGATCGCGGGCTTTCACCGGATTGGTCTTCCCATATTGCCACCGATTGACACGCTTCTTGTGGTTAATCTTGACGGGTCTTATGCTGGTGAGATGCTGCGTCTTCGTGGCGCGCTTCGCAATGTTGGATTATGGTCTGGGCATGCTGCGCCATTGCGGGTTCGGGTCACGCGTCCGGATGGGGTGATTTTGAATGAAACCATAATCAGGCCTGACGACCCGATCATTGCTGCCAAACAGCAAAGCCCGTTTTTCATACAGCTTGATATTGATTCATGCGCTAAGGCCGAAGTCACCGTCATTCCGATTTCACGGCCTATTTTTGACTAGGGATTATTTTTTTGCCGCTGTGGTAAAATCGGGAATTGATTCATTATTGATCATTTCGGCAATGGGTCTTGCGCCGCGTAATAGATGCGTTTTGCAGTCAAAAACCATCACTTCGGCGGCGGGTGATCGGCTATTATAGCTTGACGCCATGACCGCGCCATAAGCACCGGCCGACATCACCGCCAACGCATCGCCATTTGTCAGATTGGGCATGTCGCGGTCAAGCCCAAGATAATCGCCGGTTTCGCAAACGGGTCCAACAATATCGGCCTTGCCGATTGATGGCTGTGGCGCGGCAATTGGCCAGATGGCGTGATGCGCTTCATATAAGGTTGGCCTCAATAGGTCATTCATCGCTGCATCGACAATGACAAACCGCTTATTATCGCCCTGTTTGACATAAATGACCTTGGTCACCAGAATGCCATTATTGGCAATGATGGCGCGACCAGGCTCGAATCCAAGGGTAAAGCCCTGATCCTTGAAAAGACGTTCGACCAGTTGGCCATAGGCGGTGAAATCGGTCGGGCCAGCCATGTCATAATCAACCCCGACGCCGCCGCCAAGATCAAGATTCGGCACTGGCATTCCGGCATTGCGCAATTCATTGGCAAGCGTCAAAAGCGCCGAATAGGCCGCTTCAAAAGGCGCTAGATTGCGAATTTGTGATCCGATGTGAACGGCCAGACCGGCAGGCCGGATATGTGGGTCATCGCACAGAACCCGATAAAGGTCGCTTGCTTCGCGCTGGTCGGCTGAGATGCCGAATTTGGTATCACGCTGACCGGTTGAAATTTTGGCGTGGGTTCCTGGATTGACATCAACATTCACCCGCAACGCCACGGGTGCCGGAACGCCCATATCCGCGGCAATTGCACTAATCGCGACGACTTCGGGAATTGATTCAGCATTGATCTGGCCAATGCCACAAGCCAATGCTTGGCGGATATCATCATCGGTTTTGCCAACGCCGGAAAACACCACATCTGCCGGATCAATACCGGCGGCTTGCGCGCGTGCCAATTCACCCGAAGACACAATATCCATGCCGCCGCCAAGCCGTCCGATGAGCGCCAAAACCCCAAGCGCCGAATTTGCTTTCATGGCGAAATGTACCTTTCCAGATACTGGTCCCACTGCGGCTTGAAACTGGGTAAAGGCCTCGGTGATGCCGGTGCCTGAATAGACATAAAGCGGCGATCCATAGGTCGCGATAATATCGGCAAGGGACCGGCCGTCAACGCATAGCTGTTGGCTGTCATCACGGTAAAAAGCGCACATAATGGCGATTGCTCCTAAAACGCCAAAGCTAGCTGGCGGGGGTTTTGGTCTGGCTTGCGGCCGGAATTTCAGATGGCCGGTAAGGATCACCGCGCTTGCCACAGGCGACAAGGCCAAGCGTCAGCATCAGGCCGATCAGGCTGCCAAGAATGAGTTTGCGTTGCATAGCGGCTCCTTTAACCGGGGTGTTCTTGCCCTATTGAATGGCAAAACGTTGACGTGCATCGGCAATTCGTGCGCGCACTTCATCAGGTGCGGTGCCGCCAAAGCTGGTTCTTGCTGCGGCCGAACTTGCCACCGACAGCAAGCCGATAATATCGGGTTTGATTCGTGGTTCGATGGCTTGTAACGCGTCAAGGCTCATCTCTTCAAGATCAAGCCCTTTGGCCGCGGCTTCCGCAACAATGGCCCCGCTGGCATGATGGGCTTCGCGGAATGGCATGCCAAGTTCACGAACCATATAGTCAGCCAGGTCAGTGGCTGTTGGGAAACCGGTTTTCAGCGCTGCCAGCATGGCATTTGGCTGTGGTGTCATATCGCGGATCATGCCGGTGGTTGCGGCAAGCGCGATTCCAAGCGCATCAGCCGCGTCAAACACCCCTTCTTTGTCTTCCTGCATATCCTTGCCATAGGCAAGCGGAAGCCCCTTTAACACGATCAGCAAACCGGTTAAGGCACCGATGATCCGCCCGGGCTTGGCGCGCACAAGTTCGGCCGCATCGGGATTGCGCTTTTGCGGCATGATTGATGATCCGGTGGTAAAGGCATCTGAAAGGGCGATAAAGCCAAACTGGTAGGATGACCAGATCACCAATTCTTCGGCAAAGCGTGATAGATGCACCGAACAAATGGCAGCACTGGCCAGAAATTCCAGCGCGAAATCCCGATCCGAAACCGCATCCATGGCATTGGCAGCTGGCCGGTCAAAGCCAAGTGCGCTTGCGGTCATATGCCGGTCGGTTGGAAAGGAGGTGCCAGCAAGTGCCGCCGCGCCAAGCGGTGATTCATTCAGCCGGCGTCTGGCATCGGCAAACCGTCCACGGTCACGCCCCAGCATTTCAACATAGGCCATAAGGTGAAATCCGAATGTAACCGGCTGGGCGGTTTGAAGATGGGTGAAACCGGGCATCAACAGATCAGCATGTGCTTCGGCCTTGTCAAGAAGCGCGGCCTGCATATCAGCAAGCGCATGATCAATCGAATCAAGCAGATCACGAACCCATAATTTGAAATCGGTTGCCACCTGGTCATTGCGCGACCGTGCTGTGTGAAGCCGTCTGGCTGGTTCGCCAATCAGTTCGGCAAGCCGCGATTCGATATTCATATGGATATCTTCAAGCGCTTCGGAAAACACAAAATCGCCAGCCTCGATTTCACTAGCAATCTGATCAAGCCCGCCATGAATGGCCTGGCAATCATCATTGGCAATGATTTTCACCGCGGCAAGCATGCTGGCATGCGCTTTCGAGCCGGCAATATCCTGACGATATAGCCGCTTGTCATAGCTAATTGACGCATTGATATCTTGCATCAATTGCGATGGGCCGCTTGAGAAACGGCCGCCCCAGATGCTAGACTTTGAATCGTCTTGCGATATTTTGTCGTTCTTCGCCATGTTCACAACCAATAGAGTGAGAAAATCCTTTGTCTTATACTCGGCTTTCGTCAAATTTTCAGCCAAAAACCGCATCTTTATCGCGACGCCAGCTTTTCACCGGCATAATGGGGCTTTCGGCATTCATGCTTTGGCCAGATCTAGCGGCGGCAATGACCCTGCCAGAAGGCAAAGCCGCGCCATCAATGTCGACGGTGATTCTTGATGAAAATGATAAAGATTTTCGCCTTGAATCATTGCAAGGTCGGCCAGTTTTGGTGAATTTCTGGGCAACATGGTGCCCGCCTTGTGTCGCCGAATTACCCGCCTTGGACAATGCTGCCAAACAGCTTGGTGATGATGTGACATTACTGCTGATTTCGGTTGATCGTGGCGGCCATCAAAAAGCCCTGCCTTTTTTGCAGGATCGTGGCATTACCCGGCCCTTGGTGGGGTTTGATCCCAAGGCAGCGCTTTCGCGCGAAATGGGGGTGCGGGGTTTGCCAACCAGCTTTTTACTTAGCGCGGATCAACGCCAAAGCTGGGCCTATGTCGGGCCGCGTGAATGGGCTTCGGCACCGATGATTGCCGAAATTCGCAATCTGCTGCGCCTTGCCAAGGCGTCACCAGCGCCATCACAGCAAAATAGTCAAGATCATTTACCAGATCATTTATCGGTGTGACCGACAACAAAAAGGCGGCACCGCAATGCCGCCTAATTGACTCTATGCCTTGTCAGGCCTGATTGGCTGTGCTGTTAGCCAAGCTCTTTTTCAAGCGCCGGAACGGCGTCGAAAAGATCGGCAACCAGCCCGTAATCGGAAACTTGGAAAATTGGCGCTTCTTCATCCTTGTTGATGGCGACAATCACTTTGCTGTCTTTCATGCCGGCAAGATGCTGAATGGCACCTGAAATGCCAACCGCGACATACAGATCAGGCGCGACAACCTTGCCGGTCTGGCCAACCTGATAATCATTGGGAACAAAACCGGCATCCACCGCGGCCCGTGATGCGCCAACGGCCGCACCAAGCTTGTCGGCGATTTTTTCAAGCATGGCAAAATTGGCGCCATCCTGCATGCCGCGTCCACCTGAAATCACAATCGAAGCCGAGGTCAATTCAGGGCGTTCCGAACTGGATAGTTCTGATTTGATATAGGCTGACAATCCGGAATCACTGGCACC
The DNA here is from genome assembly GCA_963926175.1 of uncultured Alphaproteobacteria bacterium. Taxonomy (GTDB): domain Bacteria; phylum Pseudomonadota; class Alphaproteobacteria; order Puniceispirillales; family Puniceispirillaceae; genus UBA3439. The sequence goes on along the minus strand of CAWUWE010000078.1, from coordinate 5,809 downwards.
GGCAACTGACTCGACGATGGCATTGCCACCTTCGGCAGCCACCGCTTCAAACGCAGTACCGCGAACGGTAATCACCTTGATGGCCTCGTTTGATGATACGGTTGACAGGGCATTGCCAGCATAGATTGGACGCTGGAATGTGTTGGCGTCATCGATTTTGATAATGTCGGAAATCTGCATTACATCAAGCAGGGCAGCTAGACGCGGCATAACATTTTTGCCGGTTGTTGTTGCCGCGGCCATCATATGTGAATAGCCGCCTGACAGGCTTTGCATCAAAGGCGCAAGATTTTCGGCAAGTCCGTTTTCAAGGGATTTGTCATCTGCCACCAGAACTTTAGCAATTCCGGCAATTCCGGCTGCGGCCTTGGCAACATTGCCAGTTTGATCACCGGCAACAAGAAGATGCATCTCGCCACCAATCTGGCTGGCGGCGCTGACAGCGTTTAATGATACCGGACTTAGCTGGCCATTTTCATGGTCACATAGGATTAAAATGCTCATGGCTTAGATCACCTTTGCTTCGTTTTTCAATTTGCTTACCAATTCCTGCACATCGCCAACTTTGATACCGGCGGCGCGGGCGGTTGGCTCTTCAACCTTGACGATTGTTAGGCGCGGCGCAATATCAACACCAAGATCACCAGCGGTCAGGCTATCAAGAGGCTTTTTCTTGGCCTTCATGATATTTGGCAGTGACGCATAGCGTGGCTCATTCAGCCGCAAATCAACCGTGACAATAGCTGGCATATTAATTTCGATATGTTCCAATCCGCCATCAACTTCGCGGATGACTTTGGCTTTATCGCCAGCAATTTCCAGCGCGGATGCAAATGTGCCTTGCGCCCAGCCAAGCAAGGCAGCAAGCATCTGGCCGGTCTGGTTGCAATCATCATCAATGGCCTGTTTGCCAACAAGGACAATGCCAGGATTTTCCTGCGCCACAACAGCTTTCAAAAGCTTGGCAACGGCCAGCGGCTCGATGTCATGTGGGGCTTCGATATGAATGCCGCGATCAGCGCCCATGGCAAGCGCGGTGCGGATGGTTTCCTGATTTTGCGCAGGTCCAATCGAGACGGCGATCACTTCCTCAGCCGTACCAGCTTCGCGAAGCCGCAAGGCTTGCTCGACAGCGATCTCATCAAATGGGTTCATTGCCATTTTCACATTGGCAAGTTCAACACCTGATTGATCGGCCTTCACGCGCACTTTGACGTTATAGTCAATAACCCGTTTTACCGGAACCAGAACCTTCATTTCCATATCCTCCGCAATATTGTCAAAGCCACCCCATGGGTGACGCTTATCAAAAACCTGTCTATTTCTGCCCTGAATTTTGCCCGGGACGCCATAATACGTCGGTCTTGCCATTTTCATTTAATCGGCGGGCAAGCACGAAAAGATGATCTGACAATCGGTTTACATAGCGCATCGCGTCATCATTGACGACTTCTTCGGCAGCAAGTTCGGTCATATGGCGTTCGGCGCGCCGCGTTACCGTGCGTGCCAGATGCAACCAGGCTGAGGCTTGGCTGCCGCCGGGAAGAATAAATGACCCAAGCGGATCAAGCTCGGCATTCATCATGTCAATTTCGGTTTCCAGTCGGGTCACCTGTTCGCTGGTAATGCGCAAGGCCGGTTTGTCGGTTTCCGGCGTGGCGATATCGGCACCAAGATCAAACAGATCATTTTGAATCCGGGCCAGCATCGCATCAGCATCAGCAATATCACCAGTGTGAAGCCGTGCCAGACCAATCACTGAATTGGCTTCGTCAACCTCGCCAAAGGCCGATGGCCGGCGCGCGTGTTTTGAAACGCGCATGCCATTGACCAAACTGGTTTCGCCAGCATCGCCAGTTCGCGTGTAGATTTTATTCAGCTTTACCATAATTGCCTATCGATTCTATTTATGTGGCATCACCGCAAAAGCGGCTATGCGGGTGGGGTTAACCATTGCGGCTTCGATGCCACATCAAGCCCAAGATCAAGATTAATGCGGTGGCCTGAAATATAATCCGATATCGCATAATCCGGTTTGAATTTTTCACATTATAGGCACCACCGCGCGCCATTGTGATCACGCCCCAGAAAAGAATGCCAGCGACACAGAACAATGCCACGGCAAGAATAATTTGGTCAAACTGCATGATGATCAGCATTCCTTATTGAAAGGGTCAATCCAGCGCACTGGATCGGATGGCATTTTTGCCTAAGCCAGCCAAGTCTATGCAGTAAAGTCTAGCCAACTGTGTTTGCACAGGCTATAGCTCATATCAGATTTTTCCGATGGTGACGCCGTGACGTCGTGCCGCAGCAACAAGCGTGTTGCGCAAAAGACAGGCAATTGTCATTGGGCCAACGCCGCCCGGTACAGGCGTGATGGCGCCGGCCTGTTTTGCCGCCGCGTCAAAATCAACATCGCCGGTTAGCTGAAATTTACCGTCACCGCGTTCAGGAGCTGGCACCCGATTAATGCCAACATCAATGACGGTTGCACCTTTTTTGACATGGGCATCGGTAATCATTTCAGGCCGTCCAACAGCGGCAACAAGAATATCGGCTTGCTGGCAGAGTGACTCTAAATCTTTGGTGCGCGAATGGGCAATTGTTACGGTACAGCTTTCACCAAGAAGCAATTGTGCCATCGGTTTGCCAACAATGTTTGACCGGCCAACAACAACGGCGTGAAGCCCTGATAAATCGCCCAATTGATCGCGAAGAAGCAGCAAACAGCCAAAAGGTGTGCAAGGTACAAGCGACTCCTGACCTGTCGCCAGCAGACCGGCATTGACCACATGAAACCCGTCAACATCTTTATCTGGACGAATAGCATTGACCACCGCATCAGCGTCAATCTGATCGGGAAGCGGCAATTGCACCAAAATCCCGTCAACCTTATCATCTTGATTCAAGGTTTCGATCAGGGCTAGCAAGCTGGCCTCGTCAGTGTCACGGTCAAGACGATGTTCAATTGACCGCATGCCGGCGGCGGTGGTGCGCTCGCTTTTGTTGCGAACATAAACCTGGCTTGCTGGATCTTCGCCAACAAGAACAACAGCAAGGCCGGGTACCTGAGCGGTGGCCTTGGCAAAGATTTCAACCGCGGCTGCCACTTGCGTGACCAACTTTTCTGAAAATGCCTTGCCGTCAATTATTTTTGTATCTGTCATACTCATCTGCCCTTTTTGGTCGCGCCTATCACGCGGTCATTGTGACCCAGCTGGTAAAGCCTAGCCCGTTATACTACTTTGCAGAAGATTTCGCAGGAATTGCGCCAAAAGAAACAAGACGATCGGGCTGACATCAAGCGCCCCAAAATCGGGCAAGATCCGGCGTACTGGCCTTAATAATGGTTCATGGACTCGTGCCAGAACATCAATGATCATCCGCACAATCGGCTGCCACGGGTTGATGATTTTAAATGCGATCAACCAACCTGCCGCAAGATAGGCAAGCAGAGTCCAGATATAAAAATTGATGATCTGATCAATGAGGATGGCAAAAGCATACATGAATATCGACTCGTCATGGTTTCAATGGTTTGGCGGTTAAGCGTCGCTTGCACCGCACTATAATCAAAACCGATTGGCAATGACAATCTTTCATTCGCGATTGGACAAAGGCCCTCGTTTGGCCTTGTTTCTGCTATCGCCAAAATCGCAAATTATGATAAAAAGCAAAGCCTTGAAAGTCCCTGTCTATTCGCCTACATCTAGGGCATGAAACAGGATAACACAACATCGCCCAAACCCACCGGAACCACAGCCCATCAGCAACGCCGCGCGACGGGTCGCAAGATGGGCTGGGTCATTGCCGCGGCTTTGTTGTTTCTCGGGCTTGCGGTTAGCGTGTTTTTGATTTCTGATCAATTTGCGAAAAAAACCACAATCGGCATTCTGCAATTTCAAGATAATCACATCGAGTTGGTTGATCAAAACGGCATTGCGCGAAATCAAGATGATTTTGCCGATCGGCCAATTGCGCTGTTTTTTGGCTTTACCTATTGTCCGGATGTTTGCCCAACCACTTTGACAACGCTTGCCGCTGCACGCGATGATCTGGAATCGGCGGGTATGGATACAAAGGCGCTGCAGATTTTATTTATCACGGTCGATCCTGAACGTGATACGCCAGAACAATTAAAGCAATATCTCAGCCTGTTTGATGCCAATGTTACCGGCTTAACCGGATCGCCGGATAAGGTGCGATTGGTGCTGCAACAATTCGGCGTCTATGCGCAAAGAAATGATCAAGGCGATGGGGATTATCTTTATGATCATAGCGCCGCTGTATTTCTATATCGTGATGATGGCAGCTTTAAAGGCACGATCGTGCATAATGAGCCGATTGCCTTTATCACTGAAAAGTTGAAATCGATTCTGTAAACAGACGCTGGCTGTGATGATATTGACCGTTTGGATTAACCAAACGTAGCATTCACCGAAAATTATTATTCATTTTTTTACCATCTTGAAGTGATGATGCGATGCGGCCAAATTGGCTGATGAAAGTATGATGGTTAGCAAAGACCAGCTGACCGGACGCAAACATGACGTGTTGTCTGGATTTCTTGCCGGCAGTTCAAATAAGGAAATTGCCCGCTCGTTAAATTTGAGCGAGGTGACAATCAAGCATCATCTGAAAAGCCTGCGTTCAAAATTACGTGCTAAAAACCGAACGCATGCCGTTTTTCGGGCGATCGAACTTGGCATCAGCTAACGCCAAGCCAAATGACGCCAAACTGGATAACGTTTAGCCAGATTACGTCAAGCCAGGTTCTAGGCGAAATCTGCAATGAACCGGCATGATTGAAGGCAGCCATAAATGAGGACTAGGCCATCAGATCAGATTGCCTTGCCCCGATTAGGTTGCCCCAGATTGGGTTTGGCCATTGCTAGTCACTGCGATTTTGCCGATTTTCGACAAGGTCATCAACCACCGCTGGATCGGTCAAGGTTGATGTATCGCCTAGCTGATCATATTCATTGGCGGCAATTTTCCGTAAAATACGCCGCATAATCTTGCCTGACCGCGTTTTTGGCAATTGTGGTGCCCATTGCAATAGGTCGGGCGTCGCGATGGGGCCAATTTCTTTGCGTGTCCATTGGCACAACTCAGCGGCCAGCTGATCATCAGCAACCGCATCAGCCACCAAGGTGACATAGGCATAGATTCCTTGCCCTTTGATATCATGCGGATAGCCAACAACCGCAGCCTCGGCCACTTTTGGATGCGCCACCAATGCCGATTCAACTTCAGCTGTTCCCATCCGGTGGCCGGATACATTCAACACATCATCAACACGGCCGGTAATCCAAAAATAGCCGTCCTTGTCACGGCGGGCGCCGTCACCGGTGAAATAGCGACCCGGGAAAGTGGTGAAATAGGTTTCGATAAAGCGCTGATGGTCGCCATAGACAGTTCGCATCTGGCCGGGCCATGAATGGCCAATACATAAATTGCCATCACTGGCACCATCAAGAATATTGTTATCACTATCAACAAGAACCGGCTGAATGCCGAAAAAAGGTTTGGTTGCCGAACCTGGTTTAGTGGCGGTTGCCCCGGGTAGCGGCGTAATCAGAATGCCGCCTGTTTCGGTTTGCCACCAAGTATCGACAATCGGACAGCGTTTTTCACCAACCACATTATGATACCACATCCATGCTTCGGGATTGATCGGTTCGCCAACCGATCCAAGAAGCCGCAAAGATGATCGGTCACAAACCGTGACAGGCTTATCGCCTTCGCGCATCAAGGCGCGGATGGCGGTTGGAGCAGTATAGAAAATATTGACCTTATGTTTTTC
>CAWUWE010000077.1:0-2696 GCA_963926175.1 uncultured Alphaproteobacteria bacterium | reverse complement strand
CACAATTTTGCTGTCATTTGCGGGGGCTGTGATCAGGTCGCTTGGCATAGCGATTGGAATTTGAAAGGAAATGACCATTTCATGAGTCAGATAATTTTGTAGAAATTCTTGACTGTTTGATTCGATTGCGGTTCCAAGTTCGACACCGCGCCGGATCAGGCCAACATTGAGCAATTGCCGTAATCCGGCATCGGCACGCGGCAGAATGGCGGGTTGCCCAACACAATCACGAAGCCTGATCATTGTTTTTTTGGCCAAAGGGTGATTGGCTGACATCATACAGTAAAGCTGTTGACGGGCGGTGGCCATTGTCTGAAAATCAGCACTTTTGATCGGCTCAAAAATCAAAGCCAGATCAGCCTCAAGCGTGCGAAGCGCCTGTTCGGCCGAATCACCTGATTGGCGCACCAGATCAAAAGTAACCGCCGGATGTTCGCCGCGATAGCGGGCAACGGTTTCAGGCAGGAAATAACGCATTGTATCAGCGCCGCTGGCAATGCGGACATGACCACGCCGGATTCCTGATAGATCGGCAATTTGCGATTGCACCCGCGCCAATTCGGCGGTTTGGGTGCGAATATGCTGGACAAATAATTCACCAGCGGTGTTCAGCCTGACCCCCGATGCCAAACGTTCGAACAGAGGTTGGCCAATTTCATCTTCAATTTGCAGAATCCGCCGATTCAGCGCGGTTGAAGTGATGGCAAGTTTTTCGGCGGCTTTGCGAATTGATTTTTCACGGGCAACCGCATCGATAAAGCGTAATGACGTCATAAAGCGCATATCAGAAAACACCTCAAAAACTGGCTAAAACTCAAGAATATAACGCCAGCTTAGCTATGTGATGCAAAAAATGCATCACAATTATGCAAAACTAGCAGAATTTTTTTCATCAAACAGCTGCTACCACCTCTCTATCGGCTCATAACCGCGGGACTGACGGCGCCCGATTCCTCTAAAAGACCGTCACGAATTACCTCCCGGAAAACGGCGACCCAGAACGGGGCTGGCACCGGGCTTACTCAGGACGGCATCAGATTTGCCGGACAGACGTCAAGGAAGGACGAGACATGAAATATATAATCGCAATCATCCAGCCGGGAAAATTGACAGCGGTGCATGATGCGCTGCTGGATATTGGCATCACCGGCATGACCGTTACCGAAGTGCAGGGCTATGGACGGCAAAAGGGAAAAAGCGAGATTTATCGCGGCGCCGAATATACAGTTCATTTCTTGCCAAAAGTTAAGATTGAGCTCGCCTTGCCAGCAAAAATGGCAACAAAGGCGATTGACGTCATCAAAACCGCCAGCTCAAGCGGCAAAATTGGTGATGGCAAGATTTTCACTTTCGATCTTCAGGAAGCGGTTCGAATTCGTACCAACGAAACTGGCGACAGCGCCCTTTAAAGGCATCATGTAGGAGTTAAAAATGGTTAAAACAATTTTAAAATATTCGTGTCTTGCTGGCGCGGCTAGTTTGATGGCTAGCCCGGCTTTTGCGCAAGAGGCACCAGCGCATAGCGTTTTCATTCTGAACTCATTGCTGTTTTTGATGTCAGGGTTTTTGGTGATGTTCATGGCTTGCGGTTTTTGCATGCTTGAGGCCGGTCTTGTGCGGGCGAAAAACACAACAATGCAATTGACCAAAAATGTGGCGTTGTTCTCGCTGGCGGCAATTGGCTATTACCTTATCGGTTATAATCTGATGTACCCGCTAGGGACATGGTCGATTGAAGGCGTTTTGTCAGGTCTACTTCCGGTCGCTGCCGTTCTTGAGGCGGTTGGGGTGGCACCTGAGAAGGTCGATGATATTTCTTATGCGTCAACCGGATCAGATTTCTTCTTTCAGTTGATGTTCTGTGCGGCAACAGCTTCGATTGTGTCGGGCGTGCTTGCCGAGCGTATCAAGCTATGGCCGTTTCTGCTTTTCACCTTTATCCTGACTGCGGTGATTTACCCGCTGCAGGCAAGCTGGAAATGGGGCGGCGGTTTTTTGGACAGCATGGGCTTTCTTGATTTTGCCGGTTCGACTGTTGTCCATTCAGTCGGTGGCTGGGCGGCGCTTGCTGGCGTGTTGATCCTTGGTCCAAGAATTGGAAAATATAAAGACGGCCGTGTTGTGCCGATGCCTGGTGCGAATTTGCCGCTGGCAACGCTTGGAACCTTCATTTTATGGATGGGCTGGTTTGGGTTTAACGGCGGGTCGCAATTGGCGATGGGCAGCATTGGCGATGTTGCTGATATTTCGCGCATCTTTGCCAATACCAATGCCGCTGCGGCTGGTGGTGCGCTTGTCGCGCTGGCGCTGACCCAGATTTTCTATGGAAAGGTCGATTTGACAATGGTGTTAAATGGTGCGCTTGCAGGGCTTGTGTCGATTACCGCAGAACCGCTGACCCCAACTTTGGGCGCAGCGACATTAATCGGCGGCGTTGGCGGCGTGATTGTGGTCCTTGCGGTGCCGTTCCTCGACAAGATCAAAATTGACGATGTTGTTGGTGCCATTCCGGTTCACCTGATGGCCGGTATCTGGGGAACACTCGCCGTGCCATTGACCAATGGTGATGCCAGCTTTGTAACCCAGCTAACGTCAATTCTCATTGTTGGTGTGTTCACCTTTGTGGTCTCATTAATTGTCTGGTTTGCCATTGATAAAATCATCGGTATTCGGGTCAGCGAGGAAGACGAGCTTGC
>CAWUWE010000076.1:0-9691 GCA_963926175.1 uncultured Alphaproteobacteria bacterium | reverse complement strand
TTTGCCATGCACCGGCGGATCAACGCGTTTGATTTCGGCACCAAAGGCCGCGGCAAGCGCCTGATGGCCAAGACAAACCCCAAGAAGCGGCGTTCCTGCATTTTTGGCGGCACGGATCAAATCTATGGTTATGCCGGCATTTTGCGGCGTTCCCGGGCCGGGTGAAATGATTATCCCTTCCAGGTCGCGGGCAATCACTTCATCAGCCGACATTGCGTCATTGCGCAGAATTTCGACCTCAGCGCCAAGATCAGACAGGAAATGCCACAAATTCCATGTGAAGCTGTCATAATTATCGATCAGAACGAACAAGATAATGCCCTTTTGCCAGCAGGTTGGTGATAAGACGAATGTATATAACTTTGTTTATGTCATTTTCTTACAGGCTTTTGTCAAAGCTGCCAAGCTTGCTATCATCTCAATGAAACCCGCATGGCGAACCCGAACCGGAAACCCGCGTGGAAAATGCGATTGGAAGATGTGATTGGCAAATGCGAAGGGCGAGGTGCGGTAAAACCCAAAAAAACAACGAAAAAATATGTGGTAAAATAATACCTCATAAATAACCCACTGTAAGCATTGAATTATTATATTTTTCACGCAAAAATAATATTTGACGCTATCGCCAAAATTGCCTATAAACCGCGACAGGACAGCTTGTGATGCATGGCGTGCCATGTCTTGCAGGCTCATTTTTTTCTGGAGATGATAACATGCCTTTGCCAAGGACCTATGTTGCAACGCCAAAAGACATCGAGAAAAATTGGTTCGTCATTGACGCAGCCGATCTCGTTCTTGGGCGTCTTGCTTCGCTTGTTGCCATGCGCGTACGCGGAAAGCACAAGCCAACCTACACGCCAAATATGGATTGCGGTGACCACATCATCATCGTCAATGCCGAAAAGGTGCATTTGACCGGTAACAAGCGTAGCGCCAAGACCTATTATTGGCATACAGGCTATCCGGGCGGCATTAAAGAGCGGACTGCCGACAAGATTCTTGACGGTCGCTTTCCAACCCGCGTGATTGAAAAAGCTGTCGAGCGCATGATTCCGCGCGGACCGCTTGGCCGTCAAGCAATGCGCAACCTGCATATCTATGCAGGTCCAAGCCACCCGCATGAAGCACAACAGCCGGTCGCGCTGGATATTGCTAGCATGAACGCAAAGAACGTGAGGTAGTCATGGCCGAAGATACACAAAACACCGACACACAGGCCGAAGGTATGGCAGCATTAGGCGCAATCAGTGCAGACGCACCTGTTGCCGAAGCTCCAGCAGCACCGGTTGAGCCTAAAATCGACAATCTTGGCCGTTCATATGCAACAGGTCGCCGTAAAGATGCCGCTGCCCGCGTATGGGTAAAGCGCGGTACTGGTCAGGTCACAATCAATGGCCGCAAGGTGGAGGTTTATTTTGCCCGCCCTGTTTTGCAGATGATTTTGGCACAGCCATTTGATGCAACCGAGCGCACTGGCGAATTTGATGTGATTGCAACGGTTCGCGGTGGTGGCCTATCTGGTCAGGCCGGTGCGGTTCGTCATGGCATCAGCCGCGCGCTAACCCTGTTTGAGCCGGGTCTTCGTCCGGTTTTGAAAGCTGGCGGGTTCCTGACACGTGACTCACGCGTGGTTGAGCGTAAGAAATATGGTAAGGCGAAAGCCCGCCGTAGCTTCCAGTTCTCCAAGCGTTAGTATCGTACTTATAAAACATTGAACAAATTTAAAGGGGTTCGTTATTTCGAAGCCCTTTTTTTATGCAGCATACTTTTAGCACGGCGGATCATTCTAACATTGACATTTTGTTGATAATTTATAAACGTTGTCGCATCACACTCGTTTCATGGATGACAACAAATGGCCAAGCCCGATCACAATAAAAACAGCAAAACCAATGATAAATCAGGATGGCAATTCTGGGTTGATCGTGGCGGCACATTTACCGATCTTGTGGCGCGGACGCCCGATGGTGATTTGCTAACGCATAAATTACTGTCCGAAAATCCCGAAGCCTACGAAGATGCCGCTTTGCAGGGCATGCGGGATCTGATGCATATCGCCGAAGATGCGCCATTGCCAGCCAATGCTATTGATGCTGTGAAAATGGGAACAACCGTGGCGACAAACGCGCTTCTTGAGCGCAAGGGCGATAAAACCCTGCTTGTTGTGACAAAAGGGTTTCGTGACCAGCTTCGCATTGCCTATCAGGCACGGCCACGCCTGTTTGACAAGGAAATCATCCTTCCTGAAATGCTGTATCACCGCATCGAAGAGGTGATCGAACGCGTTGATGCGCGTGACCAGATAATTACGCCGCTTGATCTTGATGATGTAACGCCGCGGCTCCAGGCCGCCTTTGATGATGGCATCCGCGCCATTGCCATTGTTTTGATGCATGGCTATCGCGTTCCGGCGCATGAATTGGCAATTGCAGAACGCGCCCGCAAAATTGGCTTTACGCAAATTTCAACAAGCCATGGCACCAGCCCAATGATCAAATTTGTCGGGCGCGGCGATACCACGGTTGCTGATGCTTATCTATCGCCTATTTTGCGGCGTTATATCGACCGTCTTGCCCGCGATATTGACCAATCCAAAGGCACCAAGCTGCAATTGATGCAATCAAATGGCGGCCTGACCGATGCCAGCCTGTTTCAGGGCAAGGATGCCATTTTATCAGGTCCTGCCGGCGGCATTGTCGGCGCGGTGAAAACCGCCAAACAGGCAGGGTTTGACAAGGTTATCACCTTTGATATGGGCGGCACCTCAACCGATGTTGCGCATTATGAAAATGCCTATGAGCGCGTGTTTGACACGGTTGTTGCTGGCGTGCGGATTCACGCGCCAATGCTGCTGATTCATACGGTTGCCGCGGGCGGCGGTTCAATTTGCCGGTTTGAACATGGCCGGTTTCAAGTCGGACCGGAAAGCGCTGGTGCCAATCCTGGGCCTGCTTGCTATCGCCGGGGTGGCCCGCTTGCCGTGACTGATTGCAACGCCATGCTTGGCAAGCTACAGCCACAATATTTCCCGCATGTTTTTGGCCCCAATCAGGATGAGGTGCTTGATGTTGCGCCGGTACGCGCCGGTTTTGCCGCGCTGGCGGCGCAGGTTGAAGCAGAAACTGGTATCAAACGAAGCGAAGAAGAAATTGCCAGCGGCTTTTTGCGCATTGCGGTTGAAAATATGGCCAATGCGATCAAGAAAATTTCGGTTCAGCGCGGTTATGATGTCACTGAATATGCGCTTCAATGTTTTGGCGGGGCAGGCGGCCAGCATGCCTGTTTGATTGCCGATGTTTTGGGTATGAAAACGGTTTTGATCCATCCTTTTGCTGGAGTTTTATCGGCCTATGGCATGGGGCTTGCCGATGTGACGGCGCTTCGCGAACGCACGCTTGAAGCTGGATTCCATGAAAATCTGACGCCAAGATTGCAAAGTGAGCTTGATGAACTTGCCAAGCAAAGCGAGGCTGAACTTGCGGGTCAGGATATCGCCAGTGCGCGCATTGAGACAAATCGTTATGTCCACCTTCGCTATGACGGATCAGATACGGCGCTTGCCGCGCCGTTTGGCTCGATTGCCGAGATGACGGCTGATTTTGAGGCAGCTTATCAATCACGTTTTGGCTTTCTGATGCCGGCTAAGACACTTGTTGCCGCCACGATTTCGGTCGAGTCAATTGGCCGGAATTTCGATGTTGAAACCAGCGTTACCGCCGCCCCTGACGCGCCGCTGGATATTCTGGATCATGTTCAATGCTATATGGATAAACAATTTGTGACAGCACCGGTCTATGCCCGCCGCGCAATCGCCGCAGGGGAACGGATCATGGGGCCGGCCCTGATCACCGAGGCCACCGGAACCAATGTGATCGAACCTGGGTGGCAGGCCGAAATGACCGCGATTGGCAATCTTGTCGTTCGGCGTGTTGTGGCCGTTGCACCGCGGGTGGCAATTGGTACAAATTGCGATCCGGTGATGCTGGAAGTATTCAATAATCTGTTTATGTCGATTGCCGAACAGATGGGCTATACGCTTCAAAACACCGCGCTTTCGGTCAATATTAAAGAAAGACTTGATTTCTCTTGCGCCATTTTTGATCCGGCTGGTGCTTTGATCGCCAATGCTCCGCATATGCCGGTTCATCTTGGATCAATGGGCGAGTCAGTTCGCGCCGTTATCCGCGGTAATCAGGACAATATCAATGCTGGCGACGCCTTTGTTCTGAACAATCCCTATAATGGCGGAACGCATCTTCCCGATATCACGGTTATCACGCCGGTTTTTGATGATTCTAACAAGGATATCTTGTTCTTTGTTGTCTCGCGCGGGCATCACCCCGATGTTGGCGGCCGCACGCCCGGTTCGGCACCGCCAGATTCAAAACATATCGAAGAAGAAGGCGTTTTGATCGATAATTTCAAGCTTGTCGATGGCGGAAATTATCGCGAAACAGAAATGCGCGCCATTCTGGATTCGGCAAAATATCCAGCGCGTAATACGGATCAAAATATAGCCGATCTTCGTGCCCAGCTAGCGGCCAATGAAAAAGGCGTTCGCGAACTCCATAAAATGGTCACGCATTACGGGCTGGCAACGGTTATTGCCTATATGGGCCATGTTCAGGATAATGCCGAAGAATCCGTTCGCCGCGTCATTGATGTTCTCAAAGATGGCAGCTTTAACTATCCAATGGATAATGGACAGCAGGTCAGGGTTGCGATTTCAATCAATAAATCCGACCGGTCGGCAATTGTTGATTTCACCGGCACAAGCAAGCAGGGTGCGAATAATTTCAATGCGCCTGCTGCTGTTTGTCGTGCCGCAGTTTTGTATGTTTTTAGAACCTTAGTGGCTGATGATATTCCAATGAATGAAGGCTGTTTAAAACCTGTTCAGATTATTCTTCCCGATGATTGCATGTTAAAAGCGCAATATCCTGCGGCGGTCATTGCTGGTAATGTGGAAACCTCCCAGATCGTTACCGACACGCTTTATGGCGCGCTTGGTGTTATGGCTGCAGCGCAAGGCACGATGAATAATTTCTTTTATGGGAACGCAACCTATCAATATTACGAAACTTTGTGCGGCGGATCAGGCGCAGGGCCAGATTTTGACGGTACCGACGCGGTTCACACCCATATGACCAACAGCCGCTTGACCGATCCTGAAATTTTGGAATGGCGTTATCCGGTTTTGCTGGAAAGCTTTGAGATCAGGCACGGGTCGGGTGGCATTGGCCGGCATAATGGTGGCAATGGTGTTCGCCGTCGGTTGCGCTTTCTTGAGGAAATGGAAGCGGTGATTCTTGCCAATCACCGTATTGTCCCGCCCTACGGCATGGATGGCGGCGGCGAGGCGGCGCTTGGGCGCAATTGGGTTGAACGAACCGATGGCACGACTGAAACGCTAACCGCAACCGATATTCGCAAAATGGGGGTTGGCGATGTTTTCGTGATTGAAACGCCTGGCGGTGGCGGTTTTGGCAAAAGTGACAAGTTCGGAAAATAACCACATCACTGCGTAAATGCGAATAACGAAAGGTGATTTGATGGCACAAGAAAAATCTAAACCCCCTGATGCCAAAAGGATTGTTTCGTCATCGCACTTGGTTTCGGAAAAGGCGGCTGAATTAAGCGAGGTCGAATATGGCCTGATTGTCGCGTGGAACGCCTTTGGCAAATGGATGGTGAAAGCAATGGCAACTGCGGTTGCCGAAGCTGGCATAAGCGTTAGTGGTGGCACCGACCTTAATGTTCTTGATATTTTATGTCTTCATTCAGTCAATCATCGGGCGCGCCCAAAAAAGCTGGCTGATATTTGTTTCAAATTGAATGTCGATGACAGCCATACGGTCAATTATGCGCTGAAAAAATTGATCAAGGCTGGTCTTGTCAGTAGCGAAAAACATGGCAAGGAAGTGCTTTACGCCACAACAGATTTGGGCATTGATTTATGCCTTCGTTATCGCGCGGTTCGCGAGGCCTGTCTTGTCGATGGCTTTATGCCTTTTGATTGTGGCAGTGGCACCGAGCTTGGTGAGGTGGCGCGTCAATTACGGCTGTTATCGGGTCTTTATGATCAGGCCGCGCGAAGCGCAACCAATCTGTAAGCCAAAAAAACACGGTAAATCTGCGGGAATGACCGGCAGGAGCCTTGCCAGAAATCGGGCAAATGGTTACACCATTGCAAAGCCGCTTGTTGCTGGCAGAAACGAAAATTTGTGAAAAAGTGAATTTGTGATGACAAAAGAAAAATCCGGTTTAAAAATTGCAATCGCGGGCCTTGGGGTCGTTGGATCTGAAGTTGCCCGCCAGCTAATCAATCGGAATGACGATTTGGCGATCGCTGCAGGGCAAGCACTTGACATTGTTGCCGTTAGTGCGCGCGACCGGTCAGCTGACCGCGCCTTTCCGCTTGACGGCATTGACTGGTATGATGATGCAGCACAGCTTGCCACGCGTGATGATGTTGACATTATCGTTGAAATGATCGGTGGCAGCGAAGGTGTGGCATTGGATCTTGCCCGTGCATCACTGTCGTCAGGAAAGCATTTCGTCACGGCCAATAAAGCGATGATCGCGCATCACGGAACCGAACTGGCCACACTTGCCGAGGCCAATAACGCGCATCTTATGTTCGAAGCGGCGGTTGCTGGCGGCATTCCAGCAGTGAAAACGCTTCGCGAAGGGCTTGCCGGAAACCAGATTAACCGCGTTGCCGGTATTTTGCACGGGACTTGCAATTATATTCTCTCAACAATGGAGACAACGGGGCGCGATTTTGACGAAGTGCTGGCGGACGCGCAACGTCTTGGCTATGCCGAAGCCGAGCCAAGCTTTGATGTTGACGGCATTGATGCCGCGCATAAATTGACCATTTTGGCCGCCATTGCATTTGGGCATCAGCCTGATTTTAACGCTGTGTCGATCCAAGGTATCCGTGATGTGTCATCGGTTGATTTTGCCTATGCCAATCAATTGGGCTTTTGCATTAAACTTGTTGGCGTTGCCGAGCCTGGATTAATGCCGCGCATGCAAACCTGTTTATTGCCTCTTAACAGCCAGCTCGCCAAGGTGAACGGTGTTTTGAATGCTGTTGAATTTCATGGCACGCCGGTTGGAAGCGTTCTGGCCGTTGGTCCGGGAGCTGGGGGTGGGGCAACCTCATCGGCGGTTTTGTCTGATTTGATTGATATTGCCGCTGGTCGTGGCGGGCTTGCTTTTGGCAAACCGATAAGCCAGCTTGCGGATTCCAGCGCGGTGAAAAATGGGGCAGGGCCAGATAAACCATTTTATGTGCGTTTGATGGTTGTTGATCAGCCGGGCGTTTTGGCGACAGTAACTGCGATTTTGCAAAAGCACGATATTTCGATTGAAGGCTTGCTGCAACAAGGACGCGCACCGGGCGATGTTGTGGCCCTTGTCATGACAACGCATGAAACCCCAGTTGCCAGCTTGAAAAAAGCTTTGGACGAGATGGAAGATTTGCCGATTGTCAAAGCCAAGCCGGTTGCCATGCCAATCTTGCTGGCGGATTTGGAGGGGTAATGGCTGAGGACGCTTTCCTTGGCATAGCCCATTCGACAAGCGGCGCCCGTTGGGCCCAGGCGTCAACGCAATTATCAGGGCCAAATCAGGACCGGCTTGCCGCCGCCTTGATGGATGTGTTTGACGATCTCCCCATTCCTTTAGCGCGCATCATGGCTGGTATGGGCTTAACAGCCGAAACAGCACCGCATTATGTTGACCCGAAAATTCGCGATTTACTGCCCAACCCGTCAAGATTTAAAGATCTGGACAAGGCAGCCAAGCGGCTTGCCGATGCGGTTATGAGCAAAACTCCAATTGGTGTTTTTGGCGATTATGATGTTGATGGTGCGGCGGCGGCGGCGCTGCTGATTTCGACGATGCGCGATCTTGATGTGGCTTGTGATGTCCATATCCCTGACCGCTTTACTGAGGGCTATGGCCCGAATACGGCCGCCTTGCTTGCCTTAAAAGAAAAAGGCGCACAGCTGTTGGTGACGGTCGATTGCGGTATCACGGCGCATGCGCCGCTGGCGGCAGTGGCCAAAATAGGGCTTGATGTTATTGTGATCGACCATCACATCGCCGGCCCCGAATTGCCGCGCGCTCAATCGGTGGTAAATCCCAACCGGCTGGATGAGGATGGGCAATATGGCTATCTTTGCGCCGCTGGTGTTGTTTTTATCGTGCTTGTTGGCATGGTTCGCGTATTGCGTGAACGCGGCCATTTTGCCGAAGGCCGCACCCCGCCTGATTTGATGGATTATCTTGATATTGTTGCGTTGGCCACTGTTTGTGATGTGGTGCCGCTGGTTGGGTTAAACCGCGCTTTTGTCCGCCAAGGGTTAAAGGTGATGGCCGAACGCCGTCATCCCGGGCTGACCAAGCTTGCCGATGTTGCCGGCATGAACGCGGCACCTAATGTTTATGCTTTTGGCTTTTTGCTTGGCCCTCGAATCAATGCCGCTGGCCGGATTGGCGGATCTGGCCTTGGGGTAAAGCTACTTGCCTGCAATAATAGTGACGAGGCAGCCGGTCTGGCGCTTCGGCTTGATGAAATGAACCGCGAGCGCAAGCAGATTGAAGAAGGAATCCGCATTGCTGCCATTGATCAGGCTGCCGAAATAAACCATCCGGTTTTGATCATGCATGACCCATCTTGGCATGAAGGCGTGATTGGAATTGTTGCTGGCAGGGTTCGCGAACGTTTCGGCAAGCCTGCTTTGGTGATTGCTATGAATGATGATGGCATTGGCAAAGGATCGGGGCGCAGTATCGCTGGTTTTCGGCTTGGCAACGCCATTATCGCCGCGCATCAGGCTGGGATTCTAGAAGGTGGCGGCGGGCATGATATGGCCGCAGGCTTTACCGTCAGGGCTGATAAGATTGAAGATCTACAACAATTTTTGAATGACCGGCTGATGACTGATCTAAATGGGGTTATCCCGCAAACACTGCATAAAGCTAGTGGTCTGTTAAGCGTTGCTGGATGCAAGCCCGATCTTGCCGATTGGCTTGACCGGCTTGGCCCGTTTGGCAGCGGCAATCCCGAGCCGCGATTTGTGATTCCCGATTGCCGAATCAAATCGGCAAAATTTGTGGGCGAGGCGGGGGCGCATTTATCCTGCAGGTTGGATGATGGCAGTGGCAGCTTGAATGCAATTGCGTTTCAAGCAGGCGGTACGCCGCTTGGGCAGACGGTAGCCGATGCCCGCGATGGTCGCTATTTGCATATTCTTGGTCGGGTGCGGCGCGACCGGTTTCGTGGCGGCAATGCCATGCAGTTTGAAATTGATGATGTTGCCGTTCCACCACTGGCATTTGCGCGCTAAGCCTAGAATCCCACCTCGGTCTTGCCTGTTTTGCGGAAAAACACAAATTGATGATAAAAGCGGCTTGATTTGGTCGACGGTTTTGACTACTACAAGCGTCATTGGCTTTGCTTTTAAAGATGTCCCGTTCGTCTAGAGGCCTAGGACACCGCCCTTTCACGGCGGCAACAGGGGTTCGAATCCCCTACGGGATGCCAAAGCTTTTTTCCAAGCTATTGATTTCTGTAGAAATACGGAATTTTTGCGAAAATTTAGGTACCCTTTAGGTACCTTTTTTTGTGTCTTGAAACGCGAAAAAACTCATTTCAGAACATATTTTACGAAGCTCA
>CAWUWE010000075.1:0-11202 GCA_963926175.1 uncultured Alphaproteobacteria bacterium | reverse complement strand
GGTGGATCATGCCCACCCGTACTGATGTACAAACTGATGTACATATCGTGCCTGTTGACAGTGACTCACCAATACGTAACCTATTGAAAGTACAAACAGTGAGATGTGCATTGGTGCTGTATGAGGGCAATTAAATCCCTTCACCCGCTCCAAATTTCCTAACAACGGACATGTATCTCATTGATTTGTAGACATATTGATTGTTTGCAGGTGGTGAGAAGTTTCTTTTATGTATGTTTCTGTTACTGCTCTAAAGACCAAAGGCTTCTTTTCAGCAATTCGCTTTTGGTTATTGGCTGGCCAACATTCAGACAAGCCAAGTCTTCTAAAGGAGTTCTGTTCTGCGAGGTTAAGACGGTTGATGGGTTTCATCATACGTTGACTGCATGGGAAACAAAAAAGGATATGAAGAAATTTGTATCTTCGCCGATACATTTAAAAGCGATGAAGGTTTTCCCTAAAATAGCGACAGGCTCAACCATTGGCTATGAAGCTGATGAAATCCCAAGTTGGAGTGAGGCGCTTGAGAATTGGAGGACGCAAGCAGTCAATTACACTTGATTTGTGACAGCCAGCGATCGCTTATTTCAATTGAGTATCCATCTCCATAGCCCTCACCTACTTTACCTGAAGACCATCCGCCAATCTGATCAATCATATCTGATGGACAATTCACTGCACGAAGCCTGTCACGCATGGAATGACGGAATGAATGAATGACATAATCTGGTCCTGCCACCTGCTTCAACCACTTGTTCAAAGTAGCACTAGCAGAGTTTGAATGACACTCCTTTTCATCACAATACCTAGGAAATAAGAAGGGGCTGTTACTGGCTGCATAAGCCTGTCTCGCTGCCCAGAGTGACACACCAACCAACGGAACCTTGCGTTTGCTCCCCGCTGTCTTTAGACGTCTCCACGGATGAGGTTTGATGTCCACATAAGGCACTTCCTCATCAAGGTAGACATCACCTTTGGATAGCCCCGCTGCTTCACTTAATCTCATGCCAGTGTCGGATATAAGGGCTACTAACCATCTAGGCTCATCATCAGTTACCTGGCATTTGCTTTGAATAACTTTCAATATCTCATCAGGGATAGGCTTCCTCTTCGGAGTATCAAAACCATCTGGCATATAAGTGCCACTGAAGGCATTAGTGCCATCCAATCCATATTCACGAATGTTTAGATTTATGATTGACCTGACAGAAGCAAATACTCGTTTGACAGAGTTTATGTTCATGCCTTTATCAAGACACCAATCACGAAACTGGGCTGCCTCTGAAGTTGCATAGGATGTAATGGGTCTGTTGCCTAATAGCTTAGCTACATAGCTACCATTCCGTTGGGCTGTTCTGATAAAGATACAGTCATCATTACCTTTGATACGGAGGTAGTTCTCAACAGCATCAAGCATTAAAGGGGAACTATCATCCACATGATTCGCTTTCACCAAGTGGATGGCTGGAATATCCATATCCTGAAGACGAAGACCAAGTCAGTAATCCTCAAGGCGTTGTGTGACTGATTGTGCAGCCCTCAAAGCACCAGCATTTGATTTGGTACGAAGACTAAATGAAAGCCTATGGGAGGCATAATGCTGCCTCACATCATATGGAACACGTCTAATATAATAATAGACACCAGCCCGACATGACACATAACTATCATCAGACCTGTACATCACTTTGAGCATCACTCACCACCTGCAAACACATCAATCGTCTACAAATCAGTGAGATAGGCAATGTGAAACTTGGAAAGTGGTGCCCGGGGGCGGACTTGAACCACCGACACGCGGATTTTCAATCCGCTGCTCTACCAACTGAGCTACCCGGGCAACTTTGCGGCCACGAATGGGGCCACTTTGACAATCGTGCGCGACCCAAACAGCGATCTGTATTTCCAGATAGCTTCCGCGATACGCGCCTATTATGACGGATATAGCGGCTTGGCTTGCCGCTGTCCAGCCTGAATTCACCTAAAAAACCAAAGCTTGTTTGACCAACAGTGCTGGCAGCGAACTAGCGGTCATCCTCATCTTGTATTGGCGCCATATCACCGGCAAGAAGCGCCTCGATAATCGTATCATCAGCCGCATCAACCGCCGGAATCGCATATTTCCCCTGAAACCAATTGCCAAGGTCAACATCGGCGCAGCGCGACGAGCAAAAGGGGCGCGCCTTGGTAGCGGCTGGCGCACCGCAGGTTGGGCATTTTGGCAGTGGCTTTGCGGCAGATGTCGCCGGTTCTGATTGCTGGTCTTGCTTTATGTCACTCATTCTCTATCTCCATTATCCAAGAATATGCGCTGTTTGATTATGCGTATCATCTGTCCAGACAACAAGCTGAAGCTGTCTGTCAAGTTGATCGAGGGCGGGCCTGCCCAGCCCCTCAAGCCAACTGGCCATTGCCTGACTAACCGCCAGCTTGACCGGTTGAAAGGCCGGTTGTTCCATAACAAGCCGTAAACCAGCAAGCGCGTCCTGTGCTGGTTGATCCTGCATGACCGCATCAAGCGCCATCTCGCCATGCGTGATTTGCAATTCCAATAAGCCGCCGCGGGTCATGCCAAGAAAATCTGGCTGGCGTGGGTCATTGGCAAACGCATCCTGCAAAGCCTTACGAAATTTTTTACCCTTTGGAATTGCCATGCGCGGCACATCAATCAGCACCGGCCCCGACATTGCACGAAGCCGGATTTGCCGCGCAATTTCGCTGGCTGCTTCATCAAACAGCCGGTCAAAATCCGTTACCCCATTGCTATCCAGATCAATCGACCATAGCGCATGGCTTTGCTCGCACCATAAATGCCCACCACAGGCAAGTGGGGTTTTTGGCAAAATTGCCGCGGCAATCGCGTCATCAAGCAGGCAAGACATCGCGGCCGCATCAGTCGGATCATCCAGAACCATGGCATCACCAACAAGCCGCTTTGCGCGTGCCAAAAGGCCGCCGCCATCAAAGACAATGCCTGTTTGGTTTTTTGGCAGGTCGCTGGCACTGGCCTGCCACATGCCAACAAGCCGCGAAACCTCACTGGCAAAATCGGGTAAATCCACCCCGTTTCGGCGCAAAATTACGCCAAACCCGACCGGCAATTCAGCCATTGCTTCGGCTACCAAACGTCCCTTTAACGCCGCGCGTTGCTCAACCGGAATCCGGCTTGATAGCCCAGTCGCCGCAGCGCCTTCGGGAAGGCCAATGAGCAGGATCATACAATCGCTTGTCAATCTGGCGCCAATCATTGCCTGCCACGGTTTACCATGACGCGGCGCGGCGGTAATGGTCACTGGCAAAATCGCACCAGCCTTGGCCAATGCCGCATCAGCCTTGCGCAGCCTGGCACTGACCTGCACGCCATCGTCAAAACGGCCAGTGGCACGATTCTGGTTGGGGAAAACACGCTCGATGCGGATATTATGGACGCTGCCAATGAGATTCGGGCGATGAAGCGAATCGAACCACACATCTAAAAGCCGTTCATCCTCACCAAAAAACCCCAGCCTTGTTTGGCCAGGGGCGATCTCGTGAAATAATTTTGTTACGGGAAGTTTCTGCATGGCGGGCAACATCATGCAGAGGGCGGGGTTTGGCTAGGCAGTTGGCCTACGCCGCGCCAGCCAGCCGCATCGAGCATCGCAGCGACATCATAAAGGCTGAAACCAACAATATTCGAATAGCTGCCATCAATCGCGCGAACAAACCGTGCCGCCAGCCCTTGAATGGCATAACCGCCAGCCTTTCCCTGCCAATCGCCCATATCAATATAATGATCAATATCCAGTACCGAAAGCCGCCGGAAACGAACATGGCTTGTCACCAGCCGGTGACGAAAGCTGCCATCAGGTAAACATAGCGCAATCCCGCCATAGACACGGTGCCGCCGACCCGACAGAATTGAGAGGCAATCACGCGCCTGCTGTTCGCTTTCGGCCTTTGGCAAAATCCGCCGCCCAGCCGCCACCACGGTATCACCAGCCAGAATAAAGGCACCCGCCCGCGCACCCGCTAGCCGATTGGCGACAAGCAATACCTTTTCACACGCCATGCGCAGCGCGTAATCATGGGGGCGTTCTTGATGACGAGGCGTTTCATCACTATCGGCCGGCAAAATCTGATCGGGGATAATGTGAATTTGCCCAAGCAGATCAAGCCGCCGCGGTGATGCCGAGGCAAGAACAAGCTGTTGGTGATTTTGGTGATTTTGCTTCGGCACGCCGACTTGCACTCCTGCTCGTTCGCGTTAAAGCATTATAGCCGCTTCGCAAGCCAAAAGGGCCACACCATATGGCGTGGCGGCTGTGTTTATTTAAACCGAAAGGTAATCCGACCTTTGCTAAGGTCATACGGCGTCATCTCAACATTGACGCGATCGCCAGCAAGCACCCGAATGCGGTTTTTTCTCATCTTGCCACTAGTATGAGCAAGCACTTCGTGATCATTGTCGAGTTTAACACGAAACATCGCGTTTGGCAGCAGTTCTGTTACCGTTCCTGAAAACTCGATTACGCCTTCCTTGGCCATGTTAGCCTTTCCATCAAATAAAATTGAGCCATAGACATGCGCAAATTTGGCAAAAAGGTCAAGTTTTTACTGCGACTGGTTTATTTAAGTAATTTTCCAGCTTTGATTGAATATCGCCACGCACATGCCGATAGGCGCGCAAACGTTCGTCGCGTGATCCGGTTAGTTCGGCCAGATTATCAACCGGCCAATACAGCGTTTCACAATCCATGCTTTGCGTCAGCTCAACAGCGGCAGCATGCGCTTCGGGCGAAAAGGAAATGATGACATCATAAAATTCGGAATCGAGATCATTAAAAGATTTGGGCTGATGCGCCCCCATATTAATGCCAATTTCCGCCATGACCGCAATGGCAAATCCGTCTGGATTGCCGGGTGCAACACCGCATGAGTCAACAAAAATTTCTTTTGGAAAGGTCACTTTTACCATGGCTTCGGCCATCGCCGAGCGAACCGCATTAATGTTACAGGCGAATAAGATAGCCCCAAATTTCTTTTTGCCAGGGCGGCTGTTATCGGCAGCTGAAGTTTGCTTGGTCATATCTGGTCTTTGCCCCCTAGCGGCTTTGCAAAACACAAATCAAGGTAAAAAGGCGTCGCGCTGTTTGAGAATCAGTTTCAACCTTGCCTTCAAGGCGTGTCCGCAATAACTCCGACCCTTCATTGTGAAGAGCACGCCGCCCCATATCAATGGCCTGAATCTGTGATGGTGATTTCGTGCGAATGGCATCATAATAAGTATCGCAAACATGGAAATAATCACGCATGACGCGGCGCAATGGCCCCATTGCCATAAAAAACTGGATCAAGGGGGTTTCATTGGCTTGGCGAATGTCAAAATGAACATGCCGCCCTTCAAGACGAAGCGTCAGGTGAAGCGGTCCTGTTTGTGACCCAAGACGGAACATATTATCTTCAAGAATGTCATAGATCGCGATTGCGCGTTCCTGTTCGGCTTCGGCAGATCGACGAGGTTTGCCAGCATCATCAAGATCAATTTTGACGAGCCGGTTTTTGTCCTTTTGTTCCCCGTCTGCAGCCATTACGTCCCTACCGTTTCATTCTTATCCGCATCGATAAGGCATGCGCCCCAAGCCCTTCGGCATCAGCAAGCGCAACACCCGAAGGCGCAATAGCAGCAAAGCCATCAGCATCACATGCCACAATCGTTGTTCGCTTCATAAAATCGGCAACACCAAGCCCGGATGAGAATCGCGCGGTTCGCGCGGTTGGCAAAACATGGTTCGGGCCGGCAACATAATCGCCAATCGCCTCTGGCGTGTAGCGGCCAAGGAACATGGCACCTGCATGCCGAATTTTACCTGACCAGCCAGCCGCATCATCAAGCGCAAGTTCAAGATGTTCAGCCGCAATCCGGTTTGCAAGCGCTGGCATCTCGTCCATCGACGGAACCGTGATGATGGCACCATTATCCGCCCATGACTGGCCAGCAACAGCGGCGCGTTCAAGCTGTGGCAACATCGCTTGTACCGCCGCTTCAACCGCATCAGCAAAATCCGCATCATCAGTAATCAGAATGGATTGCGCAGCTTCGTCATGTTCGGCTTGCGACAAAAGATCAGCCGCAATCCAGTTTGGGTCATTCTGCGCATCGGCAACAACCAGAATTTCCGAAGGGCCAGCAATACTGTCAATGCCAACTTGACCGAAGACCTGCCGTTTGGCGGCGGCAACAAAAGCATTGCCCGGCCCAACGATTTTATCAACCTGGCCGATTGTTTGCGTGCCATAGGCGAGAGCAGCAACCGCCTGCGCTCCGCCAATACGCCAAACCTCGCTTACCCCGGCAAGCGAAGCTGCGGCCAGCACCAACGGATTGACCTCGCCATCGCGCGCCGGCACAACCATCACCCGCCGTTCAACACCGGCCACCATTGCCGGAATTGCATTCATCAAAACCGACGATGGATAAGCAGCCTTGCCACCCGGCACATAAAGACCCGCCGCATCAACCGGTGTAAAGCGCATGCCAAGCTGGACGCCAGAATCATCTTGATAGGCAAAATCTTGGGGCAATTGTTTTTCGTGAAAACGGCGAATACGGTCAGCCGCCAGTTCCAACGCGGCGCGCAAATCAGCATTAAGGCCATTTAAGGAAGCCGCCATTTCATCTTGGCCAACCGCAAGATCGGCAACCGTTTCAGCATGAAGATTGTCAAATTTTGCAGTTAGCGCCAGCAAGGACTGATCGCCATGATTGCGAATATCGGCAATGATCGAACCGACCGCATCATGAACATCGCTATCTGATTCGCGTTTGCTATCAAGCAGCGTGCCAAAATCCGCAGCAAAATTAGCGGAATGAAAATCCAGCCGTCGTGCCATATGCTTTTTCCACTTCACAAGCAGCCAATTTGCCGCCTAAACATCATGCGCTGGCTGTAAACTTGTCGGGTGACCCGCGTCAAGATCAGCAAGCGTAATATCAATCTCATCCGTTAAAAGCCGAAGGCTTGACCCGCCAGAAAATTCAAATTGAAGACCCACACCTTCGCTTGCTTGTTCTGCCATATCAACATGGCGAAGCGCAAGAAGGTTGAAAAGCTCATCTTGCCGCATGTCTGGCCAATTATGATGCTGTACCGCCGTGACATGACGGACGCAAATGCCGCAGAGCCGACGTTCGTGAACCGGTTTTCCATCACTGCTTGTCACACCATCAAGCGGCGGGATTTCCCAGCAAAACCGGTTCGCAACAAGGATGAATTGGTTTGTCTTGCGGTTAAACTCCATATCCGCGCCCGGAATGATCGCATCTTGCAAAAGGACAGACACCACCGCAACATCATCCTCATCACGCGCCAGAAGGCGCAATTGTCCAGCTAAATCATGCATCCTTACGAAACCTTTATCCGGCGTAGCTGTGCCCCACAATTGCCAAGCTTTTCCTCAAGCCTGCTATAGCCACGATCAAGATGATAAATCCGGCTGATCTGGCTTTTCCCCTCGATTGTCAGCGCGGCAAGCACCAAAGATACCGACGCGCGCAAATCAGTTGCCATCACTGGCGCCGGCGTCAGAACTTCCCGCCCACGAACCATCGCAATGCCGCCATCAACCTGAATATCGGCACCCATGCGCAGCAATTCCGGAACATGCATGAACCGGTTTTCAAAAATCGTTTCAGAAATGCGTGACGAGCCATTAGCGATGCACATCATCGCCATGAATTGCGCCTGCAAATCAGTTGGAAAGCCGGGGAATGGATCGGTTGTGATATCGGCTGCAACAGGACGACCATTCGCAACAACCCTGATTGCATCAGCGGTTTCGGTAACAGTGGCACCGGTTTCACGAAGCACCATAAGCAACGCATCAAGCGTGCGCGCCTTGGTTCGTTGCAGCGTCAAATCACCGCCGGTCATCGCGGCGGCAATGGCAAAAGTGCCAGCTTCGATCCGGTCGGAAATCACCGCATGCGTTGCCCCATGCAATTCATCAACACCTTCAACCGAAATGGTGCCGGTGCCATGTCCGGTAATTTTGGCACCCATGGCATTCAGACAATTTGCAAGATCAATAATTTCGGGTTCACGCGCAACATTCACCAACTCGCTTGGCCCCCTGGCAAGAGCCGCCGCCATCAGCGCATTTTCGGTTGCCCCAACCGACACCGCCGGAAACACCACGCGGCCACCGCTTAACCCAACTGGTGCGCGCGCCTGAATATAGCCATCGGCAAGCTCAACCACCGCGCCAAGCCCCTGCATCGCGCGGACATGAAGATCAACTGGCCGCGTGCCAATAGCACAGCCTCCTGGCAAGGATACGCGTGCCTCGCCATAACGCGCCAGCAATGGCCCAAGAACCAGAACCGATGCCCGCATTTTACGAACAAGGTCATAAGGTGCATCATATTGCCGTGCGCCACCACGCATGGTGACAATTTCGCCATCGCGCGCTACATCAACACCAAGATGGCGAAGCAAGCCTTCCATCGAAATCGTATCGGCAAGTTCAGGTACATTTTCCAGAATTAATGGCGCATCGGTGATCAAACCGAGGCACAGCAGCGGCAAAGCGGCATTTTTGGCACCGCTGATAATAATATTGCCATGAAGCGGCTTGCCGCCGTCAATTTCCAAACCATCCATATGCCTGCTAGCCTTTGCTTTTGGGTGCGAAATCAGAGTTGCGCGATTGGGTCATCTACCCCTCACCCTTTGATGAATTATCTGTTTTTATCGGCGCTATCATGCCGATTTCGGCTGTATCAGTAGCGGGTGATTTACGGGCGCGTGCTTGCGCTTTGCGGCGATGAAGATTGTCGCGCAAAGCCTTGGACAGCCGGTTTTCTTTTTCCTGCTTGGCCTGTTCTGCGGCGGTTTTACCGATTTTCTGATCACCACCCACTATTGGCGTTCCTATCTTAATTTTCTATCTTCGACTATTATGTTGTCAGCCGTCATAGATTTAGGCAGGCAGCATGGCCTATCGGATAGGCATTTTACCAAAGCAGCCAACATCATGGCCTGCCATAATTCCATGAACATGCCATTGATTATTACCCTTGTTTCAATTTATAGGCTCCTTTTAAGATGAAATCTAGCAAGGATAGGATCGTCACCATGGCAAAGAAACAAACAGGGCATTGCCCATGAAACCACCAGCGGTAAAACGGCTTTTACTTCCGGCAATTCTGCTTGGCGGATTAACCCTGTTTTTTGCCAGCGGTGCCAATGAGATAATAAGCTGGGGCTTTCTTGGCACGCATTACAACGCCATTAAAACCTTTGCCAGTGATCATATCTGGCTTGGCTATCTTGCCTTTTTTTGCAGCTATGTTCTGGCCGTTGCTTTTTCATTGCCAATTGCCAGCTTGCTAACGCTTGCCGGCGGTGCGGTTCTTGGCTGGCCTGCGGTTATTCTGGTCGTCGCCGCAGCAACAACGGGCGCCGGATTGGTGTTTCTGGCAGCGCGCAATCTATTTATCGATCTATTGCGCCAACGCGCTGGTAGGTTTATTGCCAAGCTTGAGAAGGGCTTTTCAGAAAATGCCTTTTTCTATCTTCTGGCTTTGCGGCTGGTTCCAGCGGCACCGTTTTGGGCGGTCAATATTGTGCCAGCCCTGACCCGCATGCCATTTCGCCAATTTATCGGCGCAACCTGTCTTGGCATCATTCCGGGGACTGCGGTCTATATTTCGGTGGGGCGCGGCTTTGATCATATTCTCGCCGCTGGTAAAACACCCGATCTTGGCGTTTTGACAAGCCAAGAGATTTTACTGCCGCTGGCGGGGCTTGGCGCTTTGTCGCTATTGCCAATCTTGGTGCGGCGCTGGCCAGGCGGCAAAAAAGCCAGCGACAAAGGAACGGCATGATGAAACAGATTGAGACCGATATTTGCATCATTGGGGGCGGATCGGGCGGATTAAGCCTTGCTGCTGGTGCCGTGCAGATGGGGGCGCGGGTTGTTCTGTTTGAAGGCGGCCAAATGGGTGGTGATTGCCTGAATAGTGGCTGTGTGCCGTCAAAGGCGCTGTTGGCCGCGGCAAAGGCGGCATATCTTGCCAATGGCAATGCAGCAATGGGCATCACAAATACCCCGCCAAATATTGATTTTGTTGCTGTCAAAGCGCATGTGGCCGATGTTATTGCGCAAATTGAACCGCATGACTCGATTGCCCGATTTGAGGCACTTGGCGTCACTGTGATTCCGGAAATGGCGCGTTTTACCGGCCCGCGCGCGGTGGCATCAGCAACCCATCAAGTCCGCGCAAAGTATATAGTGATTGCCAGCGGATCACAGCCCATGTTACCTCCCATTCCGGGGCTGGATCAAACCAATTTTCACAGCAATGAAACCATTCTCGCTGATCCGGAAAAGCCCGACCATCTGTTGATTATTGGCGGCGGGCCAATCGGCGTTGAAATGGCACAAGCGCATGCACGGCTTGGCTGTGACGTGACCTTGGTCGAGGCCTTTCGCATTATGGGGCGCGATGATCCGGCGCTTGTCGAGATCTTAAAACAAAATCTTGCCAAAGCGGGCATCACCCTGATTGAAGGGGTTGGCGTTACCAGCCTGTCTCAAACCATCAAATCAGGCCGCCGAACCATCACCGCTACCCTTGCCAATGGCACACAACTGACCTCCAGTCATTTATTAATGGCAGTTGGCCGGAAACCGGCGCTTGACAGGTTGCAGCTTGCCGCCGCAAAGATACGCCATAATGCCAAAGGCATTGTCACTGACCGGCGGCTACGAACAAGCAACCGGAATGTCTATGCCATTGGTGATGTTGCCGGACGACAGCAATTCACCCATATTGCGGGCTATCATGCCGGCATTGTCATTCGCAATATCCTGTTCAAGATACCGGCCAAGCTGGATGATAGCGCGGTGCCATGGGTCACTTATTGCGATCCGGAACTGGCGCATGTCGGGCTTGGGCTTGATGATGCCAAGGCGCGTTTTGGCAGCAATCAGGTGATTTGTCTTGAAACCCCGCTTAGTGGCAATGACCGCGCGATTGCCGATCGCCGAAGCGAAGGCATTGTCAAAGTCATTACCCATAAAAATGGGCGTATTCTTGGCGCGTCAATTCTAGCGCCGGCCGCTGGCGAGATGATTTTGGCATGGAGTCATGCAATTGCAACAAAGGCCAAAATTGGCAGCATGGCAAGCTTGATCGTCCCCTATCCAACCTATGGC
>CAWUWE010000074.1:0-16402 GCA_963926175.1 uncultured Alphaproteobacteria bacterium | reverse complement strand
GCTAGCGCCATTGCGCCCATAGCCAATATTATAGCCAATCGTTGAATTGAACATCACCGTATCTTGCGGCACGACACCAATGGCGGCACGAACGCTGGCCTGCGTCACATCACGAAGATCCTGCCCATCAAGACGAACCGCGCCCGATACCGGATCATAAAATCGGAATAACAGCCGTGAAATGGTGGTTTTGCCCGACCCGCTTGGCCCGACAATCGCAACACGTTTACCCGGCTTAACGGTAAAGCTGACGCCTTTTAAAATCGGCCGATCACCATAGGCAAAATGCACATCGTCAAAAACCAGCTCGCCACCATCAATATTGATCGGTTTTGCCGCTGGCTTATCGGCAATGCCCGGTTCTTCATCAAGCAGGGCAAACATCCGTTCCATATCAACAAGCGCTTGGCGCAATTCACGATAAACCCAGCCAAGGAAATTAAGCGGCAGATAAAGCTGCAAAAGATAAGTATTCACCGCAACAAAATCGCCAACGGTCAAATTGCCCTTTTGAATATCGGCACCCGCCATTGCCATAACCGCCATCAGGCCAAATGCAATAATGATTCCCTGCCCAATATTGACGACTGACAGCGATGTGCGTGACCGAACCGCCATTACCTCATAATCGGCCATTGCCGCGTCATAGCGCGCTGCCTCAACATCTTCAGCATTGAAATATTTGACAGTTTCGTAATTCAGCAAGGAATCAACCGCGCGAGTTGCGGCGGCTTCATCAGCCGCGTTCATTTCACGACGAAACCTGATCCGCCATTCGGTGACGCGAATGGTGAAATAGACATAGGCCGAAACGGTTACAAAGGTAACACCAGCGTAAAACCCGCCAAATAGATGCCACATGATGATGCTGACAAAAGCCACTTCGACGAAAAGCGGCAAAACCTCGAAAAAGGCGATCGTCAGTAGAAATTCAATCCCCTTGGCACCGCGATCAATTGCGCGGGTCATGCCGCCAGTTTGCCGATCCATATGGAATTGAAGCGATAATTTGTGAAGATAGCGAAAGGCGTTCAATGCCGCGCCACGAACAGCGCGTTGTGCCACCTTGGCAAAAAAATATTGTTTGGCCTCGCTAAACACCTGCTGGCCAAACCGCGCCAACGCATAGCCACCAACAAGAAACATCAAAGCCGACATGGCAAAGCCGGAATCGCCATTCACCAGATCAACCGCCGCCCCATAAAGAAGCGGTGTGACCATGTTCGAGCTTTTTGCTGCAATAAGACAGGCAAAGGCAGCGCCAATCCGCACACGGATTTTATTATCACCACGCGGGGCGGTGTAACGCATCAGCGCACGAAGAAGCGACGCCGTTTTGCGCAAATTGGACGAAGCCATAGCTGCCCTACAATCGTTAAAACTCGCTAGGGTTTATGATGGTGTTGAAACTGAAAAGCTTTCACCACAGCCACAGCGGGCAATTTCATTGGGATTATTAAATACAAATTTGGCGGAAAATTTATCTTCCTGCCAATCCATTTGCGAGCCAATCAAAAACATCACGGCGGTTGGATCGATAAATAAGGTCACACCGTCCTGTTCGATTTTATCTTCAAATGGCTTTTGCTCGTTGGCAAATTGAACATCATATTGCATGCCCGAACAGCCAGCCGTTTTCACCCCGACACGAAGACCAATCACATTATTGTCAGCCCGCGCCATCAAACTGTGAACATGGCCGGTCGCAGCTTCGGTCAAGGTAACAATTGGTTTTGTTGGGTCAAACATTTTTTTCAAGCTCCAAATAGCCGGTTTTTCGCGAACTGCTCATTTAAAAATCCAAAGCAAGGCGCGCATCATCACTCATACGCTCGGGCGTCCAAGGCGGGCTCCAGACCAATTCGACCGAAACTTCGCCAACGCCGTCAACCCCAGCCAATGCCCGCGCCACCTGCCCGGGCATTTCACCAGCAACCGGACAGCCGGGCGCCGTTAGTGACATGGTAACATAAACATCACCATTATGCCGCCGTTCAACATCATAGATCAGACCAAGATCGTAAATATTGACTGGAATTTCCGGATCATGAACCGATTTCAGAGCATCTTCAACTGCCACCGGATCAGCCTGTCCAGCCGGATTTTCAAGCGCTGCGCCAGCCTTGGCAATATAGCCATTACTGGTATCGGGCAGAAAATCGGCAAGACCAGGACCGGCATCATCTGGCGCGGCTGTTTTGGTATCGTGATCTTGTGTCATCACCCCGCCCCTATGCGAAAATCCGGTTCACTTTTTCCAGCGAAATTGCCAGAGCGTCAAATTCTTCACGCGTGGTATAGATGCCAACCGATGCCCGCGCCGTTGATGGCAAATCATAGAAATCCATTAATGGCTGGGCACAATGATGGCCAGCGCGAATGGCCACGCCATCATTATCAATGATTGTTGAAATATCATGCGGGTGGGCGCAATCCATCGTGAAGGATACAACACCTGATTTTCCAACTGCCGTGCCAATCAGCCGCAAGCCATCAACCGCCAAAAGCCGCTGATGCGCATAGCACAGGATATCTTTTTCATGCGACCGAATGGCTTCCATGCCAATCGATTGCACATAATCAACCGCCGCGCCAAGCGCGATGGTTTCGGCAATGGCCGGTGTTCCCGGCTCAAAACGATGCGGCGGCAAAGCATAGGTAGATTTTTCGATGGTCACGCGATCAATCATATCGCCGCCACCCAAAAATGGCGGTAATTCGGCCAGAATTTCGGCCTTTCCCCATAAAATACCAACACCATTCGGCCCATAGAGCTTATGCGCAGAAAAGACATAGAAATCAGCGTCCAAGGCCTGAACATCAACTGGCATATGAACAACGCCCTGACAACCATCAACAACCATAAGCGCATTGGCGTCATGCGCGATCTTAGCCATTTCGGCAACCGGAAAAACAGTGCCAAGCACATTTGAGACATGCGGCACCGAAACAATTTTGGTTTGGGCTGTGATCATGTCGGTAAAGGCCGTCATGTTGAAACTGCCATCTTCATCAACCGGAAAGGCACGAAGAACCGCACCGGTTTTTTCAGCCACCATCTGCCACGGCACGATATTCGCGTGATGTTCGGCAATGCTGATCAAAATCTCGTCACCTGCCTTTAATCTTGGCAAAGCCCAACATTGTGCAATCATGTTCAACGCCATTGTTGCACCAGCGGTCAGCACAATTTCATCACCTGATTTTGCGCCAATGAAATGCGCAACCTTGCCACGAACAGCTTCATAAGCATCGGTTGACGCCTCAGACAAGAAATGCAGGCCGCGATGAACATTTGAATAAGTATCACAATAGGCCGAAACCAACGCATCAATCACCACTTTTGGTTTTTGCGCCGATGCCGCAGAATCAAGATAAACCAATGGCTTGCCGTGAATTTTACGCGACAAGATTGGAAAATCAGACCGGATTTTTTCTATATCATATCCGCCTGTCATGCTGGGATCTACGGCATTTGCATCCATTATTTATCTCCGGTTTCAGAACGGTTTGATGCCGTCATCCATGCGGTCGTCACTGGTCGCAACATGGCTGCCAATGCGGGGTGGCTAATGCTGTCAATGGCGTCATCGAGAAATGCTGAGATCAACATTCCACGCGCCGTATCACGGTCAATACCGCGGCTTGTCAGATAGAAAAGCTGGGTTTCATCAAGCTCGCCAACCGTTGCCCCATGCGCGCACAAAACATCATCAGCATAGATTTCCAATTCGGGCTTCGCATCGGCTTCGGCTTTGCGCGACAAAAGCAAGGCACGGCTCATCTGCTGACCATCGGTCTTTTGCGCATCTGGCGCGACATGCACCTTGCCCTGAAACACACCACGAGCCGAGTCATCAAGAACCCCACGGATAATCTGGTTTGACAGACAATGCCCTTTAGCATGGCTCATATTGGTGGTGATATCATGGTGCTGGTTTGCCCGACCAAGATAGATTGCCGATAAGGTGCAATCAGCATTTTCACCCGACAAGGTGATATGCGTTTCAAGACGTGCCAATTGACCCCCAACGGAAATCTGGAACCCCTCAAAAACCGAGCCTTCACCAAGCGTCAAGCCAGTGGCCGCTAGATGCGCGCTTTGCGCTGATTCATGCTGTACCTTGGCATAATCAAGACGCGCCTTGTCACCAACCTCGATTGCCATCAATGGCGCTGACAAACCAACAGCCGATTGATGCCATTCAGCCAAAACAGCCGACGCACCATCAACGAGCTTGACCGACACGACCGGATGCGAAGACACCCCATTATCATCACCGGTAAAGACCAAAATGATCGGCATATCAACCTTGCCCGCAATCTCTAAATGCAGGCCGCTTGTCATCACAGCCAGCGACAGGTCGCTAACCGGATGTGACGCTGGCACCGATGCGGCAAGCGCGGCAAGGGCAGTGTCATTCTCGCTTAAAAAGCTAACGGTTACGCCATCTGGCAAAGCGGCAAGACCAACAACGTCCAAAACACCATTGCTAAATGACAGGATCGCGGCATTTTCGGGCAAGTCAGCCGAAATGGCCGCGGGGCCCGCCGCTGCAGCAGCCGAAGCTGGACGAAGATCCATTTTTTCAAGACTAGCCAAGCGAGTAAAACGCCATTGTTCGACCCGGCTGTTTGGCCAGCCTGTTTCCTTCCAGCGCGTTAACGCCCCTGCCCGAACGCCGGTCAATCCGGCTAGCTGGTCCAAATTAGGCTGCATCATCGATGCCGACATAACCTGACTCCTCTACTTCAAGTGCGAGTTCTTTACCGCCAGTGCGGCAAATTTTGCCACCGGCCAAAATATGCACATAGTTAGGCACAATATGGTTTAACAAACGCTGATAATGGGTGATAACAAGCATGCTTCGTGCTGGATCACGCAATAGATTCACGCCGTCAGAGACAATTTTCAATGCATCAACATCAAGCCCTGAATCGGTTTCATCAAGAACCGAAAGAACCGGTTCAAGAAGTGCCATCTGCAAAATCTCATAGCGTTTCTTCTCGCCACCAGAAAAGCCAACATTCACTGCCCGCTTTAGCATATCGTCATTGATGCTAAGATGTTTTGCCTTGGCACGAACCAGCTTTACAAATTCCAGCTGGTCGACTTCATCGTCGCCAGCTTCGATCCGGCGGGCATTAACGGCGGCGCGCAAAAAGCTCATGCCGCCAACACCCGGTAATTCTACAGGATATTGAAAGGCCAGAAACATGCCCGCACGGGCGCGTTCATCTGATTCCATTTCCAGCATGGAAACGCCATTCATCAGAATATCACCGCCAGTGACCTCATAGCCGTCACGGCCAGCAAGCACATAAGACATTGTGCTTTTGCCCGATCCATTCGGACCCATAATGGCATGAATTTCACCAGCATTGATCGTCAAGTTTATGCCTTTCAGGATTGGTGTATCACCAACCGAGGCGTGGAGGTCTCTAATTTCTAGTAAAGGTGCCATAAGTCTTTTCCAATTATATCTAGTTATTTTTTGGTTTGGTTTTAGCCAACCGAACCTTCAAGGCTGATGCCAATAAGCTTTTGGGCTTCCACCGCAAATTCCATTGGCAGTTCTTTCATCACTTCCTTGCAAAATCCATTGACGATCAGCGACACCGAATCTTCAGTTGAGATGCCACGCTGCTGACAATAAAAAAGCTGGTCTTCGGAAATGCGCGAGGTGGTGGCCTCATGTTCAATTTTGGCGCTTGGGTTGCGCGAAACGATATAGGGAACGGTATGCGCCCCGCATTTATCGCCAACAAGAAGCGAGTCACATTGGGTGAAATTACGCGCATTTTCAGCGCCGGGTTGAATGCGAACAAGACCGCGATAGCAATTTTGCGACCGGCCTGCAGAAATACCTTTTGAAATAATCGTTGACCGGCTGCCTTCACCAATATGGATCATTTTGGTGCCGGTATCGGCCTGCTGAAAATTATTGGTCAGGGCAACCGAATAAAACTCGCCAACCGAATCTTTGCCTTGCAGAATACAAGATGGGTATTTCCAAGTGATCGCTGATCCGGTTTCAACCTGTGTCCATGAGATTTTGGACCGGTCACCGCGGCATGCGCCGCGCTTGGTCACAAAATTATAGATACCGCCAAGGCCGTTTTCATCACCCGGATACCAGTTCTGCACGGTTGAATATTTGATTTCGGCATCATCCATCGCCACCAGTTCGACAACCGCAGCATGAAGCTGGTTTTCGTCACGTTGCGGTGCCGTACAGCCTTCTAGATAGCTCACATAGGCTTCATCTTCGGCAATGATCAAGGTCCGCTCAAACTGGCCTGTATTGGCCTCGTTAATGCGGAAATAGGTTGATAATTCCATCGGGCAACGAACCCCCTTTGGAATATAAACGAAGGATCCGTCAGTAAAGACAGCCGAATTCAAAGCCGAAAAATAATTATCGGCAACCGGCACAACCGAGCCAATATATTTCTTCACCAGATCAGGATACTCGCGAATAGCCTCGGAAATTGGGCAGAAAATCACCCCGACCTTGGCCAATTCACCGCGGAATGTGGTGGCAACCGACACTGAATCAAAAACCGCATCAACCGCAATAACACCAGCAAGAATCTTTTGCTCATCAAGAGGAATGCCAAGCTTGGCATAGGTTTTCAGCAATTCCGGATCAACTTCATCCAGTGACGCTGGTCCCTCAACACTTTTTGGTGCCGAATAATAATAGATATCCTGATAATCAATCGGCTCGATATCCAGCTTGGCCCAATCAGGTGATTCCATCTTTTGCCATGTTGCAAATGCTTTCAAGCGCCAATCAAGCATCCATTGTGGCTCATCCTTCTTGGCTGAGATAAAACGGATAATATCCTCGTTCAGGCCTTTGGGCGCCTTGTCCGATTCAATATCGGTCACAAACCCGTATTTATATTTACCAGTTGCTTCTTCAAGCGTGTCGATGGTTTCTTGCGTTGCGACCATAAGGCTGGTTCCTTTTTCTAATAACGTTATGCCGGCTATTGCCGGGACAACTGACTGTCGTCTTTGGTTATTGAAGGTAACACCGGCAAGGGAAACAATTGCGCCGGATCAGTTAAATCTTCAAGGCTGACATCATTCAAGGCATTGCGAATGGCAAGATTGACATGGTTCCAATGGCTGCTCATGAAACAGCAATTGCTAACCGCGCATGGGTCTTGCGCTCCGTCGACGCAATCAGTCACCGCAATCGGGCCTTCCATTGATTCGACGATATCAACAAGCGAGATATCTGCTGGTGCTTTGGTCAGCCGATAGCCACCACGCACCCCGCGCTGAGTTTCAACCAAATCTGCAGCCAAAAGGATTTTTGATACTTTCGCCACAGTTGGCTGTGCCAATCCGGTTAATACAGCCAGATGCGCCGTTGCCAAAACATCACCATGCCGATGCGCAAGCGCGCCAAGCACAACGATGGCATAATCGGTCATCCGGTTTAAGCGAAGCATATCAGCCTATCTATCCTATCAAGCGGGTCATTTCAAAAAGCGGAAACCCTTTTGAAACCGACGTCTTTGCGAATGATTATCATAATCAAGACCAATTTGGTCCTGATTACTTTTAGATAGACCGACCAGCCCGTTTATTCAAGGCAAAGGGCGGCAGTTTTTTGAAAAAAAAGGCAGAAATTCTAATAAAAAACCGGCAAATTGCCGGTTGGGAGAAAAACAACAAACGAAACCCCTGCCAATTAAGGCAGGTTGCCGCAATGGCAAAAGCCTAGTTAAATGCCTCAGGATGAAGCAAATAGCGTTCGCCATCAAGACCGTCAAACATATCATCAACGTCAGGGTGGCTAATTGGGCCATTTTCACCATCAGGAAGCAAATTCTGCTGGCTGACATAGGCTGTGTAATAGCTGTCTGAGTTTTCCGCGAGAAGATGATAGAAGGGCTGTTCTTTATCCGGGCGCACTTCAGCCGGAATGGCTTCGTACCATTCTTCAGTATTGTCGAATTCAGGATCAACATCGACAACGACACCACGGAACGGATAGACGCGATGACGTACAATCGCACCAATGCTAAATTTTGCGCTTTTATCGTTCATGAAGTGATGATGCCTGTCAGCAGTGCCAGAGTGAAAGCCAGAATTGAGCGCGCCCTGCAAAGCAAGGCGCAGCTATAACTAGATGCGCTCTTTAACTTTCAGAACTTGCTTGCCACGATACATACCGGTTTTGAGGTCGATATGATGCGGGCGATGCAATTCACCTGTGACCTTGTCTTCAACATAGGCATCAGAAGACAATGCGTCATGCGCCCGACGCATATTACGTTTCGACTTGGTGATCTTACTCTTTGGAACAGCCATTTTCTTGCTCTTTCTAATGATCTAGCGGTGCTGATTGACCAGCGCAGCGCCAGATTTTGCGACCGGACGACCGGATGATCGTTTCAATCGCTGATAATTGATGCCTGATCGGTAGCTGCTGACGAATACGCGCCGGCTACAAACCGGACTGTGGTTTAGGCGAAACACCAAAGATTGTCAAGAGATGGAAAAGCAAAAGCATGATAACAATTTCTGTCAAAAAAACGTGCTGCATCAACAGTTTCTAAATTATTTATTTCTATTATTGAAAGTAAGGGAAAGGTTCACCTGCCTGTCTGCGATGATGTCGCCCCACTGGCTTGCTAAAGGAGGCGTTTCATATAACTGATCTGATTTCAATCCTCAGCCAGTTCGAGACTCGTTACAAAATGGTGCTAATTTTAACGCTTGCCTGATCCTGCTTGTGCTTGCGAGTGCTGGCAAGCTTAATGCCGATGATCATAGAAAAACGCAAATGTAATATATGGCCGGCCTGAAGCTGTTAGAAAATCAAAGCTAAAATGCCACAACCAACCATGCCAAGGCCAATATCTAGTTTACCATGGCCGCCTATGAAGGGCATGAAGGGGCGTTTTTTCCTCTTGGCATTTCCTATGAAAATGGCCGTGATGTGCAAAAGGATTTGAGGCTGGTAGCGCTTTTTTATCGTCTGGCCGCCGCACGGCATCATGTCGTCGCGTGATATAACCTAGCAGTGATGATGGCAAATGAAAAAGGCGTCAAACGCGATCTGGAAAAAGCCTCACCCTAGATCTTGATTGCCAAACAAAATACCGGCCTTAACCCCAATGCCAGATTGCGGCTAAGTCAATTTCAAACAGTCATCGAAGGAATGCTGAATACTGCTCAAGTCAGCTGCACCGAATGGCAGGTGCAAAAATTATTTGGCACGCGTATCTAGCAGGGCTTGAAATCAATTTTGCAATTCCTAAATCAGATATGTGACGCCGTTACGGGTCACGATTTTTACCAAAGCTGCTGTCTTGCTGAACAGGAGATGGCAGATAACTCGCTTTTAAAAGGAGATGAATATGACGTTTTTTAGCGCCCCTATGGCACGTCAGTTTGTTGGGTTTGACTCATTGTTTGACGAGTTGAACGCGCTGGCAGACCGGAAAGAATCAAACTATCCGGCCTATAATATTGCCAAAGATGATGATGAGCATTACCGGATTGAGCTGGCACTTGCTGGCTTCAGCAGTGATGAAATCACCATCCAAACCGAAAAGGCATTTTGACAATCGAGGCCAATAAAGCTGAAGAGCGCGGCAATTATATCCATCAGGGTATCGCCAAGCGCGGATTTTCCAAAATGTTCCGGCTTGCCGAATATATGAAGGTCGACGACGCCCAGTTTGTTGATGGCATTCTGACGGTGTTTTTACATCGCGAAGTGCCCGAAGCCGACCGGCCAAAACAGATTAGCATCAATGCCAATCCAAAAAAGCTGATCAAGGCTGCCTAACAGCTCGAAACCGATCTTAAATCATCCAAATAACAAAAGCGGGTTACAAA
Source organism: uncultured Alphaproteobacteria bacterium (assembly GCA_963926175.1). GTDB lineage: Bacteria > Pseudomonadota > Alphaproteobacteria > Puniceispirillales > Puniceispirillaceae > UBA3439. The sequence goes on along the minus strand of CAWUWE010000074.1, from coordinate 6,534 downwards.
AGGCCCGCTTTTTCATGCTGATGATCGAAGGCCTTGGGCGTGTTATTTTCCCATCAGACTGCGAAAGGCGCTTTGGAACCGGTCTTTATCCACATGATGCGCGGTTTTGACTGTTGCAAGTTTTTCATCAACCGAGTGATCAGCAGTGGCGAGAAGACTTTTGATCGCTTTTTGACGATTGTCTTTTTTAATCACTGGCGTTAATTCCGATGTCGGCTCATCAAGCTTGATAGCCGTAACTGCATCCGATGGCGTAGACACAACGCGATCATCAGTCAAAAGGTACTACTTATCATCACCATCATCTTCTCCAACTTTTGGCAATAGCATGTCTTGCCAAACATCTTTGTACGCGCGGTCATTAATCCGTTTATAGAGCGCCTCTTCATCTGGCCCATCAAAAGTCAAACCACCACCAATCAATTGTTTGCGCCTGATCAGTCCCAGAATACTAGAATGCATGCTAGACTGATGAATCAAATCATCCAGTTGTAATGTCGCTTTCTTAGACTCTTTTGGCTCTATATATTCAGCTTTAATTGCAGCCTGAACTCGTTGCAACGCGTCCGATTTAATTGATGCCAGCTTGGAGAGTGATGATTTAGTAACCCGCTTTACTTCAGTTTCCAAATCATCTTCCTGCTGCGCCGTTAAACGTGGCTTGACCACTTTTAATTCTCGTTTTGAACTCATATCAATATTAATGAATTTATTCTCTTTGAGAACAGCAACGGCACCCGGAATGGCAATCGGGTTATGAATAATAACTTTAAATGTACCCGCCATCGGGTCAGGGCCAAGATCGACTTGGGCAAAATCGGTTAGCCGGCGTTTTTTGCCTTCAATTTCGATATCACCGCTTCGAAAAATATTAAGTGTAGCAAGTGCAGAGCCAACCTCATTAAGGCGCCAAACCAACCCGTCTAACTCAATAGCCATCCTCTCTTTTGCGGCCATCGAATAGGAGTCGTCGGACTGTTTCATATCCAGCTGCATAGCAATCTCCCATGTTACGACAATATTGAACTATAAATAAGAAAACAGTGTACCAATAAATGGGGTAATTGAAAGTGTTGTTGAAGGCAAATCATTTGCATGATTTCAACGGCTCAATTGAAGTATCCTCTAATCGCTGTTGCCCCAAAAGTAAGATGGCGCAATTGATAAACGCAAACCTAACGCTGCGGCCTATCATGGCGAACGAGAACTCTGGTGAAATTTCAAAAAGATTTGGTGGAGCCAGACGGGATCGAACCGACGACCTCCTGCTTGCAAAGCAGGCGCTCTCCCAGCTGAGCTATGGCCCCTAAGCCTGCACGGGTTTTGTGCAGAAGCAATCTGGCGAAGCACCAGAACAGGCCGCTTTATCTGCCAATGTGCGGAGCTGGTCAACTCTTTTTTACCGATATTGACGGTTTTTTCTGCTGCCGGTTCTTTATCTGGCCAAAACCATGCTGGCTCAGATCAAATTTGATCTATTTCCCGCTGCTAAATCACGCCTATCCGCTTTTCAACATCATTACTGGCAGAAACAAAAACTAAATCATTGGTAAACTGGATTTAAATCTGATCTGGATTGTTTTTCAAAATAAAGGGCGGCAAAGTGCCGCCCTTTATTTTGCATTTTAATTTAATATCTCCAGTCTTAGCGCTAGGCAGAGAGCTCTTCACCAATAGCATCCAGAACCGCCTGGTAAACAATCTTGCCGCCAGCCACATTCAGCCCATTTGCCAGATGCGGATCAGCGTCAAGCGCGGCAACACCCTTGTCAGCCAACGCCAGCACATGCGGCAAGGTTGCGTTATTCAGCGCTTCGGATGAGGTTCGCGGCACCGAACCTGGCATATTGGCAACGCAGTAATGAACGATGCCATCAACCATATAGGTTGGCTCATCATGAGTTGTGGCGCGTGATGTCTCAAAACAACCGCCTTGATCAATCGCCACATCGACAAGAACAGCGCCTTGACGCATCGTTGCCAATTGCGCACGCGAAATCAGCTTTGGCGCAGCCGCCCCAGGGATCAGCACGGCACCAATAACCATATCGGCAGATGTGATGGCTTCGGCAATCACCGCATTGCTTGAATAGCGTGTTGTGATGCTATTTCCAAAAATATCGGACAAATAGCGAAGCCGCGGCACCGACCGGTCAAAAACCGTGACGCGCGCGCCAAGACCAACGGCCATTTTCGCTGCATTCACCCCGACAACACCGCCGCCAATCACCAAAACATCAGCAGGCGCGGTTCCCGGAACACCCGAAATCAGCACACCCCGACCACCAGCATTGGCTTTAAGATGTGATGCCCCTTCAATGACCGCAAGCCTGCCAGCAACCTCGCTCATTGGTGCCAGCAAAGGCAGACCACCCTGATCATCAGTAATGGTTTCATAGGCAATGGCGGTACAGCCCGATTTGGCAAGGCCATATGCCTGCGGTGCATCAGCAGCAAGATGAAGGTAGGTGAATAGAACCTGGTTTGGCGATAGCTGCACCCATTCATCTAGCTGCGGCTCTTTGACTTTGACGATCATATCTGCCTTGGCAAAAACATCACCAGCCGTTGCCGCAATATCGGCACCAACAGCCCGATATTCCTCATCACTGGCACCAATCCCAATGCCAGCATTGGTTTCAACAAGAACCTGATGGCCATGATGCACAAGCTCGGCAACCGAACTTGGCACAAGCCCAACCCGAAATTCCCGCGTTTTGATTTCTTTTGGAACACCTACAAGCATTTCAACTCTCCTCATAATGCGGAATAGCACTGTCACTGCCCCAATCGAGCTAGTCCGCATCGTCACAATCATGCCCTGAAACCGTTGCGCCATGGCAGCATGGTCAACTTCCAGATTTATGACTACATATTATGCGAAACATCGGGACATTTTATTGCTTTATCTTGTTACCAATCCAGTATTTTTCACATTTTATTTGAATATTTATTAAAATGACGCAAGATTATTCATATATTTAATCTGGGTTAAAAGAGAGACATTATGGATCGGATTGATCGGTCGATTTTAACGGCATTGCAGGACAATGCGCGGATTTCGAATGTTGATCTTGCCGCGCATGTTGGTCTGTCACCATCGGCCTGTTTGCGGCGTGTTGCCCTGCTTGAGCAAAACGGGGTCATTAACGGCTATCACGCCGATTTAAACGCTGCCAAAATGGGGCATGGTGTGCTTGTTCTGCTGCATATCACCCTGCATGGCCAATCGGCCGAAATGATGGCCGAATTTGAAGCCGCTGTTGCCAATATTCCGCAGGTTTTGGCTTGTTTTCTGATTGCTGGCGAAAATGACTATATTCTGCGCGTCGCGGCGCGTGATGTGAATGATTTCGGCCGTGTTCATTCAACCTACCTGTCGTCCCTGCCCCATGTATTACGCATGGAAAGTAGTTTTGTACTTCGCGAAGTGATGAATCGTGGCATGACGCCAAGCCAGATTTAGGCTCTAAGATTTAAACTTTAGGCTTTAGCCCCGCCAATAATACTTGGCAATGGCACCGCCGAATCACCACCATAGGCGTGGCGCATCTGATGAATGGCGGCAATTTTATCGGACAGTAATGACCAATCATCGCTTGCCGCAATTGGTGCCCAAATGGCCTCAACCTCGTCAATTGTCATCGATAAGGTTTTTGCCGATTGGAAATGCGGATGGTCAAGGGCTGCCGGATTTCGCGGCTTTGCCGCCTGCAAGACCTCAAGAACTGGCCGCCAGCAATCATCACCATAGCCATCAACCCGCGCTTTACCGCCATAAAGATCGTGAAACATCTGATCAAAACCACACTGGCTTTGTTTTGCCGCACCAAAGATATCACGCGCCAAAGCGGCGTCACGCGCCGGATCTTCTTCGTCAAAAACAACACCCAAACGCCATTGCATTTGTTTGGCCAACCGCGCCTCCAGCAGCGGGTAAAAAGCGGTAAGCCTGTCTTCAAGGTCTTTTTGCGACACCAGCTTAACAAAGCAATCGGCAAGCCTGCACACCGCCCAAAGCGCCGCATCTGATTGCCGTCCATAGGCATAGCGACCGGTCTGGTCAAAATAGGCCGCGGTTAGCCCCGGCTCAAAGCTTGGTAAAAAACGCCATGGCCCGTAATCAAAGCTTTCGCCGGTTATATTAAAATTATCCGTATTCAAAACACCATGCACAAATCCGGCAGCCAGCCAGCGACCAGCCGTATCGGCAATGGCAGCGGCAACATAGCTTAAAAGCGTAGGCAAAAGTTCGGTCAAAGGCGCGTCGGCATCAAGTCCGTCATTATCTTTGGCAAGTTTGGTTTGGGCCAGTCCGGTTTGGGCCAATCCAGCTTTGGCCGCACCGCCAAAATAATGCCGCGCCACATGCCGCGCCAGCATTTCAATACCATCCAAATCATCCATATAGGCAAGCCGTTGAAAACTGCCGATGCGGATATGACTATGCGACAGGCGCACCAAAACAGCCGAGCGCGTTGGCGATGGCTCATCATTGCGCTCAAGCTGTTCACCGGTTTCAATCACTGAAAAACTTTGTGACGTCGTGACATTAAGCGCGGTCAGCATTTCGGTTGCCAAAATTTCGCGAACCGCCCCTTTCAGCGTTAACCGGCCATCGGCAGATCGTGAAAACGGCGTTGCCCCCGATCCTTTGGTGCCAAGATCCATCAACCGGTTGTGCTGATCCCGCATCTGGGCGAACAAAAACCCGCGCCCGTCTCCCAGATCAGGATTATAATGACCAAATTGATGACCATGATAGCAAAGCGCCAATGGCGCGGGAAAGCTGCCTTTCAGGGGCTGAAAATGGCCAAAATGCCGAACCCATGACGCGTCATCTAAATTATCAAGCCCAACGCTCTTGGCCGCCGCATGATTACGATAACGTAGCTGATGCTGTGGAAATTGCGCTGCCTCAACCGGCCGGTAAAACCGCTGATCCAATTGCCGGTGGATGCTTTCAGGACGAAACAAGCTTTGCGCGGATGCCATTTAGTTCACTTTCCATAGTTTAAACACGACGCCAAATGCCACAGTCAAGACAGACAAAAAATCCCCTATGAGTGGAAACAGGACAGGAATGCAATATTTCTAGCCTTATCGGCCTTGTCAGGATGAGGAGACCAGAAATGCTTGATCTTACCAGTGTAAAAGCACCGATTGAAACAGCCAATGGCCTACCGAATGGTTGCTTTGTTGACGCTGATCTTTATCAGCATGAAAAAAATACTTTATTCCCCGACAAATGGGCGACGATCGGTTTTGGCAAGGATTTGCCAAAACCGGGCTGTGTGAAACCAATCGAATTGACCATTTTACCGCTTTTGCTGGTGCGTAATCAAGATAATGAAGTCAAAGTTTTTGAAAATTTTTGCATTCATCGTGGCATGATTTTGGTAAGCGAAGCACAGCAGCTGCGCGGGCCGATCACCTGCCCCCATCACGCTTGGGCTTATGATTTAAATGGCCAGCTTCGCAAAACCCCGCATGTTATCGGGCCGGATGTTCATGAGCATGACACCATCAATCATTGCGACCACACCCTAAACTAGGTGCGCTCTTCCCAATGGCTCGATATTATTTTTGTAAATATTGGCGGACAAGTCGCTGCATTCGAGACCCGTGCAGACGACCTGATTGAGCGCTGGCATGAATTTGACCAGCCCGTCTTTAATAGCGGGCCAGACTAATCCTTCAGCCTGACGGTCAATTGCAATTCGAAACTTGCCGTCAAAACTACTGTGAAGCCTATCATTTGCCCTTTATCCATCCAGGATTGAACAGCTATTCACGGCTTGAGGATCATTATAATATCATGTCGAATCCAGCCTACGCCAGTCCGGGTTCAACCGTTTATGAACCGCAAATCAGCGATGATGGTCGCGCCTTTCCAAATTTTGACGGCCTGCCGCAACAATGGTCATCAGGCGCGGAATATGTTGCGCTATTTCCAAATCTGCTTCTCGGCGTTCATCGTGACCATTGCTATGGCATTATTTTGGTGCCTGACGGGCCAAATCGCACCATCAAACATGCTGAAATCTATTATTCGCAAGACGCGGCAACAAAATCGGCCTTTGCCGAAATGCGCGCCACCAATACCACCATGTGGCGTGATATTTTTGTCGAAGATGTGTTTGTTGTTGAAGGCATGCAAAAGGGCCGTTATTCCAGCCAATATGATGGCGGCAAATTCTCAGCTGTGATGGATGCGCCGACGCATCATTTTCATAAATAGGTTGCCACGGCATTAAGCGGGTAAATCAAAGCAGGGTTAATTGGTCGTTTCGGTATAGATTCGGTCAAGCTCGCCGCTAATAACATATTCAACCAGAAATTCGCCAAGCCGTTCAATTTCGCGGTGAAACCGCGTGCCCTCAACACCATCTAGGCCAGAAAAATCTGGCAACGAGTTTCGCGCTGCAGATAATTCGGAAATGGGCGGCGCCAGAATGGCATTGACTTCAAGCAATGCATCGGAAATCTGGTGGAAATGACGTTGATGCGGTGATATCCGGTTGGGGACAACAA
>CAWUWE010000073.1:0-24733 GCA_963926175.1 uncultured Alphaproteobacteria bacterium | reverse complement strand
CCCAGACTGGCCGCGTCACCTCGCTTTTGGCCGATGGCAAGCTGGCCAGCACATTGGCACTACCGCCCCTTGATGCAGATTTTGACCGAATTATGATTTGCGGGTCGGTTGGCCTTAATCAGGATATTGCAGCGCAATTGCTGGCAAAGAATTTTCAAGAGGGCAATTTATCTAGCTCGGGAGATTATGTGATTGAACGCGCCTTTGTTGGTGACGGCATTTAATCGCCGGCGCTTTGCCGTCAAGGCCTATTGACTAAGTGCGGCGCGGTGATTTGCATCGGGGCTTTTGATCTGGAAAGGGTGAAAGGCAACACCTATAGCCAGCGTAATTGTCGCACCAAAACTGGCAGCGGCAATTCACCCTATCTATTTTCGACCCCGATCACAAAACGGAAACAAACACGATAAAATCGAGAAAAAATGGCGGAGGGGAAGGGATTCGAACCCCCGAAAGGAATTTCTTCCTTTAACGATTTAGCAAACCGCCGCCTTCAGCCACTCGGCCACCCCCCCCGCCGGGGTCACGGGATTGGCCAGTAAAATTTTGGCCAGTTCTCGTGTTCACATTACACGGCGTATGCTACCCTGTCTCTAACTTCGATTTCCCCGACTGTCAAATGCCAAAATCACCTTTTTGCCGGTTTTGACATTGCCAAAACGGGTCAAAATGCGCCACCCCTAAGTTATGATCGACAATCGCGTCCAAACAACCCTGAATTTGAGAAAAAAAACGATGGATCAACTGGCATCAATGCGCATCTTTCTGGCGGTTGCCGAAGCCAATGCCCTAAATGGTGCCGCGCGCCAGCTTGGGCTATCGCCATCGGCGGTTTCAAAACATATCGCCGCCCTTGAAAACCAGCTTGGCACCCAGCTTTTCACCCGCACCACCCGCCATATTGCGCTTACCGAAGTTGGCGCATCCTATCTGGAAAATTGTCGGCAAATTCTGGCTGATCTTGACAAGGCCGATGCCGAAGCACGAAGTGCAAGCGGTGCCGTTCAGGGGCATTTGCGCGTCGAAGCCCCACTCGGTTTTGCACACCGCCATGTGGCCCCACATCTGCCTGCTTTTTTGAAACAATTTCCGCATTTGACGATCGAGTTAAAGGGCAATGACATACCGAATGATATGATCGGGTCGGGCTTTGATCTGTCGATCCGAATCTCGCCGCAAAGCGACCATGACCATCTTATCTATACTGAACTTGCCCCCAACAGCCGCCGTCTTGTTGCAACCCCAAAATATCTTGCCGAAAAAGGCATGCCGAAAAGCCCAAATGATCTGGCACGGCATCAATTGATTACGCAAATCGCCACCAGCAGTAGCAATTTTTGGCATTTCAAAGATGATGATGGCAAGCAAAGCACCATCCGCGTTCGCGGCAATATCATGGCTGATAATGGTGATGCTATTATTCGCGCGGTTATGAATGATGGCGGTATTGCCATGCTTCCCAATTACATGACCGCCGATTATCTTCGTGATGATTCCTTAACAACGGTTCTGGATAAACTGGTGATGGAAGACCATCCTATCCATGCTGTTACTGTGCCAAGCCGCCATTCAATCCCAAAAATTGACGCATTTCTGGCCTATCTTCGGTCGCTTTATCAGCCAGTGCCTTATTGGGATGCGCTTGACGCGCCACCAAGTGAGGCCGCGCGCCGCGCCAATATTTAAACCGCGGTTTTGATCACGCGCCGTCGAGTTTGGTTCGCAAAATCTGATTGACCATGCCCGGATTGGCCTGACCATCCGATTCTTTCATCACCTGACCAACAAAAAAGCCAAACAATTTGTCTTTACCACCGCGATAATCTTCAACCTTATCCTGATTGGCGGCAAGCACCTGATCAATTAAAGTCTCGATCGCGCCGCTATCCGACACCTGCTTTAGGCCCTTTTCATCGACAATGGTCGCAGCCCCTTTGCCGGTTTCAAACATATCGGCAAACACGTCTTTGGCGATACGCCCCGAAATCGTGCCATCGCTTATCAAACCAACCAGCTCGCCAAGCTTTTCAGGGCTGATCGGGCAATTTTCAACAGTTTTGCCTGATTTATTCAATGCCCCAAACAGCTCAACCGTCATCCAATTGGCAACAAGCTTGCGATCACGGCTATCACTGGCAGCTTCATAATATTGGGCAGTGTCACGCTCTTCGGTGATCACTGACGCATCATAGGCCGATAATCCATATTCCCCCATCAAACGGTCACGAATATCATCGGGCAATTCCGGCAATGCCGAAGCAAGCGCGACAACCTCGTCTTGGGTAACAATCATCGGCAAAAGATCAGGATCGGGGAAATAACGGTAATCATGCGCATCTTCTTTGCTTCGCATTGTCCGTGTTGTCCCGGTGGCGGTATCAAATAATCGGGTTTCCTGATCAATCACACCGCCATCTTCGATAATTTTAATCTGGCGGGCAACTTCATAATCAATCGCCGCCTGAATAAACCGAAGCGAATTCAGGTTTTTGGTCTCGGTTCGTGTGCCAAGCGGGCCATTCGGGCGGCGCACCGACACATTCACATCGGCCCGAAGCGAGCCTTCTTCCATATTGCCATCACATGTGCCGAGATAGCGCAAAATAGACCTTAATTTGCGGACATAGGCCGCCGCTTCGGCAGCTGAGCGCATGTCGGGCCGCGAGACGATTTCCATCAGGGCAACGCCAGTCCGGTTCAAGTCGATATAGCTTTTCGTCGGATGCTGATCATGCATCGATTTGCCAGCATCTTGCTCAAGATGCAGCCGTTCAATGCCAATATCGCGCGTACTGCCATCGGCCATGACGATCCGCAATGAGCCTTCGCCAACAATAGGGTCTTTGAACTGGCTGATCTGATAGCCTTGTGGCAAATCAGCGTAAAAGTAATTTTTACGGTCAAAAACGCTTGTCAGATTGACTTGCGCTTTCAGGCCAAGGCCGGTGCGAATGGCCTGATAGACACATTCTCGATTGATAACCGGCAGCATGCCCGGCATTGCCGCATCGACAAGTGACACATTTTCATTTGGCGCCGATCCAAAGCTGGCAGATGCGCCGGAAAATAATTTGGCGTTGCTGCTGACCTGCGCATGAACTTCAAGGCCGATAACGACCTCCCAGTCTCCGGTGCGCCCTGTTACAAGATCGCTCATGCTGCGCCTCCTGCCATGCGTGCTGGTGTCATGGCAAATCCGGCTGCCTGTTCAAGAACCCCTGCCACACGGTAAAGGTTGGCCTCATCGAATGGCCGGCCAAGCACCTGCAGCCCAAGCGGCAAGCCGTCGCTTGTCATCCCGCCGGGAACCGCAATCCCCGGAAGACCGGCAAGATTCGCTGGCACGGTGAAAACATCATTCAGAAAATTGGTCACCGGATCATCAATTTTACGACCAACCGGAAAAGCAGCAGATGGCGTTGCCGGGGTCAGAAGCGCATCAACACTCTGAAAAGCCGCGTCAAAATCGCCTTTGATAAGCCGGCGGACTTTCTGCGCTTTTAGATAATAGGCGTCATAATAACCTGCCGATAAAACATAAGTGCCAATCATAATACGGCGCTGAACCTCTTCGCCAAAACCGGCGGCGCGGGTGGCCTCATACATGCCGTCAAGCGTTTCAGCATCAACCCGCATGCCATAACGAACACCGTCATAGCGGGCGAGGTTTGATGATGCTTCAGCCGGTGCAATGATATAATAGGTTGGAAGCGCATATTTGGTATGCGGCAGTGACACATCAATCAGCTCGGCGCCTGCATCGCGAAGCCATGCCTGCCCCTGCTCCCATAAAGTGACAACTTCGCTGTCCATCCCATCCATAACATATTCTTTTGGCACACCAATTTTCATGCCCTTAACCCCATCGCCAACAGCCCCGATCAAATCTTGAAGCGGGGTCTGTGTTGAGGTTGAATCCTTGGCATCATGGCTGGCCATTGCGGTCATCATCAATGCATTATCAGCCACCGTGCGGGTAAATGGACCTGCCTGATCAAGTGACGATGCAAAGGCAACAATCCCCCAACGCGAACAGCGACCATACGTTGGCTTTAACCCAACAACACCGCAAAAGGCGGCTGGCTGGCGGATTGACCCGCCAGTATCGGTTCCGGTTGCCAAAAGCGCCGACCGCGCGGCGACGGCTGATGCCGAACCACCAGACGATCCACCCGGAACAAGATCAACTTTATCCTTGCCCTGCCACGGATTGATTGCCGGTCCAAAGGCGCTGGTCTCATTGCCTGATCCCATGGCGAATTCATCACAATTCAATTTGCCAAGCATAACCCCGCCAGCCGCCCAAAGATTGGAGGTAACCGTGCTTTCATAAGGTGGCACAAACCCTTTTAGGATATTCGAACAAGCCGTGCTGCTAATGCCCTTGGTGCAGAACAAATCTTTCACACCAATTGGCAAGCCTTCCAGCAAGCCCGCCGCACCAGCGGCAATGCGCTTATCCGATTCAGCCGCCATTGCAAGCGCATGATCGGCTGTCAAAGCCACATAATTATTCAAACCCGCCGTGGCTTCAGCCGCACCAAGATACGCCGTGGTAAGCTCAACCGCCGAAATTGCTTTTTTATCCAGCGCATCGCGCGCGGCAACCGCATTCAAACCCAGTAAATCAGACATTATTCAACAACCTTCGGCACGACAAAAAAGCCGCCAGCGCCTTCTGGAACATTTGAAAGGACATCATCAAGACGATTCCCATCAGTCACAACATCATCACGCATCGGCAAGGCATGGCCGGTAACGCTTGCCAATGGCTCAACATTGTCGGTATTTACTTCGTCAAGTTCGGCAATCCAGTTCAGAATGCCATTTAATTCGGCGGCAAGAGGCTCAAGACGGTCATCTGGGACATTAATGCGGGCCAGACGCGCGATTTTTGCCACTGTGGTCTTGTCAACGGACATGTCACTGTGCTTTTTGCTGTTACGAGGAAAATTCAATTGGTGACTTATCACTCAGCATGACAATCTGCAAGATAAACGATGTAAACGCGATGATTTCAACAGGCCAACGCCTGCTTGGACTTGATATTGGCAAGAAAACCATTGGCCTTGCCTTGTCCGATGCTGGGCTGAAAATCGCCTCGCCAGTGAAAATTCTCTATCGCACCAAATTCACCCCCGATGTTGAGACCCTATTCAAGCTGATTGACAAGGAATCAGTTGGTGGGCTGGTGCTTGGCTGGCCGGTGAATATGGATGGCAGCATTGGCCCGCGCTGTGATTCGGTTCGTGATTTTGCGCATGCGCTGATGAAAATCAGGGATATGCCGATTGCGTTTCAAGATGAAAGGCTGTCAACGCGCGCCGTGGAAAGCGCGATGATTGCCGCCGACATGACCCGCGCCAAACGCGCTGTGCGCCGCGATGCGCTTGCTGCCTGTTGGATTTTGCAATCGGCATTGGATGCCATAAATGACGCGACTGCCCGCAATCAAGCCACATCACCAAACATAAACGGCTAGATGGCTGGCATTTTGGTTTTTCAATCTTGCATTTAACGCTAGACCAGCACGACCGGTTACGGTAATAAACTGGCGGCATGACCAAACGGGATACCAAAAGCGTTCAGTCGCACGACGCAACCGGCCCTGTCGCCCTGACCAGCCGGCATTTGCTTGGCATTGAAGGCATGTCCCCCATTGAAATCCGAAGCCTGCTCGATCGCGGTCACATGTTTGCCGACAATCCCGGTGAAGGGGTTAGCGATGCGCTTAATGGCAAAACAATCATTAATCTATTTTATGAGAACTCAACGCGGACCCGCGTCTCTTTCGAACTTGCCGCTAAACGGCTAGGCGGATCGGTTCTCAATATTGCGGTTGCCGGATCATCAGTCAAAAAGGGCGAAACGCTGCTTGATACGGCGACAACGCTGAATGCGATGCATCCTGATATTCTGGTGATACGCCATAATTGCTCGGGCGCGGCGCTGCTGCTTAGCCAGCATATTGATGCGGCGGTGATCAATGCTGGTGATGGCCGTCACGAGCATCCGACCCAGGCCTTGCTTGACGCATTGACAATTCGCCGGCGCATTGGCCGGATTGAGGGGCTGAAAATTGCCATTTGCGGCGATATCGCTAACAGCCGTGTCGCCAGATCAAATATCCATCTTCTTGGCACGCTTGGCGCTGAATTGCGGGTTGTCTGTCCGGTTACGCTACTTCCTGCCGATATCGGCAATATGGGCGTTTCGGTCTATACTGATTTCGAGGCTGGCATTGAGGGCTGTGACATTGTGATGATGCTTCGCCTGCAAACCGAACGTATGGCCGGAACCGAAACGCCGTCGCAGCGGGAATATTTCAACTTGTTTGGCCTTGATAGCGGTAAATTGATGCGCGCCGCACCAAAAGCATTGGTGATGCATCCAGGGCCGATGAATCGCGGCGTTGAAATTGACTCGGCAACGGCGGATGATGTGGAAAAAAGCCTGATCCGCACGCAGGTGGAAATGGGCGTTGCTGCCCGCATGGCCTGTCTTGAAGCTTTGGTAACGAGGCAAACATGACCGCGATCCGTTTTTTCAACGCCCATATCATAGACCCGTCGCAATCAATTGACGGCATTGGATATCTCGATGTTGTTGACGGTGTTGTTGACGCTATCGGGATTGGCACGCCGCCAAAAACCAATAAATTTGAACAGGTGATTGATTGTAAATCATCCTGCCTGTCGCCCGGCCTTGTTGATATGCGCGTTCAACCTGCCTATCCGGGATCAGAACATCTAGAAAGCCTTGCCACACTGTTGGCCGCGGCTGCCAATGGCGGCATCACCGCCTTGGCCTGTCTACCCGACACACGGCCCGTCATTGACGAGGCCAGCGCCATTGATTCGCTATGCCTTCGCGCGTCACGTATTGGCGGCTCTCGGCTATACGCCTATGGCGCGGCAACAAAATCACTGGCTGGTACAGAGATGGCTGAATTGGGCCTAATGGCCGAAGCGGGTGCCATTGGGTTTACCAACAGCACAACATCAATTAGTGACAGCCTGATCATGCGCCGCCTTCTTGCCTATAGCAGTATGCTCGACAAGCCATTTATCCAGCATTGCGAGGATCATGCGCTGACCGCAAATAGCGAAATGAATGAAGGTGAGACATCAACAAGGCTTGGCCTTATTGGCAGCCCAAGCGAAGCTGAAGTGATTATCATTGATCGTGATCTGCATCTGCTTCGCCGAACCGATGCCCGATATCATGTTGCCCATATCTCAACGCGTGCCGGCATCGAGGCGGTTCGCCAAGCCAAAGCCGAAGGTCTGGCTGTTACCGCCGATACATCCCCGCCCTATTTCCTGCTCAATGAACTGGCCATCAGCACCTACAACACCGCATTCAAACTGTCGCCGCCATTGCGAAGCGAAGATGACCGGCAGGCAGTAATCGAAGGACTTGCCGATGGAACGATTGACGCGATTTCTTCCGACCATATGCCAGTTGACCGCGACGCTAAAATGCAGCCCTTTGGCCCAGCACAGCCGGGCGCATCAGGCGTTGACACCTTGCTGGCGCTTAGCCTTACCCTTGTTCATCAGGGCCATATCTCCATGACCCGCATGATTGAGGCGCTTAGCCTTGCGCCAGCGTCAATTCTGGATATGACGGGCGGCACCCTAAGCTCGGGCGGTGCCGCCGATTTTATCTTGTTCCGGCCCAATAGTAGCTGGATCATTGCCGGGGCAAATTTCAAATCAGACTCGCGAATCACACCTTTTGAATCGCATCCGGTGCAAGGCATTGTTGACGCGACCTATGTTGATGGTGCCGCCATATTCCTGCGCCAATAAACTGGCCGGAACAGCTTTAATCAGGAACGATAATTAAATGTTTGATGTTGTTGGGTCAGTTTTCCTTGTGGCTTGCTTTTCCTATGGGCTTGGCAGCATTCCGTTTGGCTTGATTTTGACGAAATTGGCCGGTGCTGGTGATATTCGGCAAATCGGGTCCGGCAATATTGGCGCAACAAATGTGCTGCGAACCGGCAATAAAAAACTAGCCATTGCAACTTTGATTTGTGATGCCAGCAAAGGCGTCGGTGTGGTTTGGCTTGTCGGGCAGACAACCACACCAGCCTTGACAGCCCTTGCCAGCATTCTTGTCGTTGCCGGCCATTGTTTCCCGATTTGGCTGAAATTTAATGGTGGTAAAGGCGTTGCTACCAGCCTTGCCGTCATGGCAGCGCTTGATTTGCGGCTTGGTGCGGTTTTTGTGTTTGTCTGGCTGTTGACTGCATTTTTATCGCGCTATTCGTCATTATCAGCATTATTGGCGATGGCGGCTTGTGTTGTGGCGGGGTTTGGCTTTCTTGACTCCAACATGACCAAAATTGCCATTTTGGTGCTTGGCAGCATTGTGTGGAGTCGTCACCATACGAATATTGGCCGTCTTTTATCGGGTACCGAAACCAAAATCGGCGCAAAAAAATCCCAAAATACCCAATCAAAGGGATAATCCTTTTCGGTTAACTAATTGTTAAGTCAGTGCTTTTAAGATTTAGGCATGGATGAACGTGAAAAACTGGCGCGGATCCGGTTGATCCAAACGCGCCATATCGGGCCAATAACATTCAGTCTTTTGATCCAGCGTTATGGAAGCGCGCTTGCCGCGCTTGCTGCGACTCCTGATCTTGCCGTGCGCGGGAGATGAACATATCGATCGCAAGCCTTGCCGATGCCAAGGCCGACCTTGCTGCGAATGACAATGCTGGTACCAAACTGATCTGGCGGGACAGCGACTCCTACCCGCTTCGATTGGCTCAATTTGATGACGCGCCGGTCACTTTATCAACGCGTGGCAATCTGCATCTGCTGCATAAACCGATGATTGCGCTTGTTGGGGCGCGCAATGCTTCGATCAATGCCATTCGCAATGCCGAAACTCTGGCGCGCGAGCTTGGCGAGGCAGGCTATGTGATTGTGTCTGGCATGGCGCGCGGTATTGATGCCGCTTGTCCATCGCGGTGCCATGGAAACGGGCACGGTTGGGGTAATTACTGGCGGTATTGATGTTATCTATCCACCGGAAAATCGAGCCCTGTTTCTGCAGATCGTTGATGAAGGATTGCTTTTGGCCGAAATGTGCCCGGGAACCGCGCCGACCCCACGTCATTTTCCAACACGCAACCGAACCTTGCGCTTGGGGCTGTGGTGATCGAGGCAGTGGCCAAATCAGGATTACTGATCACCGCGCGTGAAGCGGGTGAACGCGGCAATGAGGTGATGGCCATTCCCGGATCGCCACTTGATCCAAGATAAAATGGTTGCAACCAGCTTATCCGCGATGGTGCCACCCTTGTGCATAATGCGACTGATATCATCGAGGCGGTTGTCCAGCATCGTTCCGTTGAAGTTCCCCCTAAAAAAACAATATGGATTGAAATGACACAAACAACTTTTACCGACGCAGACATTTCAAAATGCTGCGAGATCATCATTTCAGGGCTTGGCGGCGAACCGGTTGATGTTGACGATTTGATTGCGTAGTGCGATCAGCCATCTGCAGTCGTCTGAGCAGCCATTCTTGAATTGGAATTGGCAGGTCAGAAAACACGTCATTATGGCAATCGCGTATCACGCCAATTTGAATTTTGATGGATTTGATTGACACATCAGCGGCAAATCGTAGCAGTCAACCAGCCATGCAATCAGGCTGAATTGCCCTCAAAACAGGCTAAATTCCAAAAAAACCATTAGAAATTTTGACAAAACCCATTTTTGCCTTTATCGCAAGCTCTTCACAATATAGTAGGGGCAAGTGATGAAAGTCGTCGTTGTCGAATCTCCAGCCAAGGCCAAGACCATCAACCGTTACCTCGGTGATGGCTATAAAGTGCTTGCGTCTTATGGTCATGTATGCGATCTGCCAAGCAAGGACGGATCCGTTCTGCCTGACAATGACTTTGAGATGAAATGGCAGATTTCAAGCGGCTCTGAAAAACATCTAAAAGATATCATTGCCGCGCTGAAGGGTGCGGATAAATTGATCCTTGCAACTGACCCTGACCGCGAAGGCGAGGCCATTAGCTGGCATGTTCTCGAACAATTAAAAGGCACGAAACATCTAAATGGTGTTGATGTCGAACGGGTTGTCTTTAATGAGGTTACCAAAACCGCGATTCTTGCCGCCATGGATAATCCACGTCAGCTAGATGTTGAATTGATTGATGCCTATCGGGCGCGGCGTGCGCTTGATTATCTTGTCGGATTTTCAATCTCGCCCGTTTTGTGGCGCAAATTACCCGGATCAAAATCTGCTGGACGCGTGCAATCGGTTGCGCTGCGGCTGATTTGCGAACGCGAAGCCGAGATCGAAGCCTTTCAGTCACAGGAATATTGGAGTGTTGAAGCTGCGCTAGGCCTTGCCAGTGGTGACAATTTCACGGCGCGGCTTACCCATTTGGACGGCACCAAGCTTGGCAAACTTGATATCACATCCGAATCCCAAGCCACCCAAGCCGTCACTGCCATTTCAGCCGCCAAACTTGCCGTTCAATCGGTCGAGACCAAGCGTGTGCGCCGCAATCCGCAGCCGCCCTTTACCACATCAACCCTTCAGCAAGAAGCCTCGCGCAAGCTTGGCTTTTCCGCAAGCCGCACAATGCAGATCGCGCAAAAGCTATATGAAGGCATTAATATTGGCAGCGAAACCACCGGCCTGATCACCTATATGCGAACCGATGGGGTTCAGCTAGGCGGCGAAGCAATTGCCTCAATCCGCCAGAATATCGACCAGAATTTCGGCCAGCGTTATCTGCCAGATGCGCCGCGTGTTTATAAAACCAAGGCGGCAAACGCTCAAGAAGCGCATGAGGCGATCCGCCCAACTGAAATTGCACGCCACCCCAATGAAATGCGCGCCTTTCTTGATCATGACCAATCACGGCTTTATGAATTGATCTGGAAACGCGCCATTGCCAGCCAGATGCAATCGGCCGAGCTTGATCAGACCGGCATTGATATCGGTGATGCGGCAAACAGCGTTACCCTGCGCGCTAGCGGTCAGGTGATGGTTTTTGACGGCTTTTTATCGGTTTACCGCGAAAGCAAAGACGCCGCCCAAGACAATGGCAATGCCGAAAAGGCCAATGGTGATGGCGACGATAATACCGCCCTTTTGCCAAGCATGGCCAAAGGTGATCAGCTTTCCACCCATAGCGTCACGCCGGAACAGCATTTCACCCAGCCACCACCGCGCTTTACCGATGCCAGCCTTGTCAAACGGATGGAAGAATTAGGCATTGGCCGTCCATCAACTTATGCGTCGATCATTCAGGTGTTGCAAAACCGCGATTATGTCATCAAGGATAAAGGCCGGTTCACGCCCGAAGATCGGGGCCGGCTGGTATCGACCTTCCTCGGCAATTTCTTTGACCGCTATGTTGAATATGATTTCACTGCCCAGCTTGAAACCCAGCTTGACGAAGTGTCGGCTGGCAATCTTGATTGGAAAACGCTGTTAGCGCATTTCTGGGGCGATTTCAAAACTGCCATTGACGGCACCAAAGATTTAACCATCACCAATGTTCTTGATGTTCTTGACGAAGAGTTAGGGCCACATTTCTTTCAGGCGGATGAAACCGGCGCATTGAAACGAAGCTGCGCGAATTGTGACAATGGGCGTCTTGGCCTAAAGCTTGGCAAATTTGGTGCCTTTGTTGGTTGTTCGAACTATCCAGAATGCAAATTCACCCGCCAGCTAGCAAGCCAGAATGACAATGCTGATGGTGAAGCACCCTTGACCGATAAAGAGCTTGGGCCTGATCCGGTTTCGGGTCTTCCAGTCTATTTGCGGAATGGACCTTACGGGCCTTATGTGCAAATTGGCGATCCCGAGACCAAAAAACCAAAACGCGCCTCCCTGCCGAAAGGCACAAGTGCATCATCGCTGGATTTAGAAGCTGCGCTTAGCTTGCTGGCGTTGCCACGCGATATCGAACCGCACCCCGAAACCGGTGAAATAATCCAAGCTGGTCTTGGCCGGTTTGGCCCCTATTTGAAATATCAGGGCAAATTTACCAGCCTTTCTCCCGATGATGATGTTCTTGAAATCGGCATCAACCGTGCTGTTGATCTTCTTGCTGAAGCCGCCAAAAAGGCCGGACGCTTGCTTGGCACGCATCCATCTGGCGGTGAAGTTCATGTCAAAAAAGGCCGGTTCGGTCCCTATGTCGAACATAACAAGCTTCGTGCCACCTTGGGCAAAGCGCATGACATCGCCGATATCAGCCTTGAAACAGCCCTAGAATTGTTGGCCGCCAAAGCAGCCAAAGGCCCCGCAACGCCAAAGAAAGCCCCACCGAAGAAAAAAGCCGCCGCCAAAAAGACAGCGACCAAAACAGTGGCCACAAAAAAGACAGCAATCAAAAAAGCGGCGACCAAAAAAACGGCTGCCAAGCAGAAAGCGGTCTAAATGGTGCTTAAACCGGGTGACTCCCGCCCAGATCATGCGCCGGAAAAACTGGCTTTGCCCGAAGAGGCAACGGTTCTTGACTATGTCAACAGCTGCGCTGTCCCGCCAAACCTTCGCGATATCACGCGTGCCTTTAAAATTGGGCAGGATCAACGCGCCTCAATGCGCCGGATGCTGCGCGATATGGCCGAACGCGGCATTCTTGCCGGCGATCGCCGCGGCATTGCCGCCCCCGACACATTGCCTGAAATCGCCGTTCTTGAACTCACCGAGTTTGACGATAATGGCGATGGCATGGCGCGTCAGGCCGGAAATGATGATGAAAACCAGCCTGAAATCCGCGTCATCCTAAGCCGCCGCGTAGGACGTGCGCCCGCTGTTGGCCAGCAGGTGCTTGCCCGCCTTGCCCGTGTTGGTCCCGCCTTATATGAGGCGCGAATCATCCGCGTTCTTGATCGCCAGCAAAAGCGCCTTTTTGGGGTTGTTGTTCCCGCTGGAAGAGGATTTCGTCTGCAACGTGCTGATCGCGGCAAACGTGACAGCCTCGTTTTGACGGCACATGATAAAATTACCCTCAAGGCTGGCGATCTGGTCGAGGCTGAATTGCTGCCATCACGCGGCTATATTGGCAAAAATGCGCGGATCATCAACAATCTTGGTAATACCGGTTCACCGGGTGCTTTTAGCGCACTTGCCCTTGCCGAATTTGGCATCAGACATCAATTTCCCGATGCGGCAATCAGCGAATCACAGGGTTTAAAGATCCCACCGGCAAGAGGCCGGCGCGACCTTCGCGATCACCCGCTTGTGACGATTGACGGGGCTGATGCGCGTGATTTCGACGATGCGGTTTTTGCCGAACCAGCCGAAAATGAAGGTTGGCGTATTCTTGTTGCCATTGCCGATGTATCGCATTACGTCCGCCCTGACAGCGAGCTTGATCGTGAAGCACGCAAACGCGGTAATTCGGTTTATCTTCCCGATCGCGTTGTGCCAATGCTTCCGGAGGCAATCTCGAATGATCTTTGCTCGCTGAGGCCGCATGAAGACCGCGCAGTGATGGTTGCCGAAATCCAGATTGATAAAAACGGCAAACGCCTATCGCATCATATTGAACGCGCCTTGATCCGGTCACATGCCAGATTGACCTATGATCAGGTTCAGGCGGTTTTTGATGGGGTAATGGATGAAGCTGATTGCGATGTGCCGCATGGCTGCCTTCACGCATTATTCGGTGCATGGCGGGCGCTTGATCAAGGCCGGCAAGACCGTGAACCCTTGGCACTGAACCTAAAAGAACGCCGCGTTGTGATGGATGAAACCGGCAACGCCATCGCCATTTCCCAACGATCACAAACCGAATCGCAACGCTTGATCGAAGATTTCATGATTGCGGCCAATGTCGCAGCGGCCGATAGTTTGATTGCCAGTCGCCAACCATGCGTCTTTCGCGTTCATGACACGCCTGATCCCAAAAAAGCGGCCACCCTTAGCAAGCTTGCCGAGTCTGTTGGAGGCAATTTTACCACCGGACAGGTGCTTCGACCCTATCATTTCAACAAGATTCTGGCGCTTGCCGAAAACACCGCTGATGCTTTAACGGTGAATGAGGCGGTATTGCGAAGTCAGGCAAAAGCTGTATATAGCATCGATAATATCGGGCATTTCGGATTATCACTTCGCAATTATGCGCATTTCACGTCGCCAATCAGGCGTTATGCTGATCTGCTTGTCCATCGTGCGCTTGTCGATGCCGCCGCAGGCCGGAAAACTGGCCCAAAAGACGGCTTAAACGGCATGCTGCTTGATCAGATTGCCGAAATTTGCACGCATATTTCCGAAACCGAGGCCAATGCAGCCAGAGCGGAACGTCGAACCATTGACCGTTTTGCCGCTGCCCTGTTTGAAGCGCGGCTTGGCGAGGTGGTCGATGGCGTAATTGTTGCCATTACCGGTTTTGGGGCTTTTATCCGGCTTGAAGATGGCGCCGCTGACGGGTTATTGCCGTTGAACGGCTTCCCTGACGATTTTTACGACTATGATGAAACCACGCAATCCCTCGAAGGGCGGCATAATGGGTGGCGCTTTGTCATGGGGCTGTCTTTACGAGTCAAAGTGGCCGAGGTCACGCCAGTATCAGGCGGCATTCTTTTGGAATGGGTTGAAGGCGGCCTACAAAGCGAGAAATCTTTGCGGAAATCAGCAAAATACGCAAAAAAACAAGGTGCCAACGCATCGGGGCGCAGTGCCAGAACAAAGTCGGCCAATGGCCGCAATGCGACAGGGCATGGCAAAGGGTCGAAACGAAAAACCCGATGATCTGCGCTTGACATTTGTTGCGATTTACCCCAATTTGCGCATAGGTTTCAAAGATGGGTCGAACCAATGACCCCTAATTTAGGAGTATGTGTCATGGCAAAGCCAGCGACCCTGCAAATCAAACTCGTAAGCACAGCTGACACTGGTTACTTTTACGTGACCAAAAAGAACCCACGCACCAAGCCTGAAAAGCTGGAGCTGAAAAAGTATGACCCACGCGCTCGCAAGCATGTCATCTTCCGCGAATCAAAAATCAAATAGCCTGACAATCGGGCCAAAAGGCCGGATATGTATTTAGGGCTATCAATTGAAAATAGCGTTATAAACGCCGCCATCCTAAACGATGGCGGTGATTTTGTTTGGCAAGACAGTCACAGCCTTGACCATGACAAAATTTCCAATTTGCTGGAAATTTGCGGTGCCCTCGTTGCGAACGCCGCCAAAACGCATTCCAATCTGTCCCAATCCATTGCGGTTAGCGCGCAAGGCGGCTTTATCGGCCAGCCAAGCCCAGCTGACGGCCTAAAATGTCTTGCTGGCGCAGATTTAAAGGCAAATCTGCAAGCCAGCCTGGGTCGTGCTGTTGCCTTGGCAAGCCCCGGACAAGCCCTCGCCCTTTATGAAAGTCGTTTTGGCGCGGCAAAGAATAGCGCCGTTGCCTGCGCCCTTTATCTCGATAATCATGTTTTTGGCGGCGTGACTTTTGGTCAAAAACTATGGCGCGGTGCCAACCGCATTGTTGGCGCATGGGGTCATACCCCGCTTGCCTGGCCAATGCCGCACGAACTTGATGGACGCGATTGCTGGTGTGGACGCAGCGGATGCCTTGATTGTTTTTTATCGCTTGGCGGGCTAGAAACCGAATATCAAAATATCACCCGGACACGCCTTGATATCAAAGCGATTGCAGCCGCAGCTGATGCCAGCGATTTAGTCGCGTCAAGCGTTTTGCAGGTCTTTGATGACCGCATTGGCCGAACCACAGCGATGATCATTAATATGTTTGATCCTGATGTGATTATTCTTGGCGGACGCCTTGCTAGCCTTGACCGGCTTTACCAGAATGTTCCGCGCAAATGGCCCGGCTATCTTTTGGTTGAACGCAATGAAACGAAATTGCAAAAAGCCAATCAAGATGCATTTACGCTGGCCAAAGGCGCAGCCTGCCTTGCCATCGATCCAGCCATCTAGCCATCACCCTATCAATTGCTATCGCAATTCGCCATTAGGGACAGGTTGGCGTTTCGACGCTTTCCAGCTTTAGCAATTTGGCAATGATTGTAAAATCACCATAATCAATGACATACCGACGAATTACGCCATTTGGCTGCATTGAATATTGAATTTCATATTCAGGTGCGGCCGCTGTTGCTGTAGGTTTGAAATAGGCAATCTGGATTGGCCAATAGCCATCTTGGCCAAATTCACCCATCTGAATAGACGCCTCTTCAACGCGCCACCCGCCAATAACCGTATTGGTCGATAACAGCGCATCATCAGGCTTGGCGCCGGTAAATACTGACGCGGCAAGCATGGTTTTGCCATTTTCGGCGTTATCAATAATCGCATTCAAATGCCGCATTGGAAAATAGGTATCGGCTGGCAAACCCACCGCCACCTCATCAGCCATTGAAAAATACGCATCGCCGCCGCCAGATTTTATTTCGACAAAGCCGCCAAAATCTTTTGCCGCTTCAAAGCTGTTATTTTCGCTGATCTCGAAACTATACAAATCGCCTTTGTCGGATTCCCACGATTCAAAGCGCGACAAAATCCGGTCACGGCTGCCTTCTTGGCCGCCAAATTCAATCAGATATTCTTCGTTAGAACGCCATCCATCGCAATCACGATCAAGCGTAAATGCCGATCGGCCACTAACGGCTTGCACATTGGAGTTCTGGTCAGCAACACCAAGCTGCATTTCATAAAATGCACGATGCGGTGTCACCGTCGCGGCAACAGCCTGACTGCCAATGCCGAGCGCCCCTGCCAGCACGAATAGAGCTGTTGTGGCGATTTTGATCTTCTCAGATGGGTTTTGAATATTTGTCATGGTTTAGATTTAGGAGCGCTATTCGACGAAATCAATAGGTTTGCCTTTCAGAAGCGCACTTTTTGCCGTATATCACCAAGGATGAAGCGAGGTAATTAATGAAACGATATGCCAGCCCAGCGAGCAGCGACGACGCAAATGTGCCAAAGGCAGCACCGCCTATCGCCACAAATGACGAGCTGAACGCCATCTTAACACAATATCAGAATGCCGAATTTTTGGCGTTGGATACTGAATTTCTGCGCGAGCGCACCTATTATCCTCAATTATGTTTGATCCAAATTAGCGATGGCGTTGATGCTGTTGCGATTGATCCACTTGCCTCCAATCTTGACCTAAACCCACTTTGGGATTTGATGCGCGATCAAAATATCATCAAAGTGTTTCACGCTGGCAATCAAGATATGGAAATCTTTTTGCATCTGATGGGCAGCCTACCTGAGCCAATCTATGATACGCAGATTGCGGCGATGGTTTGCGGGCTTGGCGATCAGGTTGGCTATGACAAGCTGGTCAAGGCCATGCTTGATCATGATATTGATAAAACCTCACGCTTTACCGATTGGTCAAAACGCCCATTGAGCAACCGACAGATTGCCTATGCGCTTGATGATGTCATCTATCTTGCGAAATTATATCCCTTGATGCGCAGCAAGCTTGAGGCCGAAAACCGCAGCCATTGGCTTGACGAAGAATATGCCAAATCAAACGATCCGGCGACCTATGTCACCGCGCCCGATGCCGCATGGCAAAAGCTCAAAGTGCGGAATATGCGTCCAGCACCATTATTGCGGCTGATGCATCTGGCAGCATGGCGTGAAAGAGAAGCGCAAAGTCGCGATTTGCCAAGAAACAGGGTGATCCGTGACGAAACCTTGATCGATCTTGCTGGATCAAACCCGAAAGCCCAGAATGATTTTGCCAGTATACGTAATTTTCCGGGTGGCAAAGATGGCAAGCTGGTTGCCCCAATTAGCAAGATTTTGGATATGGTTGCCGCCATGCCATCATCATCGCTTCCCGAGGCAGAAAAACGCGGCCCAGCAAAACGCCCACCTGCCGCGGTTATGGAGCTTCTTCGAGTGCTGCTAAAACATGTAACTGACAAGCATGATATTGCGCCGCGATTAATTGCCTCTGCGGATGAATTGGAATTGCTGGCAAGCGATGATGAGGCACCGATTCGCGCGTTAAATGGGTGGCGCCGTGAAATTTTTGGTGATCTAGCATTGCGCCTAAAACAGAGTGAAATTGCCCTTGCCGTCAAAAAGGGGCGCATCATTCTAATCGAAAATAACGGATAGGCTGATATGGCCATGGCGCCTAGCTATGGCAATTCGTCAAACATGGCGCGCGCCAACGACACCGATAATGGTTTGCGTTCGGCCATTGATCGGTGATCAAGCGCGCTGGCAATATTTTGAACGGCACTGAATGATCGTTCCATGCGCCCCACAAGATAAGTCAACAGTGACGGCGATGCCAGCATTTGCCGATCGGCAAAATATTTATCCAACAGCGCATACAGCAAATCATCATCAGGCAGGTCAATACGCGCCATATTCACTGCCCGCATGCGTGATCGCAAATCGGGCAAACGCCAATTCATTTGCCCGACGGGCATTTGTGACAGCAAAAGCAACCCACCCTGATCGGCCGCATAGCGATTAAAGAAATGAAACAAGGCTTCTTCATTCCATCTGTCATCGGCATCAATATTGTCAAAGACATAAAAGGCAGGTTCGGGCGGCATTTGCTCAACCTCTAAACTCGCAAAGTGATGACTATTCCCGATAAGCGATTGCCAAATTGCCGCAAGATGTGATTTTCCCGCGCCTGATGGCCCAACAAGATTTAGCGCCCGACAACTACCCCGCCAATCCGGCCATTTGTCAATTGAGGCCACGGCCAAGGCATTGCAATCGCTGACAATAAAATCAGCACGCCCAGCCACTTGGCGAAACGGCAATTCAAGCGGTAATTGTTTCATGTCAATCGATCCATCGCCCTAGCTGTTTTTCGGCTTGGCTTTGATCAGCAGACGACCATCATCATCGACAAGCTCTAGCTTGTGCGCGGCAAGCGCATTGCCCAAGGCTTCGCGCGATCCGACAAGCCGCAAAACAACCTGTCCGCCCTTTGTATCAAGCGACAAGATGTCATAGCTTTGAACCACCGCCACCTCATCCAAGGCCGTTAGGCGCTTTGCCCAGTCCTTGACCGACGACACCGGCATAAAAACCGTTAAATAATCGGCGACAGCGCCATCGATTAGATTGGCCATATGCCAGCTTGAAATCATCTTGGCGATGATTTTCCGGCGCATTTCGTCAAGACCGTCTTGATCCAGATTGGTCAATATCATCTGATCGCCAAATAGAATATCGGTTAGCAATTGACCGTTTTTGTCAAATAGCCGTGCAGTGATCGTGATAACCGGCTTTGAGCCGTAATAATCGAGGGCGGCCATTACCACCATTATCTGTTCGGCTTTGACAAGGCTGGCGGCAGCCGCCAATTTAGCCGGGTTGGCATCGGCAAGATCTTCACCGCGAAACTGGCGTTCATTGATCAAGTTACGATCAAGCTGGCGCAATGATAATAGGCCGCTGTAAGACGCCACCATATTCCACCAGCCTGAAAGCCATTTATTGTCACGATACCATGCCCGCGCACCATCAGGGCCTTTCCAGACAGGGACAACCAGAATGGGCGGACTTTGCAGTTCTGACCATTGCAATCTGGCAGCGATCATTGCTTGGCGCAGACGTGCCGCGTCAAAACAGAAATCCAGCGTCGCGATATAGCGTTGTTCCAGATTATTTTCTTCGACAATATGGGTGAAATCAGAAAAATTATCGAGATCATGCGCCGCCATGAATTGCGCCTGACCTTTGGCGGTTGGCAGCAATCGATCCAGAACAATTGCAAAGGCCCGTTCTGCAGCATTGCGAATTCCCATGTCGCGCGCATTTGATGCATTTTCAGCGCGTTGGTCAATGCGAACACCAGCAACACCAAATATCGGCTCATTGCAGCGATTATTGTCCGCCAGAGCGGGTTCGCTGATGACAAGGCCAAGCGTCAAAACCACTAGCAGTCTAGACTGGTGACGAAATAGTGTGACTAAGTGAAAGATAAATGCTGCGCGCATGTCGTCCAATGCCTATTATGGGGGTTGATTCTCTGCCAATTTCGAAACTGCCGAACGCAATTACTTAAAGTCTTATATCATTCCTAATCATCGAGGCCTGCATGTCTAGCGGACAAAAACAATCTAAATCCCTGAAATATAGCGACGCTGGTGTGGATATTGATGAAGGCGATGCGCTGATTGTTGATATTGCCCCTCATGCCAAGCGTACGAAACGCGCTGGTGCCAGCACCGACCTTGGCGGGTTTGGCGGTCTGTTTGATACCAAGGCAGCTGGTTTCCATGACCCCATTTTGGTTGCGGCCACAGATGGGGTTGGCACCAAATTGGAACTTGCCAAAACTACCGGATTACATCGCGGCGTTGGCATTGATCTTGTTGCCATGTGTGCAAATGATATTTTGGCTCAAGGCGCGATGCCGTTGTTTTTTCTTGATTATTTTGCAACTGGAAAATTAGAACGCGATATGGCTGTTGAAGTCATTGCTGGCATTGCCGATGGCTGTGTTGAGGCCGATTGCGCCCTTATTGGTGGTGAAACAGCCGAAATGCCAGGCATGTATCCAGTTGGCACCTATGATCTTGCCGGTTTTTGCATTGGCGCGGCTGAACGCGGCACATTATTGTTACCCGGCCAGCCAAAATCGGGGGATGTGGCGATTGGTCTTCGGTCATCAGGCGTTCATTCCAACGGCTTTTCACTGGTTCGCAAAATCATTGAGATATCGGGTGCCGCGCTTGATGCGGCAGCCCCCTTTGCCCCTGATCAAGGCAGTCTTGGCGCACAATTGATGACACCAACACGCATTTATCAAAAGGCAGCGGCAATCGCGCTTGCAACAGGTGGTGTGAATGGCATTGTTCATGTAACTGGTGGCGGTCTTATCGAAAATCCGCCGCGCGTTTATGATGACACGCTGGCATTCGCGCTTGATTGCGCCGCTGCACCTCTACCACCGGTATTCGGCTGGCTTCGAGACCAAGGCCAGATGGAACTTTTTGAACTGGCGCGCACATTCAATTGTGGTATCGGCCTGATCATCTATGTCGAGGCCGATAAAGCTGATGCTGTGCTTCTCGCATTGAAAAACGGTCCTGAGCCTGACGCCCTGATGATCGGCAAGCTTGTCAGCTGTGATGGCGGTGATGCTGTTATTCTGGAAAACAGCGACCACTGGCTTGGGCAGGCATGATCCGGCTTGCCATTCTCATTTCAGGGCGTGGAAGCAACATGGTGTACCTTGCTGATGCCATTGAAAACTACAAAATTGATGCCACCATCGCCCTTGTGATCAGCAATAAGGATTGTGACGGCATTGCCCTTGCCGCAGCGCAGGGGATTGCAACCAAAGTGATGAAACGAAGCAATTTTGACAATAGCCTTGCGCATGATGCAGCCATCGCATCCACCATCGAAGATTGCCATGTTGATTATGTGTTTCTGGCAGGCTATATGGCTATTTTAGGGTCTGTTTTTGTTGATCAATTTGCCGGAAAGCTGATTAATATCCACCCGTCGTTATTGCCCGCTTTCAAAGGGCTGTACACGCATCAACGTGCCATTGATGCTGGCGTCAAAACGCATGGCGTTTCAATCCATCTGGTGAATGCCGCGCTTGATGACGGGCCACTGATTTTGCAAGCGTCACTGGGGGTTACAGAAACCGACACTGCCAAGGTGCTTGCTGGCCGCGTTCTTCAGCTTGAGCATCAAATTTATCCTTTTGTTTTGCTTAGCTTGGCCGCGCAGATTGTGACGCTGTTACCCGATGGAGTTATCTGGCATGCAAAAACGCTGGCCGCAGCCCCAGCAGAAATACAAAATGTTTTAGCGCCTTGTGTGATTTGGCCTGACGGTTCGTCGCACCAGTAAAATCGTCAAAATGTCCGGTTGATTTACCCCGTTTATTCGGTCATAAATCTAGGATAATTTATATAACGGTATGGGGCGTTGCAGGTCAATCAGCCCATTAGCGTGCCGTTTTGGGGAAAAGGCATTTATCATGGATACAAAATCACTCGATAAGCAGGACAAGGCGCATCTGCAAATCTATCAAAATTTCATGTTTGCTGCGAAAATCAGCATCATTGCGATCATCGCAACGCTGGTGATCATGGCGGCAACGCTGATCTAGCTTTGAATTTGCCCTATCGGCAACTATCCAGATCAATAAAAAGGCGGGGCAAAACCCCGCCTTTTTTAATGATCATCAATGATGGTCTATGATGTGATTTCACATCCGGCAAAGAAATAGCTAATTTCGATGGCCGCATTTTCTGGGCTGTCTGAACCGTGAACCGAATTGGCCTCGATTGATTCGGCAAAGTCCTTACGGATTGTGCCATCAGCCGCATCAGCCGGATTTGTTGCGCCCATCACTTCGCGATTAGCAAGAACACCGTTTTCGCCTTCAAGCACCTGAACAACAACCGGACCAGATGTCATAAAGGCAACAAGGTCGTTGTAGAAAGGGCGTTCGGCGTGAACAGCATAAAAAGCTTCGGCTTCGCCTTGGGTTAATTGTTTACGCTTTTGCGCAACGATGCGAAGACCAGCCGCTTCAAGCCGGGCATTGATCTGGCCGGTCAAATTACGGCGGGTTGCATCAGGTTTAATGATTGAGAAGGTTCTTTCGAGAGCCATTATGCATCCTTTGGTTTTACAGGGCATGGCCCATAGCCACGCCAATTTTCTGGCTGGAATCTATGCCGTCTTAATACGGCAAGCACCAGCCATGGCACAAGCCAAAAATTAGTTGCATGGCAGAAAGACCGCCAACCATAGGCAAACTGATCCGACTTTAGGCCATCTTGTCCCATCCGCCTTGGGCATTTTGGGAAAAATAGCCCAATTTAATGTTGGCAAGACCCTGCAATTCTTTCCATTGATCGCGCGCCTGTTGCAATTGCGCATCCGAGCGCCCGTCAAACAGATAGAAAATGCGGGCTATGCCATCCCACGTAGTTGGCACACTGCCATGAAGCAAGAACAGAAATTCCGCCTTTATCGGATTGGCAGCCATGTTAGTGGAAATCCAGACATTACAATGCTCGGCACCATCGGCATTGTCCAGGCCATGGGCAATCCATGATTCGGCATCATGACTCCAAAGCGCGTCATCAAGGGCGCTTGCCGCTGGCATCGGACATAGGATTAAAGCTTTCTTTTTTGCCGCAAGCGTCTTTTTCAACAGCATCAAAAGCACTGGCTCTAATCCGACTTGACCTATTTGATAAAAATCAATCTGCCGCATAAGCTTTGTTTTTATCCATCAGCCTCATCAGCTTGCTCCAAAATTGTGGCGCCCTGCCAGTCGTCAATTAACCGGTTTAGCAATCGCACCCCGTATCCAGTGCCACCTTTTGGCACGATGGCAGTTGCAGCGTCCGACCATGCCTTGCCAGCGATATCAAGATGCGCCCATGGGGTTTTCTCAACAAATCTTGCTAGGAAGCAGGCGGCTGTGATCGCACCGCCATAAGGCCCGCCGATATTTTTCATATCGGCAATATGCGATTTCAGCATGCGGTCATAGGCTGGCCCCATCGGCATCTGCCAAAGCCCTTCGCTGGTGGCTTTGCCTGCAGCGACCAATTGTTTGGCCAGATCATCACTATTGGCAAACAGCCCGCCATATTCCTTGCCAAGCGAACCTATGATTGCGCCGGTCAATGTTGCCAGATCAACCATTGCCTCGGGTTTAAAGCGGGTTTCGGTGTAATGCAGCGCATCGGCCAAAACCAATCGGCCTTCAGCATCGGTATTAATCACTTCAATGGTCTTGCCCGACATTGCGGTAACAACATCACCCGGACGCTGGGCGTTACCGTCAGGCATATTTTCAACAAGACCAACGACGCCAACAACATTTTTTGCCAGTTTCCGGCCAGCAATGGCACACATTGCGCCGGTTACCGCAGCTGCACCGCCCATATCCCATTTCATATCTTCCATGCCCTTGGCAGGTTTTATCGAAATGCCGCCCGTATCAAAGGTGACGCCCTTTCCAACAAGGGCAAAGGGCGCTTCATCACCGCCACCTTTCCAATTCATAACCACCATGAAGGAATCGCGTCGGCTACCCTGCCCGACCCCCAAAAGGGCACCCATTCCCAGCTTTTCCATCGCGGCTTCGTCAACAACTTCGACCTCAAGCCCAAGCGCGCTAAGCGCTGAGCAGCGCGACGCAAATTCCGCAGGAAACAATTTATTGGCTGGTTCAAACACCAGATCACGCGCCAAAAACACACCATTAGCAAGCGCCTGTCGATCTTTGAACGATGCACTGTCAGGATTCAACGCATCACCACCAACAGCAAGCTGAACGCTGACATCGTCTTTGCCTTTATCCGTAAAATAGCTGTCGAAATGATAGGACGCCAAATTTGCCCCGAAACAAATATCAGCCAGAACAGCATCATCCAATTTATGATCAGGAAGCCAGCCGCGCTTTGACGCGGTTCCATTCAGCGCCGAAAACAGCTTTCCGCCTAAATTTTCTGCCTCTGTACCCGCCGCCAGCTTGTCACCAGTTCCGATCAGCAAATAGCTGTTTTGCTCAGCATAGATCACCAAGCTTTTGCCAGATTTACCGGTAAATTGTGCTGTTGCCATCGCCGCAATCAGATAGGCGGCAACATCCTTTTCCAGATGCGGAATAATTTCCCCATTTTTGCCAATCAAACAAATCGTGGTGATATCGCCCTTTGGCGCGGTTTTTGCGAAGCTTAGCTGTAATTTAACAGGCATTGTTTTGTCGTCTCCAAACTAT
>CAWUWE010000072.1:0-6840 GCA_963926175.1 uncultured Alphaproteobacteria bacterium | reverse complement strand
CGTTCGTGCCGCCATTGGTGTCGTGCCGCAAGATACGGTGATGTTCAATTCAACGATTGGCTATAATATTGGCTATGGGCGCAATGGCGCTAGCCAAGACGATATTGCCGCGGCGTCAAAGATGGCCTCGATTGACCGGTTCATTGCTGGTTTGCCGGATGGCTATGACACGATGGTCGGGGAACGTGGACTGAAATTATCTGGTGGCGAAAAACAGCGCGTTGCGATTGCCCGCGCCATTTTGAAAAAACCATCAATCTTTTTATTTGATGAAGCAACGTCAGCATTAGATAGCCGAACCGAAAAAGAAATCCAACAGGCGCTTGATACCGTATCGAAAAGCCAAACAACCTTGGTGATTGCGCATCGTCTATCGACGATTGTGAATGCCGATGAAATTATCGTTCTGGCCGAAGGTGAAATTGTCGAGCGCGGAACCCA
The DNA here is from genome assembly GCA_963926175.1 of uncultured Alphaproteobacteria bacterium. Lineage (GTDB taxonomy): Bacteria > Pseudomonadota > Alphaproteobacteria > Puniceispirillales > Puniceispirillaceae > UBA3439. The sequence goes on along the minus strand of CAWUWE010000072.1, from coordinate 6,399 downwards.
TCGTCAGCTTTTGTCGCAAAAAGGGCTGTATGCGCAGATGTGGGAACGCCAATCATCAGGGTTTCAGGATGATGATCTACCATCTGATATCATGCATTACAAAACCGGTTTACAGAGGGTTCAGCTGTAATGTTTGATTGGGCGCGCTCTGCGGGGTTGCCGATGCTCGGCGGCTTTGACGTTTATGTCTATCATCGTGGTGCGTCGGTTCGGGCGCATTTCTGGCCAGCCGGTCAGGAAGCGCGGAATCCAGATGAAAAATATGTTGTCGATGGCATCGCGCCTGCCCCGTCAACCGTCCATAAAACCATTGTGATCCTGCCCGGATTTACCGAATTTTGCGAGAAATACAGTGCCGAAGTTCTGCATTTCCATGAAAAGGGCTATCATGTTTTGATCATTGATTGGCCAGGACAAGGCCAGTCAGGCCATTTTGGCCGACATCCGCTTGCGGTTCATTGTACTGATTTTGATCATCATCTATCTGCGCTTGATGCGGTGATTTCCGCTGTCGGTCTGGATGGTCATGAACTCTTGCTATTCGGTCATTCGATGGGTGGGCATCTTGCGCTTCGCTATGCCGCGTGGCGCCCGTATAAGGTCGAGGCTGTGATTCTATCGGCACCGATGATGGCGCCGCCGGTTATGCCGGTCTGGTTAATCCGGCTAACCAGCTATGTTCTTGGCAATTTTGGCCTTGCCCGATCGCACCCGCCATTTCACCGTGTGCTGTCTTTGGATTGGGTGCGCTATTATCGGCCGGAAAATGTGCTGACGCGGTATCCCAAAGGATATGAGGATCAATTTTTCTGGTTCGATGATGCACCTGAATTGCGCCGCAGCGGGCCAACCATTGGCTGGGTTAGCGCGGCTTATCAATCTTGTGCGCTTTATACGTTGAATCACGACTGGTTAGCCTCGCTTGATGTGCCGGTTCTGGCTTTTGTGGCTGGGGATGAGCGCGTTGTCTTTGCGCCAGCAACCGATGACAGCCTTTCCCATATCAGGAATCTTGAGCGCATTGTCTTTGACGACGCACGCCATGAATTAACTCGCGAATTGCCCGAAGTAACCGAGGCGTTATGGCATCATGTCGATCTATTTCTAGCGCGGCTTGATTCAGCCTATAGCTACGAAATTGAGGATATTTAGCCGCTGTTGGTGCTTTCACCGCCGTCTGGGCCGTAAAACATCACCCATGTCGACATTGTGTCACCAAAATCGGTAAGCGATGCGGCAAGCCTGCTGGCACAAACAAGAAATCACCTGGGCCAAATGACACAATATCATCGCCCATTTCGAAATTCCCCTGACCTTCGATGATGACATAGCATTCGTCGCGATCATGGGGCTCTTGATGATCGGTTATCACTGGCTGATACACCTCAACGACAAGGCTGCCATGCGTGAATAAGATGCTGAATGGCGCGGTGTTTTCGCCGCTGCTGGCTTGTTTCAGACTAAGCGCGCATCTTGCCTATTTAATGTCAAGATGCTTTGCCTTTGTCAGTACCATCACCGTGCTTTGAAAAAACAGCATGGTTAGGATATCAAAAGCGGCTTAAAATTTGATTAATTCTGCATCGATATCTTGGGTCAAGACGATTGTGGATCAGGTTAAAAATTGTTCCCTTGTTGCGCGTTCGGATAGCGAAAATCCCGGATCATATAAAAGATTAAGGGTAATATCATTGGCCTGTTCAACGGTAACGCGGGTCACATGCCGAATTTCGGCACTATCAGCACTGGCGCTTACGGGCCGGAAATCATGTTCTAGAACGTCAAGGATCACTTTTGAATCATCCGGCAATAATGCACCGCGCCATCGCCTTGGCCGAAAGGCAGAAATGGGTGTTAGCGCCATGAATCCGCCGCCAAGCGGGATGATCGGGCCTTGCGCTGATAAATTATAGGCGGTTGACCCTGCTGGTGTTGCGACAAGAATACCGTCACAAACAAGACATTCCATTTGCTGTTTATCATTCACCGAAATGGCCAGATGCGCTGCATTATGGGTTTGCCGCAATAATGACACTTCATTGATTGCCAATGCTTCATGCGTGCTGTCGTCGCGTGCTGATGCTGTCATTCGCAATGGATGCAGAGGTGCGGTTTCGGCCGCAACAACCCGGTTAGGCAGATCATCCTTTTCATAGCTATTCATCAAAAACCCAAGTCGCCCGCAATTCATGCCAAAAACGGGCAAGCCATAGGACAATGAGTCCTGCAACACATGCAACATATGCCCATCACCGCCAAGCGCAACAATATGGGTCGCGTCTTCGATTTTGGTCTGACCATAAAGACTGGTCAGCTGCGCAAGACGAAGTTTAGCCTCATCATGTTCAGAAGCGCTAAAATGGAGTTTCATGACCACCTGCTATCATAGGACCAATGGTTGGAATAAATTGCATAGCATGGCTTATCATAGAGTTTTTGCCACTCAAAGGCAAAACCACTTGCCAATTGGCACTGATATCGGCCATCTTCACGAGATGAGCACTTCCCCATTTCTAATTCAGCCAAATCCAGACACCCCCGGCCTGTCACAGCCTGTTGAAGGGGTCAATGAGACCGGTCAGCCGGTTACCTTGCCCGTTGTCACGGAAAAACCCATCACCTTGTTTTTGAACCGGCAGGAAATTGTGACCTCTATGACGCTTGGTGACTGGGTGCCAGAACTGGCGGTTGGCTACTTCTTGAACCAGAATATGCTTCAGCGCGATGATGAAATAACCGGCATTGATGTTGATGATGATCTTGGCGTGGTGATTGTGCGCACCGCGCGCGAAACTGATTTTGAAGCCAAGATGAAACGGAAAATCCGGACTAGCGGCTGCGCTGAAGGCACGGCCTATGGCGATATGATGGAACGGTTTGATGATATCGATCTTGATAAGGATGCCCGTTTCCATGCCAGTTGGTTGATCGAACTGTCAAAGGCAATCAATTCCGCGCCAAGCCTGTATTTAAGTGCTGGTGCCATTCATGGTTGTGTGCTGTGTCAGAAAAACCGGCCGCTTGTCTATATGGAAGATATCGGGCGGCATAATGCGGTTGATAAGATCGCCGGCTGGATGTTCCTGAATAATGCATCACCCCATGACAAGGTGTTTTACACCACAGGGCGGTTGACCACGGAAATGGTGATCAAAACCGTGCAAATGCAAATTCCGGTTTTGGTGTCGCGCTCTGGCTTTACCGCAGCGGCGGTTGATCTGGCGCGTCAGGCGGGATTGACGCTCATTGGCCGCGCAAAGGGCAAAAGGTTCATTGCTTTATCGGGCATTGAACGGATCATTTTTGATAGTGGTGATGCCGCCGATGTGGCCGACAGCCCGTCACGCCAACGCGCTGCCCAGCAGGATGAACGCTAATGACCCCAAAATCAGCAATCATATTGCTTGCCGGTGGGCAGGCGCGGCGCATGGGTGGCGGCGACAAAAACTTGATTGAACTGGCCGGTAAACCGGTTTTGCGCCATGTTCTTGACCGTGTTGATTTTGCCAACCGGCCGATCATGCTGAATGCTAATGGTGATCCAGCTCGCTACGCCGATTTTGGCTTGCCGGTTTGTGCTGATGTGATTGACGGTTACGCAGGGCCGTTGGCGGGCATTCTGACCGGCCTTGAGTGGGTCGCGGCAAATCAGGCTGATTGCGCCCATATGGTCAGCCTTGCCACCGATGCGCCCTTTTTGCCAATTGATTTGATTGCGAGGCTTGAAGCGGGGCTTGATAATGGCGTTGATATCGCCCAAGCCATGTCATATACGCGCCGCCATCCGGTCTTTGCCATCTGGCCGGTTGCACTGGCCGGTGCGCTTCGCAAGGCGGTAATTGATGACGGATTTCGCAAAATTGATGATTTTACTGCGCGCTATCATTGCGTGACGGTTGAATTTGTAGGAACGCCTGATCCCTTCATGAATTTAAACCGGCCTGATGATTTTGATCTGGCGACTGAGTTTTTGGCCAAGCCATTACAAGATGGGTAACCGATCTTAAATCTGACGCTGATCTGGCTTTTCGTCACAAAACCGGTTATTAGACTGCTGTTCGATCTGTCAGGGCAAGAGGAGCCGCACGCGCATGACCAATCAGGTAATTGCATCGGCCAAGACATTATTTTCTGCTTATCGTGAAGCCTTGACAGGCCTTGAAGCTGGTCTTGGATCAGATTTTTCTAAAACCGTTGCGTTAATGAAGGCCAGCACGGGACATGTTGTTGTTTGCGGCATGGGTAAATCGGGCATTATTGGCCGTAAAATTTCAGCGACATTGGCATCAACAGGAACACCATCACTGTTTTTGCATCCGGCCGAGGCCATTCATGGCGATCTTGGCATGGTGCGCCGCGGCGATATCGTGCTGTTGATATCCTATTCGGGCAGCACCGAAGAAATTGTCCGGCTGTTGCCTGCTTTCAAAAGACTGGATGCGCGGTTGATTGTGATGACTGGTAATCCGTCAAGCATCATTGCAACAAGTGCCGAAATCAGCCTTGATATCTCGGTTGATCGCGAAGCTTGCCCGTTGAATCTGGCGCCAACAACATCCAGTCTGAATTCGCTTGTTCTTGGTGATGCGATTGCTGTTGCCCTGATGGAGGCGCGCGGCTTTCAAGAAAGCGACTTTGCCAACACCCATCCTGGCGGTGCGCTTGGTCGTCGGTTATTGACGCGTGTTCGTGATCAGATGCGATCCCAAAACCTGCCTTTTGTTGATGCAACGGCAACGGTTCAAGATGCGCTGTTGGTGATGACTGAAGGCCGTCTTGGGCTTGCATTGGTTGGCAGCCGTGACAAATTATCCGGCGTGATTACCGATGGCGATTTACGCCGCTCGCTGGTCAATGGTGCCGATTTGAAAAGCACCAAGGTGTGTGATGTTGCCAGCCCAGTGCCGTTAACCATTGGCCCTGACGAGACGATGGGAACGGCTGAGGCAAAAATGCTGGAATCGAGGGTGCAATGTCTTGTGGTGATTGCCGAGACTGGCCATGTCGATGGTGTGATCCAGATTTATGAATAGGCATATATACTGGTTTTCACGGTGATATCATCCGGTTTTAATCCAATTTTCCTTTACTTGCCTCTGTTTTTGGGCGGATAAATATTATGAAGCTCGACGCCTTTGACTATAGCCTTCCCGTTGAAAAAATTGCCACAAAACCGGCTGATCCACGCGAATCTGCCCGTTTGCTCGACCTGTCGGGTGATGGCATTGCTGACCGCCATATTGGCGATATGCCAGCATTGCTTCGTGCGGGTGATGTTCTGATTGTCAATAATACCCAAGTCATGCCCGCCCGCCTTGAAGGGCGGCGCGGTCAGGCAAAAATCAGCGTGACGCTTCATAAGCGTGAATCGGATCATATTTGGCGCGTCTTTGCCAAACCGGCCAAGAAATGCCGCATTGATGATGTGATCATTTTTGCCGATGATTTTGCCGCAACGGTGCTTGGTCGCGGCGAGGGCGGTGATGTCGAGCTTAGCTTTATCAATCCGTCCAATACGGCTTGTTTGACCCGGCTTGAACTTGACGCCTGTCTTGATCGTTATGGCAGCATGCCTTTGCCGCCCTATATCGCCCGCCCAGATGGCGCCGAGCCAGCCGACCGGCGAGATTACCAAACCATGTTTGCACGCCATCGCGGGGCGGTGGCGGCGCCAACAGCCGGATTGCATTTCACCGATAATCTGGTCAAAGCCATTTCCGCCACCGGCGCACGCATTCTGCCAGTCACGCTGCATGTTGGCGCGGGCACTTTCCTGCCGGTGACAGCCGATGATATCAAAGATCACAAGATGCATAGCGAATGGGGCCAGATCAGCGCCGAAACTGCAACCGCCATTGCCGAGGCGCGTGCCAAAGGCGGGCGGGTCATTGCCGTTGGCACAACTAGCCTGCGGATTCTGGAAGCCTGTTATCAGCAACATGGCACGGTGATTGAATTTGCCGGTGAAACCGATATTTTCATCACACCAGGATATGAATTTGGGGTCATTGACGCATTACTGACGAATTTTCATCTGCCAAAATCAACCTTGCTGATGCTTGTCAGCGCCTTTGCAGGCATGCATAAGATTGCCACAGCATACCGCCATGCCATTGCCAATGATTACCGTTTTTTTTCCTATGGCGATGCCTGTTTTATGACACGCAACCCATCTCCTGATATCATTGCCAGTATCGCCGCCATAGCCGATCAATAATGGCCAGCCTCGCTGCTTTCAAACCAATTAACGGATTTTGCCATGTCTGAACAAACTGAAAAATTTGGGTTTACCCTAAAAGCGACTGACGGCATGGCGCGTCGGGGTCGTCTGACCACCGCATGGGGCGCGGTTGAAACGCCGGTTTTCATGCCAGTTGGCACCGCCGCCACGGTAAAGGG
>CAWUWE010000071.1:0-7366 GCA_963926175.1 uncultured Alphaproteobacteria bacterium | reverse complement strand
TCATCGCCTGCAGCGAATGAATTGGCAGGAAATGGTCGACATGCTGGATCATTGTCCTCACCGAATGGCTTTTTGGCGCATAGCCGTCAAACCGCAAAAGCGGGTTTAACCATAATAGTGCGGCTGTTGATTTATGCAGCCGTTTCATATGTATGCCAAGCGCATCATCCCGATTGCGATCAAGCCCGTCAGTGATCAATAGGGTTACGGCGCCCTGCCCCATAACGCGGCGCGACCAATCCTGATTAAATTTTTCAAGACTAGCACTGATACGGGTGCCACCAGACCAGTCATCAACAAGATACGAAACCGACTGCACGGCTTCATCGACATCACGGTGCCGCATCTGGCGGTTGATATTGGTCAGGCGCGTGCCAAACAGAAAGCTTGAAACCTGCGGATGACAGCTGGTCAATGCATGAATAAAATGAAGCATGATACGGCTATAATGTTCCATTGACCCAGAAATATCACACAAAATGACCAGCGGGCGCGGCTTGGTTATGACCGAACGGAATTTCGGAATGACCATTCCACCTTGGCGCTTGGCATGCTGCAAGGCGGCACGCATCGCGATCAGCTGGCCGCGTGATGACAGTTTTGACCGACGCGCCGATCGGCGTGGTAATTTCGGCTGAAGATTGGCAATCGCCTGTTCTGCATGGCGCATTTCCGCCGCCGACATCATTTCAAAATCTTTATGTCGCAACCGGTCGGTATCGGCTGCCGTGCCTTCAGTGTCAAAATCAATTTCCACATCTTCGGCCATGATTGGCAGATCATTGGGCGGATCAGCCAATGCATCAGACAGGCGGCGCAGCATCGGTTCAACATCTTCTTGCTGGTGACCCACCGCTTTGATCCTTGGCAGTATCAAATCACGAATTCGCTCATGAAATTTCGGGTTTTGCCAGAACAGATTAAAGGCCTGATCAAATAGCGGCTTATCTTCACGCCGTTTTATCAAACAGCTCACCAGCGCATGATACAGAAAACCCTTGTCGGCCACCCCGACCGTTTTTGCCGCATCAATTGCCTCAAGCATGCTTGCCGATCCAAGCTTTAGGCCGATGGTGCGCAGCAAGCGCACAAACAACATAATATTCTGGTCAAGTTTCGGCGTCGGATGTGAAATGCGGGTTGGAACGGTTTGGATCATGCCCGCGACATCTCGCCCTGAACCAATGCCGCTTGGACTTCCGATAGGATACGCGCAGCTTCGCTTCCCTGAATACGGCCAATGTCATCTTGATATTTCAGCAAAACACCCATCGTGGAATCGACAATTTGCGGGTCAAGCGCAACACAGTTCAATTCAACCAACGCCTGCGCCCAATCAATGGTTTCGGCAACCCCTGGTGATTTGAACAATTGCTGGCCGCGAAGGGTTTGCACAAAATCAACCACCTGTGCCTGCAAAGCAGCGCCTGCCTCGGGCGCTTTGAGCGCAAGAATTTCGCGTTCAACCTCACGGCTTGGATAATCAACCCAGTGATAAAAGCAACGCCGTTTCAACGCATCATGGATTTCACGCGTCCGGTTTGAGGTTATGATCACAATCGGCGGCGTTGCAGCGGCGATTGTGCCAAGCTCGGGAATGCTGATTTGCCAGTCCGACAAAAGTTCGAGTAAATAGGCCTCAAACGCCTCATCAGCACGGTCAATCTCATCAATCAGCAGGATCGGTGCGCCGCGCGGATTGGCGCGCAAGGCACGAAGCAACGGACGTTCGATCAGGAAATCCTCACAAAACAGGTTATCAGCAGCCGGTTTCTCATTTTCAGCAGATTGCCGGTGCGCCTGAATGTCAACAAGCTGGCGAGCATAGTTCCATTCATAGGCAGCCTGATTAATATCCAGCCCTTCATAACATTGAAGCCGAATCAAATCACGATCAAGCACGCGAGCAAGCATTTTGGCAATCTCGGTTTTGCCAACGCCAGCCTCGCCTTCAAGGAAAAGTGCCCGTTGTTTTGCCAAGGCCAAAAACAGGCTGACTGCCAATCCGTCACTGGCGATATAGCCCGCAGAACCAAGCTCTTGTTGAACAGCCTCTACGGTTTCAAATGCCAACATCGATTTCACAAGCCCTTTTCTCGACAATTAACAATCCTAATTGCATGTTTACAAATTCGACAAATCCAGACAAGCTTTTCCTTGTACCGAGAGCTTTCAACAAATAATTGGTATTTAATTTATCAGCCGAAGGAGAGACAAATGCGAACCATTACAATGAAGGTAAATGGGGTCAGCACAAGCCATGATGTCCCAGACAATACATTGCTTGTTTCATTCCTGCGCGAAACCATGGGTCTAACCGGGACACATATTGGTTGTGATACCAGCCAATGCGGTGCCTGTATTGTGCATGTAAATGGCGAATCAATTAAATCATGTAGCATTTTGGCGGCCCAGCTTGAGGGCGCTGAAGTGACGACAATCGAAGGGATTGCCAATAGTGATGAATTGCACCCGATGCAGCAGGCATTTCATGAAAATCATGGTTTGCAATGTGGTTTTTGCACTCCGGGAATGGTGATGAGCGCAATCGAGCTTGTCGAGAAAAACAAGAACTTATCCGAACGCGAAATCCGCGAAGGACTTGAAGGTAATATCTGCCGCTGTACCGGTTATCACAATATCGTGAAATCAGTGCAGGACGCTGCTGGAAAAATGGGAGGATAAAATGCCAGAAGGAACTGTAAGTCAGGGAATTGGTGCTTCTGTTCGCCGTAAAGAAGACAAAAGATTTTTAATTGGAAAAGGAAATTACACAGACGATATCAATCGGGCAGGCCAGCTTCACGTCTATTTCCTTCGATCACCTGTCGCATTTGCGGATATTGTTTCCATTGACAAGCAGAGAGCTGAAAAAGCGTCTGGCGTGGCGGCAATTCTGACGGGCGAAGATGTAGCTGCCGATAATCTAGGCGGCCCTATCTGTGGATGGGTACCAACAAACAAAGATGGCTCAGCACCGTCCGAGCCACCGCACCCGATCCTTGCGAATGGACGTGTGCGATATGTTGGCGATCATGTTGCAGCTGTGTTTGCGGAAACCCTTGAACAAGCAATGTCTGCGGCTGAGCTCATTGATGTGGTTTATTCAGAAATGCCAGCAATCACCAATCTAAAAACAGCCATGGATAAACCGCAAATCCATGATGGCATGGAAAATAATACCTATTTTGATTGGGAACTTGGCGACGAAGCGGCCACCAATGACGCCTTTGACAAGGCCGCAACGATTGTCGAAGTCAACATTCGAAATAACCGGGTAATTCCAAATGCGATGGAGCCGCGCGCTGCGGTTGCCGATTATGACACTGGCGATGGACGCTATACGCTTTTCACTACATCGCAAAATCCCCAGCTGACCCGCCTCGTTATTGGTGCGTTCATGTTGAATATTCCTGAGTCAAAGCTTCGTGTTGTAGCGCCAGATGTTGGTGGCGGATTTGGATCAAAGATATATGTATATCCTGAAGAAGCCGTTTGCGTATGGGCCTCAAAAAAGCTTGGGCGCGCGGTCAAGTGGACCGCCGACAGAACGCAAGCCTTTCTTGGTGATGCCCATGGACGGGATCACATAAGCGACGTCAAGCTTGCCCTCGACAAAAACAACAAAATTATCGGACTAAGAGTCGATACGCTGGCAAATTTAGGCGCGTATCTGTCTGCCTTTGCCATGGTGACGCCAACCTATCTCCACGGAACGCTACTTTCGGGTGTTTACGATATCCCCGCGATTTACACAAATGTGAAAGGAATCTGCACCAATACAGTGAATGTTGACGCCTACCGCGGCGCAGGAAGACCCGAAGCAACCTATCTTCTGGAACGGACGATGGATGTTGCCGCAAAACAGGTCGGCATGGATCCAGCGGAATTCCGGCGCTTAAACTTCATTCCAAAAGATGCATTTCCTTATCAAACAGCCGTAGCGCTTCAATATGACATTGGTGATTATGAACCACTGTTAGATCGGGCGTTGGCGATGATCGATTATAAAGATTTCGAGAATCGGCGTACGAAATCTGCAAACAATGGAAAATGCCGAGGCATTGGCATTAGCACCTATATTGAAGCTTGTGGCATTGCGCCATCTGCCGTGGTTGGCGCGCTTGGCGGCCGCGTTGGCCTGTATGAAAGTGCTATTGTACGCGTGGATCCGACCGGCACTATTTCAGTGCTGACAGGCACCCACAGCCATGGTCAAGGCCATGACACAACATTTGCGCAAATCGTCTGCGACAAGCTTGGTGTCGATATTCAGACAGTCGAAATTGTCCATGGTGATTCTGACCGAACAGCTTTTGGCATGGGCACATATGGTTCACGTTCACTTGCCGTTGGCGGAACAGCCATATCCAAAGCCTTGGACAAGGTGATTGCCAAGGGCAAGATCATCGCTGCCCATATGCTTGAAGCCGACGACGCCGATATCGAGTTCAAAGACGGTAAATTTACTGTCACTGGCACAGACCGGGAAAAATCATTTGGCGAGATTGCTTTATCTGCCTATGTGCCACACAACTTCCCGCATGACCGTTTAGAACCGGGCTTGGAGGAGACATCCTTTTATGACCCGTTAAATTTCACCTACCCATCGGGAACGCATATTGCTGAGGTTGAAATTGACCCGTCAACTGGCGTAGTGGAATTAGTCGATTGGGTGTGTTGTGATGACTTTGGAAATCTGATCAACCCAATGGTTGTTGAAGGCCAAGTTCATGGCGGCATCGCCCAAGGTGTCGGTCAGGCATTATATGAAGAGGCGGCTTACAATGATAATGGGCAATTATTATCAGCCTCCTATATGGATTACTGCATGCCACGGGCTGATCATTTCCCAAGTTTAAAGGTTGAAAATTTGGTGACTGCCTGCACACATAATGACCTTGGCGTCAAAGGGTGTGGCGAAGCAGGAGCTATCGCATCGCCGCCAGCTGTTATCAATGCTGTAGTTGATGCTCTTTCTCCTCTTGGGGTCACAGACATAACAATGCCCGCAACACCGCAAAAGGTTTGGCAGGCGATTCAAGCTGCGCAAACCAAAGCAGCCGAATAAGGAGACTATCCATGTATTCAACAAAATATGTTAAAGCCAAAGACATTGATGACGCTGCCACGATCTTGGCATCGGCTGAAGATGGTAAATTTCTGGCTGGTGGCATGACTTTGATCCCAACGCTAAAGCAGCGGCTTGCCAATCCTGATTGCCTGGTTGATCTGTCGGCCTGCGGATTATCCGCCATTGATGATGAAGGTGGCGCTATCCGCATTGGTGCGATGACGCGTCATGTTGATGTCGCCGAATCTGCGCTTGTGCAAAAGGCCATTCCGGCTGTTGCCGATCTGGCCGGCCATATTGGTGACCGGCAGGTACGCAACCGTGGCACGATTGGCGGTTCGCTTGCCAATAATGATCCGGCAGCCTGTTACCCAGCGGCTTTGCTGGCGCTTGGCGGCACGGTTCACACCCAAAATCGGCCGATCGATGCTGAGAATTATTTTGACGGCATGTTTGAAACCACGCTTGAAGAGGGCGAAATCATCCGTGAAATTAGCCTGCCAAAGCCTGAAAAGGCCGCTTATGTCAAATTCCCGAATCCGGCCTCGCGCTATGCAATGGTTGGGGTGTTTGTGGCAAAATTGGCCGATGGCGTTCGTGTTGCCGTCACGGGTGCTGGCGAAGATGGCGTTTTTCGTGCCAGCGATCTTGAGGCTGCGCTTGATGTCAATTTCAGCGCTGATGCGATTGCCGATGGAATGGTATCGGCTGATGGTCTGATGAGTGATATCCATGCCTCGGCGGATTATAGGGCGCATCTGATCTGCGAGATGACCCGCCGCGCTGTTTGCGCCTGCGCCTGATAGGCAGCTAAATTTATTTAAAGAGGGCCATTTGATGGCCCTCTTTTGCCGTCCACAAACGTACCCAACTCACCTACGATTCTTATCCCACAAAAGTGAAGCGACGTATTATTTTTATTGACTGACCTCACATAGCAGCCTCGCCAAGGCATCGCGGTCAAATAACATTACTTGACCTGAGACGGGTCACATCATAATCGGTGTACCCAAATTCTTTTAGAATTGCTGCAGTATGCTCACCAGCATCAGGTGATGCAGTAGTAATCTTTGCTGGTGTTCTTGAAAGATCAACCGGTTGACCGACCAATGATATATCGCCGCGCACGGGATGATGAACCTTTTGAGCAATACCCAAATGCTGAACCTGCGGATCGTTAAACATTTCATCCATGTCGTAAATTGGCCCAACAGGGACTGAAAACTCATCAAGATGTCTTACCCATTCTGCTGTAGTTTTTTTAGCAAACAGGGGTTTGATGTTTTGCCAAACAAGTTCGCGATTTTTGAAGCGGGCTGCACCAGTTGAAAATTCTGGATCACTTTGCCATTGCGGGCTGTCTAGCACAGCGCACAGGCTGTGCCAATGGCCATCACCGCCAACTGCCAACTGCCAACTGCCAAATTAATATGGCCATCTTTTGTCGCGACAACACCCATTGGCGTTGAATAAGGATGTTCATTTCCGGTTGATCTTGGAACCTCTTTTTCGATGAGGTAGCGTGCTGCCTGGAAGTCCATCATTGCAATCTGAGCCTGCAAAAGCGACGTCTTCACCCATTGACCCTGGCCTGACTGGTGACGTTCCATCAAAGCGACCAAAATTCCAGTCGCCGCATAAAGGCCAGCCGAAGAGTCTGCGACCGCAGTTCCAGCTCGCATTGGTTCGCCGCCAACGATACCGGTTACACTCATTAGCCCTCCCATACCTTGAGCCACTTGATCAAATCCAGCTCGATATTTGTACGGGCCTGTTTGTCCAAATTCAGAAATTGAAGCAAGGATAATCTTTGGGTTGAGCGCACTCAGCTCCGCATAATCAATACCCAGCCGCGTTTTTACATCGGGGCGAAAATTCTCTACAACAACATCTGCTGTTTTTACCATCTGCTGGAATATTGAAACACCTTTGGCTTTTTTCAAATTTAACGTCAAAGACCGCTTATTACGATGTAGATTTAGCATGTCATAGCCGTGCCTCGCACCACTCATGCCTGCATTAGGATCCACCCCCTCTGGCGCTTCAATTTTAATGACTTCAGCACCAAATCAGCTAAAACGTGGCAACAGGCTGGCTCAGCGCGCACGCGGGTTAAGTCAAGAACTTTCAATCCATTTAATGCTGGCATCATGGGGCTTTCCAATCACCACGTGGTTCAAGGTTTGCGCCATTCGTTCCATCAGCATCAACAAACCAGTCGCCAAGCTGAGCCGAATTCACAAACACCACATCATCGCGCGCCATCAACACATCAAGCGCCTTTTCAAACTG
>CAWUWE010000070.1:0-36810 GCA_963926175.1 uncultured Alphaproteobacteria bacterium | reverse complement strand
AATAAACTATCAATAGCGCTGGGTACTGCCCTTGCTGTTGGTGTTGCCGGTGTTGCCGGTGGTGCCATGGCGAAAGTCGAAGGCGACACTATCATCCTTGGGTCAGCAATCTCACTTTCTGGTAAATATTCTACCAATGGTTTGCACACACAGCGCGGATATGATTTTGCAGTTGATCGCATCAACGAAATGGGTGGTGTTAAGGTTGGCGGTAAGTCCTACAAGCTTTCAGTCAAATATTACGATGACGAATCGACGCCTGCGCGTGCTACACAGCTTGCTGAGCGTTTGATCCAGCAGGACGGCGTTGAATTCATGCTTGGGCCATATGGCACAGGTTTGACCAAAGCTGTTGCGCCAGTAACTGAAAAGTTCGGCGTGCCAATGGTTGAAGCCGAGGGCGCATCTCGCTCTTTGTTCACGCAAGGCTACAAGTATATGTTCGCCGTGTTGTCAACATCTGAGTATTACCTTGCTCCACTGCTCGACATTGTTGCTCAGAAATCAAAAGCAGGGTGGAAATCGCCATCTGAACTGCGTATTGGTATGGCGTTTGAGAATGACGGCTTCTCACTTGACGTTCGTCAAGGAGTTCTCGACGTTGCCAAAAAATACAACATGAAGATTGTGATTGATGACAAGTTGCCTGCCGATTTGTCAGACATGTCAGCAACTTTAACCAAGTTTAAGGCATTGAAGCCTGATATTCTTTTGATTTCGGGTCACTCAAAAGGTGCTGCCACTGCTGCACGTCAGATTGAAGAAATGAAAATTCAGGCACCTGTTATCGCTTACACACATTGTGAGGCTGCAAAGGTACACGAAAAATTCCCAAAATCAGCTGTCGGCGTGCTGTGCCCAACTCAGTGGCTTGATAACCTTCCAAAGCAGGACAAATATTTTGGTGATGCTGCGAAGTGGAATGCGGATTTCAAGAAAGTCCACCCAAGCTACACAGAGGTGCCTTATCAGACAGCTCAGGCTTCAGCTGCGGTCCTTGTATTTAAGGATGCTTTTGAGCGTGCAAATAGCTTTGATCAAGTCAAGGTTCGTGACGCTTTGGCAGCAACCGATATGGAAACTTTCTATGGCGATATTCGGTTTGCACCAGAGGGTAATAACATTGCCAAGCCAATGTTCTATCGTCAAATCCAAGCTGATGGAACTTACAAGCCGATTATCACCCACACGGATATGGACTTTCCGCGCAAAGTTAATTATTAGTCCGCGGTCAAATAATATTCGGGAAGCCCTTTTGGGCTTCCCTCTCTTTTCGCGTCTTCCTACTTTCTTATGAATGTGGGGTGGAGGAATTATGTTAGATAATCTTCAATTGCTGTTTGTTTATGCGCCTGTGATGAATGTTCAAATGATACTGGACGGCATTTTTGTAGGTGCTGTTTTTGCTCTGGCAGCTTATGGTTTGGCTCTCGTTTGGGGTGTGATGAACGTTAAAAACTTAGCCCAGGGTGATTTCGTCATTTTAGGGGGCTACGTCGCCCTTTCACTCTCCAAAATGGGTGTGCATCCGGTTTTGGCGATCCCCATAGTCGCTGTAATCATGTTTATGTTTGGATGGTTGATCTATATCTCCATCATCAGACGGGTGATCGACAATGATATGTTTGTTTCACTCCTTGCAACTTTTGGCTTATCGCTTTTATTACAGCAGGTAATGAACCTGATTTATGGCCCAGAAGTGCAAATTATCGACTCTCATTTTCCGATAGCGACAATGTTTGATGATTTTGTTACCATACCGATGGTTAAAGTCGTTTCGTTGATCTTAGCGACAGGTTTTGCGACTACAGTTGTAATTTTTATGAAAAAATCTCGCATGGGTCAGGCTATCCGTGCAACTGCGCAGGATGCGCGTGCTGCACGTGTGCTCGGTATCAACACCGATAATGTATTCGCCTTTACGTTTTCATTGAATGCCTCGATTTGTGGCGTTGCTGGTGTTCTTGTTTCAATGATCTGGGTGCTGCAGCCATTCTACGGCATCGTTTACTCCCTTCGGACATTTGCTATTGTGACTGCCGCCGGCCTGGGCAATTTGCCGGCTGTGATTGGCATGAGCTTCGCACTTGGTTGGGTTGAGCAGTATGCTGGTATTATTGCTGGCGCTGAATGGCAGGTTGCTTCGGCGGTCTTTATGCTTCTTGGAGTTCTTATGTGGCGGCAAATTCAATTGCGGCGTCAGCGGCAGGTGGTACGGTAATGACTAAAAATCAAACTCTTCTTTACTTGGCGATTGCACTGTCTGGTGTTCTTGGTCCGATCCTTTTTCCAAACTATGTCCAACAAATGGCTGTTCTTTGGGTTATGGTTCTAATGGCTTCAACGTGGGATATTACGGGTGGCCAGATGGGGTATAATTCACTTGGCAACATCACATTCTTTGGTGTTGGCATGTATGTTTCTGCAGTCATACAAGTGTCCATGTTCTATGACATTGGACTTTACACCGCTTCATATGGCGCGATTAAGCCAGAATTTACCGACGAACAATACTTTACTGGTTTGGCAATGGGCATCATTGCAGCTGGTGTCGTATGTGTCATTCTGGCTCGTTTACTAGGCACTGTAGTTTTTGGCCTTCGCGGACCATATTTTGCGATTGGTACACTTGGGGTAGCGATTGCGGCAGGGCAGATTGCCGGAACTATCGATACAATCGGTGGTGGCGCTGGCATCTCGATGCCGTTTTTCCCTTGGGATATTCACTATCGGTCGACCTTCTTCTACATCATCTGTTTTGTGCTTGCGATTCTGTCACATTTCACCATCCGCTGGATGTTTTCAACTCAGTTTGGTTTGGCTGCAAATGCAATCCGTGATGATGAAGATAAAGCTGAAGCCATGGGTATTCCAACTATGAAATACAAACAATTTGGTTGGGGTGTCGCGGCTTTCTACATGGGTTGCATTGGTGCTGTATTTGGAAATATGGTTGGCTATATCGAGCCGATTGAGGTGGCCTTTCCGGCGCCAACATTTGGTATTTTCATGGTGGCAATGGCACTTCTCGGCGGCAAGGGCACTTTGTGGGGTCCAGTTCTTGGCGCGGTTCTGTTCCATGTTATCAAAGAAACTACCTGGACTTATCTGCTCGGGTGGCAGTGGGTGGCTCTTGGTCTGATTCTAATTGTAAACATCGTTTACTTTCAGCAGGGCATTATGGGTTGGTTGCAAACCAAATATCCTGAAAAATTTGGCATCACGGTCGATCAGTCCACTACACAAGCGAAAGAGGAGGCATAAATGGCTGATCCAATTATTACAGTTGATAACGTCTCCAAAGCCTATGGCGGTGTCAAAGCAAATGTCGATATCTCAATGACAGTAGAGCGTGGCTCTATCACGGGCATTATCGGGCCGAACGGTTGTGGCAAAACCACTCTGTTTAACTCGATTGTAGGTTATCATCCTATAGATACTGGTTCGATCAAATTTGATGATACCGAAATTTCCAAGATTCGTGTTGGTGACATCGCGCGGCTAGGTATGTTGCGCACGTTCCAGCAGACCCGTATTTATGGGAAGATGGACTGTGTCGATAACATGCAGATTTCAGTATCGCATCGTGACGGTTCAAAAAATTCAATGTTTGCAAGCCGTCGTGGTGAAATCCGTGATCGCGCCGAGCATTTGCTTGAGTTTGTGGGGCTTTATTCCAAGCGTAATCTGATCTCTGGTGATTTGTCCTTTGGTCAGCAAAAACTCCTGGAATTTGCGATGGCTTTGATGAACGAACCAAAGGTCCTTCTTCTTGATGAGCCGACTGCCGGTATTAACCCAACATTGATCAATGGATTGATTGACCGGTTAAGACGCGCAAATGAAGAGCTTGGCATCACCTTGTGCGTAATCGAACATAATATGCGAGTGATTATGAATCTTGCTTCGCATATCTATTGTTTGTCGAACGGCAAGATGCTGGCAAATGGCAAACCAGAAGAACTGCAAAATGATCCGCGCGTTATTGACGCGTATCTTGGAGGGCACTAATGGCCAAAGAACCGGTAAAAAAGACCGTTGCGAAAGCTGCTGCGGCAAAAAAGGCGACAACCAAAAAGCCAGCATCTAAAGCAGCTGTGTCGAAAAAAGTTGCTGTGAAAAAGGCTCCGGTGAAAAAGGCTCCGGTGAAAAAAGCTGCCGTGAAAAAAGCACCAGCAAAAGCCGCTGTGAAAAAGGCACCAGTGAAAAAAGCTGCCGTGAAAAAAGCACAAGCTAAGGCTGGGAAAAATGCGAAGAAAAACGTCAGCGGTTATGGCGGTGGTTCAGTTGATGTCGTGATGTCGGTTGACCAGGTAGCACGCGAAGCTGCCTCGATTGCTGCCAATGCACCAACAATTTCTGAGCTGGAAAAGCTGGCTAATAAAGACAACTATCTCATAATTAACAACCTTCGGGCAGGCTATGGCAAAATGGAAATTTTGCACGATTTCAGCCTTCGCATTGGTCGCGGCCAGTCTTTGTGTTTGATTGGGCCGAACGGTGCCGGTAAATCAACCGTGCTTCATTCGATCTTTGGCTTTACCAATATTTTCTCCGGATCAATTGTTGTTGATGGAAAAGATGTAACCGCTTTGACACCATCACAAAAACTGTCAGAAGCAGGCATTGCCTATATCCTTCAGGATAAGTCGGTATTCCCGCAAATGACGGTTGAAGAAAATCTGTTGATGGGTGGCTTTTTGAAAGACCGTCCGGCTGAAGCGAAAGTGGCAGCCGAAATGGTGTTTGATAAATATAGCCGTCTTGCTGATCGGCGTGACAAGCCTGCTGGCATTTTGTCAGGTGGTGAGCGTCGTCTTCTTGAGATTTCACGGGCATTGGTGATGCAGCCTCAGGTTCTGCTGGTTGACGAGCCGTCAATCGGCCTTGAGCCACGCTTTATCGATATGGTGTTCGAGATTCTGGATGATTTGCAGAAAAAAGATGGCAAAACCATCATCATGGTCGAGCAGAATGCCAAGAAGGGCCTAGCCTTTGCTGATATTGGTTATGTTCTGGTTTCAGGTGAAACAGCCATTGCCGATATGGGTAATGACTTGCTGGAAAATCCAGATGTTGGCCGGTTGTTCCTTGGTGGCTAAGCCAGCCAGATAACCCTATAAAAGCATTGCATGGCAACATGCGGTGCTTTTTTTTGCCTTTCGCCATGAGGGATGAAAGCTTGGCAAGGCGTTAACGGCATGATCTAATCTTGGCTTACCGGTTGGTGATAAATGATATCTGGTGATCGTCCGACACATCTATTAAGTCTTGTCTGCCTTGCGGGTATTTTGGCATTGCTTAGCTTTGCGCTTTGGCCAGTATTTTTGACAAGCCTTGGCCGTGAATGGGGTCTTAGCAATACCGATATTGGCTTGGTCAGTGGTGCCTATTTTTTTGGCTATTTGTTGGCAACACCAATTTTGGTTGGCTTGACCGATCGTGTTGATGCAAGGCTGATCTTTTTGGGTGGATGTGCTTTTGGGGTTGTTGGCTGTCTTGGCTTTGCCCTATTGGCGCGTGATTTCTGGTCGGCGGCATCTTGCTGGGCCGTGGTCGGGGCAGGTCTTGCTGGAACCTATATGCCTGGATTGCAGATTTTGAATGCGCGGTTAGATGATGCAGAGCGGGTTCGGTCAGTGCCTTGGTATACCGCCTGTTTTGGGATTGGCACAGGGGGATCATTCGCCTTGATGGGTGTTTTGCTCGCCTATGCCGATTGGCGGCTGGCGGCCTATCTTGGGGCGGGGGGCGCAATGCTTGCCGCAATGCTGGTTCTGTTTTTGGTTCAGCCCTGTCCTGTCGCGCCATTACCCGCCACGAAGAAGAAACGCCATCCCTTGGATTTACGGCCAGCTTTCCGAAAGCCGGTTGCGCTTGGTTTTATCCTTGCTTACGGCACCCATACTTATGAATTATTTGCCTTTCGAACATGGAGTTTCGCGCTTTTGGTGTTTTTGGCCAGCCGCGCCGATGGCGGTATGGGCATCGGGGCGGTCACAATTATCGTGAGCTTGATCACGGTTACAGGCATGCTTGCTTCTTTGCTTGGGGCGCGGCTATGCCTTGCTTTTGGGCGGCATCTGGTGATTGCGTTGATTGGCGGCGCAACGGCGCTGGTTAGCGTCGTTGTTGCCTTTAACCTTGATGGGCCGGTTTGGATCGCCGTTGCCGGTTTATGGATTTATAATGGCTTTATCATGCTTGATTCAGGCGCCTTGACCACTGGAACGGTTGAAGCTGGCGATGCTTATGATCGCGGCGCATTGTTGGCGGTTCATTCCATGATTGGGTTTGGTGGCGGGGCGCTTGGTGGGCCGGTTGTTGGCTATGTTCTTGATCAGGCGGGCGGCGCTAGCATGATCGGGGCATGGTTTTACGCGCTGCTGGCGATGGGTGCTGGATCAGCGATTGTTTTTGCTGTCCAACGGCATTTCTGGCGCAGGATAGGATAAGTCCATCTCGCGCCAAATTATTTTTTACTCATTGCCTAGGCCGAATTAACGGCGGCGTTTTAATGTGCCTTGGCCGCCCTGTGGTGTGGCATTACGGCTTGGCCGCGCTGCGCCGACGCGCTTTTTCGGGGCAGGTGATGCGCGTTTTGCGCCACCATCGTCGCGATCGGATGACGGCTTTTGCGCCGCGGGCTTATCACCAAAATTCGGACGTTTGTTAAAGGCGGGCTTGCTGCCAAATGATGACTTACCGCCCCGTGCTGGCTTGTCACTGAATGATGGCTTGCCGCCGCGTGCCGGCTTGTCAGCAAATGATGGCTTATCGCCGCGGGCTGGCTTGTCACCAAATGATGGCTTACCGCCGCGTGCTGGGCGGGCTTGATCATCGCGCCCTTTAAAGCCGCCATCACGATTTGGGCGTGCATCACGATTTGGACGATCATCACGATTTGGGCGGGCATCACGATTTGGACGACTGCCGCCTTCAGGACGGCCACCACCGGCTGGCCGCGCTTGACGGCGATCGCCATCGGCGGGTTTTCCTGCTGGGCGACCACGACCACCTGCCGGACGATCATCACGCCGACCATCACGGCTTGAACGATCACGGTCATTGCGATCACTGCGGCCACGCGCGCCTTGCGGCGGGCGACGACGGCCACTCGATGCGCCACCGCCGGCTTTGAAATCAGTTACCGGCGTGCCATCAAGTTCAAACAGCTCAACCCGCGGGCCAACGGCGGCAATAATAGAGCCAAGCTTGTTTCGTTCGTCGGGCGCACAAAATGAAATTGCCAAACCGCCAAGACCTGCACGACCAGTACGGCCAATACGGTGTACATAGGATTCTGGCGTGTCGGTCAGGTCAAAATTGATAACATGGCTTAAGCCAGCAACATCGATACCACGCGCGGCAACATCGGTTGCAATTAAGGCACGCAACTGGCCGCTGCGGAAATTGCGAAGCACCTTCTGGCGCAAAGTCTGGCGCATATCACCATGAAGTGCATCAACAGCAAAGCCGCGCACTTCCATGAATTTCGCCAATGCATCGGCACGCCGTTTGGTGCGAACGAAAATCAGGCTTTGGCCGGTATCTTTTTCATTCAAAATATCGCAAAGCCGGTCGCGTTTATCACCTTCGGCCATTAATGTAACACGCTGGGTAACCTTGTCGGCAGTGATGCCGGTTTGCGGTGCTTTGACGTGCGCCGGATCGGTTAGAAACTGCTTGGCAAGTTTTTCAATCTCGGGCGGCATGGTGGCCGAAAACAGCATTGTCTGCCGGTTGCGAGGCAGGCTGCCAGCAATACGCTTGATTGGTGGATAAAAGCCAAGGTCGAGCATATGGTCAGCTTCATCAAGAACGAAATGGGTGATTCCGCTTGGGTCAAATGCCCCGCGATCCATTAGATCTTCAAGACGGCCGGGTGTGGCGACAACAATATCGACACCGCGGCGCAATCCGCGAATTTGTGCATCATATCGCGCGCCGCCAAAAATGGCGAGATGGCGGATATTCAGATCGGCCGATAATTTGCTGACATTCTGTTCAAGTTGGTTTGCCAATTCGCGCGTTGGTGCAAGGATCAATGCCTTTGGCGGTTGGCCTGCTCTAACGGCGGCGCTGTAGCCAAGATGCGTCATCAAAGGCAGCAAAAAGGCAGCTGTTTTGCCAGTGCCGGTTTGGGCAAGGCCGATAAGGTCTCTGCCTTCCAACAAAAGTGGGATCGACATTTCCTGAATGGGGGTTGGGGACACAAGGCCTTCGCGGGCCAAAGTGGCCAGCATAAGCTCGGGTAATCCAAAACTATCAAAGTTGACAGCCGGTGTTTGGGCCGAAATTTCGGCAGAATCTTGATTCATATCTGACATTGGTTTGTTTTCTAGCGCATGGCTTTTTGCGAAGGTAGCATCGCCCCTAGCGCGCCACATCTTTGGCGGACTTATGCGCCCTAGCGCTGCGTTTGTCAATGAAGGGAAAATGTCTGATTGTAATTAGATGAAAAAATGGCATGGAAAAGCCGCAGAAAACGTCGCCTTGGCAGGCTGGCATTCCGCTATGAATTCGGGCATAAGTGATTTGTGATCCCGTAGCTCATCAGGATAGAGCGACAGATTCCTAATCTGTAGGTAGGGGGTTCGAGTCCCTCCGGGATCACCATAGTGGGTGTTTTTTAGCGCAATCCATAGGGTAGCCTCGCGATCAATAACAGCTGATATGGCGCAGTGCTTTGCCAAAAATAACAATTACCCCTATCCTCGTCAGATGTGACAAGGCATAGTATTTTGTGATGAAATGGCGCGGTGCTTTTTTGGTGCGCGCCACATATGGCAAGGCCGGATTTCGGCAAAATGGAGACAAAGCATTCGTGGCAATATTTGGACAAGGACAAAGCCAGATTGACTACAGGCTCCTTGTCAAAGGGCTGATTGCGCCAGTGCAGCATGCTGGCCGCGTGATCATGGAAATCTATCAAAGCGATCCATCACCTAAAATCAAGGCCGATGGCAGCCCAGTGACCAAGGCCGATCATGCTGCCGAAGCGATCCTGCTTCCCGAAATTGCCGCTTTGGCACCGTCAATCCAGATTATTTCCGAAGAAAATGCCACCAGCCATAGCCTTGTGCCAAGCCAAGATTTTTTTCTTGTTGATCCGCTTGATGGCACAAAGGAATTTATCAAGGCGCGTGGCGATGGCGCCTTTACCGTCAATATCGGGCTTATCAAAAATGGCCAGCCGTTGATGGGCATTGTCTTTGCGCCAGCACTTGACCGGCTTTTTTTTGGCAGTCTTGGCAATGGCGCGTTTGAAATTTCGGGCGGTATATGCCGTCAAATTCGCGTTCGCATGCCGCCCGCCGATGGCCCCGTCGCCGTCGCCAGCGCATCGCACCGTGACGCGCAAACCAGTTTATGGCTGAAAAAGCGGGGGATCACCAATACCGTCGCCATTGGCTCATCGTTAAAATTCTGCCTCATTGCCGCTGGCGAAGCCGATCTATATCCGCGATACGGACCAACGATGGAATGGGATACGGCCGCTGGTGATGCGGTTTTGCGCGCCGCCGGAGGACGCGTCACGGCCGAAGACGGCCAGCCCTTTTTCTATGGCAAGGCCGGATATCGAAATCACCCATTTTTTGCCGCTGGTGGCGCCTAACCGCCGCCGCTTGAGGTGTCTTGCCGCCCGTCAAAAAGGCCCATCAACGCGGCGGGATCAAAACTATTCAGACGTCAGGCGCTTTGTCGAAACCGCTATTTTCGCCTGCTTTTGGCCTTGGTTTTAACAAGGCTCTGACGTAATGTTTGTGGCGTAATAGGCAAGTCGTAATGCGGCATGATATTTGGTGAAATAAAAGATTTTTAAAAGAAAGATTGAATTATGATTATTGATTGTCATGGTCATTACACAACAACGCCGCCGCAGGTCGAAACCTACCGCAACGAACAGCGCGCATTGCTGGCAAATGACCCAAATCATCTTTTTGAAAAGGGTAATACAACCATTTCGGATGATGAGATTCGTGACACAATTGTCAATAACCAGCTTAAAATGCAGCAGGATCGGTGCACTGATCTGACTATCTTTTCACCGCGGGCAAGCTGGATGGGGCATGATCTTGGCAATGCCAGCACGTCACAAGCCTGGACCGAGCTTTGTAATGATCTGATCCGGCGTGTTTGTGACTTGTTTCCAGATAATTTTGTGCCGGTTTGTCAATTGCCGCAAAGCCCCGAGACATCGCTCGAGACCAGCATTGCCGAATTGTCGCGTTGTGTCGAACAGATGGGCTTTATCGGCTGCAATCTAAACCCCGATCCATCGGGCGGTTCGTGGAAAGATCCGCGTCTTGGTGATCGCTATTGGTATCCACTATATGAAAAAATGGTCGAGCTGGATGTGCCGGCGATGATTCATGTATCGGGGGCGTGTCATCATTCGCTCGATACCACCACAAGCTATTATCTTGGTGGTGATACAACCGCATTTACCCATCTTTTATTTTCAGATGTCTTTACCGATTTTCCCGAATTGAAACTGATCATTCCGCATGGCGGCGGGGCGGTTCCTTATCATTGGGGGCGGTTCCGGGGCATTGCGCAGGATCGCGGGCTTGGCGATCTGGATGCGCGGGTGCTTGGCAATATCTATTTTGATACATGCGTTTATCACCAGCGCGGCATCGATTTGCTGCTTGATGTCATCCCAACAAAAAACATTCTTTTTGCTTCGGAAATGATTGGTGCGGTTCGCGGAATCGACCCACGAACCGATCATCATTATGATGATACCAAGCGCTATATCGATGCAAATATAGCGCTTGATGCCGCTGCTAAATCAGCCATTTTCGAGGGCAATGCCCGCCGCGTCTTCAGCCGGTTAAAAATCTGATTTGTGGCCGTGTGATATTCTTTGGCGCATGCGCGCTAGTGCCTATTTAGACGCGGTTTTGATCAGGCGGAGAAATAATGCGACTCAAGCTGGCGGCAAATTTCATGATAGATCGGAAGATGCATTTCTTGGATGCTGGCAACGTCGTTAGATGGCACATCGATCAGTACATCACATAGCGGTGCCAGCTTGCCGCCGCCAGTACCGGTAAGGCCGATTACCTTCATGTTTTTGGCGCGGGCGGTCTTTGCGGCCAGCAGGATATTTTTAGAATTTCCCGATGTTGATATGGCAAGCAACATATCATTGGCTTTGCCCATTGCCCATATTTGCTGGGCAAAAATCAAATCACCATCGAGGTCATTGGCAATCGCGGTAATCAGGGATGAATGGCTGACAAGTGACAGGGCTGGCAATCCATATTGAAGCTTTTCACCAAGACGCGCCGCATCATCGCCACAAATGGCCGTCAATCGGTCGCGATCATGCGCTGATAATGCCCGCGGCAGGCAAAACCCCTTCATCAATTCGCCAACGATATGTTCGCAATCGGCTGCGCTGCCGCCATTGCCACAAATCAGCAAACTGCCGCTAGCATCATAGCTGGCAATCAGCAGCTTAATCGCCGCGGCGATTTTGGCCGTCTGGTTCTGATCACTATTTTGGTCTTGCGGCTGCATCCAGAGCTCCTTCACAAAGAGGCATCATCATGCCCGATCTGACCATTATTGAGGGGCTGAACAAAAAGCACAAATGATAAAATTACCGTCAAAGGGCGTAATTATCGATCAATCGCGTTGTGCCAAGCCAGATGGCGACAAAAATCCGGCAATTCGGCGCCTGTGACTCTGCGGGCTCCAGACTGTCCGAATGGCGTAAATCAAAATAGTCAATCTTGCCAAAGCCAGCCTTGGTCAGCCTTGTTTTGGCATTTGCCAAGGCCGCATCAACTGGCGTGCCTTTGGTAATTTGGATAGCGGTTTCTTGCATTTCGGCATAAAGCCGTGGCGCCAGTTTGCGGTCGGCCACGCTTAGATAATGATTGCGCGACGATAATGCCAAACCATCTGTTTCCCGAATTGTTGGCTGCGCCAGAATGGTGATGTTCAGTTCAAGATCGCGAACCATTTGCCGGATCACCACAAGCTGTTGGTAATCCTTTTCGCCGAAAATCGCAAAATTGGCAGGGATATGGGTGAATAGTTTCAAAACAACTGTGGCAACGCCGGTAAAAAAATACGGCCTTGTCTGGCCTTCCATCGCCAGCGCAACACCGGCTGGAACAATGCTGGTGGCATGGCCATCATCATACATATTAGCAGGCGCATAAATGGCATCACAGCCGCCCGATGCAATGATTGCCGCGCAATCAGCGTCAAGTGTGCGGGGATAGTGATCAAAATCCTCGCCAGCGCCAAATTGCGTTGGGTTCACATAGATGCTGACAATGACGCGCGAGGCGGTTTTGCGCGCCGCAGCAATCAGTGCAAGATGGCCTTGGTGAATATTTCCCATTGTCGGCACGAGACAAACCGTTTCACCGGCGCCTTGCCAGGCAATTGTGGCGGCGGTAACTTCGGCTTTGCTATTTAGAATCTTCATCGATATGCCCTGCCTGAGGTCAGCTCTTTTTCGGCCAGAAAAGATGATCCCTCGTTGGAAAACTGCCATCAATAACCGCGGCGCGATAGCCAGCCGCAGCGGCGCCAATATCATCTTGAAGATTGGCAAATTTACGAACGAATTTCGGGGTAAAGGCGTCATATAGACCAAGCACATCTTCGGTCACAAGAATTTGCCCATCACAAACAGCCGAGGCACCAATGCCGATTGTTGGCACGGCGCAAGAGCGGGCAATCGATGCGGCAACCGGCTCAATCACGCCTTCCATGACAATGCCAAAAACGCCGGCCGCAACCAAGGCATCAGCGCCGGCATGAAGCTGGGCTGATTCTTCATCGCTTCGTCCGGTGATGCGAAAGGCGGCCCCAGCAACAGCATGCTGCGGCAATAGCCCGATATGGCCAAGCACCGGAATACCTGAATCAACAAGGCATTTGACATGGGGGGCAAGATTACTGCCGCCTTCAAGCTTGACCGCATCAGCGCCGGTTTTGGCCATAATCTCGGCGGCGCTAGCCAAGGCCTGCGCCGGACTATTTTCATAGCTGCCAGCAGGAAGATCAATCACCACAAGCGCCGATTGCCGCCGCCGCATAACCGCCTGACCATGCCTAATCATCATATCAAGATCGGCATTTTGCGTTGTGTCCATGCCATAGATGACCATCGCCACGGAGTCGCCAACAAGCAGGAGGTCGCAATGCGCGTCAAGCGCATGCGCCATCGGTGCGCTATATGCGGTTAGACACACAATTTTGCGTTGGCCTTTGAGGGCAATAAAGTCACTGATTTCAGGTTTCACAGACATGTCGGTCAGTCTCGTTGCAGGCAGTATGCATAGCGTTGTCACTAAAGCGCCCAAGTTAAACAGATTATCGGGGCAAGCCCAAAGCCAAATAACGCCAAATGATTAGCATATATTCCTATATTGGGCGATAGGTTTTTCAGCGATGTTGCGATGGCTAGCGCCTTGACCTGTGATTTGTCGATGCTAGCATATGGTTCCAGCATCCGGCTTTGTGATGCGATCTGATCTGCGCCTATTTCCGGCGTGAGTTTATTTGTTTTTTGAGGATGACGATGACCCGACCAACAATCATCATGGCGGCACCGAACGGCGCGCGCAAAGTAAAAACTGACCATCCGGCCGTTCCGGTTACGATTGCGGAAACGATCGCCACAGCCAAGGAATGTCACGCGGCTGGTGCAAGTATCCTTCATGCGCATGTTCGGGATGATGATGGCAAACATCTTCTTGACGCGGTTCGGTATCGGCAATTGCTTGATGGGTTGCGGCAGGAAGTGCCGGAAATGCTTGTACAGATCACCACTGAAGCCGTTGGTATTTACACGCCTGACCAACAGGCCGATTTGGTGTTTGCCTTAAAGCCTGATTTTGTGTCGGTCGGGTTTCGTGAAATGATTGGTGATAATGGTGAGGCCGCTCGCGCCCTTGCCAAGCATTTCTATCACCAAAGCCTTGCTGAACAGATAAATGTTCAACATATCCTTTATGATCTTGATGATTTGCAGCGGTTCCGCGTGGCGATGGCTGATGGTATTCTGCCAGATGCGCGGCCTCATCTGCTTTTGGTTCTTGGCCGCTATAGCGGTAATTTCCAGTCTGACCCTGCCGAAATGAAGCCATTTATCGCTGATGGGCTAAACGATATGGCAAGCTGGTCAATCTGCGCTTTTGGGCATCGTGAATTTGACGTTATGACTGATGCGATTGCCAATGGCGGCCATTGCCGGGTTGGTTTTGAAAATAACCTCTATCTGAAAGATGTTAGTTTGGCACCAAATAATGCTGCCCTAATTCGCCAGCTGGCTGAAACGTGTCAGCCGGCCACGCGGGAGGAAACATTGGCACTTTTCGCGCTGTAGCCGTTATTTGGCGGCCTGCTGTTCCCAAAATTCCATTGGCGGGCAGGCACACATTAGCGCCCGATCACCAAGGGCATTATTGACGCGGTTTACCGGCGGCCAGTATTTGTTTTCCTGGTGATTGCCATCAGGGTTGCCAGCCTGCTTGCGGCTATAGGGGTGCGTCCAGTCATCATCCATGATGTCATCGGCGGTATGTGGTGCATTGACCAATGGATTATCGTCTCTTGGCCATATGCCATCAGCAACCGATTGGATTTCAGCGGCAATCGCAATCATGGCATCACAAAACCGGTCAATTTCGGCAAGTGATTCAGACTCGGTTGGCTCGATCATCAAAGTGCCAGCAACCGGAAATGACATGGTTGGCGCGTGAAAGCCATAATCAATCAGCCGCTTGGCAATATCTTCATTGCTGATGCCATGCGCATCCTGAATATGCCGGATATCAATGATACATTCATGCGCAACGCGCCCGTTCCGGCCAGCGTAAAGCAGCGGATAGGAACCGGCAAGCCGCTTGGCAATGTAATTGGCCGATAAGATTGCTGCCGCAGTGGCAGCACCAAGCCCATCTGGCCCCATCATGCGAATATAGGCATAGGTGATGGGAAGAATGCCGGCTGATCCAAATGGTGCGGCGCTAACAGCGCCAACGCCGTCAAGCGGTGATCCGGGCAGAAATGGTGCCAGATGCGCGGCAACACCGATTGGGCCAACGCCCGGGCCGCCGCCGCCATGCGGGATGCAAAAGGTTTTATGCAGATTGAGATGGCTGACATCGGCACCAAATTCAGGCGGGGCGCAATGGCCAACAAGCGCATTTAAATTGGCGCCATCGACATAGACCTGCCCACCTGCCTTGTGAATAATGTCGCAAATTTCCGCAATGGCTTCTTCAAACACACCATGCGTCGATGGATAGGTAACCATCAAGGCAGCAAGATTTGTTTCATATTGGGCGGTCTTGGCGCGTAAATCATCAAGATCGACATCACCATTTGCATTGCACTTGATCACAACGACTTTCATACCGGCCATTACCGCCGATGCCGGATTGGTGCCATGCGCCGATGATGGGATTAAACAAATTTTACGGACATGATCGCCGCGTGATTGATGATAGCGTGAAATCGCCAGCAATCCGGCAAATTCGCCTTGCGCGCCAGCATTTGGCTGCAATGACATTGCAGCATAGCCAGTGCATTGGCACAGCATCTCTTCAAGCCGCGAAATCATCTCACGATAGCCACTGGTTTGGTCATCAGGCGCATAGGGATGAATATTGGCAAATTCGGGCCATGTGATTGGCATCATTTCGGCGGTTGCGTTCAATTTCATCGTACAGGATCCAAGCGGAATCATACAGCGGTCAAGCGCAAGATCACGATCGGCAAGCCGGCGCATATAGCGCAGCAATTCAGTTTCCGAGCGGTATTGATGAAACACATGATGCGTTAAAAACGGGCTGCTTCGGACAAGTTGTGATGGAATGCTGTCAATGTGATCATCACTTAAACCACCGCCAAGCGCGGTAATGATGGCGGCAAGGGCGACATCATCAATGGTTTCATCAAAGCTGGCCGCAACTGCATTATCCAATTGCCGGAGGTTAAAGCCAGCCGCCGCCGCCGCCGCCATTAGCGCGTCACGATCATCGGCCGCTTCGATCACGACCGTGTCGAAAAATGTTTGATGCCGAACTGTGCGGCCAGCCGCCATCATTGCGGCGGCGAAACGACGTGCTTGCCGGTTGCTATGGGCAGCGATGTTTTGCAGCCCTTCTGGCCCATGCCAAACCGCATAAAAGCTTGCCATAATGGCTAATAGGGCCTGTGCAGTGCAGATATTGGATGTGGCTTTTTCGCGGCGGATATGCTGTTCGCGGGTTTGCAATGCCAGCCGGTAAGCGGGGCGGCCGTTGGAATCACGCGACACCCCGACCAACCGTCCGGGGATTGACCGTTGCAAGGCTTGGCTGCAAGCAAAATAAGCCGCATGTGGCCCGCCAAAGCCGAATGGCACACCAAATCTTTGCGCGCTGCCAACCACAATATCGGCGCCCATTTCGCCCGGCGGTGTGAGCAGGGTCAGCGCCAAAAGATCAGCACAAACAACCGCCAAGCCGCCGCCATCATGAATGGTGGCAATCTCGCCAGATAGGTCACGAATGGCGCCGCAGCTGCCCGGATAACTAAGCAGCCCGCCAAAGCAATTATCGGGCAATGATGCGCCAATGGGTTGGACATCAATGATGATGCCAAGCGGTTCGGCACGGGTTTTCAAAATGGCAATGGTTTGCGGATGCGTATCTGGATCAACGACAAAGCGATTGCCTTTGGGTTTATGCATACGGCTTGCCAGCGCCATGCCTTCGGCAGCGGCGGTGGCTTCATCAAGAAGTGAACCATTGGCTATATCCATTCCGGTTAGGTCGATGGTCATCGTTTGGAAATTCAAAATCGCCTCAAGCCGCCCTTGGGAAATTTCCGGCTGATAGGGGGTATAGGCGGTGTACCAAGCCGGATTTTCCAAAATATTGCGCTGAATCACCGGCGGAGTATGACAATTATAATAGCCCATCCCGATGAGTGATGTTTTGACCTGATTTTTGGCGGCAAAGCCCCTTAATTCAACCAATGCTTCATGTTCCAAAAGCGCGGGTGCCAATGCCATTTTGCTTTGGCGCCGAATATTTTCGGGGATCACCGAATCCAGTAAGGCCGCCATCGAGGCGGCGTCAACCGCATCAAGCATTTTGTCGATATCGGTGTCATTAATGCCGATATGACGGCTGGCAAAGGCGGCTTGCGGCAAAGGAAGTGATAACATAATGCGTCCTTTCAAAAATAACGACCCATTTCGGGCAAGAACGGCAAAGGTCGGTCAGGCCAGATTGCCGTAAAATTATGGGGGGATGCCGGTTAGCCAATCATGGCATTATAGGCGGCTTCATCCATCAGTGACTCAAGGTCGCCCGCATCATTGATTTTGATTTTAAAAAGCCAATTGGCCATTGCGCTTTCCGGCGTGATCGCGGTCAGATCGTCAAGAAGCGCATTATTGACCTCGATGATTTCACCACCGGCAGGGCTGTAGATATCTGATGCCGCCTTGACCGATTCAAATACTGCCACTGAATCGCCTTTATTAACAGCCAGCCCAATATCGGGCAGTTCAACAAAAACGATATCGCCAAGCTGTTCAACCGCATGCGGTGAAATGCCAACCGCGCAAATATCGGCATCAAGGTTGGCCCATTCGTGATCTTCAGAAAATTTAAGCATGGTTGTCTCCTTATGGCTTGAATATGTCTAACCGCGAAAATAGCGATGTGGGACAAGTGGCAAATTCACCACAGTAATGGGGGTTTCACCGCCTCTTGTGGCGGCGGCAAGGATGGTGCCGTCATGGGCAAGATGAGTGTCA
This sequence comes from uncultured Alphaproteobacteria bacterium, assembly GCA_963926175.1. GTDB lineage: Bacteria > Pseudomonadota > Alphaproteobacteria > Puniceispirillales > Puniceispirillaceae > UBA3439. The sequence goes on along the minus strand of CAWUWE010000070.1, from coordinate 19,019 downwards.
ACAAACCCAAGCGCGGCAGGGCGATCAAGGCTTGGCGCAAAGCCGCCCGATGTGATGATGCCAATGTCAACGCCATCATGAAGAAGGATTGTACCATCGCGAACCGGACGTGCGCCGCTTGCCAATAAACCGACAAGCCGTCTTTTCGGGCCATTGGCAAATTCATCAAGAATGATATTGGCGCCGGGGAAATCAGCCGCCTCACGTCGCTTTTTTGAAAGGGCAAACCTTAGCCCAGCCATTGTCGGGGTAATGGTTTCGTCAAGCTCATGCCCCCATAGCGGCAGGCCTGCTTCAAGGCGCAATGTATCGCGGGCGCCAAGACCGGCAAGCGTGACAGTGCCTGTTGCCAATAGGGTTTTTGCTATATCAACGGCTGATTTGGCGGGCATGGAAATTTCAAACCCGTCTTCACCAGTATAGCCAGACCGTGTTATCACAAGCGGAATGGCGCCAAGCGTGAAATGGCGGATATCCATGAAGCGGAACCCGTCAAGATCAAGACCAAGACTGGATAGAACCCGAGCCGCATTGGGGCCTTGAAGGGCCAAAAGCGCTTTGTCATGATGCACATCCATCTTGGTGGTATCGTCAAGATTCTGGCGAAGATGATCAATGTCATGCGCGGCGCGACCAGCATTGACAACAAGATGCAGCCTGCCATCAAGCCGCGCCACCATCAAATCATCAAGAACACCACCAGCGTCATTCAACAGCATTGAATAGCGAACGCGCCCTTCGGTGACCGCGCCAATATCGGTTGGAGTTAGACGCTCAAAAAAGGCATCGGCGCCGCGGCCGGATAATTCGACCTGCACCATATGCGATACATCAAATAATCCAGCGCCAGCGCGCGTTGCCAAATGTTCGGCCTTGATACCACTCGCATATTGAACGGGCATATCCCATCCGGCAAAAGGCACTATGCGGGCGCTATTGGCAATGTGAAAATCGTAAAGTGGGGTTCGTTGTGTTTCCACTGTTCTAATCCTTTGGTCACGCGTCAAAAGTGAATACCATTTGATGGTATTCGCCCCGTCTGTCGCGGAACCTGAGAGATTAGCTGTTTCCAATCACGCACTATAGTGACCTGATTGGCTGATCATTTGAACCTTATGCCGATTCTGGCTGGTTCATAAGATCACCAGTTTTCCCCTTCGGTGGACACTGCCGTGTCACTTTCCAGAGTGCTCACATGAAAGAGTACATTTACCTGAGAGTTTCTGGGGGTTTGCTCCTTCGGTGTTGCTGCTATCGTTCAGCAATCTCTCCTCTCTCATGTATCGAACAAGAAAACGCTAACGCAATTTAGATTTTGGGTCAAGCGTGCAGCGAATATCGAAGGGATAAATCTAAAAGGTTTTAAAAACAGCCTTGAGAAAGCTCGTACCTATGCTCATATAACAATTAGGTGAGGGTAACCCTTGCCGTGGCTATGGTTGGTTCTGTTAGAAAAGTGAAGCTTTGATATGCCTGATTCCTGTCCAATTTGGAGCTTGCGTGACCTTTATGACGGAGTCGATTCTCCAGCTGTGCAAACCGATATTGCCACCTGCCGCAAGTCGGCATTGGCGCTTGCGGCTGATTGGCAGGGGAAGATTGCCACGATTTCAGGTGCCGAACTTGCTGCTGTTATCACCGCCTATGAGACGATTCTCGAACAGCTAGGCAAAGTGCAAAGCCACGCCCAATTGCTATTTGCAGCAAACACAAATGATCCGGCAATCGCCAAACATCACCAATCGGTGCGCGAAGCTGGATCCGAAATTGGCGCGGCGCTTTTATTTGTCGAGCTTGAGCTTGCGCGCCTTGATCAAGATTGTGTTGACGGCTTGCTTGACGATGCTAGTTTGGTGCGGTTTTCACCCTGGTTACGGCGAGTGCGGGCAATGGCACCGTACCAATTATCTGACGAAATTGAAAAAATGATTGCCGAACGCGCGCCAACAGGTGCCGGGGCTTGGGTGCGATTATTTGATGAAACGACAACGGCAATGCGCTTTGCCTTTCAAGGCACTGATGTAACCGAAGCGGAAATTTTGGATGCACTGTCCAGCACCGATGCGGCCAAGCGCAAAGAGGCAGGCCAGTCTTTATCAACAACTTTGAAAGATCATCAAAGATTGCTGTCGCTGGTGATGAATACCATCGTCAAGGACAAGCAGATCGAAGATGGCTGGCGCGGTTTTGCGCGGCCAGTATCATCGCGCAATCTGGCAAATGATGTTGATGATAATGTTGTTGATGCGCTGGTGCAGGCGGTGAATGACCGTAATGCCGATCTATCGCATCGCTATTATAGTCTCAAAGCTGGCTGGATGGGCAAAAAGCAAATTGACTGGTGGGATCGCAACGCGCCATTGCCCGGTGATGATGACCGGCATTATGAATGGGGTGAAGCAAAGCAGATTGTGCTTGATGCGTTTCATGGCTTTGATCCCGAAATGGCAAAGATTGCCTTGCCCTTTTTCGAGCAGAACTGGATTGATGCGGCACCGCGGGCGGGCAAAAGCTCGGGCGCATTCTCGCATCCGGTCGTGCCATCAGCGCATCCCTATATTTTAATGAATTTTGCCGGAAAATCGCGCGATGTCATGACTTTGGCGCATGAAATGGGGCATGGAATCCATCAGGTGCTGGCGGCCGATCAGGGCTATCTAATGTCTGACACGCCGCTTACCCTTGCCGAAACAGCGTCGGTTTTTGCCGAAATGCTGGTTTTCCGCCATCTTGTTGATAGCCAAACCAATGCCCAATTGCGGCGGCTATTGCTGGCGGGCAAGGTCGAAGACATGCTGAATACGGTTGTGCGGCAGATTGCGTTTCATAATTTTGAAACCGAATTGCATCAGGCGCGTGCCAAAGCCGAACTGACGGCCGAAGAAATTTCGGATATCTGGATGGAAACCCAGCGTGCTGCTCTAGGACCAGCGATTAAAACCGGCGATTATTATCGGCCGATCTGGGGCTATGTACCGCATTTCATCCATACGCCATTTTATGTTTACGCCTATGCATTTGGGGATTGTTTGGTGAATGCGCTTTGGCAGAAATATCAATTGGCGCAGGCCAGCAAGACCGACCATCTGTTTATCCAGAATTATAAAAATTTGCTAAAGGCTGGCGGCACCGAACGTTATGATGTGGCCTTACAACATTTTGACCTTGATGCCAGCAAGCCAGCTTTCTGGTCGCTTGGGCTGGATATGATTAGCGGCATGATTGACGAGTTGGAAGGATTAAAATAATGGCAATGAGCGGTGATCATGATGCAGCCAGCGACCGGCCGTTTGGCGGCCGTATCCGCCGTTATGCAAAAGTAACGTCAACAATGGGCGGGCTGGCGGCGCGGGTTGCCGGTGAACGCTATCTTGGTTGGGAAATTGATCGCGGTAAACATGCTGCTGATTTGCGGCAAGCACTTGGCGGGCTGAAAGGCCCGATCATGAAAGTGGCGCAGATTCTATCTACCATTCCCGATGCGTTGCCACCAGAATATGCCGAAGAGTTGGCAGGGTTGCAGGCCGATGCGCCATCAATGGGCTGGCTGTTTACCAAACGCCGCATGGCGGCCGAGCTTGGCGCTGATTGGCAGCTGAAATTCGGCAGCTTTGGCCGTGATGCGGTATCGGCGGCATCGCTTGGGCAGGTTCATCAGGCGATGGGACTGGATAACGCGCCATTGGCGGTGAAATTACAATATCCCGATATGCATTCGGCGATTGAGGCTGATCTAAAACAGCTAAAATTGCTGTTCCAACTCTATGAGCGTTATGATTCGGCGATTTCGACATCGGATATTTATGACGAATTATCCGAGCGGCTTTTAGAGGAGCTTGATTACCGTCGCGAAGCGATGAATATGCAGCTTTATCAGCATATGCTCGCTGGTGAGAAAAAGGTGCAGGTGCCAAGCCATATTCCCGAATTGTCGACAAACCGGCTTTTGACCATGAACTGGCTTGAAGGCCAGCGGCTAATGGCCTTTCTTGAAACCAACCCCGATCAGGCAACGCGCAATGAAATTGCGAAAACCATGTTTCGGGTCTGGTATGTGCCGTTTTATTACTATGGCGTTATTCATGGTGATCCGCATCTTGGCAATTATTCGATTGCCAAGGATCACAGCATCAATCTTATGGATTTCGGATCAATCCGCCTGTTTCGGCCGCAATTTGTCGCCGGTGTGATTGAACTTTATAAGGCGCTTCGCGACAATAACCGTGATCAGGCCGTCGATGCTTATGAACGCTGGGGGTTTGTCGGGCTTGATAATGAGGCGATTGATGTTTTGAACATGTGGGCCGAATTTATCTATGCCCCGCTTCTTGAAAATCGGGTTCGCCCCATCCAGCAAATGCGGGGTGGCAAGGCGGGTCGTGATCTGGCTGGCAAGGTTCATACTGCATTGAAACGCATTGGCGGGATCAAGCCGCCGCGTGAATTTGTGCTGACCGATCGGGCGGCTGTTGGGCTTGGATCAGTCTTCATGCATCTTGGTGCCGAAGTGAATTGGCATGAATTATTCCATGAGCTGATTGATGATTTCTCGGTTGATGAGCTTGCCGAACGGCAACGCGCGGCCGCAACCAAAGTCGGGCTTCCCGATAATTTGATTACACCCTATACCAGCTAGATTGGGCGCTGGATAAACCTGATCCGCCGAAAACAGATCAAAAAAAGGCAGCCCGTTCAATCAGGGCTGCCTTTTTGTTAGGCGTCTGTGGTAACGGGTCAATGACCCGAAATAACCACTAAAAGCTGGTCAAGTGACGCTTTGGCATCACCATAGAACATGCGGGTGTTTTCTTTGAAAAACAGTGGGTTTTCGATGCCCGAATATCCGGTGCCTTGGCCACGCTTTGACACGAAAACCTGTTTTGCCTTCCAGCATTCCAGAACGGGCATGCCGGCAATCGGGCTGTTCGGGTCGTCTTGTGCTGCTGGGTTCACAATATCGTTGGAACCAATCACGATGGCAACATCAGTGCTTGGAAAATCATCATTGATTTCATCCATTTCAAGGACAATATCATAGGGCACTTTGGCTTCGGCTAACAGCACATTCATATGCCCGGGAAGCCGGCCAGCAACGGGATGGATTGCAAAGCGCACAGTTTTGCCTTTCGCCCGAAGCCGTCTGGTAAGTTCTGCAACATTTTGCTGCGCCTGCGCTACCGCCATGCCGTAACCCGGTATGATGACAATGCTTTCGGCATCTTCGAGCGCTGCAGCAACACCATCGGCATCAATCGCAATCTGCTCGCCTTCAACTTCCATCTGCGGGCCAGCCGTGCCGCCAAACCCGCCAAGGATAACACTGACGAACGATCGGTTCATGGCCTTACACATGATGTAGGACAAGATCGCACCTGACGAGCCAACAAGCGCACCAACAACGATCAGCAGATCATTGCCAAGGCTAAAGCCAATCGCGGCCGCCGCCCAACCCGAATATGAATTCAGCATTGATACAACCACCGGCATATCGGCGCCACCAATACCCATGATCAAATGAAAGCCGATGAAAAGGGCTAGGATTGTCAAAATAACTAGCGGCAGTAATGCGCCGCTTGAAAGATACCAGCCAAGGCAGGACAATGATGATATCGCCGCCGTGGCATTCAACAGATGCCCGCCGGGAAGCTTGGTTGTGGCTGATGTAACTTTTCCAGATAGCTTGCCATAAGCAATCACCGAGCCGGTAAAGGTAACCGCACCAATCCAGATGCCAAGCGATGCCTCAACACGCAAAATATTAATCTCGACACTTGATTTCTTTGCCAGCAATGCGGCAAACCCTTCAAGCGCTTTCTTTGTTGTGTCATCCATCGCTAGGACGTTGGCAAGTTCAAAATGCGCATTAAACCCGACAAAGACTGCAGCCAGACCAACCAGTGCGTGCATGCCCGCAACCAGTTCTGGCATCTGGGTCATTTCAACTTTTGACGCAAGTTGATAGCCAATCAGTCCGCCAATCGCGATCAATATAGCCGTTAGCTGCCATAAGCCAGCCCCCGGGCCAATGACGGTCGCCAAGACCGCGAGCCCCATACCGACAATGCCATACCAAACGGCGCGCTTTGCGCTTTCTTGACCTGACAGCCCGCCAAGCGACAGAATGAACAGAATAGCAGCGACAACATAAACAGCAGTGGTGAAACCTAGATCCATCGTTCTGGTCTCCTTAAGATTTCTGGAACATGGCAAGCATGCGACGTGTTACGAGGAAGCCACCAAAAATATTAATTCCAGCAAAGAATACGGAAATTCCTGCAAGCACGGTCACCAGAAAGCTGCTTGAACCGATCTGCAGAATAGCCCCAAGAATGATGATTGATGAAATCGCATTCGTGATCGCCATCAACGGTGTATGCAGTGAATGACTGACGTTCCAGATCACCTGGAATCCAACAAAGACCGACAAGACAAAGACAATGAAATGCTGCATGAAGCTGGCGGGTGCATAAGCCCCAACTGCCAGCAAAGCTGCGCCACCAATGGTCAAAAGCACAACCTGATTTTTGGTCGTTTGTTTGAACGCTGCAATCTCATCAGCGCGAATTTCTTCGGCGGTGCGCTCGGGTATTTTTTCCTTTGGCTTGGCGGCAATCGCCTGAACCTTGGGTGCGGGTGGCGGGAATGTAACCGATCCATTAAATGTGGCGGTTGCACCGCGGATCACATCATCTTCCATATTATGAACAATCTGACCGTTTTTATCGGGTGTCAGATCGGCCATCATATGGCGAATATTTGTTGCATAAAGGGTCGAGGATTGTGCTGCCATGCGGCTTGGAAAATCGGTGTAACCAACGATTGTCACGCCGTTGTCAGTGATGATCTTTTCATTGGGAACGGTAAGGTCGCAATTGCCGCCACGCTCAGCCGCCAAATCAACAATAACAGAGCCGGGCTTCATGTTAGCGACCATATCAGCAAGCCATAGCTTTGGCGCATCTCTACCCGGGATCAGCGCGGTGGTAATAACAATATCAATTTCGGGCGCTAATTCGCGGAATTTTCCCAACTGCTTTTCACGGAACTCAGGGCTTGATGGGGCTGCATAACCGCCGGTTGTCGCGCCATCCTGCTGTGTTTCTTCAAAATCAAGATAGACAAATTCAGCGCCCATTGATTCGATTTGTTCAGCAACTTCTGGCCGTACATCAAATGCAAGGGTGATTGCGCCAAGCGACGTGGCGGTGCCAATTGCGGCCAAGCCAGCCACGCCAGCGCCAACAACCAAAACCTTGGCAGGCGGCACTTTACCAGCGGCGGTAATTTGGCCCGTAAAAAAACGGCCAAAATTGTTACCAGCTTCGATTACTGAACGGTATCCGGCAATGTTTGCCATTGACGATAGCGCATCCATTTTCTGCGCGCGGCTGATTCTGGGGACCATATCCATGGCAATGACATTGGCATCTTGTTTCGCAATCAGCGCCATCTGGTCAGTGTTTTGTGCCGGATAAAAGAATGATATCAACAGCTTCCCTTTTTTCAGGAATTTGACTTCACCGGCCTCCGGCGGGCGAACTTTGCTGATGATATCGGCGGTTTTCCACAATTCTTCAGCGGTTTTGGCGATTTTGACGCCAGCTTTTTCATAAGCTGCATCGGAAAAACCGGCATGCAGGCCAGCGCCTGACTGACAAAGACAGTCATGACCAAGTTTTTGTAATTGTGTAGCGCTATCGGGCGTCATGGCGACGCGTTTTTCATCAACAGCAATTTCTTTTGGAGCACCAATTATCATCTTGTCGTTTCCATTATGCATGTCAAACTTAGTGTAAGCATTCCTGTTTTCGCTGATTGGTTGAGACTATGCAAGCCAAAACCGCGGATTCTGCCAAATAGTAGGGGGGATGAAATGGCTTCAGCGCATATGAAAAAACCGCCAACTGCTTGGCGGTTTTCATGTTGTAAGACCTGATCAAGCTAGCTTGATCTAATAGCCTTCGCGTTCCAAGCGTTTGCGCATTAACTTGCGTACCCGACGGGTTGACTCGGCAGCCTCGCGCGCGCGGCGCTCGGATGGCTTTTCATAGGACCGGCGATTTTTCATTTCGCGGAACACACCTTCGCGCTGCATTTTCTTTTTAAGAACACGCAGTGCTTGGTCAACATTGTTGTCTCTAACGGTGACGTACACGTCTTTCACATCCCTTCTAAAGATATCTGATAATCCGTTTTGAGTAAGACGGTGGTTTATCATAGCAGTTCATAAGTTGCAAACATTAAACCGTCATTGCGGTGGCGGCGGGGTGGCATTGGCCGGAAATATGACTATATAACGTAGGGGCGGGACTGGTTCTTACTGGCCTAGCACCTTGTGGCATGATTTTTTGAAGGATATCAACCATGCATGTTGAACAGTTCCAGCCTGATCCCGTCGCCGTTGCGATTCTGCGGGCATCAATGCTTCATGTGCCGTTTGACGGTTGGGGCGAGGCAGCGCTTATCGCTGGTGCGACTGATTCGGGTCATGATGCGGCGGCGGTTCATACCGCTTTTCCGCGTGGCGCAATCGATGCAATCGCGCTTCATTCACGGTTGGCAGATCAATCAATGGTTGATGCGTTTCTGGCGCTTCCCGAGCGTCCGGAAAAAGTGCATTTAAGGATTCGGGCGTTGGTTCTGTTGCGGCTTGAAATTGCCCAGCCTGATAAAGATGCGGTTCGCCGTGCGTTTAGCCTTCTGGCGATGCCTGCCAATGCCAAATTATCGGCTAAGCTTCTTTATGAAACGGTTGATTCCATGTGGCGCGCCGCAGGCCAGCGCGATACCAGCTTTTCTTTTTATACAAAGCGCGGGTCACTTGCCGCGGTTTACAGCGCAACGGTGCTGGCATGGCTTGCTGATAATAGTGGCAATCTTGACGGCACCGTTGATTTTCTTGACCGACGGCTTGCCGATATTGCCCGCATTCCCAAAATTACCAAACCGGTGCGTTCAGTCATTTCGGCTGGTGAGCGGATTGCCAACAGCTTGATGCAGGGTTTGGCCAAACGCCATTCACGCTAGCCATTCACGTTAGCTGGGCAGGATCAGACGGAATAGTGATGGGGCGGGGCTAGCCATGCGTTAAGGACTCTCCCGCCGCACATTGGACATTGCTAAGAAAACCGGTATAACGCGGGAATAAGGGTGGTTGTGACCGCCGCCAGATCTGTAGATCAGCGCCATCGGGCGGTGATTGCCAAGAGGAGCCTAGATGCCAATTCGAGTACCTGATAATCTGCCCGCGCTTGAAGCTTTGCATGCCGAAGCCGTTGATATCATTTCACAACAGCAGGCCGTCAGTCAGGATATCCGGCCGTTGCGGTTGCTGCTGCTTAATCTGATGCCGAAAAAGCGCGATACCGAAATTCAATTTGCCAGATTATTTGGCAATTCGCCGCTTCAGGTCGAAATGATTTTGATGACAACCGCAAGCTATACGCCGCGCAATACGGAACCGGGCTATTTACGTCGATTTTACCGCCAGCTTGATGATGTGCGGGATGATTATTTTGATGCACTGATTGTCACCGGAGCGCCGGTTGAAACCTTGCCATTTGAGGATGTGACCTATTGGTCTGAATTGACCGAAATCATGAAATGGTCGCGCACCCATTGTTTCCGCAGGCTTGGTATTTGCTGGGGCGCACAGGCGTTGTTATGGCATTTTCACCAAGTGCCGAAATATGAAATTGGGTCAAAGCTTTTCGGTATTTTCGAACATGGGTTAAGTGATGTTTCGGGCCGGTTGATGAATGGTTTTACCGACCGGTTTCCGATGCCAGCGTCACGTTATACGATGAATCGAAGCGAAGATTTGGCGACGGCAGGACTGGATGTTCTGGCTGAAGGCGGGTCATGCGGTGCAGGCATGGTTCGTGATTCAGTAACCGGTGATCTGTTCGTGTTTAACCATCTTGAATATGATGCCACAACGCTTGGTGATGAATATCAGCGCGATGTTGCCGCGGGGCTAAAGACGGCTTTGCCGGAAAATTATTATCCGAATGATGATCCCACGCTGCCGCCAATCAATAACTGGCGGCCTTTCGCTTTTTTGCTGATGGCCAATTGGATCAATGATCTGTATCAGGCAACGCCATTTGACCTGACTAGCCTTGGCAAAAAATAACAAGTGGCCTTTTCAGGCATATTTATTTGGATACGCTTATTTGGGCGTAATTAGGCGGGTTTGATTTGCCGGTTTGTATGGCCCATTTTGCGGCCCAGTTTGGCCTCGGCTTTGCCATAGAGATGAAGATGTAGCCCGCTTGTGCTGGCAAGCGCGTCAAGGCGGGTCATATCCTCACCAAGAAGATTATCCATTTGCCATTGTCCATAGCAACTGGTGCTTCCCAAAGGCATGCCGGCAACAGCGCGGATCAATTGGGTAAATTGACTATTGGCGCAGCCTTCGATTGTCCAGTGGAATGAATTATGCGGTCGCGGTGCTATTTCATTGAACAAAAGGCGATGATCGTCAGTGACAAAAGTTTCCAATGCCAAAAGACCAGTGACATCAAGCGCCGTGGCCAGCTTTTGAATGGCATTTTGACCAGCGTCGATTACCGCTGCTGGCAGGCCGGCCGGCGCTACTGATCGGGCTAGAATACCGTTTTTATGTTCATTCAGGCTTGCCGGAAAATGCGCGATGCTGCCATCGGCGGCGCGGGCAATCAAAAAGCTTGCTTCGGCACGAAAGGCAACCATTTCTTCGAGAATGGCATCATTTGTGGCAAGCGCGGCAAAACCAGCGTCAAGATCATCATGTTGGGAAAGCCGGATTTGGCCCTTGCCATCATAGCCAAGCTGGCAGGTTTTCAGCACCCCATCGCCGCCTAATTCGGCCATTGCATGATGCAGATCGGCTGCATTGGTGATGTGCCAGAAAGCGGGCGTTTCAATGCCAAGATCGCGAGCAAGAGTCTTTTCGCGAATTCGGTGTTGGGAGTTATGAAGCGCGGCTTCACCTGGGCTGGCAAGACAATGTTTGGCGAGAAAAGCCATTGCGCTTGCCGGTACATTTTCAAATTCACTGGTAACCGCATCAATCTTGCTGGCAAAGGCGGCAAGCGCTACCAGATCATCATAGCCAGCCTCTGTACAGTCATGCGCTATATCACCGGCAGGGCTGTTTATGGAGTCAGGGGCAAATATATGGGTTCGAAAGCCAAGCTGGCTAGCAGCAATCACCAGCATCCGGCCAAGCTGTCCACTGCCAAGAATGCCGATGGTTTTTTGCGGTGCGTATGGCAATGGATTATTCCGGCGCTTCGGCAACATTATCGGTCTGGTTTTGCCGCCATGCGATAATTCTTTGGCCAAGATCAGAATCAGACAGGGCCAGAATCTGCACCGCCAGCAAAGCCGCATTTTTCGCGCCAGCAACGCCAATGGCGAGGGTGCCAACCGGAACGCCAGCAGGCATCTGTACGATTGATAATAGCGAATCCATGCCTTTAAGCGCTGCCGATTCAACCGGAACACCAAGAACTGGCAAATGCGTATGAGCCGCAATCATCCCGGGCAAATGCGCCGCGCCGCCAGCGCCGGCAATGATCACGCCAAAGCCGTTTTCATGCGCAGTTTCGGCAAATTTGGATAAACGTCCTGGTGTGCGATGCGCCGAAATAATTTTTACCTCATGCGCCGCGCTAAACTGATCAAGAATATTAGCAGCGGCTTTCATGGTTGACCAGTCAGACTGGCTTCCCATACAGATGGCAATGCGGGGTAGAGATGATTTTGCGGTCATAAAACTCTCAATTCACGTCTTGAAATGGTCGGAATAAATCAGATGATTGGGGCCGGGCGCATATCCCCTATCGCCAGTTTGCTTGCTTTATCACCATCAGGCAATGATATCTGGCAAAATCCGGCTTCGTAATCGGGTCACTTCGTCCTTCAGGACGAGCTTGCGCTTTTTTAGCCTTTGTAGCTTTAGCTGATCAAAGGGCAAAACCTCGCCAAGCCGTTCAATCACCGAATCAAGATCGCGATGTTCGCTTTCCATTATGGCGATTTGATTTTGAATATTGCGTTGTGGGTCGTTGGAGTCTTTGTCCACATACCGCTCCTTCGCGTCATGTGCCGATCTGGCTGCCTTATGGCAATTCGGACATGTTGGAGACCTGTTCTTCGGTCTGAGTTGATCCACCAGCCTTTTCAATGGCAGCGTTAAGATCATCTTGCCGACAAAGGCCAAGCATCGCCGGATGTTTTGCCGTAATATTGGCAATGTTCCAATGTGACCGGTCGCGAATTTTTGCGATGGTTTCCTTGGTTGTGCCAATCAATTTGATGATTTGCGAATTCTTCAATTCAGAATGGTGTTTCACAAGCCACATGATGGCATCAGGCTTGTCGCCACGGCGGGCCACCGGCACATAGCGTGGGCCTTTGGTGCGCCGATTCGGTGTTGGCAGATGTGATGTTGCCAGAACTAGAACAGCTGTTTGATCAGCTTCGCAACGATCAAGCTCGGCACGGGTCAGCTGTCCGTTCAAAATTGGGTCATAACCTTGAATACCAACGCCGGCTTCGCCATCGGCAATCGACTGAACCTCAAGCGGATGAAAATTGCAAAAGGCACCAATCTGGTCAAAAGACAGCGCGGTGTTATCAATCAGCCATACGGCGGTGGCTTTTGGCATCAATAGTTGTGTCATATGTCTTACCTATTGCCGCCCCGGCTCGTTCCGCTAAAATCATGGGCGAGCTCGGTGCGTTTCATTCATTGAGATTAAGAAAAAACGTACCCCCTTTATAGGGGGGGTTGCACAATATTGCAAAGCCTGCCTTTCCCGAAGCGACGAAAAAGTGCAAATTGAGGGAACATAGCCATGAAAAAGGCGACGAAAAGCAGGAGTTAGGTGATGGATAATGAGTTAGATCGGCTAAAGCCAGCTGGATTGCCAGCTGATATGCAGCGTTGGAATATCGAGGATTTGCAGGCCTATGTCGCGGCAATGCAAGCCGAGATCACGCATGTTCAATCAATGATTGCTGAAAAAACAAAGGTTCAGTCAGCAGCCAATGCCCTATTTGGCAGGGGTGATTAGGCCCTGTTATCATTAGGTATGATCCTATGTGGGCATCAAGGCTTGGCGGGACGCGGCAATGGTTGCATCCAATCAGCCAGCGCCAATGCTGCGGCATGACCATTGATTGTCAGGCCATCATCATTGGCAGACGCATCAAGAATAATGTGAAGGTCGTTTAGTTTCAAAAGTGCCAGACAAATCGATTTTGCTTCCTTATGCCCATGCTTGCTGGTGATCGGGCCTGCCAATGATGCGGCTGTTTTGCTTTTGCCGATGACGGTGCCGTGCCAAGCTATATCACTATCAATGGCTGGCGGGTCACCAGCCATGGTTAGCGGCACAAGGCGGCGTTTGACCAGTCCGCGATAATGTGTTCGGGCGGTCACTTCCTGACCAACATAACATCCCTTTTCAAAATCAACCGCACCGAGCCGGTCAAGTCCGGCTTCAAGCATCAAAGCGCGTTCGGGGGTTAGATCAATTGGCCCTTCGGGGACGCCTGCGGCAATACGCTTTGCATGCCAGATATCAATCGCGCCCATTTGTGCTGGCAGGTGGCTTGCATCGATCAGGCAATGCCTGCCCAGCTTTGCGTTTCGCGGGTCGGTGCAGGTCATAATTATGGGGATGGTCATTGTTTCAGGCGCCTGATTGCCAAGCATCAGAACAAGCCTGATATCAGGTTCAACCGCTAGATCAATGGGCCGCCGCAACCGATATCGGCGAAGACGGGTAAATAGATCATCGCGCCGCGCCGCATCGCTTCGCAGCAGAAAACGATCAGATGAAGGCCGGTAAATCATCATATCGATCAGCACGCGCCCCTGAGGGGTCAAAAGCGCGCTGGGGCGACAAGCGCCAACAGACAATGTTTCAACATTGGCCGTGATGATCGATTGCAAAAAAGCACAAGCTTCATCACCAGCAACCGAAATAAAGCCAGCGTCAGGATAGCAAATCGGCAGTTCATCAGATGTCGTCGTCATTGATCGGGCTCGCATAATGGAAGGCGGTGGGGCATCTAATCGGTGATGGTCACGCTACCTTGATAAGGGGCAATGTAAAAGCGGCGCTTGCTGGCCCAAAAACAACGTTTCTTGTCAGGCCATATTTCACGGTAAGTCGGCGTGTCGGCAAAATAGTAAATCTGCGCACAGCCAAAATAGCGAACCTTGAACTGCTTGTCACCAAGGCTTAGCTTGCCACGGTCGGTTCGTGAAATGCGAATTTTTGGCGTGCTTGTCGAAAAACACTGGCCTTTTTTATTGCTTCGGCAGGCTGTCTCGGTCGAGCCAAGCATACGGATATAGCGAAGCCGGCCTTCGGCAAGCTGAAATCCCTCATCATCAAACATCTTGCAACCGTCATCAGGCGCACTCTGGCGCTGGGAAAATTCACAGATGAACCAGAAACCGGGCCATTGATCACCATCAACGGCAAATCCTTGTCTTGTGGCTGGCGCCGGATTTGGCAAGGCAAAGCCAATGACAAGGGCAAATATGATGGTCAAAATGCGATAATTCATCGGGCTATTATTCACAAAGCTTTCCGAAAATGCAAGACAAGCATGGCCATAATCTGCGCGCCAAAAGCAAGTGCGATATTCATCCCAAGCAAGGCGTCCAATCCCAAACCGGCATCAATCATCCACCCCATTAACATTGGTGACAAGGCCGAGGCAAAGACCCCGACTGGCATGAACAGCGCTTTGATTTCGCCCATATAGCGGGTGCCATAGACCTCGGCGATCAGGGCGGCATTGGTGGCGTGCGGCATGCCAATGGCCAAACCAAAAAGAATGAAAAATAGCGGCACCCCAATTTCGACTGATCCAAGCCAGAGCGCAAGACAGGCCAATGTGTTTGGCAAAAGCGTATGGGCGGCAACGCGCCGTGCCGAAAACCGGTCAATCAGCTGGCCAATGGTCAAACTGCCAATAACCGCAAAAACAGCATAAAGGACATAGCTTGCCGTCCATGTCGACAGGGCAACACCTTTGGCTTCGGCCAAATAGATTTGATGAAATAAGAGGCCGGTCAAAACAAAAGATGGCACGGCGGCAAGCCAGATAAAACCAAGCCAAAAGGCTGGGTCGCTCAAAACCTCGGCGCGCCGCCATTGTTTTTTGCCGTCAATTGCGAGATTGAACATGGGCTGGCTTGCGGTAAGGCTATCAAGCCCTTCGCCATCTTGTAATCGGGTGCGTCGCGTCAATCGGCGCAAAAAAGGCGCCAGTGTTAAAAAGGCAATCAATGGCAGGCCAACCCATAGGCTGCGCCAGTCAAAAATGGCCTGAAGCGCAACGATGCTTGCTGGCCCAAGTGATTCGCTAAGCGTGTGCCCAAGCTGGGCAATCGAAATGGCGCGCCCTCGCGTCACAACATAGCGCCGTGCCATGGCGGTCGTGTAAACATGCGTCATCATGCCTTGTCCGAACATGCGCAGCAAATACAGCCCGCCAACAAGCATCCACAGAGATGATATTTGACTGAATAGAATGGCTGCCACACACAGACTGCCAAGAATGAAAATGGCTAGCTTTTCCAGCCGCATCGTATCGGCAAGCTTGCCAAGCCAGATCAGGCTGATGGCGCTGGCGGTTGTGGCAAGCGCGTAATAGGTGCCAAAATCACCATGGCTAAGATCAAGCACTTCACGGATTTGTTCTGAAAAAAGCGAAATGAAAAAGGTCTGGCCAAGCGATGACCAAAAGGCCATTAACAGCCCGAACAGCAAAAACCGCCATTCGGTTAAAACAAATTCGCGATTGCCGATAAAGCCAATCGGCGTGATCGGCGGCAGGGATGGTGGGGTGGGCGTCATGCCGCAGTTCAGCATGATGGCATGACGCTGACAAGCGGCAAGATCAAACGGGCAAATGACAGTCAATTATTTTTGCCAAAAAACTTGACATGACATGTTGTCATGCCCACATCACTTGCATACCAATGATCCTGACATACAGCGACAAATGGGCCGGTTTTCCGGTGCGTTAAGGGCTGCGCAATGATCGCGCTTTATCACGATGAAAGGCGTTTTTGCCATCAAAGCCAGGAAACAGCTATGATGCAGAATCAGGGTAATTGATTTGACCTGATAGATGACCAAACGGGGGAGCAATGTGATGCAAAGTGATAAATTTACAGCATTGGTACGCAATGCCATTGGCGCCGCACAATCGGCAGCATTAGCGGCAAATCATCAGAAATTGACCGCCGAACATGTTTTGGCAGCATTGCTAAAAGACGATAATATGACGGTTAAAATGCTGCTGGCTAAGGCGGGCGCGGACAGTGCGTCATTGTCGGCGCTGCTAAAAGCCGCGCTTGATAAATTTCCACAAGTAACGGGAAGCGGCGCTGGCCAGCTGCAGCTTGATGCTGATCTGGCGCGGATTTTTGCTGCCGTTGAGGCCGAGGCCAAGGCCCGCCATGATCAGTTTATCGCGGTTGATCTTTTGCTTCTTGCGATGACAAAATCAACAGGATCAGTTGGCAAAATTCTCAAAAAAGCAGGCGTTGAACCCGCCCCGCTAGGCGCGGCAATTGACGAGATGCGCAAAGGCCGTACCGCCGATAGTGATGCTGCTGAAGATAGTTATGATGCTTTGTCACGCTATACAAGCGACCTGACCGAAGCGGCGCGTAATGGCAAGCTTGATCCGGTAATTGGGCGCGATGCCGAAGTGCGCCGGACAATTCAGATTCTTGCCCGCCGGACAAAGAATAATCCGGTTTTGATTGGTCAGCCAGGGGTTGGCAAAACGGCGATTGCCGAAGGGCTGGCGCAACGCATTATTAATTCTGATGTGCCAGAGGCGCTTGCCAATAAGACTCTGCTGTCACTTGATATGGGGGCGCTTGTTGCCGGGGCGAAATATCGTGGTGAATTTGAAGAACGGCTGAAATCTGTTTTGAAAGAGGTGCAGGATCGCGATGGCGAAATCATCCTTTTCATTGATGAAATGCACCAGCTTGTTGGCGCTGGCAAAACCGATGGCGCGATGGATGCGTCAAATTTGCTGAAACCCGCTTTGGCGCGAGGTGAATTGCGCTGTATCGGCGCCACAACGCTTGATGAATATCGGCAATATGTTGAAAAAGATGCGGCGCTGACACGCCGGTTCCAGCCGGTATTTGTTGATGAACCATCGGTTGAGGATACGATTTTTGTGCTTCGCGGTCTCAAGGAAAAATATGAACTTCATCACGGTGTGCGGATCACTGATGACGCGTTAATTGCGGCGGCGCGCCTATCGCAACGCTATATCAACGAACGATTTTTGCCTGATAAAGCCATTGATGTGATGGATGAGGCGGCGAGCCATTTGCGGATCGAGGCAGATAGCAAACCTGCCGATCTTGATCGCACCGATCGGCAGATAATGCAGTTAAAAATTGAACAGGCGGCATTGCAAAAAGAGTCGCATAAACCCGATGTCAAACGGCTTGATACGATTGTGGCCGAACTTGCCGATCTTGAAAAACAATCGCAAACGCTTGGCGCGGCATGGAATGCGATCAAGGCCAAAACGGCTGAAGTGGTGAGTCTGCAACAGGCGATCGAAGATGCGCGTCATGCGCTTGATGTGGCCCAGCGTGAAGGCAATCTTGAAGCGGCGGCCGAGCTTACCTACGGCAAACTGCCAGCTTTGGTCCAGGATCTTGCCGCTGCCAAGGATACAGTTGCTGAATCTGAATTGCTGAACGAGGAAGTGACCAGCCAGCATATCGCCAGCGTGATCAGCAATTGGACGGGTATTCCGGTTGATAAAATGCTCGAAGGCGAGCGCGACAAATTATTGGCAATGGAAGATTACATTGGCAAACGGATCATCGGACAGGCGGATGCGGTCAAGGCGGTTGCCAATGCAACAAGACGCGCGCGCGCTGGCCTTGCTGACCCGAACCAGCCAATGGGAAGCTTTTTGATGCTTGGCCCGACGGGTGTTGGCAAAACCGAACTTGCCAAGGCGCTTGCCGAATTTCTGTTTGATGACGATTCGGCCATATTGCGGATTGATATGTCTGAATATATGGAAAAACATGCTGTCGCACGGCTGATCGGTGCGCCTCCAGGTTATGTTGGCTATGAAGAAGGCGGCTCGTTAACCGAGGCTGTGCGACGCAGGCCCTATCAAATTGTGCTGTTTGACGAAATTGAAAAGGCGCATCCTGATTTATTCAACATCCTGCTTCAGGTGCTTGATGAAGGCCGGTTGACCGATGGCAAGGGGCGGCATGTCGATTTCCGCAACACGATGATTTTGCTGACCTCAAATATCGGTGCGGATCATCTTTTGGCACTTGATGATGACGCACCTGCCGAGGCCGCCCGCGATGATATCATGGCTGAACTGCACCAGATGTTCCGGCCTGAATTTTTAAACCGGCTCGACGAAACCTTGCTGTTTCAGCGGTTGTCACGAAATGATATGGGGACCATTGTCACCATCCAGATGGCGCGGTTGCAATCACGGCTTGCCGAACGGGGCATCAGCCTGAGCCTTGATGATGCGGCGCAAAACTGGTTGGCAGCGCAGGGCTATGATCCGCAATTCGGGGCGCGACCATTGCAACGGGTAATCCAGAATAAGGTGCAAAACCCGCTTGCCGAAGCCTTGCTTGATGGTCGTTTTCAAGAAGGCGATGCGATTGCCATCGGACTGGATCAGGCGTCTGATCGGCTGACTTTCAACATAATTGCGCCGCTTGCTGATGCCGGATAATCAACTGTCGCCACTATAAATAAGCGGAAAATAAGCGGGGCAAAAATAGTTTTAGCAATCGCACTCCTGTCTCTTGGCGGGTGCAATGCCGCTTATAATAAAGTGGTGAACAGGCAGATGGCAGACGGCTATCGATGGGTCAAAATACTCTGCCGCCCGGCCAACCCTGAAGTGCCGTCGATCACCATTGATACTGCTGACGGACAGAAGCTGGTTTGCAACGTTCTTCGAAAATAGGCAAGCCT
>CAWUWE010000069.1:0-28815 GCA_963926175.1 uncultured Alphaproteobacteria bacterium | reverse complement strand
TGCATTATCGTTGCATCGCTTTGGCATGCAGAGGCTATCCACCATCCGATGTGCCAAGTGATCAAGCCAGTTATGGCTGGCAGAAAACGCTTGATGATGTGGTGGTGCTTCTTGACAGGCTTGGCATTGAAAGAGCCCATTTTGTCGGGCTTAGCATGGGGGCTTTTACCGGCCTGATGATGTGTTTGCAACATCCTGACCGTATGCTGTCATTGGTTGCGGCAAGTGGTGGTTCGGGCGCGTTTCCGGCTGGGCGCGATCAGTTTATCAACAAATGTATGACGCTTGCTGATGCGGCGATGGCTGCCGATTTCATGCCAGCCGATCACATGGCCTATGGTCATAACCGTATCCAGCTTCGTGAAAAGAACTATGCGGCTTGGTTAACTTTCTACGAACAGCTTGCCGAACATCCGGGCATTGGCGCGGGTCTAACGCAAAAGATGGTGCAGGCGGCGCGGCCAAGCCTCCATGATTTTGAGGCTGAATTCGCCACGGTCAAAACGCCAGTTTTGCTGATGGTTGGTGATGAGGATGATCCATGCCTTGATACGAATCTATGGTTAAAGCGGGTGATGCCACGCGCCGGATTATCGATCTGGCCAAAATCGGGGCATTTGCTTAATTTAGAAGACCCGCAGCGGTTCAATACCGAATCTGCGGCTTTTTTTGATCAGGTGGAGGCCGATAAATGGCCTGACCGCAATGAATTGCTGGCGCGGCATGTTGCGCCGGATAAGGCTATTTTTTAACCTGTGTTGCGACAAAGGCCCGAATCCGCTCGGCCAGACCGGGCTTGGCAGCCGATCGAACAAGCGCGGCAAGATCATGATCGAGCCCACTATCATCGTGCGTTGCGGCAAGAAGAGCGGTTTTGGCATCATCGCTTAGATTGCCAGCATCAATGGCCAGCTTGTCGATATGGCTAGCCCAATCTTCAGCCGGCCGAATATCGGTTAGAAAACCCATCGCCAGCGCGTCATCAGCGTTAAAAATGCGCGATGTTTCTAGCAAATCAAACGCGGCGTCCGTGCCAATCAGGCGGGCAAGGCGGCGGGTGCCAAGAACAATACCAAATTGCAGGCCTGGCATGCGGAAACTGGCGTCAGGGGTGGCAATGCGTTTTCGGCACGATGCCACAATATCGGCAGCGGCACCAAAACAGCGTCCCTGAACAAGCGCCACACTGGTCATTGGCAATTGATAGATCATTTGCAGCAATTGTTCGACCCGAACAAACCGATATAGCAAATCAGCATCGCTTTGCTGATCAAGCCCGCTAAGGTCAAATCCGGCCGAAAAGGCGCGGCCTTCACCAGCAAAAACCACCAGATCTGAGCCACGGTCACGCGCCGCAATCAAGCTGTCAATCAGCCCTTCAATCACGGCGGCATTAACCGCGTTTAAACAGTCAGGCCGGTTTAAGCTAAGCCATGTAACTGAACCATTATGTTCAACAATAACAGGGTTTTGTGATATGGTTTGTGTCATATTACTTTATCCTAATCTCTAAGCCAGTCAGCGATGACTTCATCATTATGGGCACCAAGCGCCGGTGGTGGCTGCATGCGGCTTGTGTCAACGCCGGTAATCGCAATCGGAAAGGCAACGCTGCTGGTCTTGGCGCCATTGGGAAGATCAAGCGGTTTAACTAGCCCCATATGCTGGACATGCGGGTCGCGCAAAATCTCGGCAAAATCATAGATTGGCGCACAAGGCACTTTACGGCCATCCATTTCTTCAAGCCAGTCGGCAGCGCTGCGGCTTTTGAAAACAGGTGCCAGAATATCAACGAGAATGGTTTGATTTTTCGCCCGGTCGGCCTGCGTCAGAAACCGTGCATCACTTGCCAATTCATCCATGCCAACGGCGGCGCAAACCTCATGCCATAATTTATCATTACCAGCGGCAATCACAAAATGCGTGTCGGCGGCTTCAAAGGCCTGATAGGGGGCGTTGCGCGGATGCGCCGAACCAAGGCGCTCTGGTGGAATTTGATTGCCGAAAAACTCGCTTGTTTGCAGGGCTGATACGCCAAGCAAGCTTCCCAGCATCGAACAATCAATATGCGCGCCTTGGCCTGTCTGTTCAGCCTTGCGAAGCATGGCAAGAATACTGAAACCAGAATAAAGACCAGCGCAAAAATCGCCAATTGGCACGCCACATTTGACGGGTGGTGCGCCCGGTTCGCCGGTAACGCTCATAATGCCGGCAATGGCCTGAACCGTTACATCAAAGGCACCTTTGCTTGCATAGGGGCCGGTTTGCCCATAGCCAGAAATTGAACAATAGATCAGTTTCGGATTAACCGCATTCAAATCATCATAGCCAAGCCCCAGCCGGGGAAGCACGCCCGGCCGGTAATTTTCAATCAGAATATCGGTTTTCGCGACAAGCGATTTCAGCAGAGCAATATCATCAGGGCTTTTCAGATCAAGCGCAACGCTGCGTTTGTTGCGGTTGATCGAGGCGAAATTTTCGCTAAAGACGCCGCCATCTTCGGTTTTGCTGAGTGGCGGCCATTGCCGCATGCCATCACCGCCATCGGGTCGTTCGATTTTCACAACATCAGCGCCCAGATCGGCCAATAGCGATGCGGTAAAGGGGCCAGCAGCAATTTGACCCAGCTCAAGAACCCGAACATTTGCCAAAGGGGCGAGGGCTGATTGCGACGGATTGAACATGAAACACTCCTAAAAACATGTAAATGCCAATTTATGGCAAATCATCATTGTTTTGAAATTATGAAAAAGACAGGCGGTTCGTGCGTTAATATTCCCTAATTACTCAATCATTTCTAGTCGTGATTACCGAATGTTTGGGAAAACTGGTGTGACGGTGCAAAAATCATTCGGCAAATACGCAATTGCTGGCTAAGATTTCACTCTAAGGGACTGCCTGTCCTGCCAAATGTTACTGGCTTGATCCAAAGTCAGCTTTTCAACGGAGATCATTGCGCGTGAATAAAGCCGTCATTTTTGACCTAGATGGCACCTTGATTGACAGTCTTGGTGATATTCATGCGGCGTTGAATGACGTTTTGCAATTGCGCAATGCGCCACCGCTGGCGCTGGCAACGGTACGTGGTTTTATCGGTAAGGGATCGGCTAATCTGGTGATGCGCGCCCTAACGGCACGGAATTTGTTAAATGATGAGGCGTCCTGCGCCTCTGCCTTGGCCGATTTTCTGCGGCTATATTTGGCAGATTCGACAAAATTAACAACAATATTTGATGGCGCTATTGATGCGCTTGGTTTGCTGCAGGATGCCGGTTTTCGCCTTGGTATCTGCACGAACAAGCCGCTGGCGCCAACCCAAATCGTACTAGATCAATTTGGTCTGACGCGGTTTTTTGATACGATTATCGGTGGTGATCAGCTTGCCAGCCGCAAACCTGATCCGGCAATGCTGTTTTATGCCATGGCGTGTTTGGATACGACATCATGTTTGTTTGTTGGCGATAGCGAGACAGACCGCGAAACGGCAACCGCCGCTGGCCAGCCCTTTGCACTTTTTACCAAAGGCTATCGGACCAGCAGTATCGAGATATTAAATCCAGAATATTATTTCAATGAATATAGTAAATTATTGGATATAGTTAATCTTAAATATAAGAATTAGATTGCTGATTTTGTAGTTGGTTAGCCCACGAAATAAGCCCACGAAATAAGCCCACGAAATAAGAAAGGACACCACTTTATGTCAGCGTTAAAAAACAGCTTGAATCCGGTGCAGATATTATGCCTTGATGGTGATGGTATTGGGCCCGAAATCACCGCGGCGACCCGCCGTGTTTTGCAAGCGGTTGATGATTGCTTTGACCTGAATTTGACCTTTACCACCCAAGATATCGGCTTTGTGTCTTTGGTGGCATTGGGAACAACATTTCCCGATAAAGTGTTGGATGCAGCAAAGGCGGCTGATGGCATCGTTCTTGGGCCGGTTTCGACCATTGATTACCCACCAGCCAGCGAAGGCGGGATTAACCCATCGGGCTTTTTGCGCAAACAGCTCGATCTTTATGCCAATATCAGACCAGCAAAATCTTATGAGGGTTTACCGCCGCGTGTTGGCGACAAGGTTGATTTGGTAATTGCCCGCGAAAATACCGAAGGTTTTTATTCAGATCGTTCGATGTTTTTTGGGCGTGCTGAATTTATGCCAACTGAAGATATGGCTTTGTCGGTTCGAAAAATCACGCGTCAGGCCTCAACGCGGATTGCCCGAACCGGCTTTGAACTGGCCGCAAAGCGTCGCCGAAAAGTTACCGTTGTTCATAAAGCGAATGTGTTTCATGTATCTGATGGGTTGTTTCTTGAGGCGGTTCGTGCGGTTCGGGATGAATTCCCCGATTTTGAATATGAAGAACAGATCATTGATGCCATGGCGGCGCTGTTGATTCGCGACCCTAGCCAGTTTGATGTAATCATCACGACCAATATGTATGGCGATATCCTGTCGGATGAAGCGTCGGAAATTGCAGGCAGCCTTGGCATGGCGGCATCATTGAATGCGGGTGAAAAATTTGCCATGGCGCAAGCACAGCATGGATCGGCACCGTCATTGGCCGGAAAGGATCAGGCCAACCCATCATCTTTGATCGGTTCGGCGGCGATGCTGCTTCGGTGGATTGGCGAGCGACGCGAGGCCTCTCAATTTCTAGCGGCCGCTGATGCGATTGAACAGGCCATTACAGAGGCTGTGGCGACGACCAGCACGCGAACGGCAGATTTGGGCGGGCCACTTGGCACAACCGCCTTCACCGATGGTCTTTTGGCGATGATCAAAAAACCATAAATTGTCAGTTCAGCCGATTTGACCTTTGCTTGGCGGTTTTGATGCCGGTCATGTAAGGCTTGCCCAGGCTGTGGTTACCCTAATCAGCAACAAAGAGTATTGATAATGCCAAAGCCCGATCAAATGTCTCAATCTTATGTCATGTCAGATGATGCGGTTCGTTTTGCGACCATGATCATGGCCGGACAGGGGGTCAGCAACGAGGATGCTGCCATCATTGCCGAATGTCTTGTCGAAGCTGATCTTCGCGGGGTGCAAACGCATGGGCTCTCACGGCTGCCGGTTTATGTTGATCGGGTTCAGCGCGGGCTGGTAAAGGCGATTCCGCATATGAAGCTTGAAAAACCGGTGGCGGCTTGTGCGTCGCTTGATGGTGATAATGGCTTTGGCTTTCTTGTCGGGCGCAGGGCCATGCAAGAAGCCATCACTATGGCAGATAGCTGCGGTGTTGGTGTTGTTGCGGCGCGAAACAGCAATCATTTTGGCATGGCGGCAACCTATCTTTTGCAGGCGGTAAATGCTGGTTATTTTGCTTTTGTGTTTACCAATGCGTCAAAGGCCATGCCGCCATGGGGTGGGCGCGAAGGATTGCTTGGCACCAGCCCGTTTGGCGCGGCGGCGCCAGCTGGCAAGCTGCCGCCCTTTGTTTTGGATATGTCGCCTGCGGTGGCGGCGCGTGGTAAAATCAGGCTTGCCGAAAAACGCGGAGAGCCAATCCCTGAGGGCTATGCGCTTGATGAAAATGGCCAAGTTACGACCGATGCAACCGCCGCGCTTCGCGGTGTTGTTTTGCCAATGGGGGGCTATAAGGGGTCCGGGCTGTCGATGCTGATGGAAATTTTGGCTGGGGTTTTTTCGGGCGCAAATTTTGGTGGCGATGTTCCGGATCAATATACCGTCTGGGATCGGCCACAAAATGTTGGGCATTTCTTCATGGCACTAAAACCGGGAATTTTTGTCACTGAACAGGGGTTTCGCGACCGGATGGACACGCTTGTTGGCCGGATCAAAACCAACCCGCTGGCCGACGGGTTTGACGAAATCTTGATGCCGGGTGAAATTGAATCACGCCTTGAGGCTGAACGGCGCAAGACCGGCATTCCTTTTGCGGCATCAGATCTTGCGCTTCTTGCCAAATTGTCGTCCGATCATGGCGTGGCTGAATTGCCGCAGATAAACCGGTAAGCAAACCCATAAACCGAAATGATAACCCAAAAGAGGCTTACGACATGTTGACCTTTTACTATGCAAAAAATTCTGCCGCTTATGCGCCGCATATTCTGCTTGAAGATATTGGTGCCGAATATAACGCGGTTCGTATTGATTTCATGACAGGTGACCAACGTTCGCCAGCCTATTTAGCGGTAAATCCAAAAGGGCGGTTGCCGTCACTTGTTACCGAAAAGGGGGTCTTAACCGAAACACCTGCCATTCTTGTTTATTTGGCACAGCGTTTCCCCGAACATGATCTGGCACCAAGCGATCCGTTTGAATTTGCCATCGCGCAGGCCTTTAACAGCTATATGGCATCAACGGTTCATGTTGCGCATGCGCATAAACATCGCGGCGCACGCTGGGCCGATGATCCGGCAGCGCATAACTCAATGCGCGCCAAGGTCAAGGAAAACATGACCGAATATGCGCAGATGATCGAAGCCCATTATTTCAACGGGCCATATATTCTTGGTGATAAATATTCTTTTTGTGATCCCTATATGGCGCTGGTGACGCGTTGGTTAAAAGATGATGGGGTTGATCTTGATCCATTCGCCAAAATTAGGGCGCATGACGCCTTGATGCGTGAACGCCCGTCAATGCAGCGCGTGCTTGAGCTTCATGCCTAATTTGCCGCTGGCTTTTACAATCCCATTTGGCAAAGGCAGCAAAGACCGACTTCATGCTGGTAGTTGCCGATTGGCATGATATGCTGCAACACGCTGAAAGGCATTTCTGAATTGAATTTAAAAACGGTGATTTGGCGCGATGTTGCTTGGCTGTATTGGTGATGATTTTACGGGGTCAAGCGACCTTGCCAACACATTGGCAACGGCGGGAATGGCGGTTGTGCAATATAGCGGCGTGCCATCAGCGCCAGCAGAGGCATCGGTCGAGGCAGGGGTGATTGCGCTGAAATCGCGTTCAATCCCTGCGGCGGAGGCGATCAAACAGTCGCTGGCGGCTTTGAAATGGTTGCAAGATCAGGGCTGCAAACAATTTTTCTTCAAATATTGTTCAACATTTGATTCAACCGATGACGGCAATATTGGGCCGGTGACAGAGGCGCTGGCATCTGCATTGGCGACTGATGCGGTCATTGTTTGTCCGGCATTTCCCGGAACTGGACGCGCGGTGTTCCAAGGCCATCTTTTCGTTAAGGATCAATTGCTGTCAGATAGCCCGATGAAAGATCATCCGCTAACGCCAATGCACGATTCGGATCTTCGTCATGTTCTGGGTTGCCAAAGCCGTGGTGCGGTTGGGCATGTGCCAATGGCGATTGTCGCTGAAGGCAGTGATGCAATTCGTGATGCGCTTGCCGCTGAGGCGCGTCATGGCCGACATCTAATCGTGGTTGATGCGATTCATGATGAGGATCTGATTGCGATTGGGGCTGCGGCGCGTGATCTGGTTTTGGTCACTGGTGGGTCGGGTGTGGCGATGGGGCTGCCCGCAAATTTTGCCAAAACCGGCCAGATTTCGGCAAAAAAGCTGGATTGGCAAGGGCAGACTGGACGCTGTGCCATTCTAAGCGGGTCGTGTTCTGAGGTAACCCGAAACCAGATTGCCAACCATGCCAAAACTGGCGCGCAATATGAAATTGATGTCGCTGGCGTGATGCGGGGTGAGGTGACAATTGATGGTCTGGTAAGCTGGCTTTTGGCGCAGGACGGATTGCCGATACTCTATTCATCGGCATCGCCAACAGCGGTTCAGCATGTGCAGACAAAATTTGGAATGAAGGCGGTTGCTGACCGGCTTGATAAATTATTTGGTGATCTTGCCATTGCGCTTGTTGCCGCTGGGATTGAACGTCTGGTTGTCGCTGGCGGTGAAACCTCGGGCGCGGTTATCGAGGCTTTGCGGTTGAACTCCCTATCAATGGGGCCGGAAATTGATCCGGGGGTGCCAGCGATGCGCGCTGGACCTAATCTGACGATTGCGCTTAAATCAGGAAATTTTGGTGCTGATGATTTTTTTGAACAGGCTGCAGCGATTTTGGCAGGAGGTGCAAAATGACCGAAACCCAGCTTCGTGAACAGGTTTGCCAATTGGCAAAATCAATGTTTGATCGCGGGCTTACCGCTGGGTCAAGTGGAAATATCTCGGTTCGATGTGACGATGGCGGGCTTCTTGTAACGCCAACCGATAGTTGCTTTGGCAGGCTGGATCCAGCAAGGCTAAGCCGGTTTGATGCGACCGGAACATTGATATCGGGTGATCTGCCAACCAAGGAAATGCCGCTTCATGCCGCGTTTTATGACAGCCGGTCGCGAGCTGGTGCGATTGTGCATCTTCATGCAGCCCATTCGGTGGCGCTGTCGACCTTGCCTGTTGATGATGCGGCAAATTTTCTACCGCCGCTGACGGCCTATTCGGTGATGCGGCTTGGTAAGGTTGCGCTGCTTCCCTATTTCCGGCCGGGTGATTCTGCCGTTGCCAATGCCATTAAGGGGCTTGCCGGAAAACATAGCGCGGTGATGCTTGCCAATCATGGGCCGGTGGTCGCCGGGAAGGGGCTGGAAGCCGCCGTTTATGCGGTCGAAGAATTGGAAGAAACGGCTAGGCTGGCGCTTTTACTGCGCGGGCTACCGGCACGCGGACTTGATGACGCGCAAATTCGCGACGTTGTCACCCATTTTGACGTTGAATGGGATTAATGCTGCTTTTGTGATGGAAAGACAATCGCTGCCAGATGATGACCCCCCGGTTGATAACCTCCAGTTAATAACCTCCAGATGGTAACCGCCAGATGATCTAAATTATATCGTCAGCAAAATTTTGCCGCGCTGGGTTCCCGATTCCATCAATTCATGCGCTTTTGCTGCATCAGCCAGATCAAAGCTGGTAAAGGTCGTTGCACGTAATTGCGCTGGTGCCGCATTGAAAAAAGGCCATGCGGTTTTTTGCAGATCGGCGGCAACTGCCGATTTGAAAGCCTCAGGGCGTGACCGTAATGTTGATCCGGTAAGGGTGAGGCGTTTCAGCATCACTGGCATCAGATCAATTTCCATTTTTGATCCCAGATTGAACGCAAGCTGGATAATCCGCGCATCGGCATGGGCTGCTTTGATATTGCGTGCCACATAATCACCACCAATAATATCAAGAATGATATCGGCACCACCTGCCTCACGGAGAATCGGAACAAAATCATCCTGTTTGAAATTGATGGCTCGTTTCGCGCCAAGCGTTTCGCAATAGGCGCAGGCTGCATCCGAATCAGCCGTCGTGAACACCTGCAATCCCATCGCCGCGCCAAGCTGAATTGCTGTCGAGCCAATGCCGCCAGCACCGCCATGAACAAGAAAAACCCTATCTCGTTTGATTTGCTGCTGAAAGAACACATTGCTCCAGACGGTAAAATAAGTCTCTGGAAGGCCAGCAGCATCAATTTCAGACATGCCTGCCGGAATTGGCAGGCAATGGCTTGCCGTTACCGCGACATATTCAGCATAGCCGCCGCCATTGGTTAAGGCGCAGACATGGTCGCCGATGGCCCATTGTGTTTGCGCTGCGCCGAGGGCAACGATTTCGCCCGATATTTCAAGACCCAATAGGTCAGACGCGCCTTTTGGCGGTGGGTAATGGCCGCGGCGTTGCACAAGGTCAGGCCCGTTGACGCCAGCGGCGGTCACTTTGATCAAAACCTCATCGGCACGCGGCTGCGGCACATCGCGTTTGCCAGTGATAAGAACATCAGGACTGCCAGCCTCGCGCATTTCAATAACGGTCATTTGCGTTGGTAGAGTCATGATATTTCCTTGTTAAAGCGGGTTTTGATTGAAAAAATGGGGGTTAAAATTGTATTTTTCGGCCTGATTAGGGCCTTTTGCAGAGGCCTTATTCGACTATGTGTTAGCGCAGCCATCATTATCCGTCAATTCATGGCATATGACGGTTTTTTGGGCGTGGCGTTCAACGGGTCACAACATGTCAGTTTTTGTATGAAAAAATTAGAAAATCAACCATAAATTAAAACGGCAACCGGCTGACTGCTGTCGGTTTTATTTCTGGTATACCAAATAATGTATTTGACGGCGCGGGCGCGAAATGTGACACTTTCCTCGCAAATTAGGAGATTTATGTGGATACTTTTGACAGCGATATTGGGGTTTGGAAATCGGCTCCGGGAAAAGGGCGAAAAACCCCCAAAGGACGGCAGGTTGATGATGCTGCCTTGGCAGATGTTCGGGCGCTTCTAAATGACCGGCCGCGGCGACGCGATTTACTGATCGAGCATCTGCATCTGATTCAGGATCATTATGGGCATCTTAGCGTGCAGCATCTCAATGCGCTTGCTGAAGAAATGCGTATGTCGCAGACCGAAGTTTACGAAGTTGCTACCTTTTACGCGCATTTCGATGTTGTAAAAGATGGTGACGTGCCGCCACCGGCATTGACGATTCGTGTTTGTGACTCGCTGTCATGTGAATTGGCCGGCGCGCAGGCGCTGAAATCAGCGCTTGAAGGTGGTCTTGATCCGACCAAGGCGCGGGTTTTGCGCGCGCCATGCATGGGACGCTGTGACACCTCGCCAGTGCTGGAAATCGGCCATAATCATATTGATTTTGCAACAGTCGAAAAGGTTGATGCTGCGATTGCGGCAGATGACACACATCCGCATATGACCGATTATCAGGATTTGGCGGCCTATCGGGCGACCGGCGGCTATGACAAGCTTGAGTCGCTTCGTGATGGTGGTGATTGGCAGGCGGTTCAGGAATTGGTGAATCAAAGCGGCCTTCGCGGGCTTGGTGGGGCAGGATTTCCGTCAGGCAAAAAATGGGGCTTTGTGCGGGCTGCCGAAGGGCCACGCTATCTTGCCGTGAATGGCGATGAGGGCGAGCCGGGGACATTTAAAGATCGGTATTATCTTGAGCGGACGCCGCATTTGTTCCTCGAGGGCATGTTGATTGCGGCATGGGCGGTTGAGGCTGATACTTGCTTTATCTATATGCGTGACGAATATCCGGTTGTGCTGAAAATTCTAGCTGATGAAATCACAAGGCTGGAAGATGCCGGTTTGGTGGCAAAGGGATATATTGATTTGCGCCGTGGTGCCGGTGCCTATATCTGCGGTGAAGAAAGCGCGATGATCGAATCGATTGAGGGCAAGCGCGGATTACCGCGTCACCGTCCGCCTTATGTGGCGCAGGTTGGTATTTTTAACCGGCCAACATTGGTGCATAATATCGAAACGCTGCATTGGATTGCCCGTATTTGCCGTGAAGGGCCAGAGGTGCTGTCGTCGGTTGAAAAGAACGGGCGGACAGGTCTTCGTAGCTATTCAGTATCGGGCCGTGTGGTAAAACCGGGTGTGCATCTTTTGCCAGCCGGTTCAACCATTACCGATATTATCGAGGCGGCTGGCGGCATGGCCGAAGGTCATGTTTTCAAGGCCTATCAACCGGGCGGGCCATCATCTGGCCTGTTGCCTGCCAGCGTGAATGACGTTCCGCTTGATTTTGATACATTGCAACCGCTTGGCACCTTTATTGGATCGGCCGCGGTGGTGGTGCTGTCGGATCAGGATCGGGTGCGTGACGCGGCGCTGAATATGCTTCGCTTTTTCGAAGATGAAAGCTGTGGCCAATGCACGCCATGCCGCGCCGGTTGCAGCAAGGCGGTTCAGCTGATGCAAGCCGATAAATGGGATCAGCCTTTGTTGCAGGATCTGTGTGATGTGATGCAGGACGCGTCCATCTGCGGATTGGGACAAGCTGCCCCGAACCCAATTCGTTTAACGATGAAACATTTCTCTGAAGAAGTTAGCTGAGGCCCCCATGCTAGATTCAACGCCGCAAAAAACCGTAACCATTAAACTGGATGGCGAGGATATTTCCGTGCCAGAAGGCGCAACCATTTGGGAAGCGGCACAAGCCCAAGGAACCTTGATTCCACATTTGTGTCACAAGCCCGAGCCTGGTTATCGCTCGGATGGCAATTGCCGTGCCTGTATGGTCGAAATCGAGGGTGAGCGCGTTTTGGCCGCGTCTTGTATCCGGCCAGTACAAGATGGCATGGTGGTGAATACGGCAAGCGAACGCGCCGAGAAATCACGCGCGCTTGTGGTTGAATTGCTGGCCGCAGATCAGCCAGACCAGCCGCATGATGCGTCATCACATTTTCTGGATATGGCCGCATTGAATGGCGTGTCTGAAAGCCGTTTTCCGGCGCGTGATGCCTGTCATGTTCCGCTGCTTGACGATAGTCATGTGGCGATGAGTGTGAATCTGGATGCCTGTATCCATTGTAACCTTTGTGTTCGCGCTTGTCGTGAAGTGCAGGTTAATGATGTGATTGGCATGGCCGGACGCGGTCTTGATGCGCAGATCGTTTTTGATATGAATGATCCGATGGGGCAATCAACTTGTGTTGCCTGTGGTGAATGTGTTCAGGCTTGCCCAACGGGTGCTTTGATGCCGGCAAGCGTTCTTGATGATGCGCAGCATGGCGATAGCAAAGATTTTGACCGCGAAGTCCAGTCGGTTTGCCCTTATTGCGGGGTTGGTTGCCAGCTATCCTTTAAAATCAAGAATGATGAAATCAAATATGTCGAGGGGGTGAATGGCCCAGCCAACGAAAACCGGCTTTGTGTAAAGGGGCGGTTCGGTTTCGACTATGTTCATCACGATCACCGTCTGACCAAGCCATTGATCCGGCGTGATGATGCGCCGGCAAAGGGGCTAAATGTTGATCCGGCAAATCCGCTGACGCATTTCCGCGAAGCCAGTTGGGAAGAAGCGTTGGATGTGGCGGCCAACGGCTTTATCAAGCATCGCGATATTTCAGGCAAGCGCATTGCCGGTTTTGGATCGGCAAAATGTTCAAATGAAGAAGCCTATCTTTTCCAAAAGATGATCCGTCAGGGATTTGGCCATAATAACGTCGATCACTGCACGCGGCTATGTCATGCCTCATCGGTTGCGGCTTTGCTGGAAAATGTTGGCTCGGCTGCGGTTACGGCAACCTTTAACGAAATTGAAAATGCCGATGTCGCCATTGTGATCGGTGCCAACCCAACCGAAAACCATCCGGTTGCGGCAACCTATTTCAAACAATTTGCCAAACGTGGCGGTAAATTGATTGTGATGGATCCGCGCGGGCAGGGGCTCAAGCGTCATGCTGCACATATGCTGCAATTCCGCCCGGGTGCCGATGTGTCAATGCTGAACGCCATCATGCATGTGATTGTCGAAGAACAGCTTTATGATCAGCAATATATCGAAAGCTTTACCGAAAACTGGGACGCAATGAAAGCGCATCTCAAAGAGTTTTCGCCGGAAAAAATGTCTGAATTCTGCGGTATTGACGCTGAAACGCTTCGTGCTGTTGCACGTGATTTTGCCGGTGCCAAATCAGCGATGATTTTTTGGGGAATGGGCGTATCGCAGCATATCCACGGAACCGATAATTCGCGCTGTTTGATTTCGCTGGCTTTGATGTGCGGGCAGGTTGGGCGTCCGGGAACCGGCTTGCACCCGCTGCGCGGCCAGAATAATGTTCAGGGCGCATCTGATGCGGGTTTGATCCCGATGTTCCTTCCCGATTATCAAAGCGTCACCGATGATGGTGTGCGTTCGGCCTTTAATGAAATTTGGCATTCAGACTCGATTGCGCCAGAAAAAGGTCTGACCGTGACCGAAATCATGGATGCGATCCATGATGGTGATATCACTTCGATGTATGTTCTTGGTGAAAATCCGGCCATGTCCGATCCTGATGCCGATCATGCGCGTGAGGCGCTTGCCAAGCTGGATCATCTGGTTGTGCAGGATATTTTTCTGACCGAAACCGCCAATTATGCCGATGTGATTTTGCCGGCATCGGCTTGGGCAGAAAAAACCGGAACCGTAACCAATACAAACCGTCAGGTTCAAATGGGTCGTCCGGCCATTGCACCGCCAGGTGAGGCCTGCGAAGATTGGTGGATTACGGTCGAGCTTGCCAAACGCATTGGTCTTGATTGGACCTATACGCATCCGCGCGAAGTGTTTGCCGAAATGAAACTATCGATGAAATCACTCGATAATATTTCGTGGGATCGTTTGGCCGCTGAAAATGTTGTCACCTATCCATCCCTGGATGAGACTGATCCGGGGCAGCCGATCGTGTTTGGTGATGGATTCCCGCGAACCGATGGGCGTGCCAGATTTACCCCTGCAAGCATTATCGCACCAGCTGAAACACCGGATACAGAATATCCGATGATTTTGACAACGGGTCGCCAGCTTGAGCATTGGCATACCGGATCAATGACCCGCCGTGCCAAGGTTCTTGATGCGGTTGAACCGCAGGCAAATGCCTCGCTTCATCCGCGCACCCTTCGCCAGCTGGGCGTCGAGGCTGGTGACATCATAACGATTGAAACGCGGCGTGGGTCGATTTCGATCATGGCGCGTGCCGATCGTGCGGTTGCTGAAGACATGGTCTTTGTACCATTTGCCTATGTTGAAGCCGCCGCGAATATCTTGACCAATCCGGTTGTTGATCCATTTGGCAAGATACCTGAGTTCAAATTTGCCGCTTGTCGGGTTGCCGCCACCAAGGGAATTGCCGCCGAATAGGCGCGGTAAGCCGCATCATTTGACGCGATCCAAAAACACGGCCCCGATCACAATCACCAGTGATCGGGGTTTTTTGTTGGATTTCGCACCGTAGTAAAAAGAAAATGTAAAAAATTTACAATTTTCATTTTTTCACTATTTTCCTTTGGATTCTTCGTTTCAGCCGGTAAAGCTATGTCAGGTGAGGCTATAATTGGTTGCTTGGACAGCTTAGGCATTTGCGATTATGCTGAAATGAAGAGGAGATTCGAACCATGAAAATTTTGATCTTAGGAGCCTCATATGGCTCACTTTTGTCAACAAAACTATTGATGGCTGGCCATGATGTCACTTTGATTTGCCGCAGCAAATCGGCCGCGCTAATTAATGACGAGGGCACTGAAGTCCGGATCAAATTGCGCGATGAAGATAGCCATCGGGCGTTTCGGTCACATGATCTTGCTGGCACGCTTGATGCCGTCACACCGGCCGATGCGCGGCCTGAAGATTATGACATGATCAGCCTTGCCATGCAGGAGCCACAATATTCCGAACCGCAGGTGCGCGATCTGATGCAGCGCATTGCCGCCAGCCGCAAGCCATGCTTGTCGATCATGAATATGCCGCCTTTGCCGTTTTTGCGCCGGGTTGATGCGCTGGCTGAGGCACCGTTTGACATGTGCTATGATGATGCATCGGTTTGGGCTGGTTTCGAGCCCGGTTTGATGTCGCTTTGTAGCCCTGACCCTCAGGCCTTTCGTCCACCTGAAGAAGGTACCAATATTCTTCATGTTGGTCTGCCAACCAATTTTAAGGCAGCGGTATTTGCTGATCCGGCGCATAATGCAATGCTTCGCCAGCTTGAGTCCGATATTGCCGCGGTTACCGTTGATGGCAAGGATGTGCCGGTAAAGCTGCGCATCTATGACAGCCTGTTTGTACCAATGGCGAAATGGAGCATGCTTTTGACCGGCAATTACCAATGCGTCCAGCCTGACGGCGTGCGGGCAATTCGCGATGCTGTTCATGGCGATCTTGCTGCCTCGGCGGAAATGTATGCGTGGGTTGACACGCTGGCGCGGGCGCTTGGCGCAGATGCGGCTGATCAGGTGCCGTTTGACAAATATGCAAATGCGGCTAGCAGCCTGTTAAAGCCGTCCTCAGCCGCGCGCGCGATTGATGGGGGTGCCAAGACGATTGAGCGGGTTGATCTTTTGGTGCAGCGGGTTGCCGCCAGCATCGGCATGCAGAATGATCTTCTTGACGAGACCGTGGCAATTGTGAATGGTCGTCTTGAAGCCAACCGGTTTGAGGCGCCTTTTTTTAAGGTCGCTTAATATTGTTTGATATCGTTTAACAGGCTAATTCACCACATAAATAATGCTCATTAAAAAGGGGCGGTACCATTGGTATCGCCCCTTTTGCCTGCGGTGGAGAGATGCTGATCTAGCCGTTCAGCACATCCACAAGTGTGACGCCAAGTTTGGCAGGAGACGGTGACACGCGCACTCCTGCTTCTTCTAGCGCCGCAATTTTTTCATCAGCACCGCCCTTGCCACCCGAAATAACGGCACCAGCATGACCCATTGTGCGGCCAGGAGGTGAGGTTCGGCCAGCGATAAAGCCAACCATCGGCTTTGAGCGGCCTTTCTTGGCTTCATCGATCAGGAATTGTGCCGCATCTTCTTCGGCTGATCCGCCAATTTCGCCAATCATGATGATCGATTCGGTTTGATCATCAGCAAGGAACATTTCCAAAACATCAATAAATTCGGTGCCTTTTACCGGATCACCGCCAATGCCAACAGCCGAAGACTGGCCAAGACCCGCCATTGATGTCTGATAGACCGCCTCATAGGTCAAAGTGCCAGAACGTGACAGCACACCAACCGAACCTTTGCGGAAAATGCTTGGCGGCATGATGCCGATTTTGCATTCGTCAGGTGTCATCAGGCCAGGGCAGTTTGGCCCGATCAGGCGTGATTTCGACTTATCCAGCTTTTCCTTTACCCGCACCATATCCTGAACCGGCACACCTTCGGTGATACAGGTAATCAGATCAATGCCAGCATCAATCGCTTCTTCAATCGCGGCTGCTGCGCCCGCTGGTGGAACATAGATAACCGACGCGTTGGCACCAGTGGTGTCCTTGGCTTCGGCAACAGTCGCAAATAGCGGCAGGCTTTGCCCATCGGCACTTGTCCATTGCTGGCCACCTTTTTTCGGGTGGGTTCCGGCGAGCATTTGCGTGCCATGATAGGCCAATGCCTGTTCAGTGTGAAATGTGCCGGTTTTACCGGTCAGGCCCTGCACAATGATTTTAGTGTCTTTGTTAATGAGAATCGACATGTGCCTAGCCTTTCACTGCTTTGACAATTTTTTGAGCTGCATCATCCAAATCATCGGCGGCGATAACATTCAGCCCACTGCTGTTGATAATGGCTTTGCCTTCATCGACCTTGGTGCCCTCGAGCCGAACCACCAAAGGCACTTCAAGATTGATATCCTTAGCCGCTTGAACAACGCCTTCGGCAATGACATCGCAACGCATGATGCCGCCAAAAATATTGACCAAAATCCCTTTTACATTTGGATCAGCGGTGATGATTTTAAAGGCTGCGGTAACGCGTTCGGTTGTTGCACTGCCGCCAACATCAAGAAAGTTTGCGGGTTCGGCACCATATAGCTTGATGATGTCCATTGTGGCCATCGCAAGACCAGCACCATTGACCATACAGCCGATTTCACCATCAAGGGCGATATAGGCAAGGTCATATTTTGAGGCTTCAACCTCTTTTTCATCTTCTTCAGTAATGTCGCGTAATTCCATGACATCGGGATGCCGGAACAGCGCGTTATTATCAAAAGACACTTTGGCATCAAGCACCTGAACGTCATTTGATTTGGTGACGATCAACGGGTTGATTTCCAAAAGGCTCATATCCTTGCTGACAAAGGCTTCGTAAAGATTTTTGAAAAGCGCCTTGCCCTGTTCGCGGGCTGATCCTTCAAGCTTGAAGGCATTGGCAAGCGTTGCCGCGTCGGCATCAGTGCAGCCAGCGCTGGCGTTAATGCCAACCGAATGGATCAGTTCAGGCGTGTCATGCGCAACCGTTTCAATATCCATGCCGCCTTCGGTTGAGGCGACGAATGAAGTTTTTCCGGTTTCGCGGTCAACAAGAATCGACAGATATAATTCGCGGTCAATTTCGGCGCCATCTTCGACATAAAGCTGATTGACGGCTTTGCCATTTGGGCCAGTTTGCTGTGTGACAAGGGTTTTGCTAAACATTTCAACAGCATTGGCAAGCGCTTCCTCAGCCGAAAAAGAGACGCGAACGCCGCCCTTGGCATCAGCGCCAAGTTCCTTGAATTTTCCTTTGCCGCGTCCACCAGCATGGATCTGGCTTTTGACCACCCATACTGGGCCGGGAAGGGATGCAATCGCGCTTTCGGCTTGGTCAAGGTTGGTGATTGCAACGCCAGCTGCAATGGGCGCACCAAATGTCTGTAAAATTTTCTTCGCCTGATGTTCATGGATATTCATTGTTACTGTCTTTCTCCCGCTATGTGGCCTTGTGTGATAAAGCCACGAAAAATGCAACGACCGATCTGTTGTCACGTGTCCGTGCAAAAAATGCATAAAAGTTTTTTGGAGCGACAATTATGGTGAAACTGCCTTGTGACCTATCGGTTAAATCGGATCGTTGTTTTACCTTATTTTTTGCAATATTTCGTCTTAATACGGTATACCACAGACCATCAATAGCAAGCGCTATCGTTAAATTATCGTCCGAAAAACTGCTTGACGAGTGTTGTGTCAGGTGTAAGGTATACCAGATAAAGTATGAAATAACGCTGGACTTACATCAACTAAGGTAGAAAATTGAGGGGGCGGAATAGATGGCAATCGATGTCAAATTAAAACCTGTTTCGATCAATTTTACGTTGAAAGACCATATCTATGACGTGCTTCGTGAAAGCATTTTAAAAGCCGATATTTATGATGCCGATGAAGAGCTGCGCCTTGATGAGCGCCGGCTCGCCGAACAGCTTGGTATTTCACGAACTCCAATTCGAGAAGCTTTGGCGCGATTGGCACAAGATGGCTTGGTTGAGATTTTGCCGCGCAAAGGCGTTTTCATTCATCGCAAAAGTCTTGAAGAAATTCTGGATATGGTCGTCACTTGGGCTGCGTTGGAAAGCATGGCAGCGCACATCGCCGCGCGCATTGCCCCTGAGGCCGATATCAAAGCGTTGCGCGAATTTGCCATGCGCCACAGCGCGACCACGTCAAAGGCCGAGCTAAGCGAATATTCAGATGCTAATATCAAATTCCATCAGGCAATTTTTGATTTGTCGGGCAGCCCGCTATTAAAGTCGACAACCGATGGGTTGTTTGCGCATATGTTTGCGGTGCGGCGTCGGGCAATGGGCGAAAATAATCGCGCCACCCATTCAGTTGCCGATCATATGGAAATTATCGAAGCGCTTGAAGCGCGCGACAGTGAGTTGGCGTCGCGGCTGGTGCGTGAACATACCATGCGTTTGCATGATCATATTCGGGAAAGATGGACGCGGCTGGCAAATGAAGGCAAAGCCCGCGCTGAAATAGCAAAATCAGAAAAAACATAAACGGTCATCTGCCATAACAAAATAAACACGCCGCAGTTTCGACCAAAAGCCTAACCATCACTTTTTACATTTACTTTGAAGATGCCAAGGAGACACAAAAAATGACTTCATCCGAGACGCAGGCGCTCACCGACGGTTTTCATCTCGTTATTGATGCGCTTAAGCTCAATGATATCAACACAATTTATGGTGTTCCGGGCATTCCGATCACCGATTTTGGCCGGATTGCCCAAGCCGAAGGCATGCGGGTGATTTCATTCCGCCATGAACAGCATGCGGGCAACGCAGCATCGATTGCCGGCTATCTGACCAAAAAGCCAGGCATTTGTTTGACCGTCTCGGCACCAGGCTTTTTGAACGGCCTGACCGCGCTTGCTAATGCGACCACAAATTGTTTCCCGATGATCCTGATTAGTGGTTCATCCGAGCGTGAAATTGTTGATCTGCAGCAAGGTGACTATGAGGAAATGGACCAGTTGGCCATTGCCAAGCCGCTTTGTAAGGCGGCGTTCCGCGTTCTTCACGCTGAAGATATCGGCATTGCTGTTGCCCGTGCCATTCGCGCCGCTGTTTCAGGTCGTCCGGGCGGCGTTTATCTTGATCTGCCAGCCAAATTATTCGCCCAAGTCATGGACGCGGCTGAAGGCCAGAAATCACTTGTAAAAGTCGTTGATCCAGCGCCGCAGCAACTGCCATCACCAGATTCGATTGCGCGTGCGCTTGATGTGTTAAAAAGCGCAAAGCGCCCATTGATCATTCTTGGTAAAGGCGCTGCCTATGCGCAAGAAGATGAAATTGTTCGCAGCTTTGTTGAAAAAAGTGGCGTTCCCTATCTGCCAATGAGCATGGCCAAAGGCTTGTTGCCTGATGATCACCCGCAATCAGCCGGTGCCGCACGTTCGCTAGTGCTAAAAGAGGCTGATGTTGTGGTCATGGTTGGCGCGCGTTTGAATTGGCTATTGTCGCATGGTAAAGGCAAAAGCTGGGGCGAGCCTGGGTCAAAACGCTTTATTCAGGTTGATATCGAGCCGCGTGAAATGGACAGCAATGTCGAGATTGCGGCGCCAGTTGTTGGTGATATTGGATCATGTTTGAGCGCTATGACCAAGGCGATGGGCGATAAATGGCCAGCCGTTCCTGCCGATTGGGTTGCCAATATCCAGACGCGCAAAGATGTAAATCTGGAAAAAATGTCAGCCAAGCTGATGAGCAATACAGTGCCAATGGATTTCCATAGTGCGCTTGGTGCGCTTCGTACGATTGTTAAACAGCGGCCTGATGCAATCCTTGTGAATGAGGGGGCAAATACCCTTGATTTTGCGCGTAGCATTATTGATGTGTTCAAGCCGCGCAAGCGCCTTGATGTTGGTACATGGGGCATTATGGGTATTGGCATGGGGGCCGCTGTTGCCGCAGCCGTTGAGACGGGCCAGCGCGTTTTGGCCGTTGAAGGCGATAGCGCCTTTGGATTTTCCGGCATGGAAATCGAAACAATCTGCCGCTACAATTTGCCGGTCTGTGTTGTGGTGTTCAACAATAACGGCATCTATCGCGGCACCGATCAAAATCCAACAGGTGGTGAAGATGTCGCCCCGACCGTTTTTGTCAAAGATGCACGCTATGACCTTATGATGGCTGCTTTTGGTGGTGTTGGCGTCTATGCGACGACACCGGATGAGCTGGCGCGCGCGGTGAATGAGGCAATGGATAGTGGCAAGCCAACCTTGGTCAATGCTGTCATTGATGAAAATGCTGGTACGGAAAGTGGTCGCA
Organism: uncultured Alphaproteobacteria bacterium; assembly: GCA_963926175.1. GTDB lineage: Bacteria > Pseudomonadota > Alphaproteobacteria > Puniceispirillales > Puniceispirillaceae > UBA3439. Next base: position 7,842 of record CAWUWE010000069.1, on the reverse strand, counting down.
TCGGTAACCTGAACCCGCAAAGTGTGGTTTCAAAGAAATAGCATCAGAGTCAAAGCATTCCGGTTTAGATATAGGATAAGATTATGAAAGCTCTTCAAGGTATTAAAGTTCTGGATTTCACCCATGTTCAGTCAGGCCCAACCTGTACCCAGCTTCTGGCTTGGTTTGGGGCTGATGTGATCAAGGTTGAGCGTCCGGGTGTCGGTGATGCAACACGCCAGCAGCTGGTCGATGTTGAAGGGGCCGACAGCCTCTATTTTACCATGTTGAACCATAATAAACGGTCAATTGAGCTGAATTCTAAAAACGAAACTGGCAAGCAGATTTTGACGCGTCTTATCGAAACTTGTGATGTTCTTGTGGAAAATTTTGCCCCGGGTGCGCTTGACCGGATGGGCTTTACATGGGAGCGGATTCAAGAAATTAATCCGCGCCTGATCATGGCGTCAATCAAAGGCTTTGGCCCGGGCAAATATCAAGATTGCAAGGTTTATGAAAATGTCGCGCAATGTGCAGGTGGTTCGGCCTCAACAACTGGTTTTCGCGATGGCCCACCATTGGTGACGGGTGCGCAGATTGGTGATTCGGGAACCGGACTTCATTTGTGCCTTGGCATCGTAACCGCGCTATTCCACCGTGAAAAATCTGGCCGTGGCCAAAAGGTCACTGCGGCGATGCAGGATTCGGTTCTAAACCTTGCCCGCGTAAAGCTTCGTGATCAGCAGCGTCTTAACGCTGGCCCATTGAAAGAATATTCACAATTTGGTGAAGGCATTCCATTTGGTGATGCCACACCGCGCGCTGGCAATGATTCAGGTGGTGGACAGCCCGGACGTATTCTGCGTTGTAAAGGGTGGGAACAAGATCCAAACGCCTATACTTATTTCATCATTCAGGCGGCGGTCTGGGAAAAGGTTTGTGATATTATTGGTGAACCTGATTGGAAAACCAAAGATGGTTATGCCAAGCCACCACAGCGGCTTGATAAATTGAACGAAATTTTTGAGCGTATTGAACAATGGACAATGACCAAGACCAAATTTGAGGTCATGGATGAATGTAACCCGCTTGATATCCCGGTTGGTCCGATTTTGTCGATGAAAGAAATTGCCGAAGATGAAGGTCTTTATGCGACTGGAACCCTGGTAAAGGTCGATCATCCAGAGCGCGGCGAATATATCTCGGTTGGCTGCCCAATAAAATTATCCGACAGTCCGGCTGATGTTCAGCGCTCGCCATTACTTGGTGAGCATACAACCGAAATCCTGACGGATGTTCTTGGTTATTCAGCCGAAGAGCTGGCCAAGATTATCGAATCAGGCGCGGTTGGCGCGGCTAAATAGGAACATTGTTTTAGTAAATCATTGATTAAAATGGTTTATCGGTGAAATTAAGCTTTGCACTTTAGGAGAGCAAGCAATGAGAATTGTATTACACGGACAGCAGGCTTTTGGTCAGTCTGTTTTGGAAAGACTTCTAGAACGCGGCGAAGATGTTGTTGCTGTTTGCGGTGCGCCAACAAAAGAGGGAAAACCCGAAGACCCATTGGTTGAGCTGGCGCGTAAAAAGGGTTTACCCGTGCATCAGCCTGCATCATGGAAAACACCTGAAGCATTGGCATTGATGCAATCATTCAATGCTGATGTTTGCATGATGGCGTATGTGTTGTTGTTTGTTCCGCAGGAAGTGCGCGATGCACCAAAATACGGAACTTTTCAGTATCATCCGTCGCTTTGCCCAGAACATCGGGGACCATCTTCGATCAACTGGCCGATCGCAATGGGTAAAACCCGCACTGGCTTGTCTATTTTCTGGCCTGACGATGGTCTGGATGAAGGCCCGATGATGTTGCAGAAAACCTGTGAAATCGGTCCTGATGAAACGCTTGGCGATGTTTATTTCAAAAAGCTGTTCCCGATGGGCGTTGATGCGATGATCGAAGGGCTTGAACTGGTCAAGGCTGGCGTCATCATCAAACATGACCAGCGTTTGGAAGATGGGTCATATGAAAGCTGGTTTGGCAAAGCCGCTGCCGAGATTGATTGGTCAAAGCCGGTTGTCGATGTTTACAATATTATCCGTGCTTCCAACCCTGCGCCCGGGGCGTGGACAACAATTGCTGGCAGTGAATTGAAAATTTATGACAGTGCCCGCGTTGACGGTACTGGAACGGCTGGTGAAGTCGTTTCGGTTGACGAAGATGGCGTGACGGTGCAGGCCGAAGGTGGACGGATTTTAATCAAGCGTGTACGGCCTGCCGATGGTGGAAAAATGGCGGCAAGCGAATGGGCTGCCGCTGCTGGAATTAACTCTGGAACAAAGTTAGGATCATAGCCGTGAGCTTCAAAACAGATATCGAAATTGCCCGCGAAGCCAAGAAATTGCCAATTCAGGAAGTCGGCGCAAGGCTTGGTATTCCAAGTGATGACCTGCTGCCATTTGGACATGATAAAGCAAAAGTTTCTGAGAGCTTTATCAAGAGTCTGGCCAAAAAAGAAGATGGCCGCCTGATCTTGGTAACTGCGATTAACCCAACACCTGCTGGTGAGGGCAAAACCACAACAACCGTTGGTCTTGGTGACGGCTTGAACCGGATTGGCAAGAAAGCTGCCATCTGTATCCGTGAAGCGTCACTTGGCCCATGTTTTGGTATGAAGGGCGGCGCCGCTGGTGGTGGCTATGCCCAAGTTGTGCCAATGGAAGATATGAACCTGCATTTCACAGGTGATTTTCATGCCATCACATCAGCGCATAACCTGCTTGCCGCAATGCTTGATAACCACATCTATTGGGGCAATGAGCTGGATATTGATATTCGCCGTGTTGCTTTCCGCCGGGTTCTTGACATGAATGATCGTGCGCTTCGCGAAATCGTTTGTAATCTTGGCGGTGTGGCCAATGGTTTCCCTCGTGAAGCCGGATTTGACATTACCGTTGCCTCTGAAGTGATGGCGATTTTATGCCTTGCAACGGATCTTGCTGATCTTGAACGTCGCCTTGGTGATATTATTGTTGCCTATCGCCGTGACCGGTCACCTGTCTTCTGTCGTGATATCAAGGCCGATGGCGCGATGACAGTTTTGTTGCAGCAGGCAATGCAACCAAATCTTGTGCAAACGCTCGAGAACAACCCTGCCTTTGTCCATGGTGGCCCATTTGCAAATATCGCGCATGGCTGTAACTCAGTTGTGGCAACAACAACAGCGCTAAAGCTGGCTGATTATGTTGTGACCGAAGCTGGATTTGGGGCTGATCTTGGTGCCGAAAAGTTTCTTAATATCAAATGCCGCAAAGCAGGGCTTCGCCCCGATGCGGTGGTTATTGTTGCAACGGTTCGTGCGATGAAGATGAATGGCGGCGTTGCCAAGGCCGATCTTGGTCAAGAAAATGTTGATGCTGTGAAAAAAGGTTGTCCAAACCTTGGTCGCCATCTTGAGAATATCAAGCAATTTGGTGTTCCGGCAGTCGTTGCCATCAACCATTTCGTGACTGACACTGATGCTGAAGTCGAAGCCTTGAAAGAATTTGTTGCCGAACAAGGTAGCGAAGCCATTTTGTCAACACATTGGGCAAATGGCAGTGAAGGCACAACCGAACTTGCCAATAAAATTGTCGCGTTGATTGAAGGCAGCCCGTCGCAATATGCACCGCTTTATCCGTCTGAAATGCCATTGTTCGAAAAGATCGAAACAATTGCCAAACGTATTTATCGTGCCGATGAAGTAATTGCCGATGCCAAGATTCGCGACCAGCTAAAACAGTGGGAAGCACAAGGCTATGGTGATTTGCCAGTTTGCATGGCCAAGACCCAGTATAGTTTTACCACCGACCCAAACCGTCGTGGTGCGCCAACCGGTCATAGCCTGCCAATTCGTGAAGTCCGATTGTCGGCTGGGGCTGGTTTTGTTGTGGTGATTTGTGGTGATGTTATGACCATGCCGGGGCTGCCACGGGTACCATCAGCAGAAACAATCAAAATAAATGAAAATGGTTTGATTGATGGGCTGTTTTAGGCTTGATCTCAACGATAAGGCTCATAAGCTCTTAATTAAGTAATTTAACATTTTTGGGAAGAGAATTCATGATACGTAAAATTCTAGTGCCAGTCCGCGGCGATGGTAAGGGCGATAATGTCCTTGCCCATGCAGTTGCGCTGGCGCGCGGATTTAATGCGCATATTGAAATCACTCATTGTCGTGCAAAGCCGGAAAATCTGCTTCCCTTTGGGGTGCCGATTCCGGCGGCGCTTCGCGCTCAGCTTGTTGAAAGCACAAGTCAGGTTTTTGATATTGAAGAGGCTGGACTTCGTGAAGAGGTGCTGGCGTTAAGCAAGACTCTCAATATCCGCATGACTGAAAAGCCCGATGGCAAGTCAGTTACGGCAAGTTTTGTCGAAGAGGCGGGGCGTCAGATTGATGTGATTGGACATCATGGCAGGCTTGCAGACATCATCGCCGTGGCCAAACCAGACATCGATCGCAATCTGGGGACAAACACCCTCAAGGCGGCCTTGTTCAATACTGGCAGACCGGTTTTAATGTGTCCGGAACCTAGTGGCGCAATCCCTGATATTTTAGGAACCAATATCACCATCGCATGGGATGGCTCACGCGAATCATCGCGCGCTGTCATTACCTGCTTACCGATATTGATCGTGGCAAAAACGGTGACAATTCTGACCGTCAAGTCAAAAGCGGTCAATGTAAAGCCAGCCGAGCTGCGGGAGTACCTGTCCGCGCATGGCATTTCATCTGACATTTTTGAAATCGAAACCAAGTCACGAACAGCGCAGGCGCTTTTAGATAAATCAAAAGCGGTTGGTGCAGATCTAATGGTACTTGGTGCCTATAGTAAACATCACGATTTAGAAAGGTTTTGGGGTGGCACTACCCAATTTATTGTGGACCACGCAACGATCCCAGTAATCATGACGAATTAGGTGTCTGTCTGACAATATCAGGCAGTAACTTTTAAAAGCCATCGGGTTAGAAGAATGGCACGGGTGTGGAGAGTTTCTCCATGCAAAATAAACCAGAGGAGGAGACTATGAAGTCCATTAAAAAACTATTTTTCGGTGCAGTTGGCATGGTTTTGGCGGCAACGTCAGTGTCAGGCATTGCAGTTGCCGGAGGGCATGGCTGGGAGCCTACCAAGCCGATTGACTTTATCATCATGGCAGGTAAAGGCGGGGGCGCCGACAAAATGGCCCGTTTGATGCAGGCTATTGTCGAAAAAGAAAACCTTGCAAATCGACCGCTTGTTCCAACAAACAAATCTGGTGGTTCTGGAGCTGAGGCTTTGATTGCAGCCTCGAATGCAAATGATCCTGATCACACAATCATGGTTACGTTGAACTCGTTTTATACAACGCCGCTTCGCCAACCTGGTCTGAAAATCGATAGCTTGAGCTTTGCTCCAGTAGCTCGTATGGCTGAAGACACATTTTTGCTCTGGGTACACAAAGATAGTGGCCTGAAAACATTTGCTGAGTTCCTAGCCAAGGCAAAAGCTGATGGCAATAAATGGGTAATGGGTGGTACTGGCAAAAATTCTGAAGACAACATCATTACCGACTTCTTGAATAAAAACTATGGTTTGTCTATGAAATACATTCCATATAAGGGCGGTGGAGCTGTTGCAAAGCAGGTTGCTGGTAAGCAGTTAAATTCATCCGTCAACAACCCATCAGAAGCTCTTGGTTTCTATGAGTCTGGTGATATGATTCCGTTGGTTGCATTCACGAAATCTCGTCTACCAATGTTCCCGAATGTGCCAACACTGAGTGAAGTGTTTGCGGGCGGTAAGCAGATTAGCTGGTCGTATTTCATGCAACGGTCTGTTGTTGGTGCACCTGGAATGTCTGAAAAAGCTCAAGCTTATTATACCGATCTTTTTGCAAAAGTTTACGCTTCAAAAGATTGGCAGACATACAAGTCAAAGAAGTCACTTATGGGTGATCTCATGTCTGGTGATGAGCTGAAGGCCTACTGGGCAGACCAAATTGCTAACCACACAAAAATCTTAAAGGCATCTGGCGCTATTAAATAGTGTAAAAAACAAAATAAGATATTGAGAGGGATTTGAGGATATGCGTAGAGCTGAAATTGTAACGGCAGTTATCTTGGGAATCCTCTCAATATACCTAATGTGGAAATCGGGTGAGGCCCCGTCTTGGAACCCTGACATCGCCCGATTTGATAATATTGGATTGATAGATGGTGAAGGTCCAGGTAGTGGGTTCTGGCCATTTTGGTTGTCCGCTATCATGTTGATTTGTTCAATTTGGATTGGTTTTAACTGGTACAAAAGAACGTCACCGCCATCACAGTCAGACGAAGAATTTTTGGATGGATATGGACGGCGTATGTTATTCGTCGTCGGCGGCGGTCTTTTTGGCTTTTTGATTTTGATTGAGGTTGCTGGCTTTTACGCTGCAATCTTGGCTTTCATGATTTATTATATTCGCTTTTTGGGGCGACATAGCTGGTGGGCGACGCTGTCTATTGCCGTTGGTTTGGTTGTTACTTGCTTTTTCTTTTTTGACATTGCGATGCGGATTGTTCTTCCAAAGGGGTTGTCAGAGCCTCTGTTCATTCCCTTGTACGAAATTTTTCTATAGTCACTGCGCGAATAACTAAGGAATAATATTATGGATGTCATAGCATCTCTTATGAGTGGTATTTTGGTTGCGCTTGAGCCTATCAACCTCGGTCTTGCGATTGTTGGTGTAATCGTTGGTCTTTTTGTTGGTGCAATGCCTGGTTTGGGCTCCGTGAATGGTGTTGCCATTTTGCTGCCGTTCACTTTTGTTATTCAGGGGTTCACAGGCGGGGCAACCTCTCCAATGATTTTCCTTGCCGCGATTTATTACGGGGCTATGTATGGCGGGGCGATATCATCGATCACGCTTGGCATTCCAGGGGCATCGACCGCGGTTGCGACAACATTTGATGGTCGTCCATTGGCATTAGCTGGTAAAGCGCATGTGGCGCTTGTTGCAGCCGCTTTGGCTTCATTTGCTGGAGGTACAATTTCAAACGTTATGTTTACAGCATTTGCACCTCTGTTAGCGGCGGTTGCGCTATCTTTTGGTGATCCTGAAGTCTTTGCGTTGATGTTGCTTGCCTTTGCGACCTTTGTTGGTCTCGGCGGTGATGATATTCCCAAGACAATCTTCTCGATCTGTATTGGCCTTGTATTGGCGACCGTTGGTTTCGACGTTATCTCAGGAGAACCACGTTTGATATTTTTTGACATCACTGGGTTTTCACATGGTATCCGCTTCCTTGTTCTTGCCATCGGTGTTTACGGTATTGGTGAGATGCTCTGGACAATCAATACGTCCCGTTATGGATCATCAATGTCGAAGGTAGATGTGAGCGCACGGGCGATCATTGACGCCATCAAGGATTTTCGTCACGCATGGCGTGGTACGCTTATTGGTTCACTTCTTGGCTTTTTTGTTGGTATTCTTCCAGCCGCAGGGGCAACACCGGGTTCATTGATGGCATATGGTGTTGCAAAACTTACATCGCGTAACCCAAGTGAATATGGCAAAGGGTCTATCGACGGTGTTGCTGCGCCTGAATCGGCAAATAACTCAGCGTCAACAGGGGCAATGTTGCCAATGATGACGCTTGGAATTCCTGGTTCTCCAACGACGGCTGTTCTTCTTGCTGGCATGGTGATTTGGGGTTTGCAGCCAGGGCCACTTTTGTTTACGAACCAGCCTGATTTTGTTTGGCCTTTGATCGGATCATTCTATGTCTCAAACGTAATCGCCGTTCTTATCAATCTCGCCTTTATTCCGGTCTTTTTGTGGATGCTGCGGATGCCATTTAC
>CAWUWE010000068.1:0-3347 GCA_963926175.1 uncultured Alphaproteobacteria bacterium | reverse complement strand
GCGGCAACATCTTGTACCGGCATACCAATCCAGCCACTTGGCTCAAGCGCATTGACAAAATGTCCGGCAATCAAACGCTGCTTTGGGTCGTCCATTGCCAGATTTAACTGACGAAACAGGCCGGGATAAAAGCCTTCCTTTGATGACACATTACTGATGGCATCATAGTCACCTTCAAACGGTGCATTGGCTGTGCTGGTACGCGGCGTATCGACAATTGACTGGTCAAATCGGTTTTCAAAATCACTATGTTCGGTAGGGTCTTCGGCCAGTGCTGCACTTTCTTTCATATCGGTAAGGTCGGTTGCATCAGCTGATGCGGCGGTATCAGCGCTGCTATCGGCTGTTGGCTGGCCTGAATCTTCACTCTCACCAAGTTCCAAAAACGGGTTCTCATCAACCTGCTCTTGCAGATGTTGGCTAAGTTCCAGATTGGACAATTGCAGTAATTTAATGGCTTGCTGCAATTGCGGCGTCATCACCAATGACTGTTTTTGTTTTAGTTTTACTGACTGAGAAAGTTGCATAATCCCGTCCTCCTGAAAAAACTCTGCGGTTTCGGCATGCAATTTGCAAAATATCTATTTGACGAGCGGTTTCGTCAAGAAAACGACAGATAATCATCAACATTTCAATGATTTATGATTTTGACAAGATTTTTGCTTTTCCTCTATGTCAGAATTCAGACAGGTGAAAACAGCGAATAACACAATTGATCATTGTAAAATTTCGCTCTATGCTTTGTCTTCCATACCAATAAATAAACAAACAAACGTCACTTCAGGGTTTCATGCTTCAAACACGAACCGATGCGAAATCAGGCCCATGCCATCGATGCCAGATTATCCGGTCATTCATCATGTTCACATTCATGCTGGTGATCTTGGCAATTGTTGGCGGCAAACGGCTTGAGGTGATTAATTTTCTCACCCCTGCCTGGTTTGCAACAGCCATTATTGCGCTTGGGCTATGCGGCTTTGTGATGAAGCTAGTTAGCTGGAAGCTTTTTAATAAAATTATCTAGCGGTCACGAACCAGCCGAACCAAAACTTCCTGTGTCGGAAAAAACCGTCCATAGGTATGGCCAGTCATAAAACTGACTGTCCAGATATGCCGCGGTGCAAAGCCGTTGACCTCGCCAGTCCAATAAGGCTCGCCAAGCGTATTTGGAAAACTATCAAGCTCGATCTTTACTGGCGCACAGGCTTTACAGACCAGACCTTCCAGTTCGGCGCGACTTGGCAAACGCCAGCCCGGCCCCAATTGCGCATTCGCAATGACGATCGCCCTTGCCACATCTTCTTGCGTCAATTGCACGGCCACACCTTCGCAGCCAGTGCCATTCCAGATCTGACCAACCGAACAACGCATCCATTCAACACCATATTGAAGATCAATCACCAGATGGTCCCGAACCATGAAATGTCCCGATTTGACGATCACCTCATTTTCGGGATTGCCACCGCCCAATGATTGGGTTTGCGCCATCGCCGACGCGATACCAGCCAGCATGACCAAGATTGCAGCCAGACCACGGCACCAGACGATCACTCGGAAAAACGCGAAAATCTGCATCTGCCGCATAATGATCTCCATTCGTTAACTTTTGCTGCTACAAACCTACTAACTCAGGATTTAAGCATATCTTGCGCCAAGTCAGCCTATTTATATGATGGGATGCTAATATTTTTATTTTCCCCGTAAAAATCTTGCCGCATTATTGTATTGGTATCGTTTTTGCTTAGAACCACGGTCTGACCCTAGAAACAAGTCGAGAAAAGAGTGGTATTACTATGGATATAGCATCCCTTATTGGATTCATAGGCGCCATAGGTATGATATTGGGAGCCATGATCTCAGGTGGTGGCATAGGTCCCTTTATTGACGTTCCATCGATCTTAATTGTGGTTGGTGGAACCTTTTTTTCAGTAATGTACACCTGCCCATTGCCAGTTTTCCTTGCAAGCTTTGGCGCAATGGCGAAGGCATTTCTTCCACCAGTCAAAAAAATGGATCAGTTGGTTGAGCGTATGGCCGAGCTTGCAGCGATTGCCCGTAAAGACGGCATGATGGCACTTGAAGGCCAAGATGTACCTGACAAATTCTTTCAAAAAGGCTTGCAAATGCTTATTGATGGCGCAGATGAGGCAAAGCTTGTCACGCAATTAAATGGCGAGATCAAGGCGATGAAAGCCCGACATGAAGCAAATCAAAATGTTGTTAAGGGCTGGATTGATATCGGGCCAGCCATGGGCATGATTGGCACATTGATTGGTTTGGTTTTAATGCTTGGCAATATGGCTGATCCAAAAGCCATTGGCCCTGCCATGGCGGTAGCTTTGCTGACAACAATGTATGGTGCGATTATTGCAAATATTATTTTCATGCCGATGCTTGTCAAACTCGAAGGCTATACAGCATACGAAGTCATCTACCGTGGGTTAGTCGTTGAAGGCCTTCGTAATATCGCTAGAGGAGAGTCGCCGCGCAACATTCAAGATCAAATGGTTTCCGCCCTCCCTCCGAAAATGCAGGCTAAACTGGAAGCCGCATAATATATGAGAGATTGATCCCAAAATTTATCATCTCTCTGTAAGGACATAAAGAATGGCTGAACAAGACGAAAACGAAGTTATTGAAGAAGAAGAAGAGGAATGTCCCAAATGCCCGCCTGTTGGCGCACCGGCATGGATGGCAACCTTTGCCGATATGGCGACCTTATTGATGGCTTTCTTTGTTTTGATTTTGTCATTTGCCGAATTCAACGTGCCAAAATTCAAACAAATTTCAGGTTCATTGAAAAACGCCTTTGGTGTGCAAAAGATCGTGCCAATTGTTGAGCAGCCGAAGGGTACTACCGTCTTGTCGTTGAATTTTAGCCCGTCTCCGGCAAAGTCAGTCACCAATGAAATGACTCAGCAAACAACCAAAACAACAAAGCCTGATCTAGAATCGCAAACTAAAACTAAAGACAGTGACGGCAGCGGCGAAAAACAAAGCGATGCAGAAGATCTTGTCAAAGCCCTCCAAGAAGCGGTTGCGCGTGGTGATATCCAAGTCGAAACGCTTGGCGAAAATGTTGTGGTGAATTTCACTCCAACCGAGGCCGAACAAAAAGACCTGCCACAATTACTTCAGCAAACTTTGAACGCCATTAAAAAGGCCAAGGCCGCCACTGGCAAATCGGAACAAGATGTTCTGTTTGGTGGCATTGAAGGTCAATTGGCCGAACTAGCCGCAACTGCCAGCGCCGCTGCGAAGAGCACCAAAGAGCAAGCCAAAGCAAAGGCCGAGTCAAATAAAAAGGCACAGATTGCAGAAGATGAATTGAAAGTCGCCTTGCGTCA
>CAWUWE010000067.1:0-3024 GCA_963926175.1 uncultured Alphaproteobacteria bacterium | reverse complement strand
TCATTGTCGAAGCAAGTGAAACAACGACCAAACATGCTATTGTCAAACTTTTCGAAACCAGCAAGTCTGCCGCATCAATTGGCTGCTATGCTGACAATATTGGCGATATACGCGCATTGGCGAAAAGTATATTTGCCACTGATCAGGTAACGGCAAGCCGTGATGCGCTTGATATAATTGTTGAAAGGCTTGGCAGCGACCGCGCCTCATCACGGAGCGAGATTGCAAAACTTGCCTTAATGGCAGGGCCAGGTGGCAAGCTTGACGGCGATAATGTGCGCATCGCACTTGGTGATAGCGCACTTTTGGCAATTGATGATATTGCCGATGCCCTTGCCAGCGGTGCGGTTGGCCGCTTGCAACAGGCGTTACAAAAAGCATGGGATGAAGATGCCAATGCGGTGATGATCATAAGGGCTTGCCAAACCTATTTCCGGCAATTAGGCCTTGCCAGTCACGCCATGGCGGCAGGCCAATCAGCGCAAAATGCACTCCGCGGCCTGCGCCCACCACCGCATTTCAAGCTTCAAGACCGGTTGCAAGCGCATCTTCGGCTCTGGCGACCAAATTTGGCAATGGATGTGGTGAACCGGCTGCAAGATATTGAGTTACAATTAAAATCTAGTGGGATCAATGATAAGCTTTGTACCGCGCAAAGCCTTCTTGGAATCTGCCTTCGCGCCCCGCGCTAGCGGATGCCGAGCTGCGCCAATAAATTGGTCATCTGATCAAGCGATTGGCACTCAAAAGTGACTTTGCCGCGGTCTTTAGCCTCGTTCCAATCAATATGAGACGCCAGCCCCAGCTTTACCGCTGCCTGTTTTTCAAGCGCTTTGATATCGGCTGATTTTTCCCGTGGTCTGGATTTTTGACCAGCTTTACCAATGGGTTGTTTTGCCAAAGCTTCAACTTGCCGCGCCGACAGACCCTTTGCCACAATCATCTTGGCCAAAGCTTCGGCCTGATCATGACCAATTAATGGCCGCACTTGTCCCATAGTAATTTTCCGGTCAAGCAACAGATTTTGAACCGACGGCGGAAGCAGCAAAAGCCGTAAAAGATTGGCAATGTGACTTCTTGATTTTCCAATTATATCAGATAGTTGTTCTTGTGTGTAACGATTAGTTTCAAGCAATTTTTGATAGCCTTGCGACTCTTCAATCACGCTAAGGTCACTTCGCTGGATATTTTCGATCAGGGCGATTTCATAACATTCAGCATCGGTTAAATCACGAATGATCGCTGGCACCTGATGGATTTTTGCCAATTGCGCCGCGCGCCAGCGCCGTTCACCAGCGACAAGCTGGTAACGCAACGGCTTGTCGGGATTTGGCCGCAGCAAAATCGGCTGGACGATGCCTTTGTGCCGAATTGACGAAGCAAGTTCATCCAGACCAGCCTTATCAAACCGGCGTCGTGGCTGCCAAGGCCCGACATTAATCCATTCAATTGGAATATCCTGAAACCCAGTCGCCGCTGGCGCGCTAGCAGCATCAGATGATGATGCTATGGCGCCAGTGGCGGTGGCAATACCCCCATCACCAAGAAGCGATGAGAGGCCTCGGCCAAGCCCCCGCGTTGCGGTTTTTTTCGGTGATGACGCAGCTGGCGGCGTTTTTGGCGACATTAGGCAGTTTCCTTTTCTTGCTCGAGTATTTCGGCGGCAAGCGCGATATAGGCCTTTGACCCAGCGCAATTCAGATCATAAATCAAGACAGGCTGGCCAAAGGATGGCGCCTCAGAAACGCGAACATTTCTTGGGATTACAGTATGATAGACAAGATTACCAAGATGGGTGCGAACATCATTTGCAACCTGTTCAGATAATTTATTCCGGCCATCATACATGGTCAGAACAATGCCCTGTATCGCCAATTGCCGGTTCAATTCGCCTTGAACCGATGCGATTGTAAGCATTAATTGCGACAAGCCTTCAAGCGCATAAAATTCGCATTGAAGCGGCACCAAAACGCTATGGGCAGCGCAAAGCGCGTTCACCGTTAACAACCCCAATGAGGGCGGACAATCGCTAATGATATAATCATAACCCGCCGCAATAGGCTCAAGCGCATCCGCCAAACGAAATTCGCGCCGGTCAATCGTAGTTAGTTCGATTTCGGCAGCCGATAAATCAACCACGGCCGCAATAATATCAAGGCCAGCAAAATTGCTTTCTTGAATCGCAGCCTTTGCCGTCACTTCACCAGTAATAAGGCGATAGCTATTCGCTGTGCGATCATCTTCATCAACGCCAAGACCTGTACTGGCATTGCCTTGTGGGTCGAAATCAACAAGTAAAACCCGCCGCCCACACGCCGCCAACGCTGTTGCCAGATTCACCGAAGTGGTGGTTTTTCCAACACCGCCTTTTTGATTGGCGACTGCAATAATGCGCAATAAAAACGTCATCTCAGCAAACCTTGCCCGTTTGGGACTTGAAAAAGCCTGTTATCATTCGCCGCGAATTAGCGCGAATTTTTCAGTTCTAGAACAACGCCAGTTGAACCGGAAAGGCTTGGATGTGTTGTGGCCACCATTGTGGAATAAGATTGCAGATTGGTCAATTCATCTTTGACCGATGCACCTTTCAAGAACAAACAGACACATTCAGGACTCATCTGAGTTCCAATTAAATTTAATAATTTAGGAACAGGGGCTAAAGCACGAGCAGTAATCACATCAGCGCGAAGGTTCGGCATTGTTTCGATGCGCTGATTATGAACTTTAGCGGGTAGACCTAGTTCGCGGATGACGGTTGATAAAAATACCGCTTTGCGTTGATCAGACTCGACTAGATCAACCGTAACACCGCCCATAATGGCCAGAACAAGCCCCGGAAAACCAGCCCCACTGCCAACATCAAGAATTTGCCGAGTCTGGGGTGGGTAATAGGCCGCCAATTGGCCCGAATCGAGAATATGCCGTTGCCACGCTCCGGTAAGCGTGCTCTTGGACACAAGATTGATCCGGCGTTGCCATTTTTCCAGCAAAGTTAAATAAACTTGAAATTTATCAATTGTTTCA
>CAWUWE010000066.1:0-19206 GCA_963926175.1 uncultured Alphaproteobacteria bacterium | reverse complement strand
TGCTCTTTGTATGTCACCTTCATTCTAATTTATCAAGCCTGTTTCGCCGCCTAAGGTGAAAAAGACAAAAAGCCCGCCCATCGACCGCTTTCGCGTAACAGCTCCCTAAAGCCGCATAACCAAAGCCGCATAACCAGCGTGAAAACATAGCCAGCCAGCAAAAGGCCGGCTATGCTATAACCATTAACCATGATGGCTTTTTGCAAACCGGATCATAACCATGCCGCCAGCAGCCCCGCCTGAAAATGTGAACCAAGCCGCCGCCGCACCGCTAGTGCCTAGCTTGCCGCTGGCATGGCGTCATTTCGCCGGTTTCCAGCCCTATGAGCCGCTTTTGGCTGAAATGCAAGCACACGCAAGCGCCATTCGCCAGAACGCCGCTGCCGAAACTGTGTGGCTTCTTGAACATCAGGCGGTTTATACCGGCGGCACATCGGCAAAGCCGCATGATCTTTTGACACCCGGAAATGTGCCCATTTCGCATGTCGGGCGCGGCGGCCAATGGACCTGGCACGGGCCGGGCCAGCGTGTTGCCTATGTCATGCTTGACCTCAGCCGCCGCGGTCAGGATGTGCGCGCCCTTGTTAATGGGTTGGAAAGTTGGATCCTCGCCAGCATTGCGGCCTTTGGCATTGCTGGTAAACGGCGCGATGGCTTGCCCGGAATCTGGGTTAAAAACGGCAAAAGCGACAGCGGGCTTGACAAGATTGCGGCAATTGGCATCCGCATCAGCCGCTGGGTCAGCTGGCATGGCATTGCGATTAATCTTGATCCTGATCTAGCCGCTTTCGATGCCATTGTGCCATGCGGCGTTCATGATGGCGGGGTGACATCATTTGCCGAACTTGGCGTGACCGCCAGCATGGATGATCTTGACCATGTGCTAAAGGCGCAATTTCCGGTGTTTTTCCCAAACCCGTAACATAATCCACCGCACCATACCCTACAGCAACAGCGTGAAACCAGCGGGCAAAGGCCAATCGGCTAGTTGGCAAAGGTTAATCGGCAAGCCGCAAATCATCCAAATAATCCAAAAGCGCGGTCACCGTCCGTTCGGCATCACTGGCAAGCCAGCGGCCAGCATCCGCTTCGCCCATCAAACCATCGCTTGGCCCTTCATGGTGAAGCAAATAATTGCGCCGCCCGCGAAGCCAGCCAAGATTAGCCGTGCTGCCAGCATAGGCAAACGCCGCCCCATCAAGATAGCCCGCAGGGCCAGCCTGTTCATGTTGAACAACATCAACAATGGCGGCGGCAAGGATGATCGTGCTTGCTGGCAATCCGGCGGACGCGCTAGTAATCAATTCACGATAAAGCAGGCTGGCATGCGGACCAAAATTGGCCATGTCAAAAGCTGACAGGCGGCCAAGTACAGATGCGCTTAGCGCCGCATAACCCATTGCCCGTTTCATATCTTTGCCATTTCCGGCGAAGATTGATCGGCCAGCAACGCCAGAAACCGTGCCGCATCTTTTAATTCAGCGCGCAAAAACCCATGCCGGTCGGCGGTTTCGAAATCGTTTCCCCATGTTTCGTTCTGCCAAAGCTCATCAAGAAAGGCGAGGTCAAACATCGCGTCACTATCAATCTTCATCGAGACAAACCCAAGCCCCAGCACCAGCGATCCCGACAGGCTAGTGGCGCGATGCAAAATGCCAAGCTGCCAATCATCATGCGCGGCAATCGACGCACCAAATTTCACTGCATCGCTTTGCCCAATTGGCATGATGCCGGTGACAATCTGAAGATGGATATCATGTTCCGCGGCTAGCCGGTCCAGCCAAGGCTGCCACTGATCATGTTGACGGCTGGCAAGGTCAGTTTGCGCATCACGATAACAAAGCAGATCATTCCCGCCATAGGCAACAAGTTCGGCCATCACCATTTCACGTTGTGGCGTCACCCGATCAATCACGGTGACGGCAAGGCTGAATAGCGGCATTGTTGCCGGATCAATATCATCGCCCTGCGCCCGCCATTCATCCGCAATCGCCGACGCCAAAGACCTTGTTGGCAGGCGCAACAGGCTTCCCGCCGGTGAGCGTAAATTCCGCCCATCAAGCTGGATCGACAGGCCTACATCTGCCAGCAAGACTGATTTATAAAACCGTTTTTTCGCCGCCATCACGCCTGATAATCCCCATAAAATCTAAAATTCCCAAAATCTAAAATTTAGCGCCGGATTTAGGCATTGCCTAATAATCTTGAAACCGCCAGCCTGCTGTCGGTAGTTCCATGCCAAGATCGGCAAGGCTTGCTTTCAAATGCGGGCTTGGCGGCGCTGTAATCACTTTGCCATCGGTCAGTTTTAACTGCCACGCATGAAGATGCAGGCGGCGTGCAATCAGCCCGCCCGGATGCGCATCATCGCCAGCATATTTCCCGTCACCGCAAATCGGGTGGCTAATATGCGCCATATGAACGCGCAATTGATGCGTTCTTCCGGTTAATGGGCGCAGCGCCATCAGCGCCATTTTCCGACCAGCATGATCAAGCCGACGATATAAGGTTTGCGCCGATTGCCCATCTTCGTGAACCTGCATTTTTTCGCCAGCCTTACCGCCAAGCTTTAAAATCGGATCACGGATACTGCCCGACTCAGGCGGCAATCCCATGACCAGCGCAAGATAGGTTTTTTCCAGCCGGTGTTTTTGAAACGCATCGGTCAGGCTGCGCGCCGCCTCAATCGTTTTGGCCAACAACAGAACGCCGCTTGTATCTTTATCAATCCGGTGAACCAGCCGTAACCGGCTGCCAGCATCATCACTCATTGCCCGCATCATGCCGTCAATATGGTGATGCGTGCCCGTGCCGCCCTGAACCGCCAGCCCGCTTGGCTTGTTCAGCGCCAGCCAGCCTTTGCCTTCGGCAAGGAACATATCGTCAAATTGCTGGCGAAGTGAACTGCTGGCCACAATCCGCGGTGCCGCAAGTTTGCTGGCGGCAGGGGTTTCGGTAATCACCGGCGGAAGACGCAGCGTCTGGCCGCTAACAAGCCTTGTCGCCGACTTGGCCTTGGCACCATCAAGCCGAATCAGGCCATTGCGCAGCATTCGTTCAATCTGCCCTTGGCCAAGCCCGGGAAATAGCTGCCGTAAAAATCGGTCAAGCCGCGTGCCATCTTCATGGTCGGGAACTGCCTCAAAGCGCCATTTATTATCGGTTGCCGCAGACCCTTTGGCTACGATATCTTTATTCATTGCCATATTCCACTATGCCTAACCGTCCAAAAACCCACGCCAAATGCCAAAATTGACAATAGCACTGATGCCATAACATAAGCACCGGCCATTACCATACCCTGTTTCTGCCATAACTGACCCACATCAAGCGCAAAGCTGGAAAAAGTGGTCAGCGCCCCAAGCAAGCCAGTGGCAAAAAAGCCCCGCCATGCCTCGGGTAAAACCATGCCAGCGGCAATCGCACCGGCAAGACAGCCCATCAAACCCGAACCGGCAATATTCACCAGCAATGTTGCCAATGGCCCTGCAATGCCAAACAGGCCAGCACCAACGCTAAGGCTAACCCCATGGCGCAAAACAGCACCAATCGCACCACCCGCCGCAACGGCAGCAATCATTGTCGCACTTGCCATCTAGCCCTCATCAGTCTTTTTGCCGGTTTGAAGCGTCGGCTGTTTACTTGCCCGCAACCGATCCCAATAGGCAAGCCGTTTGGCAATTTCGCGCTCATAGCCACGTTCAACCGGCTGATAGAAAACCTGGCGATCCATCCCATCGGGAAAACCATTCTGTCTGGAAAATCCGTTTAGATCGTCATGGTCATACGCATAATCAGCGCCACAGCCAAGCTGTTTCATCAATTTGGTTGGCGCGTTCAAAATATGCGCTGGCGGGCCAAGAGAGCCAGTTTGAGCAGCAGCCTTTGTTGCGGCCTTAAACGCCTTGTAGGCGGCGTTTGATTTTGGGGCGGTTGCCAGATAAATCACCAATCCGGCAATGGCAAGATCGCCTTCGGGGCTGCCAAGCCTTTCATAGGCCTGCCATGCGGCCAAGGCACGCGGCTGTGCTTCAAGTTCGGCCAGCCCGATATCCTCGGCGGCAAACCGGGTCAGACGCCGCAGAATATAATGTGGATCCTCACCCCCAGCCAACATACGAGCAAGCCAGTAAAGACCGGCATCAGCATCCGATGAGCGCAAGGTTTTATGCAAGGCCGAAATTAAATTATAATGTTGATCCCCTGCCCGATCAAAGGCTGGTGCGCGCCCTGCCACCAATTCGGCAAGGCCGCGACTATCCAGCATTGTCGGTGCTGGCATTTCGACAAGCAGACTTGCCATATTCAGCAAATAACGCCCATCGCCATCAGCCATGCCAAGAAGCGCAGCACGGGCATCTTCATCAATTGGCAAATCACGCCCGATATGCGCCTCAAGACGGCTCAAAATCGTTCCAAGCGCAGCACGATCCAACCGGTCAAGAACCAGCACTTGCGCCCGCGACAACAACGCGCCATTCAAGGCAAACGAAGGGTTTTCCGTAGTTGCCCCAACAAGCGTCACCGTGCCATCTTCGACGCGCGGCAATAGGCCATCCTGCTGCGCCTTATTAAAGCGGTGGACTTCATCAACAAATAAAAGCGTGCACCGTCCCTGCAGGCGGCGTTGGGCGGCGCGGTCAAAAACCTTGCGCAGTTCGCCAACCCCGTCAAATACCGCCGATATTGGTTCAAACGCCATATCAGCCGCATCTGCCAGCAGCCGCGCAATCGTTGTTTTGCCAGTACCGGGCGGCCCCCAAAAGATAATCGAGCCAAGTGACCCATGCGCAAGCATCAAACGAAGCCGACCCTGCGGGCCAAGCAATGGCGCCTGACCAAAAACATCATCAAGCGTTTTCGGACGCAATATCTCAGCCAGCGGTGCCGCTGGCACGGCCTCAAGATCAAGTTCATTCATAGGCGCTATATTCACCCAACCATCTTATTGGTGCAAAGAAAAAAGGGCCACCCGAGGGCAGCCCTTTCATCAATTCACAATTTATCTAGCGGTTCCCGCCAGCGATTAGGCTGCTGCTCCGGCTTCGACTTCGGTTGTCTCATCCATTTCAACAGGGCCTGAGTCCTTGCCGCGTGCATCTTCGTCACGATCAACAAGCTCAATAACCGCCATTGGCGCAGAATCGCCATAACGGAAACCAGCTTTCAGCACCCGTGTATAGCCGCCTGCGCGTTCTTGATAACGCGGGCCAAGGACATCAAACAGCTTTTTGGTCATGGCTTCGCAACGGATCCGTGCAAAGGCCAAACGACGGGCGTGAAGATCGCCGCGCTTGCCAAGCGTGATAAGACGTTCAACGACAGGGCGCAATTCCTTTGCCTTTGGCAAGGTTGTCACGATCTGTTCGTGTTTGATCAAAGCTTGAGCCATGTTGCGGAACAACATTTGGCGATGCTGCGAGGTGCGGTTCAGTTTCCGACCGGCATTACGATGACGCATTGTATTTCTCCTAGTTCCTCTGGGGTGAGACTGGTGTGCCGTTAAAACGGCTCATCCAAGCGTCGCGCCAATTCTTCAACATTTTCCGGTGGCCAATTGATAATATCCATACCAAGCTCAAGATTCATGCCCTTAAGCACTTCCTTGATCTCGTTCAAAGATTTCCGGCCGAAATTAGGTGTCCGCAGCATTTCATGCTCGGTTTTCAGAACCAAATCGCCAATATAGACGATATTGTCATTCTTCAGGCAATTTGCTGAACGAACAGATAACTCAAGCTCATCAACCTTACGAAGCAGGTTGCGGCTAAATGGCAACTCAGGCTCGGTTGGGGCTGGCTCACCTTTTGGTTCTTCAAAGTTAATGAATGTCTGAAGCTGTTCCTGCAAAATACGCGCCGCATAAGCAACCGCATCTTCTGGTGTGATTGACCCATCAGTTTCGATGGTCAAAAGCAGCTTGTCATAATCGGTGATCTGGCCAACGCGGGCATTTTCCACCTTATAGGCAACCTGCAGAACAGGGCTGAAAATCGCATCAATCGGGATCAAACCAATTGGCGAATCTTCAGAACGGTGAACGCTGGCCGGGACATAGCCTTTGCCACTATCAACAGTCAGTTCCATTGCCAATTTTGCGCCCTTGTCCAAATGACAAAGAACATGGTCAGGATTCATAATATCGACATTGGCTGTCTCGGTGATCATGCTGGCGGTCACGGTTGCCGGACCCTCAACATTCAAATGCAGCCGCTTTGGCCCCTCTTCGCCCATGCGAACAGCAACACCTTTGAGGTTCAGCACGAGATCGGTTACGTCTTCACGAACGCCGGGGACTGACGAAAACTCATGGACAATGCCCTGAATCTGGACTGAAGTAACCGCAGCACCCTGCAATGAAGACAACAGAACACGCCGCAATGCGTTACCAATTGTAACACCAAAGCCGCGCTCAAACGGGCCAACAGCAACAACGGCCTGACTAGGGTTATACTCGGAAACCTTGATTTCCATTTCGTCCGGCTTTTTGAGGTCTAGCCAATTCTTTTCAATCATGGCGATATCCTTTAATTCGAGATGAACCGGGAATCTGCTATTCAGCAAATGTCGGTATTAAATTCAACAATAACGGCAGAATTAAACCCGGCGCCGTTTGCGCGGGCGACAACCATTATGTGGAACTGGGGTTACGTCGCGGATTGATGTGACATTGAACCCAACTGACTGCAGTGCACGAAGCGCAGACTCGCGCCCAGAACCGGGGCCGCGCACCTGAACATCAAGCGACTTCACGCCATGTTCAGCTGCCTTCTTGCCAGCATCTTCAGCAGCAAGCTGTGCGGCAAAGGGTGTCGATTTGCGTGAGCCTTTAAAGCCCATGCCACCAGCCGATGACCATGCAATTGTGTTGCCCTGAACATCAGTGATTGTGACCATTGTGTTGTTAAATGTGGAATTCACATGCGCAACGCCACTGGTGATATTTTTCCGCTCGCGACGACGAACACGGCCTTGGCTTGGTTGTTTTGCCATTTGATTAGTCTCCTAATGTTCGCGTTGCTATTTCTTCTTACCGGCAATGGCCTTTGCAGGGCCTTTGCGGGTACGCGCATTTGTATGGGTACGCTGGCCACGAACCGGCAGATTGCGACGATGGCGAAGCCCACGCAAACAACCAAGATCAAGATAGCGCTTGATATTCATTGAGGTCTGACGACGAAGATCACCTTCAACAAGATGGTCAGCATCGACAATATCGCGAAGACGGGTCAATTCCTCTTCCGACAAGTCATTGACGCGGCGTTCGTCTGGAACACCCGCCTTTGCACAGATATTTTTGGCACCGGTTGTCCCAATACCATGAATGTAAGTTAGTGCGATCTCGACCCGTTTTTTGGTCGGAATATTTACACCAGCAATTCGTGCCACAGCCTGGCTCCTTTTCAACTCACGACTATCTTCATCGGTCATCCGCGACGCGGAAGCCATTTCGCCAGTTTCATCGGGCATTCCCTTTGAAGGCGGCGAATTATAGGCCTAAACCTGAAACAGTCAACCTTAACGCAAACGCGTTATCCTAAAATTCGATCCATTTGTGACGCGACTTCATCAATTGAATTCATCCCGTCCACACTCTTCAACACCCCTTTATCCGCATAATAAGGAAGCAGCGGTGCTGTATTCTCATGATATACCGCCAATCGCTTGCGCAATGTGTCGGCATTGTCATCACTTCTGGCGCCACCAGTTTCGGCAGCGCGGTTTTCGATGCGCGCAAACAGCGCAGCTTCGTCAACCTTAATTTCAATTACACAATCAAGGGCAAGACCCTTGCTGTCTAGCATCTCGTCAAGCGCATGCGCCTGTGCAACGGTGCGAGGAAACCCGTCTAGAATAACGCCATTGGCGCAATCATCATCATCAATACGCGCCGCAATCATCCCAACGATAATATCGTCAGATACAAGATCACCGCGATCCATAATCCCTTTGGCGCGCAGCCCAAGATCGGTTCCGGCAGCAATCGCCGCGCGAAGCATGTCGCCGGTTGACAATTGAACAAGCCCGCGACCTGAAACCAGCCGTTCAGCCTGCGTACCCTTACCAGCACCCGGTGCGCCAAACAGAATAATATTCATCTATCTGCGCCCTTTCAAACGAGACTTCTTCACAAGACCTTCATATTGATGTGCCAGCAAATGCGACTGGATCTGGCCAACGGTATCCAATGTTACCGTTACAACGATCAGCAAGGATGTACCACCAAAATAAAATGGTACGGCATATTTACTGATCAGCAGTTCCGGCAGGATACAAATCGCAGATAAATAGGCGGCGCCGAGAACAGTCAAACGGGTCAGCACAAAGTCAAGATAGTCAGCGGTCGATTTCCCTGGACGGATGCCCGGGATATAGCCGCCATTTTTCCGCAAGTTCTCAGCCGTATCTTCAGGATTGAACACAATCGCTGTGTAGAAGAACGCAAAGAACACAATCATCGATACATAGATCAGCAGATAAAGTGGCTGTCCGCGGCCCAACATCGCATTCAATGCAACAAGCCAATCAGCACCGCCAGACTGTCCGCCGGTCAGGTTAATGATTGATACCGGCATCAGCAAAAGCGATGAGGCAAAGATCGGTGGGATCACACCCGGAACATTGATCTTTAGCGGCAGGAATGACTGATCGCCACCAAACGATTTGTTGCCATGTTGGCGCTTTGGATATTGCACAAGAATCTTGCGTACCGAACGTTCGATAAATACGATAAAGGCAATCACCGCAGCCGCCATGACAAACAGCAACAAAATCAACAATGAAGACAACGCACCAGTCCGGCCAAGTTCAAGCGTACCGGCAAGCGCGGTTGGCAGATTGGCAACAATGCCAGCAAAAATGATAAGCGAGATACCATTGCCAACGCCGCGGCTGGTGATTTGTTCGCCAAGCCACATCAAGAACAGCGTTCCGCCAACAAGCGTGACAACAGTGGTTACACGGAAAAACAAACCCGGATCATCAACAACACCGCTGGCTGATTCAAGACCAACCGCAATGCCATAGCCCTGAACAGTAGCCAATAAGACCGTCAAATAGCGGGTATATTGATTGATCGTCTTACGACCAGCTTCGCCGTCCTTTTTCAAGGCTTCGAGCGAAGGCACGATCGCAGTCATTAGCTGCATGATAATCGATGCCGTGATATACGGCATGATATTCAGTGCAAAAATCGTCATCCGGCTAAGCGCACCGCCTGAGAACATGTCAAACATGCCAAGAATGCCGCTCGATTGCTGCGAAAAGATATCGGCAAGTGCGCCCGGATCAATGCCTGGCAAAGGCAAATATGTGCCAAGCCGGTAAATGATCAGAGCACCAACAGTAAACCAGAGGCGCTTTTTCAGCTCATTGGCTTTTGCCAACGCGCCGAACCCTGCGCCTGCTGCCATGCGGTCTGCTGATGATGCCATATACTTTGTCTACCTATCTATTCGGCTGAAACGGCAGGGACAATGATCTTGCCACCCGCTTTTTCGACAGCTTCAACAGCGGACTTAGACGCACCCGCTGCATGAATCTCAAGTTTTTTCGCGGTCAATTCACCTTTGGCAAGGATCCGGACACCGTCACGCATCTTTGAGATGACGCCAGCGCCAACCAATGCTGCGGCATCAACTGGTTTGCTGGCATTCAGCTTGCCTGAGTCAATTGCCGCTTGCAGGCGACCAAGGTTAACCTCGACGTAATTCTTGCGGAAAATATTATTGAAACCACGCTTGGGCAAACGGCGATGGATCGGCATCTGGCCGCCCTCAAACCCGTTGATTGACACACCTGAGCGCGCCTTCTGGCCCTTATGGCCACTGCCTGATGTCTTGCCAGTTCCCGAACCAATACCACGGCCAACCCGCTTGGCGTTCTTCGTTGCGCCCGGATTGTCTCTGACTTCGTTCAATTTCATGTGTCACTCCTGCCAGCGCGCCATTCAAAGGCGCTCTGCTGATAAAAACCGTTTACTGTTGTTCAACCCGAACCAGGTGCTTAACCTTATTGATCATACCGCGGACCGATGCTGTATCTTCCAGCTCGCGGGTACGGCCAATTTTGTTCAGCCCAAGCCCAATCAGGGTCAAGCGCTGGTCAGCCTTACGGCCAATTGCGCTTTTTGTCTGGGTAATAATCACTGTTGCTTTGGCAGCCATCTTACTCTCTCCTGTTAGGATGCAGCGGCGGCGTCGCCGGTCACAGCCTTAACTTCACGTTTCACAAGGATGTCGCCAACGCGCTTGCCGCGCTTTTGCGCCACAGCTCGTGGTGCCTGAATATGGTTCAATGCTGAAAAAGTGGCTTTGATCATATTATGTGGGTTCGAGCTACCTATTGACTTTGCAACAATGTCCTGAATGCCAAGCACCTCAAAAACAGCGCGCATTGGGCCACCGGCGATGATGCCAGTACCGGCAGGTGCCGCACGAAGCAGAACCTTACCTGCGCCGTAATTGCCCTTATTGTCATGGTGCAATGTGCGGCCATCACGAAGTGGAATACGAACCATATTGCGCTTGGCGCCTTCAGTTGCCTTGCGGATCGCTTCGGGAACTTCACGGGCCTTGCCTGTGCCGAAGCCAGCGCGGCCTTTGCCGTCACCAACCACAACCAAAGCGGCGAAACCAAACCGGCGTCCACCCTTGACAACTTTAGCCACACGGTTAATGCCAACCAACTTTTCGAGCAATTCGGGCTCTTCGCGCTCCTGGCTACGGTCCCGTCTGTCGTTATTGCGTGCCATCAATTGTGCTCCCTAGAATTTCAAACCGGCTTCGCGCGCGGCTTCAGCCAACGCCTTAACCCGGCCGTGGAAAATGTAACCGCCGCGGTCGAAAACCACTGCGTCAATGCCTTTTGCCTTGGCGCGCTCGGCGACCAATTTGCCAACCACGCTTGCTGCGGCGACATCGGCTGTCTTGCTTGATGCTGATTTGAAATCGGCGTCAAGTGTCGAAGCTGCTGCTAAAGTGATACCGGCAGTATCATCGATGACCTGAGCATAAATATGCTTTGATGAACGATGCACAGACAAACGAAGCTGTCCTTTGCAGGTCTGCCGTAGCTTGGAACGGGTCCGCTGACGGCGGCGTTCAAATAATTCTTTAGATGTAAACATGACCTGTCCCTACTTCTTCTTGCCTTCTTTGCGGACAATATGCTCTTCAGCATATTTCACACCCTTGCCCTTGTATGGCTCAGGTGGACGCTTTGACCGAATTTCAGATGCGAACTGACCAAGCAATTGCTTGTCAGCGCCAGTGATTGTGATTGAAGTGTTATTTTCAACAACCGCAGTCAAACCGGCAGGAACATCCATCTCAACAGCGTGGCTAAACCCAAGGCTAAGCACTATTCTATTGCCCTGCATTGCCGCACGATAACCAACACCGTTGATTTCCAATTTGCGGGTAAAGCCACTGCCAACACCGACAACCATATTGCTGATTGATGCGCGCATTGTACCCCAAAGCGATAGCGCAAGCTTAGTTTTGCGCTTTGGCTTTAAGGTGGCAATATTATCGGCAATGCTTAACTCGACCTCACTGTGAAGTGGAGCAAACAGCTCACCGTTTTTTCCTTTGACGACCACCATACCATCCCGCTGTGACACGGTCACATCAGCCGGGATAACAATCGCACTATTTCCAATACGAGACATGCGAACAGCTCCTTAAAATACGTGGCAGAGGACTTCGCCGCCAACTTTGGCTGTGCGGGCCTCATTGTCAGACAGGACACCACGGGGAGTAGACAAGATGGCAATGCCAAGCCCGTTATACACCCGCGGCAAGTCGCGAAGACCGAAATAAACGCGGCGACCCGGACGGGATACGCGCTTGATTTCAGAAATTACTGGCTGACCTTCATGATATTTTAGCTCAATCTTCAGCTCTTTCAGGCCTGGGCGAATATCAACACTTGAATAATTGCGGATATAGCCTTCGCGTTTCAGAACTTCTAGAACATTGCTGCGAAACCGTGATGCCGGGCTAGAGACAACGCTTTTGCGTGCGTTCTGACCGTTACGGATGCGTGTTAGCATATCGCCAAGAGGATCACTCATAGACATTTGCTTTATCTCCTCTTTACCAGCTTGACTTCACAACGCCCGGAACCTGACCCATTGAGGCCAAATCGCGAAGGGCGATACGAGACATTCTAAGTTTACGGTCATAACCACGTGGACGGCCTGAAACCTCACACCGGTTACGAATACGAATTTTTGCACTATCGCGTGGCTCATCAGCCAGCTTGAGCACGGCCTGGAAACGATCTTCCATTGACACATTCTTATCAGCGATGATTGCCTTTAATGCAGCGCGACGAGCACCGCGGGCGGCAACGATACGCTTGCGCTTGTTATTTTTTTCAACGGCGCTTTTCTTAGCCATGATTAAACCCCTTTGCTCTTAAGCTTTAACGAACGGGAACTGAAAACCTACGAGTAACTCGCGGGCCTCATCATCCGTCGTTGCTGATGTCACCACAATGATATCCATTCCGCGGATCTCATCTACCTGGTCATAATCGACCTCAGGGAAAATGATCTGTTCTTTAAGACCCATGGCATAGTTGCCACGACCATCAAAGCTCTTACCATTCAAACCGCGGAAGTCACGAACCCGAGGAAGGGCAATATTCACCAGCCGGTCGAGAAATTCATACATGTGCTCGCGGCGCAATGTGACCTTACAGCCGATTGGCATACCTTCGCGCAATTTGAAAGCCGCATTGGCCTTCTTTGAACGAGTGATAACCGGCTTCTGGCCAGTAATTGCAGCAAGCTCACGGGCAGCATGTTCGACTTTTTTCGAATCGCGAACCGCTTCACCAACACCCATATTAATGACAATCTTCTCGAGCTTTGGCGCTTGCATAGCATTGGCATAACCAAATTTCTCAATCAGAGCCGGGCGAACTGCCGTCAGATAATGTTCTTCTAAACGCGTCTTCATCTCAGCTTTTTCACTCCTTACCCTTGGGCTTACGCCAGGGCTTTTCCGGAACGGCGAGCGATCCGGACTTTTTTACCATCTTTTTCCCCATAACCGACACGTGTTGCTGTGCCGCTATCAGGATCGATATGTGCAACATTCGAAATATGCAAAGTCGCTTCCATCGAAATAATGCCACCTGTGTCTGTCTGGGTTGCGCGGCGATGGCGTTTGACCATATTGACCCCCTGAACCCGAACACGAGACTCAGAGCGAAGCACTTCAAGAACTTCACCCTTTTTGCCTTTGTCACGACCAGTAACCACAATCACCTGATCGCCTTTTTTGATTTTAAACTTCTCAGCCATTACAGCACCTCCGGTGCCAGAGAAATAATCTTCATGAACTTGCGGCCACGCAACTCACGGGTCACAGGGCCAAAAATCCGTGTGCCAATCGGCTCGTCCTGTTTGTTCAACAAAACTGCAGCATTCCGGTCAAAACGAATGGCGCTACCATCTGCCCGACGAATTTCTTTGGCTGTCCGCACGATTACCGCACGATGGACATCCCCTTTTTTCACCTTGCCGCGAGGAATGGCTTCCTTGACCGAAACAACGATCACATCACCAACACCAGCGACTTTTCGGCCTGAACCGCCAAGCACCTTGATACACTGGACGCGACGCGCACCAGAATTATCGGCAACTTCAAGGTTTGACTGCATTTGGATCATGTCAGTCTCTCCTGGTTTTTCGGTGCATCGTCATAGACCACTACATGGGTCTTTGACTTAGAAACAGGTGGGCATTCACGAATGCGAACATAATCACCTTCTTTAAAGCGGTTTTCAGCGTCATGGGCTGCAAACTTCTTTGATTTGGTAATAATCTTTTTATACACCGGATGCATGATGCGACGCTCGACGAGGACGGTTACCGTCTTATCGCCTTTGTCGCTCACAACAGTGCCTTGCATGGTACGCTTTGGCATAACTAGACTTCCCTATTTTGCTGCATTTTCGGCATTGGCTTTTTGGCCAAGTACAGTTTTGATGCGGGCGATCTCACGGCGCACAATCTTGGCCCGTGTTGGATTTCCGACCTGACCACCAGCGGCCTGAAAACGCAGATTGAACTGCTCTTTTTTCAGATCAATAAGCTGTGTCTTCAGCTCATCTGGGGTCTTTGCGCGAAGCGCTTCAGCTTTAACAATTGCCATCGGTGCTTCCCTTCTTAATCAGTGTCGCCAAGGCGACGAACAATCCGCGTGTCCAGCGGTAATTTTGCGGCGGCGAGCGCAAATGCCTCTTTTGCCAAATTCCACGGAACACCATCAATCTCAAACATTATGCGACCAGGCTTTACGCGGGCTACCCAGAATTCTGGTGAGCCTTTACCTTTACCCATCCGTACTTCAGCAGGCTTGCTTGATACAGGCACATCAGGGAAAATCCGGATCCAAACACGTCCAGTACGACGCAGGTGACGTGTAATGGCACGACGTGCAGCTTCGATTTGACGTGCAGTTACGCGCTCAGGTGTTACGGCCTTTAGTCCGTAAGAACCGAAATTCAGCTGCGTTCCACCCTTTGCAAGACCGTGAATCCGGCCTTTATGGGCTTTGCGAAATTTTGTACGCTTTGGCGAAAGCATCTACTTATCTCCTAAGACTTAACTGTTGCCGCGTGGCGCTGGGGGCCAGACTGCTGCTCGGCCATCCGCTTATCCTGGGCCATTGGGTCATGAGCCATGACCTCACCCTTAAATACCCAAACCTTGATGCCGCAGGCACCGTAGGTTGTGAATGCTGTTGCTTCACCGTAATCAACTTCGGCGCGCAATGTATGAAGTGGAACGCGGCCTTCGCGATACCATTCAGTACGAGCGATCTCAGCACCGCCGAGACGACCAGCGCAGTTGATCCGTACACCCAAAGCACCAAGACGCATTGCAGATTGAACTGCACGCTTCATCGCACGGCGAAAACCAACCCGGCGCTCAAGCTGCTGAGCAATGTTTTCGGCAACCAATTTGGCATCAATTTCCGGCTTACGAACCTCAACGATGTTCAGGCTAACCTCGCCACCTATGCGGCTTGACAAATCAAGACGTAACTTTTCGATGTCCTGACCCTTTTTACCGATGATCAGACCCGGACGGCCAGCATGAATGGTCACGCGGGCGCGGCCAGCTGGACGCTCGATCACAACGCGGCTAATGGCAGCCTGCTTAAGGCGATCCATCAGATATGCGCGAAGCTTGATGTCTTCGTGAAGCAACTGCCCATAGTTACGGCCAGCATACCAGCGCGAATCCCATGTCCGGTTAATACCGACACGCAGGCCAATTGGCTTGACTTTCTGACCCATCTTACTGCTCCCCTCTTTCACCGACGATGATCGTCAGGTGTGAAAATGGCTTTAAAATCCGTGCGCCTCGGCCCTTGGCCCGTGCGCGAAACCGCTTCATGACAAGTCCCTTGCCAACATGCGCTTCTTTCACAAACAACCGGTCAACATCCAATGAATGGTTGTTTTCCGCATTGGCAATAGCTGATTGCAGCGCTTTTTTCACATCGCCAGCGATACGGCGGCGTGAGAATGACAAAGCGGCAATCGCTTTATTCACATCCATGCCCCGGATCATTGTCGCAACAAGGTTCAGCTTTTGTGGGCTGACGCGTAAATTGCGGACGACAGCTTTTGCCTCACTGTCGGCCAAGCTGCGCGGATTTGATTGTTTACCCATAACCTACCCCTAACGCTTTGATTTCTTGTCGGCGGCATGGCCGTAAAAAGTGCGGGTTGGCGAAAATTCACCAAGCTTGTGTCCAACCATTTCTTCCGAAACAGACACAGGGATGAATTTATTGCCATTATGCACACCAAATGTAAGCCCAACAAACTGCGGCATAATCGTTGAACGACGCGACCATGTTTTGATCACTTCATTCCGACCAGACTCGCGAACCTTGTCCGCTTTCTTCAACAAATGCCCATCAACAAACGGGCCTTTCCAAACTGAACGTGCCATGATTAAGAATGACCCTTATGGCTTGCGACGCCGCACAATCAGGCGGTCAGTCTTCTTGTTAGAACGAGTACGCTTGCCCTTGGTTGGCTTACCCCAAGGTGTCACCGGATGGCGGCCACCTGACGTACGACCCTCACCGCCACCATGTGGGTGATCAACAGGGTTCATAACCACGCCGCGTACATGCGGGCGACGGCCAAGCCAGCGATTACGGCCAGCCTTACCAATTTTGATGTTCTGCTGGTCAGGGTTTGATACAGCACCGATAGATGCCATACATTCCGACCGCACTAAACGAACTTCACCAGATGTCAGGCGCAAAATCGCATAACCTCGGTCACGACCAACAAGCTGGATATAGGTTCCAGCTGAACGTGCCAGCTGGCCACCCTTGCCCGGCTTCAACTCGACATTATGGATCAATGTTCCAACAGGGATACTTGCCAATGGCAGGGCATTGCCCGGCTTGATGTCAGACCCGATACCGGCGCGAACCTTGTCACCAATCGACAAGCGCTGTGGCGCCAGAATATAGCTTTGTTCGCCATCTTCATAAGTGATAAGCGCGATGAATGCTGTACGGTTCGGATCATATTCAATCCGCTCAACAGTCGCAAACATACCTGTTTTGGTGCGCTTGAAATCAATCAGGCGATACCGGCGCTTATGGCCACCACCCTTTTGCCATGCAGTCACGTGACCCGAATTGTTACGGCCACCTGTCTTTGACAGACCCTCGGTCAGCTTTTTAACCGGACCACCCTTATAAAGGGCAGATTTGTCAACAAGGACAAGGTTCCGCTGGCTTGGGGTTGTTGGATTAAATTTCTTTAACGCCATCTGATTAAACTCCCATCAGGTCAATATTCTGACCCTCAGCCAATGTGACCATTGCCTTTTTCATGTCAGAGCGACGACCTGGCCGACCTTTAAAGATTTTGGCCTTGCCCTTTTGGACAATCGTATTCACCGCAGTGACCTTGACATTAAACAGCATTTCAACTGCTGCCTTGATTTGTGGCTTGGTTGCGGTAATCGCAACCGCAAAGGTTACCTGGCCATGCTCATTCGCCATCGTCGCCTTTTCGGTGATGATTGGACGAAGGATCGTGTCATAGGCGGCTGCCTTTGTGACCACAGTTGTTACTGGCTTGCGCGCACGAACACTCATTTCAGGCGCTCCTCAAGATGGGCCGCAGCATCCTTGGACAGAACAAGAACATCACGACGCAGGATATCATACACATTAATGCCCTGCTGTGGCAGCACATCAACCAACGGAATGTTACGCGCAGCCTTTACAAAGCTTGCATCCAACTCGGCGCCACCAATGATCAGCGCGTTTTCAGCACCAAGCTTTCCCAGCTGATCACGAAGCTTTGCTGTCTTACCAGCAGATTCGCCAGTTGACGCCAAGCTATCAAGGACCAGCAATTTGCCCTCAGCGGCCTTTGTCGACAGAGCAGAACGCAGACCAAGCTGGCGAACCTTTTTTGGCAGAGCATGACCATGATCACGAACAACCGGACCATGAACAACACCACCACCACGGAACTGAACAGCAGCAGCAGAACCGTGACGTGCGCGGCCAGTGCCTTTCTGTTTGAACATTTTAGCTGTGGTAATTGCCACTTCGGCGCGCGACTTCACTTTATGTGTGCCGGCGCGGCGTTTGGCAAGCTGCCATTTCACCACACGCGCAACAATATCGGAGCGCGGTGCGACCCCAAAGACTGCATCGGCAAGCGTAATGTTGCCAGCCGCCTTGTTGTCGATTGTTTTCACATCAATCTTCATAACCCTTATTCCTTCTCGGCTTCAGCATCAGCGGCGGCAGGCGCCTCAGCAACAGCCTCATCAGATGACGCCGCATCAACACCAGTCTCTTCAGCCATAACTTTCTCAGCCGGCGCTTCTTCGCTAGCAGGGGCTAGATCAGACAGCAGACCAGCAGGGAATGGCGCATCGTCAGGACGTGCTACCTTGATGGCGTCACTGATCAAAACCCAACCATTCTTTGGTCCCGGAACCGCACCGCAAAGCAGAACGACGCCTTCGTCATTATCAACAGCAACAACTTCGATATTTTGCGTGGTGTTGCGCGCAGCGCCCATATGGCCAGCCATCTTCTTGCCTTTAAACACTTTGCCCGGATCCTGACATTGGCCAGTTGAACCGTGCGAACGATGCGAAACCGAAACACCATGTGATGCACGAAGACCGGCAAAATTGTGACGCTTCATCGCACCGGCAAAACCTTTACCCTTCGTTGTGCCAACAACATCAACTTTCTGACCAGCAACAAAATGCGATGGCACTAAAGTTGAGCCGACTTCGAGAACCGCATCATCACCAACCCGAAATTCGGCTAGCTTTGACTTTGGCAATACATCCGCTTTCGCAAAATGACCACGCATCGGCTTTGATACGTTCTTTGCCTTGGCAACACCCGCGCCAAGCTGAACAGCTGTATAGCCATCCCGGTCTTTGCTACGAACTGCCACAACCTGGACATCGTCGAGTTTTAGAACGGTGACCGGCACATGGTGGCCAGCATCGTTAAACACGCGTGTCATTCCCAATTTACGGGCGATAATGCCGCTACGCATAACTCTGGTCCCTTCCCTAGAGCTTAATCTCGACATCAACACCGGCCGCAAGATCGAGCTTCATCAGCGCGTCAACGGTCTGTGGTGTTGGGTCGATAATATCCAATAGACGCTTATGCGTACGAATTTCGAACTGCTCGCGGCTTTTCTTGTCGATATGCGGCGAGCGAAGCACGGTCATGCGACGCATATTGGTCGGCAGCGGGATCGGCCCACGGACCTCAGCACCTGTACGCTTAGCCGTGTTCACGATCTCTGCCGTGGACTGGTCAAGAATACGGTGATCGAATGCCTTCAATCGGATTCTGATATTCTGGGTTTCCATAACTGCCTTACCTCATTTGGATAAACAAAGAAGGGCGAAAATACGCCCCTCTTAAACTATAGCCTAATTATTTAATAACCGTTGCGACGACGCCGGCACCAACGGTGCGGCCACCTTCGCGGATTGCAAAGCGAAGCCCTTCATCCATAGCGATTGGCGCGATCAATGTCACAGTCATGGCAATGTTATCACCAGGCATAACCATCTCGGTACCTTCTGGCAATTCTACAGATCCGGTCACATCAGTTGTGCGGAAATAGAATTGTGGACGATAGTTCGAGAAAAACGGT
>CAWUWE010000065.1:0-9865 GCA_963926175.1 uncultured Alphaproteobacteria bacterium | reverse complement strand
TTGCCGGTTGGGATATTGACGTTCGTCCTGATGGAAAAGGCGCGCCAATCGGCAGCGGCACTGCGGCCGATGGCGAAGAAGTTTATGCCGAACGTTGTGCTGGTTGTCATGGTGATTTCGGCGAAGGCGTCGACCGCTGGCCGATTCTGGCCGGTGGTCTCGGATCACTGGTCACGGCTGATCCGGTGAAAACGGTTGGCAGCTATTGGCCCTATGCATCAACGGTTTATGATTACGTCTATCGCGCCATGCCTTTTGGCGAGGCACAATCATTAACGCATGACGAAACCTATCAGGTTGTTGCTTATATTCTTAATATGAGTGACGTGATTGATGATGAATTTGTCCTCAGTAACGAAACAATTGGCAGCGTCAAAATGCCAAATCAGAATGGCTTTATGTTGCCTGATCCGCGGCCTGATGGCCAGCTTGCCAGTGCGCCATGCATGAAAAATTGTGAGGTTCCAACCAAGATCATTGGCCGTGCGCGCATCATTGATGTGACGCCTGACAAGCAATAGACTGATAAGGTATTTGGCCAAAAATATTAGGCTTGGCCGCGCCCAAACAAGACATAGGATGACAATATGACAATGCGCTCCACTCGTCGTCAATTTGCCGCTTCTGCTGTGGCCGCCATGACGCTTGCCGCATTGCCGACCAGGCTGATGGCGTCAAGCCAGTCTTTTGCTGGTGGCAAGCTTCATAGCTTTTCAGATGGTTCGATGAACCTGCCGATTGAGTCTGTTTTTTACGATATTTTTGGGGATGATCGTCAAAAATTTCTGAAAGCTGCGCAGGTCTCGGATGGTATCTGGAGGCGGCCGGTCAATGTTAATTTGCTGGAAATTGGTGACCGCAAGATTCTGTTTGATGTTGGTTCGGGGATGAATTTCTTGCCAACGCTTGGTGAATTGCCAGCGGCGCTTGATGCGGCTGATGTTGATATTAGCGCCATTACCGATGTGGTTTTCACCCATGCCCACCCCGATCATATCTGGGGGATTCTTGACGATTTTGATGATTTGCTGTTGCCTGATGCGGCCTATCATATCAGTCAGGCTGAATGGGATTTTTGGGACTCAGATGATGCGGTAACCGTTATGATTCCGGGGCGCGAGAGCTTTGCCGTTGGCGCGAAATCACGCTTTGACAAGCTTCGTGACCAAATATCATTTTTTCAAGGCGGTGATGAAATCCTGTCCGGCGTCGAGGCTGTGGATACATCTGGTCATACACCCGGCCATACATCGTTTTTGATCCATAATTCTGCAGGGCCGGTTCTGATTGCTGGGGATGCGTTAACACATCCTGTTATTTCGATCGAGCATCCGGAATGGCATAACCCCGCTGATATGCATCGCGAAAAAGCCGCTTTGACGCGCAAGCAGCTTCTCGATCGGCTGGCTACCGATAAAATTGGGCTTGCCGCAACCCATTTGCCAGCACCTGGATTTGGCCGTGTGGAAGCAAACCAGTCGGTATGGCGTTATATCGCCGCCGACAGTTGATCACTGTGAATAGGAAATAATTTTATGTTGTCTCGTCGTGAATTTATGCAAATGGCCGCTGTTACGGCGGGTATCTATGGTACCACATCAAACTGGAACCGTGCCGCCGCCAAACAGGCCATGGTTCAAGATGATCTGCTGAAATTTGATAGCAAAGGTCAGGTAACGCTTTTGCATATTACCGATATGCATGCCCAGCTAAAGCCGCTTTATTTCCGGCCACCATCAGAAAATTATGGTGTTGGCGATTTTGACGGGCGGCCGCCGCATCTTGTCGGCGAAGATTTTCTGGCGCATTTTGACATTGCCCCCGGAACGCCGCTTGCCTATGCCCATACGATGGTTGATTACGCGAATCTGGCGCAAACCTATGGCAGGCTTGGGGGGCTTGACCGCACCGCAACCTTGGTGAAATCGATCCGTGCCGATCGGGGTGATGATAAGGTGTTGCTTCTTGATGGTGGTGACACATGGCAGGGGTCTTATACATCGCTGAAAACCAATGGTCAGGATATGGTCGATGCGATGGCGATGCTAAAGCCCGATGCAATGGTTGGGCATTGGGAATTCACCTTTGGCGTTGATCGGGTCAATGAAATCATTGAATCGATGAATTATCCATTCCTTGGCGGCAATGTGTTTGACACTGAATGGGAAGAGCCGGTTTTTGAAAGCACCGCCTTTTTTGAAAAGGGTGGGGTTAAGGTCGCAGTTATCGGCCAGCATTTCCCCTATACGCCAATCGCCAATCCGCGTTACATGGTGCCACAATGGTCATTTGGCATCCGCCCTGAAACTGTGCAGAAAAATGTGAATGCAGCACGGGATGCTGGTGCCCAAATCGTGGTTCTGTTGTCGCATAACGGGTTTGACGTTGACCAAAAATTGGCAACGGTTGTGACCGGCATTGACGTGATCTTGACCGGCCATACGCATGATGCGGTGCCGCAGGCATTAAAGATCAATAAAACTTTGCTACTGTCATCAGGGTCGCATGGCAAATATCTTGGCCGTATCGATCTTGATGTTAAAGGCGGCGAGGTTGTCGATTATAGTTCAACCCTGATTCCGGTCTTTTCTGATGTGATTACACCCGATCCTGAAATGTCGGCGCATATTGATGCGTTGCGTGCGCCCTATGAGGCCGAATGCAACCGCGTGATTGGCAGCACAAGCGGGCTTTTATATCGGCGCGGCAATTTCAATGGCACATGGGATGACCTGATTTGTCAGGGCATCATCGAAGAACGCGATGTCGAAATTTCGCTTAGCCCGGGATTCCGCTGGGGAACAACGCTTCTTCCGGGTCAGGATATCACCATTGATGATCTTTATACTCAGACAAGCATGAGCTATCCGAATGTTTATCGTGCCGAAATGACCGGCGCGCAGATTAAGACCATCCTTGAAGATGTTTGCGATAATCTTTTCAATATTGATCCATTCTATCAGCAAGGCGGTGACATGGTTCGGGTTGGCGGCATGAATTACACCTGCGCACCAAAGGCCAGCATGGGCAATCGCATCAGTGATTTGACCATAACAAAAACGGGCGAAAAACTGGATTCTGACCGAAAATATGTTGTTGGTGGTTGGGCTTCGGTGAATGAGAATGTCGAAGGGCCAGCCATTTATGATCTTATGGAAGGTTATATCAGCCGCAAAAAATCAATTGATCTGCCAGCGCAACAGGCGGTGAAGGTGATTGGCCTGTAACGCCACATTTCATGATAAATCACGACTAGCGTGATGGTTTTTGAGAGGCTGGCCCGATGGTCAGCCTTTTGTGTTTGCAGGTGAAGCCCGAACATTGAGAGCGCCATTTTTACCGATTTTAATTTGACAAGATGCCACAACCATTCTTTAATCTTTACCTATTAATTGCGTATAATGGATTTTGGGTTCCCTATGATCCAAAAGCTATCCCTAATATTTGGTTGTGATTCTATTGCCGTTCAATGAAGACCAGCCCCATTTGCTAACCAAACGGAAAGAGCCGGATGAAACCCGTTCGCTTTGACTATAAACGGCCCACAACGATTGACGAGGCATGTGGCCTTCTTGCCAGCGATGATAATGCGCGCATTCTGGCTGGCGGCCAGTCATTGATCCCGATGTTGTCGATGCGGCTGTCACGCCCGTCATTGTTGATTGATATCGCGCATATCCCCGAATTAACCGCCTTTGTCGAAACCGAAACCCATATTGAAATTGGCGCGATGGTGCGCCAAGCGGTGGCGCAGAAATCCGAATTGGTTAAAACGCATATTCCGCTTTTGGCAAAGGCGCTTGGCTATGTTGGCCATCCGCCAACCCGCGCGCGCGGCACGGTTGGCGGTTCGGTGGCGCATGCTGATCCTTCGGCTGAAATTGCGCTTGTTGCGGTGACTTTGGGCGCGGAAATCACCTATCGTGTTGATGGCGCCGATGAAATATTTGATGCGTCTGATTTTTTCATTGGCCCAATGTTGACCATCGCGCCGCCAGCCGGATGCTTAACACGGCTGAACTTTGTCAAGGCACCGGCGGTTTGCGGCACGGGCTTTCATGAGGTTGCCCCGCGCAAAAGCGATTATGCGCTGGCCTCTGCGGCGGCGCAGATCAATTTTGCCGCTGGATCAGGTGTGACCAGCGTCCATCTTGGAGTTGGTTCGGTTGGCGACTTTCCCGAACGGTTGGATGTCGATCAGCTATGTGGCACGCCGCTTGATGATGCGGCAATTGCTGATGCGGTTCATGCGGCAATGCAGATGGTGGAAACTGTTGAAGATTTGCACGCCACCGCGGCTTATCGCAAACGCGTTGCTACCGAATTGGCGATCCGCGCGCTTCGCGATGCGCGTGACGAAATATCAAAGGATCTAAATCAATGACTGATGTGACTTTGACGATTAATGGCAAGCAAGTTTCGGGCGTGACCGAGCCGCGCGTTACCTTGCTGGATTTTCTTCGTGATGTTGCCGGATTAAAAGGCACCCATGCCGGATGCGAACATGGTGTTTGTGGGGCTTGTACGGTGCTGATTGACGGCACCGCGGTTCGGTCTTGTTTGATGCTGGCGGTGCAGGCTGAGGGCGAGGATATTACCACGATTGAAGGCATTGGCGGGTCGGGCGCGCGCGCTGGTGAACTTGGTGTTATTCAAGATGCGTTTTGCGAAACACATGGACTGCAATGTGGCTATTGCACCCCGGGCATGATCTTGGCTGCCGAAGCGTTATTATCGGTCAATATAGATCCAACCGAACATGAAGTCCGCGAAGCCATTTCAGGTAATATTTGCCGTTGCACCGGCTATGTTCAGATTGTCGAGGCCATCCTGCTTGCGGCCAAACGTCTTGGCCAGCGCAATGATGCCGCGCCGTCCGATGCGACTTTGGCTTAGGGGTTAGATTCATGACTGAACAGAAATATAAATTTCTTTCAACCCCGCGCCGTCCGGTTGAGGATCGGCGTTTTGTTGCTGGCCGCGGAAAATTTATTGCCGATCTTGATCGGCCAAATATGCTTCATGTTGCGCCGCTGGCATCGCATCATGCGGCGGCGGTGATTAATGGCATTGATGCCAGTGCGGCGCTTGCCATGCCCGGCGTTGTGGATGTGATTACCGGGGCTGAACTTGCCGCCGCTGTCCAGCCCTTGATGAATGGGTTGAACACACCAAATGTTCGCCGGTTTCCGTTGGCGGTTGATCGGGTGCGCTATGCTGGTGAATGGGTTTGTGCCGTTGTTGCCGAAAGCCGGGCCTTGGCCGAAGATGCGTTGGAAAAAATCATTGTTAATGCAACGCCGCAGCCTTTTGTTCTGGATGCTGAAGCCGCATTGCTGGATACCAGCGTGCCGGTTCACCCCGAACATGGCAGCAATTTGCTTCTTGACCGGAAATTTGTCTGGGGGCCGGTTGATGATGATTTTGACGCCGCCGCGCACAGTCTGTCATTTTCGGTGACATGGGGCCGCAATTCTACCGTGCCGATTGAAACATTTGGCGTTCTTGCCGAATGGAATGGTTGGGATCAGATGCTTGATATCTGGGCGTCAATTCAGATGCCGAAATATGCTGATCAGATTGCCCGCAGTCTTGACCTGCCAGGCAATGCCATTCGGGTGCATTATGATGTTGATGTCGGCGGCAGCTATGGCGTGAAACGTGGGATCAAACATTCGATTTTGGTTGGTTATATCGCTCGCAAACTTGGTTGTCCGGTTCGCCTGATCGAAGACCGGCTGGAAAATATGCGGGCTGGCGATGCGCATGGGCCGGAACGCAAATTTGATATCACAATAGCCTTTGATCAAGATGGCACTGTTCGATCAATGAAAATGCGCGCGCTTGATAATGCGGGTGCCTATGCTGGCCGTGCGCCGTTCCAGCTTGGCAAGCCAATCAGCGCCATTGTTGGCCCTTATCAGATCAATTCGGTGGCTTATCATGCGCTGTCGGTAACAACCAATAAAACGGTTCAAGAAGCGGTCCGCGGTTTTGGCCAAGCGCCAACCAATTATGCCATTGAAACCGCAATGGATCGTGTTGCCGAATATCTTGGCATGGACCGGCTGGCATTGCGCCAGAAAAACCTGATCCGCAAAGATCAATTCCCCTACCTCATTCCAAGTGGCAGCTATTATGATAGCGGTGATTATCACGCGGTGATTGATAAGGTTCTGGCCGCTGCTGATTATCCGGCAATGCTTGCCGAACGCGACCGGCTTCGCGATGCTGGCATGATGGCCGGTATTGGCATTGCTGCCTGTCTTGAGCCAAGTGGTGGCAATTCATCATTTGAGCCGTTGCTGAATCAAAGCAATCAGACATCAACATGGATGGAATCCTGTCAGGTCAATATTGACGCGCTTGGCACGGTAACAGCACGGATTCACACAACATCATCGGGTCAAGGCCATGAAACGCTTGTGTCAACCGTGCTTGGCGAAGTCATGCAGATTGATCCGGAATTGATTCGCATCACCCGGCCTAATTCGCTGGAAAGCCTGCCGGGTAATTCACCGGTTGGCAGTCGTATGGCGATCATGCTTGGCGGTGCTGCGGCACGCGCGGGTGAAAAGCTAAAAGTCAAGATCATGACCATTGCGGCGCATCGGCTTGGCGTTGCGATTGACCAGCTTCGCTATGAGGGTGGTGACGTCTTGGCGAATGATGGCCGTAGCCTTGCATGGGATGAAATGGTCGAACTGGCGCATCGCCAATATCACAATCTTCCCGATGGAATGGATCCGGGGCTTGCCAGTTTTGATATTATGCAAGTGCCAACCGGAGATGCCTTGCCAGTTGATGACAAGGTGCAGATGTATCCTTGCTATTCATTCGAATTTCATCTTTTGCTGGCGTCCTTTGATCCGATTATTGGCCGTCCGGATATTCATTCCTATTTCATTGGCCATGATTGCGGCACGGTGATTAATCCGGCTATTGTTAGCGGCATGACCTATGGCGGTATCGCGCATGGTATTGGGGCGGCGCTGTTTGAAGAATTTGCCTATGACACCAATGGCCAGCTTTTGACGCAAAGCTTTCTTGATTATTTAATGCCATCGTCACATGAGGTTCCCGCGATCCAGATTGTCAAACATTGCACGCCGTCACCCCATACGGTTTTTGGCCAGAAAGGATCAGGTGAAAGCGGCTATCTTGGCGCGCCTGCCGCTGTGTCGGGTGCTATTAATGATGCGGTTTCCGGCCTTGGCATCCATTTTGAAAAACTGCCAATTCGCATGAGTGCGATTAGCGATGCCATTGCCGCAAAAACATCTTAACTCCTTTTTGATCTGATCTGAGGTGCGCCCTTCCATTCGCCACTTCATTAATTCAATGTGAGGCCAACTTAAATGATTATCGACAGCCACGCCCATTTTATTCCGCCAAGACTGCTTGCCGCGATTCAGGATCGCGCTGGTGAATTTACCTCACTTTCGCTTATCCATGATGATTCAGGCAGTTTTGGCTTTTCCTTTGCGGGCAGCGAGCCAACACGCCCTGCTAGTAAAATGCTGTCAGATACGAAGGGGCGGCTTGAATGGATGGATGCCAATCAGATTGACCAGCAGGTGATTGGCGGCTGGCTTGATATGTTTGGTTATGAATTGCCGGTTGATGAAGGTCAGCGCTGGTCAGCCATGATCAATGAACATCTTGGTCAGTTCTGCGCCGAAAATGATCGGTTTCTGCCGCTGGCCAGCCTGCCGATGCAGAATGGCATTGCCGCGGCAACGGTTCTTGACCAAGCGCATCAAAACGGATTTAAAGGCGCCATGATTGGCACCCAGCCAAAGGGCAAGGGCGGCGTTCTTGATGATCCTGAATTGACTCCATTTTGGGAATCGGCGCATCGCAATGGATCGGTTTTATTCATTCATCCTGTGTTTGATTCAGGCGATGATCGGGTCAATGATTATGGCATGAATAATGCGATTGGCCGCATTACCGATACCTTGATTGCGATTTCGCGAATCATCTATTCAGGTCATGTTGAAACCTATCATAATGCCAAGATTGTTATTGGTATTGGCGGGTCGGCATTGCCGTATGTTCTTGGCCGGATGATGCGAAATTATAATCTTCATAAAGACACGCTTGCCGATCCATCAAAGGCATTATCAATGCTGTATTACGATACCTTGCTTCATGATCCAGACGCATTGGCATTTTTGATTCGCGCGGTTGGAATTGACCGTATCATGCTTGGATCGGATATGCCGTTTCCAATTGGTGATCCATCGCCTCTTGCTGTTCTTGACGGGCTGGATATGGCCGACCGCAACAAGCTGGTCAATGGCGTTGCCAGCCAGCTATTTGGGCTTTAATCCGCTGCGATCCAATTAGGTGAGGCGAGGAGACATATTGTGAATATTGAGTTGAATGGCAGCGAACAAATCAATACCAGTCCGGCAATTCTGTGGGAGTCGGTTATTGACCCGGCGGTTTTGCAACGCGCGATCCCGGGTTGTATCAGCATGACCGAAACCGGCGAAGGCCAATATCAGATGACTTTGGAATTAAAAGTGGCGGCGGTTGGTGGCAGTTTTGAAGGGGCGGTATCGCTTTCCGAAATGAACCCCCCAGATAGCTGTGTCATTACGGTGTCGGGAAGTGGCACGCTTGGCACAGGAGGCGGCAATGCCACTGTTGCCATTACCGAAGGCAATGATGGCAATGCGCTGATTTCCTATCAGGCGCATGGTGAGGTGAGCGGGCTTGTTGCCGGTGTTGGCCAGCGGATTTTGATGGGGGTTGCCAAACATCTGGCACGCCAGTTCTTTACCGCTTTGAAAAAGGAATTTGCCGAAGCCTAGTTATTGCGGCCAGTCTTGATCAGTTATTAATGGAGAGCATTTTGATGAAAACCTATGATGTGGTTGCAGCCGCGATTGAGGCGCAGGAAACAGGGCATTGTTTTGCACTTCTTGGCGATGGAAATATGCATTTTGCCGGTGCGCTTGCCCATCTTGGCATGCCCTTTACCTATGCACGGCATGAACATTGTGCCGTATCGATGGCGATGGCCTATGCCCGGGTGACAGGAAGGCCCGGTCTTGCCACGGTAACTTGTGGCCCGGGTCTGACGCAGGTGATGACCGGTCTTGCTGCTGCCGTGCGGGCGCGCATCCCGCTGGTGCTGTTTGTTGGTGAATCGCCGCTTCGCAATTCATGGTATAATCAGGAAATTGACCAAGCCCCCTTTGTGACCGCTTGCGGTGCGGACTATGTTCGTATCTTGCACAAACCGCGGATCACGCGGCAGATTCAAGATGCTTTTGCGCGGACGCAAATGACCGGCATTCCGGTTGTGATTGGCATGCCATTTGACCTTCAGGAAAGTGACTGGGGCGATCTTGCCTATAAAGTTGAGAAAGCGGGTGACCTGATTCCTGCCGCTGGCAAGATGTTTCCCGATCCGGCAAATGTAACCTCAATCGCGGCGATAGTGGCGGCGGCGAAAAAGCCGGTGATCATTGGCGGGCGCGGCGCAATTCTGGCCGATGCTGGGCCGTCTTGTATGCGCCTTGCCGATCATATTGGCGCTGTATTGCTAACTACCCTTCCAGCGCGCGGTTTGTTTCATCAATCGGCGCATTCGCTGAATGTGGTTGGTGGTTTTGCTTCGGATACGGCACGCGAGGCCTGTCTTGACGCTGATCTAATCATTGCCGTTGGCACTAGTCTGGCATCGCATTCGGCCGATGCTGGCAAGCTTTACCCAAATGCCAAAATCCTGCATATCGATACCAAACCGGTGATCTATAGTCAGGGGCGTGTTGCCGCGCATGTTCATTTATGTGCTGATGCCAAAATTGGTGTTGATGCGCTTATCAGCGAAATTGAAACCAGCCATGGC
>CAWUWE010000064.1:0-5527 GCA_963926175.1 uncultured Alphaproteobacteria bacterium | reverse complement strand
AATATCGAGGCTTTTACCGGCATTCCCGAATTGTTTTTTTCATGGATGTCGATCACTGATAAAAACATTTATTTCGAATTTTTGGATAATGATGTTCCGCTTGGCGAATTGCCAAAAACAATTGCCTTTGGCCGTAATGGTTCAATGACGGTTCTTGATCCGGTGGCCTTGTCCAATATTGACCGGTTCAAAGAGGTCAATGTTGCCGCAACACGACCTGAAGATGTGTTAAATCCTGAATGGATGCCAAGCTATAAATTTCTGCGGCAATGTATTGAGGCGCTGCCAAAGCTGGAATTTGCCGATCAGGACACCGCGAAAATCTATGGGCGTATCGAAAAAGCCGGGTGGGTCTATAAAAATGCGGCGGCCAAGCCTGATGGTGCAAATGCAGATGGATGCTTGGCGGCAATCGGATGGGATGCGCCACCTGCGCCAAATCCCTTACCAATCGAATTGATTGATAGCGGTGTGGTCAAAACGGTTACGCTTGGGGCATGGGGCGTGTCGCAGCGATCAAATTCTGGGAGTTAAGCCATAGATTTTAAGGAACGCATTGCCATGTATGGATTGGCTTTATTTCCGTGGTCAAAGGTGTCATTATTGTTAGGTGCTGATATTTAATGTTGGATTTAGCGCTCTGTTTGAA
The DNA here is from genome assembly GCA_963926175.1 of uncultured Alphaproteobacteria bacterium. Classification (GTDB taxonomy): domain Bacteria; phylum Pseudomonadota; class Alphaproteobacteria; order Puniceispirillales; family Puniceispirillaceae; genus UBA3439. Next base: position 4,878 of record CAWUWE010000064.1, on the reverse strand, counting down.
CTCTATTCTGCAAATTTTTGGATGAAGTAAATCTGGGCAGTGCTGTTGGTGCTGGTTGCGCAGGCTTTCTTAATTGCAGAGTTCTTGGCTATCTTGTTCAGCGCGGGGCCTATTATGCAGCACGCTGGTCTGTTTAATCTATTCGCTTTGTTATCGGTAAAAAGGAAAATTCAAAGATGACGAATTATGTAATTGAGCCGGCACAGCAAGTAAGCTTGCCTGTTCGTGCCAGTGAGGCTGTTTTTCCGGTACGCCGGATCTATTGTATCGGCCGTAATTATGCCGATCACGCCATTGAAATGGGGCATGATCCGGATAAAGAACCGCCATTCTTTTTCCAAAAAAATGCGGAAAATGTTGATACCAGCGGTGAGTTTCCGTACCCGCCGCAAACCAGTGATGTGCATTTCGAAATGGAAATGATTGTCGCACTGAAAAGTGGTGGTGTTGATATTCGTGAAGAAGATGCGCTTGATCATGTGTTTGGCTATGGTCTTGGGCTGGATATGACGCGCCGCGATTTGCAGGGTGAGGCCAAAAAGATGGGTCGTCCTTGGGAAATCGGCAAGGCGTTTGAAAGATCGGCACCGATGAGTGAGCTGGTGCCAGCCACTGACACCGGTCATCTTGATCAGGGGCGGATTGCGCTTCAGGTCAATGGCGCTGAACGTCAAATTGGTGATTTGAACCAGATGATCTGGAAGGTGCCAGAAATGATCGCGTATCTATCGCGCTTTTATGACATTGCTGCTGGTGATTTGATCATGTCTGGAACGCCAGCCGGCGTCGGGCCAATCGAACGCGGTGACTTGATGGTTGGCGAGGTCGAAGGCATCGGATCATTTACCGTTACCGTTGTCTGATAAACCTTCATTGGCCAAAACAGCGTGAAATGAAAACAGAACTGGGCGTGGGGCTAATCGATTGATAGAACCGCGCCCATGCCTGATGCGGCATGTTCTAGCATATGACAATGAAACAGCCATAGACCCGAGTTATCGGCCTTGAAAACAAGGCTGATGCGTTCTTGCGGTTGCATAAGCCATGTGTCGCGCTGGCCTGCGGGAAGAGCAAGCGTCGGATCATCCGACATAACCCAGAAATGATGGCCATGAAGATGCATCGCATGGCGCCAAGCTGTATCATTATAGACATCAAGTGACACGAGGTTATTTTGATCAATCTCGGCAAAAAGCGTCGAGTAATCGCCAATCTGGCCGTTAAAAGCCCATAGTTTTTTGTGTTTTTGCGCCAATTCGCGAAGTGACAATTCCGCCCCTTCAAACATCGCTTTTTGCAAATTACCCATCGCGCCGCCCTGCATGTGAATTGGGATGCGGCGCAGTTTGTTCAAAGATGGCAAAGCCGCTGGTTTTGGCGTGATTATCGGCGTTTTGCTATGGCTTGAAGAGCCAAGTGCAGAATCAACAAGCAGGGTTGCAGCCGGATAAGGCTCGCCAGTGCTGATTTCGGCAATCTCGATGCTGCCACGATCCATATCCAGAATGACATCGGCACGTTGCGCTGGTGCCAAGGTGATTTTGGTCACTTGCTCAGGCTGGCAAAAAGCGCCATCAAGCGCAATCAAGGTTGCCGACGCATTGGTCAATTGGAAAGTCATGATCCGTGCATTCGCGGCGTTGATCAGGCGTAACCGGATGCGTGCTTTGTCTTTCACCCGAAATTCGGGTGCCGATTTTCCATTGACTGTAAGCCAGTTGCCAAGTCGTCCGCCATGTGACCAATCATGCAACCCGCCCAATGAGGCTTGGTCAATTTGCCCATCATTATCCAGCCGCCAATCATCAACCATCAAACACAGATCATGGTCAACGTCAGGGTCTTGGTCATCATCAATGATCAAAGGGCCATAAAGCCCGCGCGCCACCTGTTCCCAACCCATATTATGGGCGTGATACCAATAGGTACCGCTGTCATTTAGCGGGAATTCATAGGCAAATGTCTCGCCAGGTTCGATCGGTGCTTGCGTTAGATTGGCAACACCGTCCATTTCATTCAAATTACGAATACCATGCCAGTGAATGGTCGTTGCAACATCAAGATTGTTCCGAACTTCAGCGCGAAGCATATCACCTTTGCGATAGCGCAGCATGGGCCCCGGGCAGGATTGGTTATAAAGCCAAAGATCAGTGTCAGGCTGGCCAGCACCAGCAATGTTCAGCCGCGTCTTGCCAGCCGTGATTTGCTGCATTGGCGTTGCGGCATTGAGGCGCATCAAAGGGGAAGGCGCGACTAATGAACTTGTCGTACTAGCGGCGGCTAGAGAAATGAAATGACGTCTTTTCATTTTTTAAAAATAACACCTAATCGCGGCGTTGACGATAGGGAATCAAATGCATCGGCTGATTTGTCACAGGTTACGCCCGCCAACTGGCAACCATTGGCCAGCGGTCTAAGGGGCTGCATTGGGAAAAAACAAAGACCTGTTTTCATGCTGGAAAGTGGCAATTGCGGTTTGCCCCTTGGGCGATAAAAGCCAGTCGACAAAAATACGGGATTCGGCCGCCTTTATTGTCGGGCAATGGGTTTTGCTAACCAAAACAACGCCATATTGGTTGAATAATGCCTGATCCCCCTGAAATAGCGGCATATGCGTGTTTTTGTTTTTGAATGTCAGCCATGTTGCACGATCGGTAAGGGCATACGCATCAGCCTGAACTGCAAAATTAAGCGTTGCCCCCATACCAAGGCCGGTTTCAAGATACCATTTGCCGCTGGCATCTTTTGGCGTCTCGCCCGCGGCCTGCCAAAATCGGCGTTCGGCTTTATGCGTGCCGCTATCATCGCTTCGTGATGCGAATCTGGCTCTGGCCGCGGAAATTTTATGAAAAGCCTCAACCGTTGTTTTGGCGGTTCCGATTTGTGCTGGATCATCCTTTGGGCCAACCAGAATAAAGTCATTATACATCAAATCACGGCGCTGGCTGCCAAAGCCATCGATCACAAATTTTTCTTCATCAATTTTTGAATGGGCAATAACCAGTTCGGCATCACATTTTCTGGCATTTAGAAGTGCCTGACCTGTACCAGCGGCAACAATCCGCACATCAATATCGTTTTCAGCCTCGAACAACGGCAATAGATGTTCGTAAAGACCCGAATTCTGGATTGAGGTGGCAGATTGAACAATGATCACTGGCGTGGCTGCATGGCCAGCCATGGCGAAAAAGCCGGTAAAAAGCGCAATATAACCCACTATCGCCAATCGCGTGAAACACAATAGGCGGCGCGAATTTGAAAAAGAGCTGAAACCAAACCGGATCATTCATATCTTTTATTGAATATTAAGAAGTGTTGCAAACCCGATGTTTTGTTTTTCATATCGCCTCGTATGTGGATAATGGGTAAGGTTAATGCGGACAGGAATTGTTGGCGAAGGAGGTCGTTTTTGATCGCACCGAAAAAGACAAGGCATGCGGCCCAAGAACCGGGGGTGCGTACAAAATTATTCATTGCTGATGAGACCATTGGCCTTGGCAAAATCAATTTGCTGGCTTTGCTTGGCGAAGCTGGGTCGATTAGCGCGGCCGCGCGCCGGATGGGAATGAGTTATCGCCGCGCATGGTTCTTGCTTGATTCGATGCAAAGCGGTTTTTGCGACCCTTTGTTTGTGACCGAGCGCGGTGGGTCGAGCAAGGGCGGGGCGACATTAACCCCGCTTGGCAAAGATTTGATTCGCCGCTATCGGGCGCATGTTGCCCTCGTTGACGATCAATCAGCTGATATTTTGTCATGGATGAGGGCCGTTCAGATCGATCAAAATGATGATTAGGCGCTGCTGTTTGCGAAAACAGCGGTGGCAACGGGTTCATCTGCGTAGAAAAAGCTGCTAGTGTATCTCTAATATAATTTTATTTAGGACTATACCGATAATGAAATTTCCACCATGGCATCAACGGCCTGATGAGTTTGATCCGGAAACGCATCGCGAGGGCATTTTGGATAGCCAGTCCTTTTTGCGCGTTGCAGACCAGTTTATCTCGCTTGCAAATCAGCGAAACAAAAAGATCGAATCAACCGAATTACAAATGGTGATGCTATATGCTGCGGCGCGCTATGCCGCGCATGTAGGCAAAAATGTTCTTAATGTTGAGGAACAGGAAGATTTTGTTCAGCATATGGTGGCGCAATATACCGATATGTTGCGTGAACATATGGCCGATCCAACGGTTTAGAAAAGGGTTTACTCATTTTGCGTTTGTTTGGTCAGTCTATCATTGCCGCAGCTTTGTTTGGTGGCTCCTTTATGATTGTGCCAGCCAAAGCAGATACCGCTGTTGAACGGGGGTTGAAAGTGGTGCGCGAACATTGCACGCGATGCCATGTTGTCCCGGAGATCAACCGCTATGGCGGCATTGGATCCACCCCGTCATTTTCGGCGATGAAATGGCTTGATGATTGGGCGTATCGGTTTGAGATTTTTTATATTTTGCCGCCGCATCCATCACTTGTGCGGATCGAAGGTGTAAGCGAGCCAAGAAGTGATGCCTTGCCAGCCTTTAGCAAAGAAATCATCCTTACCCTTGAGGATGTTGATGACATATTAGAGTTTGTTAAAACCCTGAAAACACCCAAATAAAGGGTGGCGGTTTAACAGACGAAACCCCGAAATTGAAAGGCCTGATCCAAAAAGGCCCAATATGATAGGAATGACGATGAGCAAAGACCAACGCGAAGACATGACCGCCAGTGAAATGGCAATGCGGAAATTTTTAAAGCAGCTAGGCGTGACCGCGCATCAGGAATTGGCTGGCGCGCTTGCCAAAGCCGTGGCTGATGGTAAAATTGCGGCTGGCGCAGAATTGGCGGTAACAGCGCGTGTTGAGATTGCCGATCTGCAATTCACACATGACGTCA
>CAWUWE010000063.1:0-56946 GCA_963926175.1 uncultured Alphaproteobacteria bacterium | reverse complement strand
AGGCCTATATGATGATGTCCGAAATTGAACCACAGCCCGTCATGGCGCGGCGCGGCACCAATCATCGGCAGCGAATCAACAAGGGTTGGCCGCCGCCCCATCCATGGTGTGTCTTCGATCTGCTTGCCAAGCTTTACCGCCTCGCCCGCCAAGGCCGCTGACCGCTTGATTTGCCCAAAATCCGGCGGGGCGTCACGATCAGTCAATTCAACGCCAGATGTCACCCGCAAACCCTGCCGCATTGGCGCGACAACAAAACCGCCTTCAACATCAAGAACGGGTCTTGTAACCACTGGTTGATCACCAGCTTCGAAATGCAGATGATAGCCGCGTTCCCAAGCCATCGGAATGTCATAGCCAAGCCAGCCAGCAATTTCGGCCGACCATGCCCCTGCCGCTAGCACAACATCATCACTGTGAAATGATGAATCTTGGTCACCACACACCTGCCAACCATCGTCGCCGCGTGCAAGGCCGGTTACGGCTACGCAATCAACCACACCGCCAGCCGTCTTGAATAATGCAAGATAAGCATCGGTCAGATCAGCGGGGCTGGACACCGCACAGGTTTCATCCATCAACACACCCTTGTGATAGATTGGCGCAAGCCCGGGTTCGATTTGCCGAATCTGCTCGCGATCAAAGACCGAAAACGAGATACCAACTTCGCGCATGATATCCATTTCAGCCGCATAATTGGCAAAGCCTTTTTCGGTTCGGAACAGCTTAAACCAGCCGCCGCCATTACGAAGCAGATGATCAACGCCAGCGGCCTTGATCCATTTTTTATGCTGACCTAACGACAATAGCAGCAACGCCCGCAAAGCATGGGCGGCATGTTTGACATGCGATGGACGGCAATGCATCAGAAACCGCGCAAACCAGCCAAGCCGCCGCAACACAAAAAAAGGATTGTAACGAAGCCCATTTGACCGGTTCAAAAGCAATTTTGGCAATGCCTTGATCAGTCCCGGATTATTCAGCACGACAACCGATGAGTCCGACAATACACCCGCATTGCCATATGAGGTTTCGCGGCCCGGCTGCCGCCGATCGATCAAGCGTACTTGATGCCCGTCAAGCTGAAGCTTTAAAGCCGCTGCAACCCCGACAACGCCGCCGCCGATCACAATTATTAATTTTTTCATCCCCGAATCTCCGCAAACCCGGTTTCACGGTGTTTTAAAACCACCAATCTATGATTGGCTAAATCACCGTATTTACGAGACATAATGCCACCCCACCAACAACTGCATAGGCTAAAGCTGTCCACAGATTTGGCCCAAGAACCAGATCACGCGATCGCACCCGAAATAGATTGGCGCCGGTAATTACCGACAGTGACGCAACCGAACTCATCGTTCCCGCACCCCATCCGATCAAATGTGCCTGCATCAATAATGCCGGATGCACATCGGCATGGCCACCGCTGAACACCGCCAGAAATGCCGTGCTGCTTATTACCGGATGAACACCGACAACCGAGGCGAGCATCATGCCAAGCGGCGTCATAATCAGCGCAAACCAGCCCGGGATGACACCGTCATAAAGGCTGCTCACAAGAGCCGTAAAGGCGCCGGTTCGTGTTGCGAAATAGCCGATTAACATGGCCATGCTGATGATCAAAATATCATCGGCGATATTGCGCATGTTACTTGCCGTATCTTCGATGATGGGTTTGATCTGAGCCGGATAGCGGATGAATTGCACCAATACCAGCACCGGCATTATCACAACCACCGCCGATAAAGCGGTAAAGTCAAACAGCAACGCTGACCCAAGAACCGCCCCGAGCACCAGCAAGAGCCGCATCAAAACCGGTTTGAGACAAATCAGCGCAAGCCGCAATTGCCCACCGGAAAATGACCGGTTCAATAACGGTAATGAAATCGCAGCAAATAAAATAGCGGTCACTCCACCAATGCCAATTGCGATCCACGAATTGGCCTTGCCAACAAAACCCTGACCAATCGCAAAAGCCACGAAAAAAGGTGACCAAGCCGCCGCTGTCACCATCCCGCGGAGCGCCGCCTCGGCAGCAAGCTGGCGGCGCTGATCGTCAGCATCTTTGGGAATGGCCGCCGACAGAATCGCCAGCGCGCCGGTATTGATGATGCCGCCAAAAATATTGGCTGCCAGATGCAATCCACCCGACGAGGCCGAAGCTGGCAATTGCGCCAGCGCGTCCTGCGTTCGGTGTACCGAAGGCATCATTGAGGCGGTAGCGCGCACCAATGCCATCGTTGGTAAAAGCGCGGTGAATATCAAAACATAACGGCCACCGGTGGCCCATTCATTGCCATCGGGAAAATGATCAAGAAGCGCCCAACCGACAACCACAAGCAATAGCAAGATCAAAACCGAATCATGCCGAAGACGTGATAAGGTCAAAATTACAAAGGTAATAAAGGCGATAACACCAAGATTAACCACCTCAATCAGATCGGTGCCTGTTGTCACCTGTATCAGCGCCGCCACCCATGCCACGCATAACAGCCCAAGCCGGATATGGCCGATCATCGGCATTTTTGTTTTCCACATATCAGAATCAATGCCCTATTAAACACGGTTTTCATTCCCGATTTTGACCTTGATCATCGTAACATTGGCACATGATCGCCGCAGCCCTGATCTGGAATGATGCGTTTGGTGGATCTACCAAAAAGGTAAATATGTGCAGATAATCAAACACGAATTCAGGAAAAATTCCAAATGTTAAACGCCATCATTGATATCACCGGTTTTGTATATGCAAGGCTGGCATGGCGAGGCTGGCATGGCTAGCCATTGGCCTCGGCCTCGGCAAGCGAATCCTCAGCCGCAAGCCATGCCTGCTCGGCTTCGGCTAATGATTTTTCAAGCTTGGCAAGCTGGCTGGATAATCGGGCAATCGCATCAGCATTGTCGCTATCATAAAAACCGGGCTTTGCCATTTCTGCCGCAATGCCGTCTTTTTCGGTGGCAAGCGTCGTCATCAGCTTTTCAGATTGTTTGACATTGGCGCGAAGCTGGCTGGTATTCTGGCGACGCACCCGGCCGGGTGATTGCGATTTGCCGCCTGATTTGTCATCTGACCCGCGTTGTGCCTGATCATTTGATGCGGCGGCTTGGTCGTCACCATCACGCTGGCTGCGGGCACCACCAGCACCACGACGCGCCAGCAATTGACGCTGATAATCGGCCATATCGCCATCAAATGACGTGACTTTGCCATCTTGGACAATCCATAATTGATCAGCGATCATTTCGACAAGATGCGAATCATGACTGACCAGAATCACCGTTCCTTCATAGGCGTTTAACGCATGGACAAGGGCTTCGCGGCTTTCAATATCCAGATGATTTGTTGGCTCATCAAGAATCAGAATATGCGGCGCATCAATCGCCGCCATCGCCATCAGCAAACGTGCCTTTTGTCCGCCTGACAGACGTTCAACCGGATTATCGACGATATCAGCATTAAACCCAGCCCCGCCAAGCCGGGCGCGTAGTTTGGTTGGCAGTTCTTTTGGCCGCAATCGTTGCATGTGCTGATAGGGGCTTTCCCCCGCAACAAGCTCGTCAAGTTGATGCTGAGCAAAAAAGCCGATTCGCAATTTTCCTGATTTCTTGACCGATCCTGATAACGGCTGCAACCGCCCGGCAAACAGCTTTGACAAGGTTGATTTACCCTCGCCATTTGCACCAAGAAGCGCAATGCGGTCATCGGCATCAAGGCGCAAATCCAATTTGCGCAAAACCGGCTTTTGATCATAGCCAACCGCCACATCTTCAAGCACCAGCAAAGGCGGTGGTAATTCTTCGGGCGTTGGAAAACGGAATGGCGATACGGCCTGTTCCGACAAGGCCATGATTGGCTGCATTTTTTCAAGCTGTTTGAGGCGTGATTGCGCCTGACGTGCCTTTGACGCCTTATAACGGAACCGGTCAACAAATGACTGGATATGCTGTCGCTGGGCGTCTTGTTTACGCGCCATTGATTGCTGCTGTTCAAGCTTCATCCGGCGTTCGGTATCGAACTGGTCGTAACTGCCGGTATAATAGCCAAGCTTGCGATCGGTCAGATGCAAAATGCCGGTCACTGACCGGTTCAGCAATTGCCGGTCATGCGAAATCACCAAAACCGTATGCCGATATTTTGTCAAAAACGCCTCGAGCCAGACCGCACCTTCAAGATCAAGATAGTTGGTTGGCTCGTCAAGAAGCAGTAAATCAGGCTGTGAAAACAATACCGACGCCAGCGCCACCCGCATGCGCCAGCCACCTGAAAATTCATGGCAAGGGCGAGCCTGCGCTTCGGTATCAAAACCAAGCCCTGATAGAATTGAGGCGGCGCGCGCTTCGGCAGAATAGGCGTCAATATCGGAAAGGCGTGTATAAATATCGGCAATCCGGTTCGGATCGGTTGCGGTTTCAGCTTCGGCAAAGAGCTGGGCGCGTTCACTATCAGCTGCCAAAACCGTATCAACAAGGCTGATATCACTTGCAGGGGCTTCTTGATCAACACCGCCGATGCGAAATTGCTGGGGATATTCGATCTGGCCTGAATCAAGCGCCCATTCGCCACGAATCAAACGGAAAAGCGATGTTTTGCCGGTTCCGTTACGCCCAACGATACCCACCTTATGGCCAGTTGGGATGACCGCAGACGCATTTTCAAACAGCGGTTTTCCCTCGATGGAGAATGATAGATTCTGAATTTTTAGCATGGGTCAGACTGGTGCCTTGCTGCCGGTCATTTGTCAATGACATGCAGCGTTATATCGCAAAAAAAGATCAACCAGCAAGTGCCGTACGGTCAATCTCCTCCCAATAAGGCGAACTGCCATAAAGGCCCGATATGAAATCAACAAATACACGCGTGCGCTTTGGTAAGATCGTTGTTTTTGGATAGACCACGAAAATATCAAAGCCGCCCCAATCATAATTTGGGAATAGCGGTTGCAAAAGGCCTTTGTTGATCGCCTCATAATGCAAAAAAATTGGCAATGACGCCACGCCATGGCCGGCAATGGCAAGATCGCGAAGAACATCACCATTATTGGCCGACATGCGCGGCGTGATGGTCAAGCTGCCCGCCTTGCCATCCGGCCCAACATAATGCCAATCAAGCGGGTTTCGGTCATTGGCATAGACAAGCGCTGGCATTTTTGCCAAATCATTTGGATGTTTTAGCTGGGGCCATTGCGAAATCAGGCTTGGCGCGGCGGCTGGCACAACACTGACCGAGGAAATCTTTTTGGCAATCAGGCTGGAATCGGTCAGAGTGCCAATACGAATCGCTGCATCGAATCCCTCAGCAATCATATCTACCCGTTTGTCACTTAAATCCATCTCAATGTGAATATCAGGATGCGCATGCATGAATTGTGCGATCGCTGTCGACATATGCGCAATCCCAAATGACAGCGGAACACTGATCCGCAAAATACCACTCAACGCACCACCGGCATTTTGCACTTCCTGTTCAGCGTCTTCGAGAGTAGATAAAACCGTTTTCGCCCGCTGATAAAACAACTGTCCGGTTTCATTCAGAAACAACCGCCTTGTCGAACGCTGGATCAAGGCTGTGCCGAGCCGAAGCTCAAGATCACGAAGCCGACGGCTAACCGCCGAGACGGCAATTCCCATCCGGTCTGCGGCCTGCGTTAAGCTGCCTGTTTCCACAATCAATACAAAGGCGCGAAGTTCTTCAATTTTGCTCATGATATAAATATAATTTATTTTTCTGTTTATTAGAAATATATTTTTCGTTTTGATCTCTTTATTAGTCGGGCGAGAAAGAATTATGTGGTAGCCAGTTTTGAGAGCTTTCCCCCCTCTCATGGCGTTATGCCCTTCAGGGCTTAGCTTAACCATTTGAGGCTCAACCAACGGAAGCAACTATATGGCCGCCGAAGCACTTTCAATATTACGCATTGATTCCAGTATGCGGCAGCGTGGTTCGGTAAGCCGCGACCTTGCCGATGTAACCGTTGCCAAGCTTCGTGCCGAGCTTACCGACTCCGAAATTGTATGGCGTGATCTGAAATCAGGCATTGGCCATGTGAACAGCGCATGGCGCGATGCAAGCCTCGGCAGCGCTGCGGCACGATCAGCCGAAGAACGCGCCTTGCTAGCACAGTCAAACGCCTTAACATCCGAGGTTAAACGCGCCGACATTATGGTATTTACCGTTCCAATTTATAATTTCAGCATCCCCGCCGCCCTCAAAGCATGGGTTGATATGGTATGCCGTGACAATGTTGACGGTGCCACCGCAATCGGCAAAGGTGATGCCAAGCGTTACAAGCACGCGATCGTTATTTTAACATCAAACCACACGCTTGCCGGTGCTGATGATGAATTTGCCTCAGGGTTCATGCAGTTTATTCTGAAATTCATTGGCTGCACCGATATTGATATGGTTGATGCAACCGGCCTTGCAAATGACAAGCAAGCTATCCTTCGCGCCGCCAATGACCGGATTGATACCATCTGTCAAACCGTGGCACGGCGCAACCTGTCCGCCGCTGCCGAATAAGCATCTTGCGGCACCACTGCCAGCCCGATATGATAAGCTACCAATGCCGCCGCAGATAGTGGCGAACCGCCTGTAATGCAGGCGCCTATCATGCGCGAGGTTAACATCGAAACAAGTTGGGAAGATCGGTTGGCGAGCGAATTTGCCGCCGATTATATGGATGCGTTAAGCCAGTTTCTTCGCGCTGAAAAAGCCGCTGGAAAACATATATATCCGGCTGGCAGCGAAATCTTTGCTGCCTTTGACATGACGCCATTCGATAAGGTGAAGGTCGTCATCCTTGGCCAAGACCCCTATCATGGGGCAGGACAGGCGCATGGCCTTAGCTTTTCCGTACGCCAAGGCATTGCCCCGCCTCCATCTTTGCAGAACGTCTATAAAGAAATGGCAAATGACCTTGGCCTGCCGCATCCGGGTCACGGCAATCTTGAATCTTGGGCAAACCAAGGCGTGCTTTTGCTAAATAGCTGTTTGACGGTTGAAGATGGCAAGGCCGCATCACATGCTGGTAAAGGATGGGAGGCATTTACTGATGCCGCCATCGCCGCCCTGAATGCCGATCGCGATCATCTGGTTTTTGTGCTTTGGGGGCGCAAGGCGCAACAAAAAGGCCAACAGATTGATCGGCACCGCCATTTGGTCATTAAATCAGCGCATCCATCACCCTTATCGGCGCATAATGGGTTTTGGGACAGCAAACCATTTTCAAAAACCAATAACTATCTTACCAGACATGCAATCACCCCAATTGACTGGCAGCTATAGCCTGCCCAGATTACTGCGCTGGTGCTGGTTGCTTTTTTTCAAGTCAAACATGACAGATATCTATAAGCTAAGAGCTAACTTGCTCGCTTAGCCAATTTTGTCGATTTCCGACTCATTTACGCGATTACTATTTCCGCATAAAACACCAAGAATATGTGACGATCATATTTGAAAACAAGGGCCAACCGATCCGATGCAAGACAACCCGCGCCTGGGCATTGCGCTGATGATTGCCACAACGGTCGTCTTTGCGATTCAGGATGGTATTTCCCGATATCTTGCCGAAAATTATAACGTCATCACCGTTGTGACGATCCGTTATATGTTTTTCATGTGTTTTGTGCTGGCCTATAGCAGCCGCCAAAAAGGTGGTATCCGGCAAGTGGCCAGCAGCGACCAATTGCCATTGCAAATTGGACGCGGCTTGCTACTTGTAGCGCAGATATGCGTTGCGATCTTGAGCTTCAGCACCGTCGGGCTGGTGAATTTTCATGCGGTTTTTGCGAGTTGCCCGCTGATGGTCATGGCGCTTTCAGTACCCATTCTTGGCGAAGCGGTTGGGTGGCGGCGCTGGGTGGCGGTTTGCATCGGCTTTTGCGGCGTGCTGTTGATACTAAGGCCGGGAACAGCGATGTTCAGCAGTGCGGGTATCCTGCCGGTTCTGGCGGCCCTCATGATGGCGGTCTATGGCATTTTAACCCGCTATGCCGCACGCCGCGATGCAGCCGAAACCAGCTTTTTCTGGACCGCAATGGCTGGCGGCATTGCCATGTTGTGTGTCGGCCCGTTTTTCTGGTTGCCGCCAGTTGGCAGTGATTGGGGCTGGATGGGTTTATTATGCCTAACCGGCACCGGCGGGCATTATCTGCTGATCAAAGCGCTTGATGCAACCAAAGCATCAACAATCCAGCCCTTTGCCTATTTGCAACTGGTCTTTGCCTCCAGCATTGGCATTCTAGTTTTTGCCGATTCACTGGATCCCATGTTGATTATTGGCAGCAGCATCATTATCAGTTCAGGCCTGTTTGCACTGCAACGCGAACGCAAGGTCAAAAGCCACTAGCCAGACTGGCCTGCCGGTCGCGGCGATGAAACCGCAACGGTCATCCAGCAATCTTTGAACTGGCCTGAGGTGACTTTTTGCACAACCCATGAAAAATACAGAATTTCACCGCGGCGCATTTCCATCAGAACATCAAATTGCTGCCACATCGCGCCATCACTTGTTTTGCCTGACGCCGTATTTGGTCCGGGTTTTATACTGTGGGATTTATGGTTCAGCAAAACATCATAGCCGGGCCCTTTCAACATCATCGCAAAGCGCGGAAACGGGCCGGTCGCCTTGCGGTTTTGCGGATGCGCAAAGTTCCATGTCTGGCGAATACCAAAATCAGCTTCGATAAGGTCATTATTCTTGAGGCTCATTAGCTGGATCGCCACCACCTCGGCAGGCGCAATTGACGGGTCTGGCCGCACCAAATTATCAGCAAGCGCGGCAACGGAGAACAGACAGGCCATCAGGCTGGACAGCCCTGTCAGATAATAACGACGAAAACACATCTTTTATCCAATCTCATCACGAATGGTTGCGTCTACAAGGATGACAACTTATCTCTAATATTGCAAATGCGGCATGGCGAAGCATATGTCGGTGGCGCGGAACAGAGGGACAAAGGGACAAACGAATGCATATTACGATTCAAGGCGCAGGCCGCGGCATCGGTCTTGCCCTCGCCCATCATGCCCTCGCCGTTGGTGCAACCGATCTTTATCTTACCGCCCGCAATCCGGAACAAAGCGCGGGCTATGCGCAATTGCCGCCATCACCCAATATTCACTGGTTTGCGATGGATTTTCTGGATCCCGACAACATTACCAATACAGGCGCTTCCATCCTTGCCACAGCGCCCCATATTAGCCGGATTATCACCACCGCTGGGTTGCTTCATGATGGTAATCTGCAACCCGAAAAACGGCTTGGCGCATTAACACCTGAGGCGATGCTGCAGCTGTACCAGATCAATGCGATGGGGCCGATCTTGTTTTTCAAATCATTATGGCCTGAATTGCGCCGCACCCACCCGCTTGTCGCCGCAAGCATATCGGCGCGGGTTGGGTCGATTTCGGATAACCGGCTTGGCGGCTGGTACAGCTATCGCGCCAGCAAGGCCGCATTGAACCAATATATGCGCACCCTTGCAATCGAGCTTGCCCGCTACAACCCCGATGCCGTGATTGCAACGCTTCATCCGGGCACTGTTGACACAAATTTATCCCAGCCCTTTCGCGGACATCTTGCCAAGGATCAACTGCAAAGTCCGGCACAAAGCGCGGCCAATCTATGGGATGTTCTCGATCATTTATCGCCCGAAGATAGCGGTGGATTCTTTGCTTATGATGGCACGCCAATCCCCTATTGATCTCGGTCCGGCGCGGTATCGGCAATTCGCCCGCGAAGCGTCAGCGGCAATTGCGCCATCATAAATAAAAGGCTGGCAGGCGCCGCGATAAAGGTTTTAAAAGCCACCCAATCGGCATCACTGGCATTGCGCCAGACCAATTCATTGGCAATGGCAAAACATAAAAAGAAAAGCCCCCATCTTCGGCTCAGCAAAAACCATGTTGGCGCCGTCAGGTGAAATTGCGTGCCGAAAAATTCACGCATCATCGCCCGCCTGAAAAAAAGCCCGCCAAGAAGAACAATGGCAAAAAGACCATTGAAAATCGTTGGCTGGATTTTGATAAAAATAGCGGCGTTAAAAAGCAGTGCGGCAAGCGTCATTCCACCTGACATCAATAGTGAAAATAAGGCGAATCTTGCAAGCCTTCTGGTCTGCAACCAATTTGCGCCCATGACCAGCGCCCCAAGCCCGACCGAAATAACCGCCGCCGCAAAAAGCCCGAAAAATTCATAGCCCAGAAAAAATCCGGCAAGCGGCAAAATTTCCAGAAAGAAGGATACCAGCTTCATCGGCGGATAGGATGCCATCAGCCCCTCAACCCGCCTAACGCGCAATCCATTGTTCGACATCCAGCGGGCCAACCGCCGCCGCAGCTTTGCCACGCAAAAACACAATCGTGACTGATCCAATTTCAATCCCGAATTTGCTGACATAGGCGCGGTTTATCGCGATATCTTCGCTTTGCCGATAAATCCAATCATCAAAATGCACATCCATTTTGTTGCCAGCCATATCAAGGGTCACGTCATATTGCCAATTCAGGCCATTGCCGGAAATGCGGCCTTCGGCCTGACCTTCGACATCATCCGCCCGCCCCTGATAGCGAAAACTGCCATCTTCGGAGCGGCCCAAATTATCAATCACCCAGACGCGCGAGGCTTTTTCGCCATCTTCATATAAAAAGGTTTCATCAAGCACCAGTTGATTGCCATTGATTGTGCCTTGCAGATTTACCCGAAATTGACGCCGCAAATTGCCAAACCGGTCTTCAAAAATACCCAAGGCAATTGTGTCACCAGCAAAAAATTCTTCAAGCACAAGCGAGGGGCGGCGTTCCGATAGATGCGTTACATCTTTTCGCGCACAGGCCGATAAAGCGGCAAAAGTACCAACCAATAATCCGGCGGTAAGAAACAGGCGAATTAAACCGCCAAATATCAACCTAGCCATGCTTCGTTTTTGTCTTGCCATGACATCCTCCCCTTCGCGCTTCATTTGATTTCTCGCCTAGCCTAGCAAACTAATGCATATCTTTGCTGATAAATTCGAGTTGAGGTACCAGCAAAGCACGCCATTACCCCTATCCGGCCTTATCAAGACCCGCCAAAAACCGGCTAGCATCAGCGCTGACGCCAGCCTGTTTTTCCGGCGCCATTTTGTCAAATGTGCGATAGATCATGCCAAGCCGCGGATTATTACCAAGCTTTTCACGATGCCGATCCAGAAAATCCCAATAGAGATAATTAAACGGGCATGCATCTTCGCCTGATTTTTCCGTCACCTTATAACGGCAGTTTTTGCAGTAATTTGACATCCGGTTGATATAGGCACCACCGGCCGCATAGGGTTTGCTGGCAAGATAGCCACCATCAGCAAAAAGCGCCATTCCCGATACATTCGGCATCACCACCCATTCATAGGCATCAACATAGACAACCAGAAACCATTCATTCACCGCCTGCGGCGATAAACCGGCAAGAAGCGCAAAATTACCAAGAACCATCAAACGCTGGATATGATGCGTATAAGACAGGGCATCGGTTTGCTGTATTGATTGGGCAAGGCAATTCATATCGGTATTGCCAGTCCAGAAAAAATCGGGGAGTGGGCGCGTTGCCTGCAGAAAATTCACCTCGGCATAGGCTGGCATTTTCAGCCAGTAAAGCCCGCGGACAAATTCGCGCCAGCCCAGAATCTGGCGAATAAACCCCTCAACCGCATTCAGCGGCGCGTCGCCGCTATGGTAGGCTGCCTCAGTCGCCCTGATCACTTCGATCGGCGATAATAATCCGGCATTCAGATAAAGACCGATATGGCTGTGATACATCCATGGTTCGCCCTCAATCATTGCATCTTGATAAGTGCCAAAAAGGGGCAGACGTTCAGCGATAAATTGATCAAGAACATGCAAAGCCTGATCGCGGGTAACGGCAAAATCAAATGCAGCCAATTGCCCAAAATGATCGGCGCAACGCATCTCGACGAGGGCCAAAACTTCGGCTGTGATTGCATCTGGTGCAAAACTGCTTGGCGGCGGTACAGCCAGTCCGGCTTTTGGTGGCTGGCGATTATCGGCATCATAATTCCATTTGCCGCCAACGGGCTCATCGCCTTCCATCAGCACCTGATAACGCCGCCGCAAATCGCGATAGAAAAATTCCATGCGAAGCGATTTTCGTCCCTCAGCCCATTCGGCAAAATCATCAAGGCTGCAGAGGAATCTTGTATCGGCGCGAATATCGACAGTAAGGCCAAACCGCGTCTGCCATCCGGCCATTTCATCAGCAAGCCGATACTCCCCCGGTGCGGTGATCACAATCTGATCCGGGCCAAAGGCAGCAATTGCAGCGGCAATTTCGCCAGCAAGCGAGCCAGCATTATCCGAATCATCAAGCCGGCGATAGCGAACCGCAATGCCATCATCGCCAAGCGAGTTGGCAAAATGGCGCATCGCCGAAAACAGATAGGCTATTTTCCGCTTATGATGTTTGACATAGGTGACCTCGGACATTACTTCGGCCATCAACACCAAATCCTTGACCGGATCCAGATCTGACAGGCTTGGCAAATTACGGCTTAACTGATCACCAAGAACAAGCCTAAGCGTTTTCATCTTGTTTCGCGCAATGCCGAAAAGGCGGCCAAGGCTGCCTCGCGTGAGGCTTTGACATCAACAATCGGCTTTGGATAGGTCTCGCCAAGCCGGACACCAGCACCAGCAAGAACTTCGGCAGGCGCTTCCCAAGGGCTGCAAAGATACGCATTGGGAAGATTGGCAAGTTCTGGAAGGTAGCTCCGGATATAATGCCCGTCAGGATCGAATTTCATCCCTTGGGTGATTGGGTTAAAAATGCGGAAATAAGGCGCTGCATCAGCGCCACAACCGGCAATCCACTGCCATCCTGCACTGTTATTGGCAAGATCAGCATCAACCAGACAATCCCAGAACCACGCCTCGCCATGATGCCAATGCAGCCGCAGATTTTTCACCAGAAATGACCCAACAATCATCCGCACCCGATTATGCATATAGCCGGTTTGCCATAATTCGCGCATGCCAGCATCAACAACAGGATAGCCGGTCAATCCTTTTTGCCAGCTTTTCAGCAAGGCCGGATCATCACGCCAGTTAAAGCCATCAAAGCGCGGCTGCAGATTTTTGTGCGGCAATTCGGGGAAATGATAAAGAAGCGAATGCGAAAATTCACGCCAGCCAAGTTCGGACAGAAAATGATCGCAATCACGATCCTGCCCAATGCCTGCATCCATGCGATCTTTGGCAGCATACCATACGGCATTTGGCGAAATCTCGCCCCAATGTAAATAGGCTGATAGCCGCGATACATTGCGTTTTGCCGGGAAATTACGGCCATCCTTATAACCGTCAAGACCATCATCAAGAAATGCGTAAAGCCGGTCATGCGCTGCCGCCTCGCCAATATCCCAAATCGCCGCCAGCCCGTCTTTCCAGTCACGTTCCGGCAAAAGGCCAAGCGCATCGATTGCGCTTTGACCGGTGACAAACCCGTCGCCATCGGCAATGACCAGGTTTGGCGGCACCGGCAGCGGACGGCGTGGCGGCGTGGCGGCAAGACAGCCGCGCCGGTAATAGGGCGTAAAGACCTTATAAGGGGTGCCATCATTTTTCAGTACAGCCCAAGGCTCCCAAAGAAGCGACCCATTATGGCTTTCAACTACAAGGCCGCGCGCGGCAAATTGTGCCTTAATGGCGGCATCACGGGTAATCCGCCATGGCTCGTAAGCGCGATTCCAAGACAGCCCTGCCGCCGCAACAGCATCAGCCAGATTCGCCAGAATTTCGGCTGGATTGCCTGACAGCACAATCAATTTACCGCCAAGCGCCTGATTAAGCACCGTCAAGGAATGATGAAGCCACCAGCGGCTGGCACCGCCCATACGGTGATCACCAGCATTGGCATCATCAATAATATAAACCGGAAGAACCGCGCCCTTGGCCGCGGCCGCAGTTAATGATGGATTGTCGGAAAGTCTCAGATCCTGACGAAACCAATGAATATGAACTAAATCTGACATCGCCACCTTGCAACCCTACCGTTAAGCATACCCGAACCCCCTTGGGCGATATAGGCGTCACAAGGGCGAAAAACAAGGTATATGCAGTCAGGCCATTATGGAAACAGCTAGCCGTAATATATTAGCGATTGATCGAGTGAGCTGTTCCACAATTGCAATCGTGACCGAATCTTAATCGGGGTCGCCACCAGCGGCAATGCGTTGGCGAAGTGCATATTTTTGGATCTTTCCGGTTGATGTTTTAGGAATTGATTCAAACCGAAATTCACTTGGCACTTTAAAGCCGGCAAGATTTTGACGGCACCAATCGCGCAGCTCGTCTTGGCTCGCGTTTTTGCCATCAATGATTTCGATAAAGGCGCAAGGCGACTCGCCCCATTTTTCATGCGGCATCGCAACCACGGCAACATTGGCCACGGCGGGATGTTTATGCAGAACATCCTCAACCTCGATTGACGAGATATTCTCGCCGCCAGATATGATGATATCTTTTGACCTGTCTTTTAACTGAACATAGCCATCGGGATGAACAACCCCCAAATCACCCGAATGGAACCAACCACCCGCAAAAGCGCGTTTGGTCGATGGTGCATTTTTGAAATAGCCTTTCATCACAACATTGCCACGCATCACAACCTCGCCAATCGTTGCGCCATCACGCGGCACCGGCACCATGCTGTCAGGATCAACAACATCAAGCCCTTCAAGCGCCAGATAGCGAACCCCCTGACGCGCCTTTAATGCAGCCTGTTTGACATTATCCAACAAATCCCATTCCGGATCCCAATCATTGACCACTGATGGCCCATAGGTTTCGGTCAAGCCATAGAGATGGGTGACGTTAAAACCGGCATCTTTCATGGCGGCAAGCACAGCTTCGGGCGGCGGCGCGGCAGCGGTAAAAAATTCAACCTCATAATCCAGTTTGGCACTTGCCGGTTTGCCACCCACGACAAGCGACATGACAATTGGCGCACCGCACATATGGCTAACCCGATATTTCAGTATAGCATTCCAGATATCTTCGGCGCACACCTCGCGAAGACAAACATGCGTTCCCGAAATCGCCGAAATAGTCCAGGGGAAACACCAGCCATTGCAATGAAACATCGGCAAAGTCCAAAGATAGACTGCCTGTTTTTTCATTGATGCGGTCAGCGCATTTCCCTGCGCCAGCAAATAGGCGCCACGGTGATGATACACCACGCCCTTTGGATCGCCCGTTGTGCCTGATGTGTAATTGATCGTAATTGCATCCCATTCATCATCGGGCATAATCCACGCAAAATCAGCATCACCTGACGCAATAAATGTTTCATATTCAGTCTCGTCATAGCCCGATCTTGGCCCGTCAAATTCGGCATCATCATAAATGATCAATTCCGGGTTGCCCTTGGCCAGCGTCAATGCTTCACGCACACGCGGCAAAAGCGCGATATCAACGATCAGAATTTTGGCTTCGGCATGATCAAGTTGAAACGCAATTGTCGCCGCATCAAGCCGCGTATTTAACGAATGCAGAACCGCACCCGACATCGGCACGCCGTAATGGGCTTCGATCATTGCTGGTGTATTTAACAGCATGACCGAGACCGTATCGCCGCGCCCAAGCCCTGCCGCCGCAAGCACGCTTGCCAATTGCCGGCATCGCGCATAAAGCGCCGCATAATTACGCCACAAAGACCCATGAATAACGGCCGTTTGATTTGGAAAAACCATCGCTGCACGCTCGAGGAATGTCAGCGGTGTCAAAGGCTGGTAATTTGCTGGATTCTGGTCAAGCCCGATATCATATGGATTTGTCATTTTGCTGCCCCCCCTTGCCGCCAAACTGCTTTGCCGTCAACCAGCCTTATTATCTACCATTTTGGCTCGCGCTTTTCGATAAAGGCATCAATGCCCTCAACCGCATCACGGTGAAGCATATTTTCGACCATAACCCGCGATGCATATTCATAGGCATCCGCGATTGATAATTCACGTTGTGTGTAAAAAGCGCTTTTGCCAATGGCCAATGTCAGCGGTGACTTGCTGGCAATTTTATGCGCCACAGCGGTCACATGATCGGTCAGATCAGCATAATCAACAACCGCATTGACAAGCCCGATTTCAGCGGCGCGCGCCGCTGGTACCATCTCGCCGGTCAACAGCATTTCCATGGCATGTTTCGCCCCGACATTGCGAGTAAGCGCCACCATCGGTGTTGAACAGAAAAGACCGATATGAACACCAGGCGTGCTAAATCGCGCTGATTGTGCGGCATAGGCAAGATCACAGCTTGCCACAAGCTGGCAACCTGCCGCCGTTGCTGTTGCCGCCACTTCAGCAATCACCGGTTTGGGATTTTGCAAGATTGCCTGCATGACCGCCGAACAGCGTTTCAAAACATCGGTAAAATAGGCCTCGCCCTGATCCGCATTTGCGCGGCCTGCGCTCATTTCTTTCAGGTCATGGCCAGCACAAAAAGCGGGGCCATTGGCCGCCAAAACAATCACCCGAACGCTGGCATCAATTGCCGCATCAGCCAAAATTGCACCAAGCCTGTCAAGCATTGCCTCAGACAGGGCATTGCGCCGCGCCGGATCATTCAGCGTTACGCGCAAAATACCTTGGGCATCCTTGTCTATTTGCAACAGACCCGCCGCATCATGTTTCTTGGATAAATCCATCACCTTACTACCTCACCGCTTATTCAACTCAAAAATCGCGGCAAAAACAACAGTGAAGTTACGCTGCAGAAATGCTCCTTATTCAGTTTGTTTCAAGGCGACGTTCAAGCCAGCGCACACCCGCCGAAACAATCAGAATAACCACCAGATATTCAAGCACCAGAACCGTGTAGATTTCCAAGGGCCTATATTCGGTAACGACCAGTTCATTCGCGCGACGGGTAAGTTCCTGCATGCCAATCACCGATACCAGCGATGACATTTTCAACATATAGACAAGCTGGTTTCCAAGGGCTGGCAAAATGCGTTTGATTGCCTGCGGCAAAATCACATAGCGCATGGTATCGCGGTAATTCAATGAAATCGAATGTGACGCCTCATATTGGCCACGGTCAATCGACTGGATTCCGGCGCGAAAAATTTCTGCCTGAAAGGCGCTATCGGAAATGGCCAATGCCAGAACCCCCGCCCAGAATACCGAAATTGACAAGCTGGCGACTTGTGGCAGGCCATAATAAACCCACAAGATCAGGACTAAAATGGGAATGGCGCGCACCAGTTCAACATAAATGCGGTTAATCGCTTTAGGTGCGCGGCGGCTTGACAAGGCTGGCAAGGCCACCAAAAGCCCAAGACAAATTGAAATACAGATTGCCGTGACTGACAGGCCAATCGTGTAATACAGACCATCAATCAGGAACGCCAGATTCTGGCGGCCGGTTTCGGTTGTCGGATTGACAACATACCATCCCCAATTGCCCGAACAGCCGCCAAGACTGACAAGGCCGGCAAGCCCCAAAAGACGTATCAAAGATGATGGCATCAAAGCCCAGAATTTCGAGATTATAAATTGCATGATCTGATCGCCCCTAATGCCGCAAAATCTGGCTAAGGAACAATTTGCAACGATCGCTTTCCGGCGCGCTGAAAAATGTTTTTGGCGGCCCCATCTCAACAATCTTTCCATGATCCATGAAAAGCATCATATCAGCGACCTGCCGCGCAAAACCCATTTCATGGGTAACGCAAATCATTGTCATGCCACTATCGGCAAGTTCTTCGATCACATCCAGCACCTCGGCAATCATTTCCGGATCAAGCGCCGATGTTGGTTCGTCAAAAAGCATGATCTTTGGCGCCATGCAAAGCGCCCGTGCAATCGCCACACGTTGCTGCTGGCCGCCCGATAATTGCGCTGGATATTTGCTGAATTGTTCGGGAATCCTTACACGCTCAAGATAATGCATTGCCAGATCATGGGCATCAGCCTCGGCCATCTTGCGGGCGCGAACCGGCCCCAGCATCAAATTTTCTAAAATGGTCAAATGCGGAAATAGGTTGAATTGCTGAAACACCATCCCGACATTATTGCGCAAAACAGCGCTTCCAGCGGGGCTGTCATCAACGACAACACCGTCAATTCGAATCTCGCCTGCCTCATGGCGCTCAAGCCGGTTGATACAGCGGATCAAGGTTGATTTGCCCGAACCGGATGGCCCGCAAATCACCAGCTTTTGACCAAGCTCGATATCAAGTGACACAGCGTCAAGCGCGCAGAACTGGCCAAAATATTTTGAAACACCCCTGACTTTGATAAAGGGCTGTGTTGCTGGCTGGTTCATAGTGACTGTCACCTAAATTTCCATCATTACATAAGGGCAGGTAATAAATGCGCCACAAGAAAGAACCGACGATCACGCCTGCTCGATGTTTGTCTCTACCTATCCGATTCCGTGCTAATCGGCTAGCCCCCAATCGGTTTCGGCGTGAGAAATCATAGTCACCGCTTGTATTATCCGAACGATACCCCATCTCTACAGGCAAGAATGTTAATCAAAAAATTACTTGAATCATGAGTCCAAGGAGACTTTAACAAATGCGACTTCTAAAAATAATTACTGCTCTTTTTGTGTTTAGCACGGTGACGGCGCCCGTTCATGCGGCAAGCGTACTGAATGAAATCCTGTCTGACGGGGTGCTTAAGGTTGGCACCACTGGCGACTGGAACCCAATGACCATGAAAGACATAGCGACAAACAGCTATACCGGCTATGATATTGACGTCATGACCGAGCTTGCAAAAGATCTGGGGGTAAAGGTCGAGTTTGTGCCAACTGATTGGAAAACATTGGTAAGCGGTGTTACATCGGGCAAATACCACATGACCGGTTCTGCCTCGATTTCACCTGGCCGCGCAAAAGCCGCTGGCTATTCAAACAGCTATTTTTCATTGGCAACAGTGCCGCTTACATTGAAAAAGAATGCTGACAAATTTACCGATTGGGCCGATCTTGACAAGGCATCTGTTACCGTTGCCGCGACGCTTGGAACAACCCAAGAAAAACAAGTCAAGCAGTTCTTCCCAAATGCGAAATATAAAATTGTTGAAGCCCCTGCACGAGATTTCCAAGAAGTTCTAGCCGGCCGCGCCGATGCGCACATAACATCAAATGTCGAGGCCTATAAGCTGGTTGCAAAATATCCAGAAATGATGGTTGTTCCGGTTTCAGCGCCAAAGGCACCAACCCCAATTGCCATGCTGTTACCACAAGCCGATCAGGTATGGATCAATTATGTAAACACATGGATTGCGCTGAAGACCGAACGTGGCTTTTTTGCTGATCTTGGTCGTAAATGGCAGCTTGCCAACTAGCCTGCAATTATATCAAATATGAAAAAAGAGGCAGTCATGCCTCTTTTTTTTAACCTTTCCATCGCCTTTTCCAAATTTGTCGGAGCCGTTTGATGCTTGTGCTTTATGACCTTGCGATAAGCAGCTATGGCTGCAAAACCCGCATTTTGCTTCGCCATAAAGGGTTGAAATGGACAAGCCTTGCGCCGCCCAATGGCTATGGCAGTCCAGCCTATTGCAAGATTGTGCCATCAGGCACGATTCCAGCCTTGGTGCATGATGGCTTTACCCTTGGCGAGTCAGACGCCATTGCCGAATATTTGAACGAGCTGGCACCCGAACCCGCAATGCTTCCTAAACCCATCAAAGACCGCGCAGTGGCACGCGCCTTGTCACGGTTTCACGACACCCGCATCGAACCGTTGCTTCGTGCCTATTTTGGACAGGTTGCCCCCGCAAACCGCAATGCCGATTTCATTGCCGACAATGCCGCCCTTTTGCAGCGCCGCTTTCAACAACTTGTCGAGATCCGCGCGCCATCACCGCTTTTGACTGGAACCGATCTTAGCCTTGCCGATTGCGGCTTTGCACCAAGCTTTGCCATTCTTGATTGTTTACAAGGCCTGCTTGGGTTTGACCTGACCCTACCTGCATCGATCAAGGCCTATCAAGCGGCATTATGCGCCCATCCATCGGTTCGTGATGAATATGCAGCCTATGTCAAAGCATTGGATGAATGGGCCGCCGCCAAAATGGCGGGCTAGTGATAAATAACAATCTGAAATGATTTTCTTTGACGCTGATTTCCTTTAGCGCCTAGGCTAGCGTTGATCTGGCAACAGGCCATCTTGGATAAAACAGGCTTGCTGCCACCCTCTGTCATGTTGGTCGTTGCTGTCTATGTCTTTGTCTCTGGCCTTTCGAAACTTACCGCCGCAAATGCGCGCCACAATCTTGATGATTGTTGCGCTGTTCATGTTTACCTGCATGGGGATTTTCATCCGGCTATCTGCGGCCGATCTGCCCGTGATTGAGGTGGTGTTTTTCCGCAATGCGCTGGCGGTGGTTTTGTTAATGCCGCTAATCATGCGTGTTGGCTGGCCAAGCATCCGCATGCAAAAATCAAAGCTGTTTTTTCTGCGCGCGGTAATTAATTTTGGCGGTATGTTTTGCGGTTTTACCGCCCTTACATTAATTCCGCTGGCGCAAATGACCGCGCTTGGTTTTACCGGCCCTTTGTTTGTAACCATTGGTGCAGTGTTATTTCTTGGTGAAATCATTCGCGCGCGCCGGATCGCTGCCATTGCTGTTGGATTTTTGGGAACATTGATCATCTTGCAACCGGGCTTTACCGAAATTTCGGTTGGTGCGATGATGGCGCTTGCCAGTGCCTTATCAATTGCAATGGCGTCGCTGATCGTTAAAAAACTGACCGCAACCGAAACACCCGAAGCTATTGTGACATGGATGGTGGCAATGCAAGCGCCATTGGCATTGATACCCGCGCTTGGTGTCTGGCAATGGCCAAGCCTTGAAAGCTGGGGTTATTTATGGGCGATGGCGCTTGCCGGAACGATTGCGCATCTTTGTTTTACCCGCGCCTATCGGCTTGTTGATATTACCGCTTTGCAACCGCTTGAATTCATCAAATTGCCATTTGCAGTTATTCTGGCATGGTTGATTTTTAGCGAATGGCCAGGCCTTTGGACATGGATTGGCGGGGCAGTCATTTTTGCCTCTACCGTCTATATCACCCAGCGTGAGGCGCGCTCCAAAAAATCGCTTCGGCCAAATGCCGGAGCCCGCGAGACCAAACTATAGCCATCATAATAAATCATCCGCAAAGCGGAGGGGGAAGATTGAAAATGCTAGCCCGCATCAAGCCAGTTTAATCAGCATCCTGAACCGCCCAGTAAAGCGGCGTGCCACAATCAAAAATCGTTAATGGCCCATCAGGCGTCGCGCGACTTTCCGGATATATAACCGGCGCATCTTGTTTAACCAAAGTGATCCGGTCTTCATTAACCGGCAGGCGATAAAATCTTGGGCCATGCAGTGAGGTAAAACCTTCAAGCTGATCAAGCGCGTCTTCATCTTCAAAAATATGCGCAAGACACGACATGGTGTTTGGCGCGGTATAAATACCAGCACAGCCACAAGCCATCAGCTTGGCAGCGTCCAGATGCGGCGCACTGTCGGTACCAAGAAAGAAACTGCCATCACCGGAAATGGCCGCCGCAATCAGGGCGCGGCGGTGGCTTTCGCGCTTGGCGACTGGCAAGCAATAATAATGCGGGCGAATGCCACCAGCCAGAATGTGATTACGATTGATAAACAGATGATGCGTTGTGATCGTGGCGGCAATATTGGCACCGTTAGAACGGACATAATCAACACCATCGCTGGTGGTCACATGTTCCAGCACAACCCGTAAATCAGGCACCCGCCGCCGCAACGGATCAAGAACGGTCTCGATAAACACCGCTTCACGATCAAAAATATCAATTTGTGGATCGGTCACTTCGCCATGAACACAGAGCGGCAGGCCAATTTCGGCCATTTTTTCCAGAACGGCGATAACCTTGTCAAGATCGCGAACCCCCGATGCTGAATTGGTGGTTGCCCCTGCCGGATACAGCTTGACCGCATTGATCAAGCCTAATTTGGCGGCCGCGGCAACATCATCCGGATCGGTTGTTTCGGTCAGATATAACGTCATTAGCGGGGTAAAACCATGATCCGGATTGACACAAGCCATGATCCTGTCGCGATAGGCCGCCGCTTCGGTGCCTGTCACCACTGGTGGCACCAGATTTGGCATGATGATGGCGCGGGCAAAATGGCGCGCCGTATCATCAATAATCGCGCCAAGCATAGCGCCATCACGAAGATGAAGATGCCAATCATCAGGGCGGCGGATGGTCATTTGGGTCATAACAAAGATTCCCATAAATTTTGATGGTTACAAAACTGATAAATCGACAACAAGATGCCAAAATTCATACCAGCATCATTGCGCAAAATCTACACCACCCCGAGAAACATCATCACCTGCTTTTGCCAGTCTTGTCATTTTCTCCCTTTTTTCAACAGCTATGTTACATTATAACATCCCAAAACTGGGGCATCCATCCCCAATCATCAGGCAAGGCTTGTTATGGCACGCGAAAAAACAGATTTAATCAATCTCGAAAATGCCGGTGTCAAGCGTGACAATCGCTGGCTTGTGCGGGGCATTGATCTGCGCATTCGCAAAGGTGAAATTGTCACCATCATCGGCCCAAATGGCGCTGGTAAAAGCACCACCGCAAAATTGGCTGTTGGCACGATCCGCGGCAATGAAGGCCGCGTTCAACGCCAAGCTGGTTTGCGTGTTGGTTATGTCCCACAAAAGCTGCATATTGATCCAGCACTGCCGATGCGAGTTGACCGGCTTTTGGATTTAACGGCCAAAGTCTCGCTGGATGAAAAGAAACAGGTGCTTGAGGCGGTTGGCGCGCCACATTTGGCAACGGCATTTGTGCAGGATTTATCTGGCGGAGAATTTCAGCGCATTCTGTTGGCCCGCGCGATGGTTCGCCGCCCTAATCTTTTGGTTCTGGACGAGCCTGTTCAAGGGGTCGATTTTGCCAGTGAGGCGATGCTTTACAATTTGATCCGGCAAATTCGCGATACCACCGGCTGCGGGGTTCTGATGATTTCGCATGATCTTCATATTGTCATGGCTGATACCGATACGGTCCTTTGTCTAAACGGTCATATCTGTTGCAGTGGCAGCCCTGATTCGGTGGTTAGCAATCCTGAATATCTGCGCCTGTTTGGCGCGCATGATACGGCGGCGTTGGCGGTTTACCGGCATGATCATGATCACATCCATCTTCCCGATGGCACTGTCCAACATGCCGACGAGTCAGCCAGCGAGTCCTGTCATCCTGACAAGCATGAGCATAGTCACGATGGGCATGATAATGTTTGACGATTTCTTTACCCGAGCGCTTTTTGCCGGCATTGGTCTGGCGGTTGTTGTGGGACCGCTTGGCTGTTTGGTCATCTGGCGCAAAATGGCATTTTTTGGCGATACGTTGGCCCATACGGCGCTTCTAGGCATTGCCTTGGCAATCTTGACTGATGTGTCTTCATTAATTGCGGTTCCGTTTGTCACCCTTGCCATCTGTATTGCGATGATGGTTGCCAAGCGAACACCAAGCCTGTCATCAGATACAATTCTTGCCATTTTAGCGCATTCAACCTTAGCGCTTGGGCTGGTTTTGGTTTCGGTGACTGGTGGCCGCAATGTTGATGTGAACGGGCTTTTATTTGGTGATATCCTTGCTGTTGATACAACCGATCTTTTGGTGATCTATGCTGGCGGCGGGGCAATTTTGGCGATTATTGTCTGGCAATGGCGACGCCTTGTTGCGGCAACGCTAAGCCCAGAAATTGCCGAGGCCGAAGGTCTGTCACCACAACGCACCGAATGGCTGTTTATGCTGCTGATCGCGCTGGTAGTGTCGATTGCCGTCAAGCTCGTTGGTGTTTTGCTGATCACGGCATTGATGATCATTCCCGCCGCCGCCGCGCGCCGCCTTGTTACAAGCCCTGAAATGATGGCGGTATTGGCGTCAATTCTAGGCGTGATCGGGGTAATTGCCGGTCTATACGGATCGGCCGAATTTGACACACCATCCGGCCCATCAATTATTCTGGCAGGGGCGCTTTTGCTGCTTGGCCTGACATTGGTGCCGCGCCGCCGGTCGATGGCAAATGACAGCCCCGCTCTTCATTACCATCATGACGAGGCAAGCCATGACCCAAAATGAAACCCTTGTTTATCAATTGCTATGTGACGCCAATCGGCCACTAAGCGCCTATAATATTCTTGACGCGCTTCGTGACAAGGGCATCCGCGCACCGCTTCAGGTCTATCGGGCACTTGCCAAATTGGTCGAGCGCGGCGCGGTTCATCGGATTGAAAGTGTGAATGGGTTTGTCGCTTGTCAATTGCATGATTGCGGTGGCAGTGAAGTTAGCATCTTCATGCTTTGCACCCAATGCGAACGCGCCAATGAATTCACCGATACCAGCATAGATAGCCGGTTACAAAGCCTTGGCAATGATCGCGGCTTTCAGGCGGCGCATAAGGTAATAGAAATCACCGGTCTTTGTGCCGATTGCCAGACAGCGCAAACAGCCGCGCAGAAACATTAGATATTCAACAGCAGATATTCACGCTCCCACGGGCTAGTCACATCGAGAAAGGCCTCGGCTTCAGCGCCTGTTACCGCTAGCGGCAACAGATTTGGCATGATGATGCCGTGGACAAAATGGCGCGCCATGTCATCAATAACCGCGCCAGCTATGGCACCATCACGAAGATGAAGGTGCTAATCATCAGAGCGACAGATGATCATTTGGGTCATAACAAAGATCCCGATAAACGTTTATGATTACAAAGACGACAATTAAGCAACAAGGTGCCAAAATTCGCACAAACATCATTGCATAAAATCTACACTACTCGGACAACCAACATCACGACAAACATCATCACCCTTTTTTGCCGACCTTTGCGCTCTCCCACGCAACTTAAGGCGATGTTGAGGGCTAAAATTCTGATTGCATTTTCCTACAAATCGGAATATGGAAACCCCGCGTGATGGCGAGAGCAAGCGGCTAAGCCGTCAGGCTATTGTAAGGAAAATGCCAAGGAACCCATAAACAACGGTCCGAGCAGTCTTGAAATTGGCCATTGTGTCCACCGAAGACATTGATCCTATCGCTGTTTGCAGGCTCCTTCAGTTGTCAGAAACCCTGAAGAAAAATGGGTTAGGGAGTCAAAACAGTGACATTACGCATCAAGTCAGCCATTACTGATTGTTCACTATCCACCCCTTTTCTTGTAATTGATCAGGAACGGGCAGCTGAAAATTATCGCACTTTCAGCGATAATTTTAAGAATGTTCAGGTTTTTTATGCTGTTAAGGCAAACCCTCATTCTGATGTGCTGTCTAGATTGGTATCAGAAGGTGCATCATTCGACTGCGCTTCTTTAAACGAAATTCTTATGGTTATTGAGTGCGGTGGAGAGATAGAGAAAATCTCGTTTGGCTCCACAATAAAAAAGTCATCTGATATCGCCAAAGCTTTCCAGTTGGGCGTCCGACACTTTGCATTCGATGCCCTTGAGGAGTTGGATAAAATTGCAAAATACGCGCCAGATTCCAACGTAATGTGTCGAATTTTAGTTAACGACCTAGGAAAAGGCTCTGAGTGGCCGCTAAGCCGAAAATTTGGCTGTGATGCCATTATGGCGATAGAGTTACTGGCCAAGGCTACAACTATCGGCCTCAAGCCAAGAGGAGTATCATTTCACGTAGGCTCGCAACAACTTAGCGTCTCAGCCTGGGATGCAGCAATTGCGCAAGCCAAATATATTTTTGATGAATCATCATCTCAAGACGTAAAATTAGACACTTTGAATTTAGGGGGCGGCTTTCCTACTAATCTCGGTAATGGAAGCCCTCCAGAATTGCGGCTGTACGCCCAAGAAATTCAAAACTCGTTAACCAAACATTTTGATAATGAAATCCCAAAGCTCATAGCGGAACCTGGAAGAGCTATTGTGGGCGACGCTGGTTTAATAGTTGGCGAGGTCATTTTAGTTGCGAGAAAAAGTAAAACTGACAGCTATCGTTGGATTTTTCTTGACGTAGGTCGTTTTAACGGTCTGGCAGAAACTGAAGGTGAGGCAATCAAGTACCACATCTCGGTTCCGGGGCTAGAGAACGAAATATGTGAAAAAGCAATTATAGCTGGTCCAACTTGCGACTCCGTTGACACCCTATACGAACGTGCTCCAGTTGAAATGCCCATTAACTTGCGATCTGGAGACAAAGTGTGGGTGCACGCGACTGGCGCTTACACATCAACTTATTCCTCAGTTGGGTTCAATGGTTTTACGCCCTTGAATGTCTATTCAGTAGAAGAGGTAATTCGCTCAAAATACTCACTCCTAGAAACCGGCTAAATATGCCGTTTAACGCTGCCAGAAAGGCAAAATTAAATTCAAATTGCAAAGGCACAGTAAGCCTAAAATGTACAATATAATCTGGGCTATCGCAATCAATCCAAAAGCTTGGCAAACCATAAATATTCTATGGTTTACACTATGCGCCATTACCGGTATAACCGCGGCGGCTTCGCGCCACTTTAGCTTTTGCTAGGGCTTTACGCACATCTTTATCAAGCAAGAGGATCCTTTCATGCTTACAAATGCAATTCTGCCGA
Organism: uncultured Alphaproteobacteria bacterium; assembly: GCA_963926175.1. GTDB lineage: Bacteria > Pseudomonadota > Alphaproteobacteria > Puniceispirillales > Puniceispirillaceae > UBA3439. The sequence continues at coordinate 30,333 of CAWUWE010000063.1, read as the reverse complement.
TCACCTTTGGTGCATTCGGTATGATCGCTGCCTTGTTGATTTACGCCAATATTATCAAATCACCAGCTGGCGAAGGCAGAGTCAAAGAAATTGCCGATGAAATTCATCTCGGCGCAATGGTCTTCATGGCCAGCGAATACAAGCGTTTGGCAATTTTCTGCCTTATCTGTATTATCGCTCTTTATGCCAGCCTGGGTGCTGACACGGCCATCTCCTTCACGCTCGGCGCGCTTTGTTCTGGTACAGCTGGTTACATTGGTATGTATTCAGCAACCAAGGCAAATGTCAGAACCGCCGTTGCCGCAAATACAAGAGGTGCAGCCGCTGCCCTGAACGTTGCCTTTTTTGGCGGTTCGATCATGGGTCTTACAGTAGCGTCGATGGGTCTTCTTGGCATTGGCACACTTTACTTCTTCATGGGCGGCACTGCGCATGGCATCGAAGCTATCGAGGGTTTTGCAATGGGTGGCTCATCAGTTGCCCTGTTTAGCCGGGTTGGTGGTGGCATCTTTACCAAAAGCGCCGATGTGGGCGCCGACCTTGTCGGTAAGGTTGAAGCAGGCATTCCTGAAGATGATCCTCGCAACCCAGCGGTTATCGCCGATAATGTTGGTGACAACGTTGGTGACGTCGCCGGTATGGGTTCAGACATTTTCGAATCATATTGTGGTGCGATGATTGCATCGATCGCTCTTGCAGCTTCAATGTCACTAGAAAACATCGCCCGCCTCGGTGGTAATCAGGAAGTTCTTCAATTCATGCCTTTGGCGCTTGCGTCACTTGGCCTGCTTTGTTCGCTTGCTGGCATTTTTGCGGTGAAGCTATTCTCAAACAAAAGCGCCGATGTTGCCTTGCGCTTTGGTACAATCGGTTCGGCCATTATCTTTATCGGCGGTGCCTATTTCCTCGTCCAAGCCATGGGCGGTGCCAATGGTATTTGGGTCGCTGTTCTGGTTGGTGCGATCGGCGGTATTGTCGTTGGTCTTGTTACCGAATATTACACTGGCGGTGCGCCGGTTCGTAAAATTGCGAAAGACGGTGAAACTGGGCCAGCAACTGTAATGATTTCAGGTTTGGCCACAGGCATGCAGTCGGTTGCCATTCCGGCTCTGACCATTGCTGCCATCATCTATTGCGCCAATGCGGCCGCTGGCCTTTACGGTGTTGGTCTTGCTGCTGTTGGCATGTTGTCAACTGTTGGGATCACCATGGCGATTGATGCCTATGGCCCCGTTGCCGATAATGCTGGTGGTATCGCCGAAATGGCAAAAATGGGTAAGGAAACTCGTGAAATCACTGACTCACTGGACGAAGTTGGCAACTCAACTGCGGCGATTGGTAAAGGCTTTGCCATCAGTGCTGCGGCGCTTGCTGCGCTAGCACTGATCAGTGCCTATATTGCCAAGATCAGCAATGGTGATCCAGATTTCGTTCTTGCGATCAATGACCCGATGGTTCTTTGCGGCATGTTCATTGGCGGCATCTTCCCATTCCTTGTCAGCGCAATGACAATGACTGCGGTTGGTGATGCAGCGTTTGACATGATCGTCGAAGTTCGTCGTCAGTTCAAAGAAATCCCAGGCCTTCTTGAAGGGACAGCCAAGCCAGATACAGCACGTTGTATTGACATTGCGACACGCGCTGCGCTTCGCAAGATGATCCTTCCGGGATCAATGGCTGTGTTAGCACCTGTTGTTATTGGCTTTGGTCTTGGACCAAAGGCACTTGGCGGCACGCTTGCTGGTGCATTGGTTTGCTGTGTGATGATGGCACTGATGATGGCCAATGCTGGTGGCGCTTGGGACAATGCAAAGAAATATGTCGAAAAGGGCAACCTTGGCGGCAAAGGTTCTGACGTCCATAAGGCGGTCGTTGTTGGCGATACAGTTGGTGACCCGCTGAAAGACACTTCAGGCCCTGCAATGAACATCCTGATCAATGTGATGGCCATTGTTAGCCTTGTGATTGCACCGCTTCTGGTGTGATCGCCTTAGATAAGTAAAACATCAAACCAGCCCTGGCAACAGGGCTGGTTTTTTAAGGGCGCGATTGAGATGCAGTGCGGTGGCGGCACCGCCCCTAAGCTAAATGATCCGGCACAACAGCGCGCCAGACCTAGGACACCCCCCTCACATCACCGTGCATCGCGTGCACAACCGTGCGGCTTTGGCATAGCGCCGGCAAATGATAACGCCAACAAACCCATGACGCTCAATCTTATGAGGCCCAATGTTATGAAACCACGCGATGCTGCCACCGGCCAAGCGCCAGCCGATAGACACCGGCAGACAGACACAGCAGCGGATAGGCATATGACCTTAAAAAACTGGCTAAAAGCCGGTTTTAATATCTGTTATCGCCGCGGTGATACGGCTTGCCTATATTCGGCTTAATGCTGATGGCCGTAATAAATGCTTACTGTATGTTTGGCTTCAGCGAAAAACAGCCAGCGTTCAACAAACACGCCGGCCATATGAAGCAACAAAGCCAGCCCAATGCCCATGGCCGAACCGCCATCCATAATCACCAAAAGACATGGCAAACCGCCACCAAGACCAAGTGCGACCAGCCGCAAACGGCTGGCATGTTTACGCGCAATGACAAAGCCCATTTCATGCTGAAGATAATTTTCTGACGTATGCGGCGGCATAATGCTTCGCACCTCGCCAAGCCCCACAAGACCCGTTGCCGACGCGAGCGTGCTTCCTGATCCATTGGCACCAGCAATCTGCCACCAAACAAGCTTAACCCCCCATGCAGAGGCCAGCGCCAGCAATACCGCCAGTTCAAAAGCGTCGCTTTGACCCTGACCTAAAAAGGCCTGAAGCCACAATATCGCCAAAAGACCACCAACCGCAGCAAACATCAAATAGCAGATTGGCGTCAACGGGTGATGCCAACGCGCCACAGTTTTCAATGATGCATAAATCATCGAGGTGGCATAGACCGTTACCGCCATCAGCAAGGCCGCAGCAATATTCGCCCATAATGGCGGCGTCCCAATGGCAAAAACATGCCATCCCCAACCCGCAAGCGCCAACATCGCCAGCACCGCCAGCACGCCTTCGCGTGACAGCCAGCTACTGCGCCACTGGCTAAGCGCGCGCCAAGCACGTTCAGGATGCCCAAGATGCAATGTCGAGCTAAGCAGCCCCGCACCGATGAGCAGCATTACCAGACCGCCAACGCCAAAAATCTGTTGCGGGTGAACAAGATCGATAAACCCAAGAACCACCCAGGCGGCAAGGCCAAAGCCAAGACCAGAAATCGACGTAAAGAAAATAATTGACCAGGCAGGACGCATCTTACTTACCCCAGCTTTTCCAAAGTTGAATCGACCCATTTCCAGAAACCAGACGGCGTTGCCTCATCGGCCATTGCCAATAGTGACATCGGGGTATCATTTGCCGCACGGCGCGGCCGCGGTGGCAGATATTTATTCACCGGCTTGGTGTTTTGCTCGGGCATCAAATCGAACCCGCTACGCGCGGCGACAAGCAGGCTGACTTCCGAATTCGGATCACCAAGATCGCCATAGTGACGCGCATTAGTCGGACAGGTGCGAACACAAGCTGGCACCTGATCCTCGCTTGGCAGATTTTCGTTATAAATCCGGTCAACGCAAAGGGTGCATTTTTTCATTACCCCTTCGGCCGGATCCATTTCACGCGCACCATAAGGACATGACCAAGCACAAAGACCGCAGCCAATGCACCAATCTTCATTCACCAGAACAATGCCATCTTCACTTCGTTTGAACGAGGCACCTGTTGGGCAGACGGTAACACAAGGCGCGTCTTCGCAATGAAGGCACGATTTCGGAAAATGCACAACCTTGGCATCGGCACCTGTCCCAGCCTCAAAAGTATGAACGCGGTTTAGCCATGCCCCACTTGGCTGGGCGCCATAGGCATCCGAGTCAGACAGGGGCGCACCATAGCCCGATGTATTCCATTCTTTGCAATTCACCACACAAGCCTGACAACCAACACAGATATCTAGGTCGATGACAAGGCCAAGCTTAATGGCCGATGGTTCAGGTAAACTCGTCATATCACTGGCCTTTCTTTGATTTTTTGGTGGCCGATTTGGTCCATTCAAGACCATAACGAAGCATGGCTTCGGGTTTGGTTAGGCCGGGCGGTGATGCAATCTGATCAAATTGTGGGGCAACCTCGGCAGGCTCATCCTCTGCCGCAGCCTCGATTTTGACGCGCAAATCAAACCATGCGGCCTGTCCGGTAATCGGATCCGAATTTGCCCAGCGCATGCCATCGCCTTTTGGTGGCAGCAATTCGTGAATCAAATGATTCAGCAAAAAGCCCTTTTTGACCTCAGGCGCATCGGCATCCAATTGCCACGCGCCTTTGCGTTTGCCAATCGCATTCCATGTCCAGATCGTATGTTCATTGACGCCTTCCATGACGGCCACTGGAACCCGAATTTTTCCATGATGCGACGTCACCCAAATCCAATCGCCTTCGCCAACACCAATCTTGGTGGCAAGCGTTTGCGAAAGAAACATCGGGTTATGACCATGAATTTGCCGCAACCATGGATTTTGCGATCCCCATGAATGATACATGGCCATTGGCCGTTGGGTCAGCGCATGAATCGGGAATTCATCCTCATCAATGGCACTGCCTTCAAATGGCGGGTACCAGCTTGGCAATGGGGTAAAACATTGTTTAACCCGCGCCCGCAAATGTTCGGGCGGTTGAACGTTACCATGCCCTTCGGCGGCAAGACGGAATTTTTGCAACACTTCAGAATAGATCTGGAAATCATATGGCTGTGGGCTGTCGAAAAAGCCCATTTCAACGGCGAAATCCTGATAGGCCACATTTGCCATCTTATAATATTTCGCCGCATCTGGAATTTCAGTATGCCAGAAACCACCATTTTCGATATAGGCATCAAGCTGCGCCGGATTGGGTGATCCGCGCCCTTCAGCCTTGCCATTTTCACCACGGAAACCGGCCAATGGACCAATCCCCGGCTTGCGCTCATGATTGACGATATAATCACCATAATCGGCATATTTTGCGCTACCATCTTCATTCACCATACCGGGCAGCCCAAGCCGCGCGCCGATATCAAGAAGTACCGATTGGAATCCGCGCACATCACGATCAGGCGGCAATACCGGCCAGCGAATGGCATCGGCAACACCATCAGCCTCGCAGATCGGCCGATCAAGAAGCGAAATCGCATCATGCCGTTCAAGATAGGTTGTGTCGGGAAGAATCAGATCAGCATAGGCAACCATTTCTGATTGATAAGCATCGGAATAGATGATTTTTGGAATCTTATATTCGCCGGTTTCGTCATCTTTTGCAGTTAGCATTTCCATGACGCCGCGCGTATTCATTGATGAATTCCACGCCATATTGGCCATATACATGAACAATACATCCACCGGATAAGGATCACCGGCAACGGCGTTTGAAATCACCATATGCATCAGGCCATGCGCCGACATTGGCGCATCCCAGCTAAAGGCCTTGTCGATCCGCTGCGGTGCACCATCTTTGCCAATGATTAAATCATCAGGCCCCAGAACATAGCCAAGCGGTGCACCAGCCATCGGCTTGCCGGGTGTAACCTGATCGGGCCTGCCTGCCGGTTTTGGATGAGCTTCGGCTGGTTTCGGATAAGGCGGCTTAAAGCGGAAACCGCCGGGCACTTCAACCGACCCCAGAATCAACTGTAACACATGAAGCGCGCGGCAGGTCTGAAACCCGTTTGAATGCGCCGAGATACCACGCATTGCATGCATTGAAACCGGACGGCCAATCATCGTTTCATGATGTTCGCCCTTCCAGTCAGTCCAAGGCTGGTTAATCACAATTTCCTTGGCAAAGGCGGCCTCGGCCAGATCGGCCGCAAGCTGGCGAATACGCGCTGCCGGAATGCCAACCTTGCCAGCAATCACATCGGGATTATAGGCATCATCAAGATAGGCTTCGGCCATCAACATGAATGATGGTACGGCAATCGCGCCATTATCCAGCTTGACCTCACCTTGCAATTGGGCCGCAACACTGCGGCTATTACTGGCAACCAGCTTGCCACTGTTGCGATCAAGAATCTGCGGGTTGCCATCATCATCACGAAGGAACAACCCATCATCGGCTGCCCCCGGATTGCGGATAACCAGCCATGGCGCATTGGTATAGCGGCGCAGATAATCAACATCAATATTGCCCGACTGCATCAATTCGCGAATGAGTGACAGGATCAACAACCCGTCAGTTCCCGGCGTGACACCGTACCAATCATCGGAAATCGCGGCATAGCCCGTCTGCACCGGATTGACCGACACCACCCGCTTGCCACGGTTTTTCAATTTGCCAAGACCCATTTTGATGGGGTTTGAGTCATGATCCTCGGCAACGCCGAACAAAACGAACATTTCGGTCAGATCCCAATCGGGCGAACCAAATTCCCAGAAAGCGCCGCCGATCGTGTAAATTCCACCAGCCGCCATATTGACCGAACAAAAGCCACCATGCGCGGCAAAATTTGGCGTGCCAAACTGCTGTGCCCACCAACCGGTCAGGGCTTGTGATTGGTCACGGCCAGTAAAAAAGGCCAGTTTTTTTGGATCGGTTTCGCGGATTGGGGCAAGCCAGCCAGTCGCTGTTGTCAGCGCCTCTTCCCAGCTAATTTCTTCAAATTGGCCGCTGCCGCGCGGGCCAACACGCTTGAGCGGGCTTCGCAATCTTGCTGGCGAATAATGCTGCATAATGCCAGCCGACCCCTTGGCGCATAAAACGCCCTTATTCACCGGATGGTCTCGGTTGCCCTCGATATAGCGGACTTTGCCATCACGAAGATGAACATCAATACCGCAGCGGCATGCGCACATATAGCATGTGGTTTTCTTAACCTCATCCGCGACTTTCGGCGAACGCTCGACAATTGGTTCAACACTCATATTTTCGCTCCACAAAATCAGCCGTCGTCGCGACCGGCAATTGCCGCCAATGCCAAAGATGCTAACCGCGCGGCGGGCGGATCAGACCGGCTTGTCAAAATAATCGGGATTGCCCCGCCAAGAACCAGCCCAGCCGCAAGACCACCACCAAACCAGACAAGTGATTTAAACAGGATGTTACCCGACACGATATCCGGCACAACAAGACCATCTGCCATGCCGGCAACCGGCCCATCAACGCCCTTGATGGCAACCGCCTTTGGCGATACCGCCAAATCAAATGATAGCGGGCCAGCAAAATCAGCATTGGCATCAATGGCGCTTGCCCGCAAGGCAATTTCGGCCGCTTCGCCGCTTGATGGCATTGCTGGTAAAACTGACTCCGTGGCCGATAAAACGGCAACACGAGGCCGCGACTGGCCTAGGCGGCGGCTCATTTCGGCCATATGCAAGGCCGCTTCGACGCGTGTTTCGATATCAGGGACAACATTGACCGCAGCATCGCTAATCATCAAAGGGCGACCACCTGCTGGCGGCAGCATGGCAAATAAATGCACCAGCCGTTTGCCGGTGCGGAGGCCAGCGGCGCGTTTCACAATGCCACCCATAAACACATCGGTGTGAAGCTGACCCTTAGCAAGACCGGCAACCCGCCCTTCGCCAAAAAGCGCAATCGCCGCAGCAATCGCCCCGTCCTCGCCTTCGGCCGGTATGATTTCAACACCATCAAGATCCCAACCAATGGCAGCCGCATCTTGTTTAATGATATCAGCCTCACCAATAAGGATCGGCACTGCCAATTTTGCCACCACGGCGGCGCGTGCCGTTTCCAATGTTGCTTCGCCAATGGCGCGCACAAATCCAAATGGTTTTGGTGCAGATGACGCAGCCAGATCCAGCAGTTCCGGCGGACAGTCCATATCACCTGTGGCCAGAAAACGGCTTGCTGTTGGGCTGGAAGTTTCAGCGCGGTTTGTCATTCTATTCCCATTTAAACCGCCTGCAAAACAGGCATAAATTTTTATCCAGCGACATCGTCTTTTTGGATTTTACAAGATCAAGATTCGACAAGCGGTGCTGGACGAACAGCGCAATGCCTGCCGGCCATTTCTGTATGCCATATTCGCCGCCAATCTTAAAGCGCCGATTAGAACCAGATCACGCTAATTCTGGTACCAGTTGCGCAGATCCATATTGCGGCGGCGCAGGCGCTTGCTAATCAGGGTTTTAATTTTCGCATGCTTGCCGCAAGCCGCGCAATGCCTTCGGGAATACGATCTGTCGAAATTGCCGAATAGGAAAGACGGAAATAATTAAGCGGCGATGTATCACGATCGAAAAACACATCACCAGCCTCGATCAACACACCATCTTGCTTGGCACATTCTGCCAAAATACGCGAATCAAGCCAATCAGGGCCGCTGACCCAAAAGCTGGTTCCACCAAAATGCGCGGCGCTATGCGAAAACAGCCCTTCAGCATCAATTGCGGTTTGCAACACCCGCCTGCGTTCGGCCAGATGGCGGCGAAGGCGGCGAATTTGCGCATCATAATGGCCAAGTGCCATAAAATAGGCCAGCGTACGCTGCGCATGGCCGGGCGGGTGCCGTAAAATCAAATGGCGAAGCGCGCGCGCTTGCTGGATCAACTCTTCAGGTGCCACCATATAGCCAAGCCTTAATCCGGGAAAAACCGATTTTGACAAGCTGCCAACATAGATCACGCGGCCATCCGTATCTTGCGCTTTTAGCGCCGGCGTTGGCGATTCCAGAAAATTCATTTCAAATTCGTAATCATCTTCGATAATCAGTAAATCATGCTGCGCCGCCGTATCGAGCAATTGCCGCCGGCGCGATGGTGACATGGTATGTGTTGTCGGACATTGATGTGACGGGGTAATAAAAACCGAATCCGCATGGCGAAGCACATCTTCATCAAGAATCAACCCGCCTGAATCGACTGGCAAGGCGGTGATTGATTGGGTTCGCTGTAATAAAATATCACGCAGATCAGGATAAAACGGACTTTCGATCACCACATGTTTGGATGCATCAACAAGCAATTGGGCAACAAGATAAAGCGCATTTTGCGCGCCCATTGTTACCAAAATCTGTTCGGGTCGTGCCTTAATCCCCCGCCGTGGCAAGCTTCGTGAACAGATATAATTGACCAGCATAGGATCATCATGCTGGCCAAAATCGCCAACCATCGAGCTGAAATTACGCATGCCCAGCGCCTGACGCGCACAATCACGCCATTCAGAATGTGAAAACAGTTCATCATCCACCTGGCCATAAACAAACGGATAGCGATATTCGCGCCAATTGACTGGCTTTTGCACCGGCCGGATATAGCTGCAAGATTGCACCAGCTTGGTATCCCAATCAATTTTGCCATTCGCGGAGTCACCATTTCCCGCAGGGTTGGGCTGATCACCCCATTGATGATCACCTAGTTGCTGATCACGCAATTGCTGGGCACCAGGTGTATCGACAAGCCGTGTCGTTGGCGCATCTTCACTGACAACATAACCAGACCGTTCCCGCGGCTGTAAATAGCCCGTATCGACAAGCGCCTGATAGGCAAAAATCACTGTATTGCGTGATACTTTTAGCTGCTGCGACAACATCCGGCTTGATGGCAATTTGTCACCCGGCAAAATCAAATGATTGAGAATCAATTCAACAATTGATTGCCTTATCTGCGCCTGAAGGCTGATCCCTGATGACGGATCCAACGCAATTGTCAGATTTTCATTCATGAAAACACCCTTATTCTGTCAATTTTCACAATGCCCGCCCATTTCATCGGCAATGGCAACATGGTTCCAAGCTGAGACCATGATAACTGGTACCAATCAATGCCGCAACTGGTTCCATAGACAAGGCTTGCTGTGAATAATGGCTTTTGTCAGACTGTATTTATAGTCGTTAGAGTGTTTCGGGCTATTTACGCCTTTGAACATTGCCGAATACATTGCATTTTCAATTATCACGAGAAGTGATACACCGAGTTAGAAAGTTTTAGGCCAAAAGCCGTTATTGCCGATAACGCGCCAGACAAATGATCATGCCGCGCCAGACGCAGCTTTTAGAAGGAGCAGGTAAATGTCGTATGACGTCAATTCACTCGAAGCGCATTGGATGCCATTTTCGGCAAATCGCGACTTCAAAAAAGACCCGCGTATCGTTGTCAAATCTGAAGGCATGTATATGTGGGATTACAAGGGCGGCGAGATCATTGATGGATCATCTGCCTTGTTTTGTACACCGCTTGGCCATGGCCGCCGCGAAATTGCCGAAGCCGTTTACCAGCAAATGCTGGCCAATGACTATACGCCACATTTCCAGCTTGGCCATCCAGGTTCATTTGATCTTGCCGAGCGTGTTTGCCGGCTTCTTCCCGATCAGTTCAACCATGTGTTTTTCACCAATTCGGGATCCGAATCAATCGAGACTGCGATCAAGGTCATTCTGGCCTATCAGCGTGCCGCAGGTCAGGCACAGCGGAACCGGTTGATCAGCCGCGAACGTGCCTATCACGGCGTGAATATGGGCGGCGTATCGCTTGCCGGTATGGTTCGCAACCGCGAAACCTTTGGCCTGACTTTGCCGAATATCTCGTTGATCCGCCATACATGGCAAGAAGATCAGCGCTTTGCCAAAGGCCAGCCGAAAACCGGTGCCGAACTTGCGATGGATCTTGAGCGGATTGCCGAAAATCTTGGTGGCTCAACACTGGCTGCGGTCTTTATTGAGCCTGTTGCCGGATCAACTGGAACATTGGTCCCGCCAGTTGGCTATCTGGAAAAAATCCGTGAGATTTGTGACAAGCATGGATTGTTGCTGGTGTTTGATGAGGTCATCACCGGCTTTGGCCGGATGGGAACCCCATTTGCCACCCAGAAATTCAATGTACGCCCCGATATCATCACTATGGCCAAGGCACTGACCAATGGTTCGATTCCAATGGGCGGCGTTGCGGTGACTGATGAAATTTATGACACCATCACCAATGCTGCGCCCGAAAATGCCATTGAATTTTTCCATGGCTATACCTATTCAGCGCATCCGGCAGCTTGTGCTGCAGGCATTGCGACGCAGAAAATCTATGAAAGCGAAGGCATTTTTGAACGCTCAGCGGCGCTTGAGGATTATTTCCTTGATGCCGTCTGGACGCTTCAGGATCATCCGCTTGTTGCCGATATCCGCGGTATTGGCCTGATGGCCGGTGTCGAGGTTCATTCTGACGGCGTCCCCGGACGACGCGGTGGGCAGATGCAAAAGGATATGTTCTGGAACGGGCTTCATGTGAAATGGACCGGCGATAATGCGATTGTTGCACCAGCCTTTGTTGCCGAGCGCAAACATATTGACGAGATTGTCGATAAATTCCGCAAGACCTTGGACGAGACGCTAGAAGCCAGCGTTTAATGATTGCGGTAAGCGGCAGCGGCATTGCCGGTTTAGCGGCAGCGCTTGCCATTCTCCGCAATCAAAAACCACTGTTGCTTGTTGCTGGCTCAACGCCAGCAACAACGCTTCACGGCGGGGTACAAATCGCCCCAAATGGCTGGACAGCCCTTGACCAACTTGGGCTTGGCGATGCGGCGCGCGCGCGCGCTACCATGTTACAGGCAATTACAGTTCGCGATATGCGTTCAGCTGCAACCCTCGCCAATCTTGATCTAAGCTCATCACCTTATGCCAGCCTGTCACGCGCTGATCTTACCGGCCTTCTAAGAGCCGAAATCAACGCATTGGGCGGCATGGCCCACATCTCCGCTAATATCACCCATGTGGTTCAGCGCGGCCCCGATCAGGGCAAGGCGGTGCATATGCTAACCGATGATGGTGGCCGGCATATTGTCGATGCGTTGATCGCCGCCGATGGCGTTTCTGGTTTTGGCCGGCATTATGTCAATGGCACTGATAGCAGCACAAACACCACCCCCAATAAGGGACGCGTTGCAATGCGCGCCGTTGCAAAAACCGCCGATTTGCCGCGTATTTTTTCACAACCTTTTTGCAATCTATGGCTTGGGAAGGGCGCACATTTCGTGCATTACCCGCTGCATGGCGGCGAAGATGTGAATATGGTACTGACGCTGGATACAGCCAAGGCTGGTTATGACTGGCAGCAACGCTATCTAGGGCGCAATGACATTCTTGGCCAGCTTTGCGACCATGCCGATATCAAATGGGTCAAAACGACCCTTCCCGCGCACCCCTATCATGATTGCTGGCGACGTGGCCGGACGGTATTGGCAGGCGATGCCGCCCATCCGATCCCGCCTAATCTGGCACAAGGTGCTGGACAAAGTCTTGTTGATGCAGCCAGCCTTTTAAGCTGGATGGCGGATGATAATTTTGACTCGGCGCTATCGGGCTATGCACGCGAAAGATCCAAAGCGGTTGGCCTGATTTTCAAAAAAGCCGCGATAAGCAGCAAAATCATGGCGTTTGACGGCACAAGTGCAACGGCGCGAAACACGCTTATTGGCCTTGGTAGTGCGCCAATGCTAAACGCATGGCTTGCCGAAGTTTGGGCTGCTGCCTAGGGCGGCACCAGCTGGCCTTGGCCGCTTTGCTAAGTCATGAAACAGGCGATCGCCGCGATCACCCTTTGCCGCGCCATGGTATAAGCCGGCCAATAACCCAGCGCATCATCAAATCAAAAATCAGACCCAAACCGCCCATGATCAAAATCGTGACCCAGATCAATTCATAATCTGACACCGTCCGCGCGACATTTTCGATAAAGCCAACACCCGTTGTACCAGCCAGCATTTCAGCCGCCACAAGCGTGCCCCAGCAAACACCAATCGAAATGCGGATACCGGTCATGATTTCAGGCAAGGCGTTTGGCAAAATCACATAACGCAAAATTTGCCTATCACTAGCACCAAGCGAATGTGACGCTCTGATTTTTGACAATTGCGCCCCTGATGCGCCAGTTCGTGCCGAAATCACCATAATGGCAAACGCAACCATGAACAAAAGGAAGATTTTACCATCATCCTGAATGCCGAAAATGGTCAGGATCAATGGTGCCCATGCCAAGGGTGGCACTGGCCGGTAAAGCTCGATCATCGGGTCAAAGAAGGATTTGCAAAAACGTGAAACCCCCATATAGATGCCGAGCGGCACGCCAAGCAAAACACCAAAGAACATCGCCACCAAAACGCGGAAAAGCGAGTCCCAGATATGACCATCCAGCATTGGAACCGCGCCAAGATAAACATCACCTTGCGCCAGCGCCAACATCCAATCTTTATAATTCGGTTCGAACCGCCCACCATCATTCAACCGGCCGTAATCACCGGGAAGAAGATCGATCAGCGCGTCCGGAATCACAAAGGACACAACGTCTGAAATTGGGAGCCATTTCCACCATAATAGGGTGGTGCCTTTATAACCGCCACCATTTTTCACATCAGGATTGGCAAGTGCAAAAAATGTGGCAACAACATCGGTTGGTTTTGGCAACCAGCGGCCCGGCCCCTGTTCGGTGCATTGCGTCCGTGATTTCACAATATCGCCAGCTGGGAAAAACAGCATTTCAACAATACCAAGGCTGCCTTTTGACGTTTCGGTCTGATCAAGCATCGTCTGAACAGCAACCTGCATTTCGGCCATAACGACAGCCGGGAAAATCTTGCCATCGTCAATCCGCTTAAAAATACGATCAACCGCTTTCATGTAATCGGCGCGTTCCTTGACAATTTTCACATCGCCATCATCCATTGATGGTGATTTTTTCAACGCAATGATCATTGTCTTGGTTTCAGCAATCAGCGCTTTTGCCGCTGGCGCCAAATTACGGATTTTCAAATAGTCTTTTGATAAGGCAGCCGCATCCCTTGCAAGCGCATTATACATGGCGCCTTTTGCCGAAATCGGAAGCAACGGGATTTCCGGCTCGGTAATGCCCCATAATGGCTGTGCCAAGGCATCAGCTGATGCTGTCCAGCCTGGTTTCGGATTGGCCAATTCAGTGGTAATCGCAGCATAACCAGCTTTGATGCCTTGAATATCGGCAATCGTTTTCTGATCAACAAAATCTGGCGTCGCCATCATGCTTATCAATTGCTGGGTGTTTTGCATGACCTGAGTCACACGCGCCGCATCGGCTGGCGAAAAGACATTTGCCGGAAGCCGCGCCTGCAGTTCATCAAGCTGGCGTGAATTGCGCACCAGCAAGGTTTTCGATTTGGAATAACGTGACTCGATCGCCAAGGACGAGGTAACCGGCGACACTGCCTCATGCAGCTTTGCAACCTGACATAATTCATTGGCCGCCTGTGGGAAAAAGGCCCGCGCCGCACCCCATGAAAAATAAAACCAGACAAGAAGCAATGTTGAAACACCGCACACTGCCCAGAACCATCCACCAACGGTTCGTTCCGGATCACCAAAAACCTGATCCTTTTCGCGAAGCCGGGTTTGCTTTAACCCATAAAAGATTGAGGCAAAAAAACTGCCCACCAGACAAAGAATGATGACTGCCGCGACCAAGGCGCGATTATCTGAAAGCCAATCAAGCACCGCCCATAATCTCCTCTTCCATATTCCAGATCATGGTTAGTATTTCTTCACGAACTGTGGAAAATTCAGGCTCTAATTTAATATCGCGCAACGAACGTTTCAGCCCCCATTCCGCAAACGGAAGCTGATATTCCTTGTGAATTCGGCCCGGACGCGGTGCCATTACAAACAAACGCTCGCCAAGCAATAAAGCCTCTTCAACCGAATGCGTAATGATGATGATGGTCTTGCCGGTTTTTTTCCATAATTCCAGAATCAGTGATTGCATCTTTTCGCGTGTCAGCGCATCAAGCGCGCCGAGCGGTTCATCCATCAAAATCACATCTGGATCATTCACCAAACAGCGCGCCAAAGCCACACGTTGCTGCATACCACCTGATAATTGATATGTTGGCGTGTCAGCAAATCCCTGCAAGCCAACAGTTGCCAGCCATTTTTCCACCTGATCACGCGACTCGGCCTCGCTAACCCCTTGCATCCTGAGCCCAAAATCAACATTCTTGGCAACTGTCAGCCATTCAAAAAGCGCGCCTTGCTGGAACACCATACCGCGATCGGCACCCGGACCGTCAATCACGCGGTCACCAACGGCAATCTGGCCACTGGTTGGGGTGATGAAACCGGCAACCATATTCAGCAATGTCGTCTTGCCACAGCCTGATGGGCCGAGAACACTTAGCAGCTCTCCCTTTTTTAAAGTAAAATTAATGTCTTTTAAAGCTTCGACCTTGGCACCAGTTTGTTGGTTCGCAAAGGTCATGCATAAATCTGTGCATTTGAGATCAGCCATGCGTGACCCCCTTTATCAAAATAGAAAAACAAGGCTCGTAAAAGCCTTGTTTTTCCTGTTTTTAAAATTCTCGTTTAATTAAGATATTCGCCGGTGATGACTTTGCTGACCTTCTGATCAACATTCCATGCGCCAGCTTTCTTAAAGACCAAACCAAGTGACTCGGCAGCCGCAACCGCAACACCGTCAGAACCAAAGAATTGTGCCTTCTGCTCGGCCGCTGTTGGGAAGATAAAGCCAGACATCTGGTTCTTTGTGGTCGAAACATCCATACCGGCATCCGCAGCAACTTTCTTCAACTGCGCATCGTTTGCAGTCCAGTTTGCGTTTGCTTCATGTGTGACCTCAAGGAAGGTGCGCAATAAGCCTGGATTTTCGGTGGCGAATTTTTCGGTAACGGACACAACGTCAAACGAGCCAATACCGGCATCACGCTTTTGCTGTGATGACATGATTGGTGCTCCGACTTCGCCAGCTTTTTTCGCTGAATCACCGCCAAAGATACAAGCCATATCAACTGAGCCTTCGGCCAGTGATACCGCACCATCGGCAGGTGCCTGATCAACAATCTTCATTGTTGATGTGTCAACATTGAGAACCTGCATATATTTGCGGAACGCAAAATCGGCCATTGTGTTCAACGGCACAGCAACGGTTCTGCCTTCAAGCTCAGATGCGTTTGATGAATTGATGCCAAGGCCATTTTTCACAAAGCAATCATTTGCTTCATAAATCACTGCAACAGATACCATTTTGATTGGCGCGCCCTGCTGGATCGCGGTCACAAATGGCGCAAGACCCTGTGAATAGGCAATGTCAATATCACCAGCAAGCATGGCTTCGGTCATTTGAACGCCTGTTGAAAAGTTTGTCCATTTAACGTCAACACCCATGGCGTCGTCATAAGTCTTGTCGACTTTGGCAATCTGGTTTGGTGTTGCCCATTCTAGGAAAAACGCGACATTGACGCTATCAGCTGCATGCGCAAGGCTTGCAGCCCCCATCATAACTGCTGCAACGCTGGCTGATACAATATTTTTTGTGGTTGTCTTCATATTAATCTCCCTTAACGATGGCAAAAATCTACTTTGCAAAGATGTTGCTTAGAAATGACGATTATCACACCATTTTTCAGACTACAGAACGCTAACATGTTTCGAGTTTCCCTCAATAGAAAAATTTACCGACGCAAAAAACAATAAAAATAATGATATTGGTTTGTTAGCCGTAGAATGTTAATTTGCGCCTTCACTGCTTATAAATTACTGCATTAAAGACGAACCATGACCTCGTTTAACGCTGAAATGAACGCTATGCTTGACCGCCTTGGCGCCGCCAATGATGGCTTTTTTGTTGCGGCATTATATAAATTCGTCTCGCTTGACGATATCGACGGGCTGCGCCAGACCTTGCAGCGGCTTTGCGATAAAAACCAAATTCTTGGCACCATTCTTTTAGCCGAAGAAGGCATCAACGGCACGATTGCCGCACCGCGGGACGGCATGACACGATTTTTGAATTGGCTAGAGGCTGATGGCCGGTTTGATGAATTATCACTAAAATTTTCATTTAGCCCTGATCAGCCCTTCCTGCGGATGAAAGTGCGTCCCAAGCGCGAAATTGTGACAATGGGATGCCCTGAGATCAATCCAGCCAAACGCACCGGCACCTATGTTGACCCGAAAGATTGGAACGGCCTGATTGCCGACCCAGATGTTTTACTTGTTGATACCCGCAACAGCTATGAAACCGCGATTGGCATGTTTGCCGGCGCGGTCGATCCCATGACAACAAATTTTCGCGAATTTCCCGAATGGGCGCATTCGCTTGCCAATCAATCTGCCGACCGGCGTCCCAAGAAAATTGCAATGTATTGCACTGGCGGCATTCGCTGCGAAAAAGCCAGCGCGCTGATGCAAGGTATGGGCTTTGACGAGGTCTATCATCTAAAGGGCGGCATTTTGAAATATCTCGAAGATGTCCCCACCGCCAGCAGCCAATGGCAGGGCGAATGTTTCGTTTTTGACGGGCGAGTTGCGGTTGATCATGATTTACAGCCCGGAAGCTATGATATGTGTCATGCTTGCCGTATGCCGCTATCGGCCAATGATCTGGCGCATCCCGATTTTGAAGACGGCATTAGCTGTCCGCATTGCAAACCTGATCTTGATCCTGACCGCGCAGCGCGTTTTGCCGAACGGCAAAAACAAATGCGACTTGCCACCGAACGAGGCGAGGCGCATCTCGGCATAAACCCGCGCCGCAAAAAAACATCACCATCCGCACCGGAAAGCGACTAGCGCTGGCGTCCATGCGGCGTCAGAAAATCAAGAATGGGGCCTTTTGGCACAATGCCATTTGGGTTCAGATTGCGGTGGCTTGCATAATAATGTGTTTTGATATGCGGCATCACCACCGTTTCAGCGATCCCAGGCATTTGATACAGCTCGCGAAGATAGCCCGACAAGGCCGGATAATCGGCAATACGCCGTAAATTGCATTTGAAATGTCCAACATAGACCGGATCGAACCGAACCAATGTGGTGAAAAGCCGCCAATCAGCCTCGGTGATATCATCGCCAAGAAGATAACGGTTTTTGCCCAAACGCGCCTCAATACGGTCAAGCGCATCAAACAGGCCGGTTACCGCCTCATCATAAGCCGATTCCTTTGTCGCAAATCCAGCGCGATAAACCCCATTATTGAGATGCTGGTAAATATCATCATTGATCATCTCAATGGCGTTGCGGCTTGCCACTGGCCAAAAGTCCAGCCGATTGCCGGTAACCGCATCAAATGCCGAATTGAACATACGAATAATTTCTGATGATTCATTCGAAACAATATGTTCGGTTTGCTTGTCCCATAAAACCGGCACCGTCACCCGCCCAGTCACATCGGGTTTGGATTTCTGGTAAATTTGATACAGAAAATCACTTTGATAGAGCGTGTCGCCAGTGGCAAATTCATCGGTGGCAAAGCTCCAGCCATTATCCAACATCAGAGGATGCACAACCGAAACCGAAATATGCGCATCAAGCGCCTTTAGATGACGAAAAATCACCGCCCGATGCGCCCAAGGGCACGCATGCGACACATAAAGATGGTAGCGCCCAGACTCGGCTTTAAAACCAGCCTTACCGGTTGGCCCAGCTGCGCCATCTGCGGTTACCCAATGGCGAAATCCGGCATCTTCACGAACAAATTTGCCATCGGTCTTTTCGATATCATACCAAGCCGTTGACCAGCTTCCGTCAATTAATAACCCCATTTGGATACTCCATGGTCGAAAGCGATGGCAAGCGCGTTCGGGCTCCAAATCACGCCCAGTAATCACTGGAATACAAAATTAGCCAGCCGCAGCGCGAATTGCCGCGATATTTTTCGCATAGGATGCGCCTTTAAACACAGCCGAACCGGCAACAAGCGCGCGCGCGCCTGCGGCCACCACCTTGCCAGCATTATCCGCCGTGATGCCGCCATCAACCTCGATGGTGATCGGACGATTACCAATCATCGCTTTGGCGGCGGCAATCTTGTCGATCATAGCATTGATAAAGCTTTGCCCCCCAAATCCCGGGCTGACAGTCATCACAAGGATAAGATCCAACCGGTCAAGAACATGCTGCAAACTGTCAATCGGCGTATGCGGATTCACGGAAACACCGGCCTTGCAGCCAAGCTCGCGGATATGGCTTAGACTACGGTCAAGATGTGGGCAGGCTTCGGCATGAACGGTAATAATATCCGATCCAGCAGCGGCATATTCGGCCAATAGCACATCAGGGTTTGACACCATCAGATGTGTATCAAAATATTTCTGACTATGCGGCCGCAAAGCCTTGATCAAAGGCGGGCCAAAGGTCAGGTTTGGTACAAAATGACCATCCATGACATCAAGGTGAATCCAATCGGCACCTGCCGCATCAACAGCTTTCACCTCATCGCCAATCCGGCTAAAATCAGCGGCCAATATCGACGGGGCAATTATCAGATCATCAGTCATTTTTTCCGGTCCCAACCATGGTGAATTTATACCAGTATTTAGCGCAATTTTACCGTTTTGTTAGGCTTATCTAATGACAATAACATCAAATTACAAGCCATTCACCAGCCCCATACCTGCCACTCAGTGGCGCCAACCAATCATATTTTTCCCATCTGCGTCAAAATATAGCTGATAAAACGATAACAAACCCTTTTGTAATAAGGTAAGTTCAACTTTCTTTTTAACGACCAACATCCAAGGACAAGAACATGACCTCTTCAAAGCCACAATTTCAGTGGGACGATCCTTTTTTCCTTGAGGCACAGCTTAGCGATGAAGAACGTATGGTTCGCGATGCCGCCAAGGCATTTGCAGATGACATTCTGATGCCACGCGTCATTGGAGATTTCCGCGATGAGGCTTTTGATCCAGCTTTGCTGAAAGATATGGGCGCACTTGGCCTTCTTGGTTCGACAATTCCCGAGGAATTTGGGGGCGCTGGCGTTAATCATGTTGCCTATGGTCTTGCTGCACGCGAGATTGAACGGGTCGATTCTGGCTATCGCTCAGCCATGTCGGTTCAATCATCACTTGTTATGCATCCGATCCATAGTTTTGGCAGTGATGAGCAAAAACATAAATTCCTGCCAAAATTGGCAACAGGCGAGATGATTGGCTGTTTTGGTCTGACCGAACCTGATTTCGGATCAGATCCGGGCGGCATGGCAACCAAGGCGGTCAAGACCGATGGCGGCTATCATTTATCAGGGTCGAAAACCTGGATTTCAAACGCACCCTATGCCGATATCGCCATCATCTGGGCCAAGCTTGATGGCGCGATCCGCGGTTTTATTGTCGAGCGTGAAACTGCGGGCAGCGGCTTTAGCACACCCAAAATCGAGGGTAAGCTGTCGCTTCGGGCATCGGTTACCGGTACGATTCAGATGGATAATGCCTTTGTTTCTGACGATAATATTTTACCGCATGTTAGCGGATTAAAAGGGCCGTTTTCCTGCCTGAACAAAGCCCGCTATGGCATTGCTTGGGGCGTGATGGGCGCGTCTGAATTCTGCTGGCACGCGGCGCGTCAATATACGCTTGATCGCAAGCAATTTAATCGGCCTCTCGCCGCCAATCAGCTTATCCAGCTAAAGCTTGCCGACATGCAAACCGAAATCACCCTTGGACTTCAAGCCGCACTTCGGGTTGGCCGCTTGCTTGACGAGAATAATTGCGCACCGGAAAATATTTCACTGATCAAACGCAATAACTGTGGCAAGGCGCTAACCATTGCGCGGACATCACGCGACATGCATGGTGGCAATGGCATTGCCGAGGAATATCACATCATGCGGCATATGATTAATCTGGAAACGGTCAATACCTATGAAGGCACGCATGACGTTCATGCGCTTATTCTGGGACGGGCGCAAACTGGATTGCAGGCCTTTACGGGCGCCTGATCAGGCCAATGCTTATAAACCCAAATAAATGAACCCAAAGCGCAATCGAAAGATGATTGCTTGGCACTTGAAAACCGGCATGCCTGATTTGGGTCTAGCCGGTTTTTTTGCGCCACCATGCCAGCAGATAGGCTGGTTCAACCACCACCACGCCAACACCAAAAATTACCACCATCCCACCAGCAAGAACCATCGGGTCAGGCACCTCGCCAAGCATCGTCACGGCGCCAAAAATTGCCGCAACCGGTAGCAAAAGCAAGACCGGCATCACCATTGGCACCGGATAACGCGCCAGCACATAATACCAAGCCGAACAGCCAATCGCGGTCATCACCACGCCAAGATAAATCACCGTAAGCCATGCCTCAATTGGCGCTGCCTGAATGGCGGGTAGCGGATTGCCATCAATCAGACATGATGCCAGCAGCATTTGCGGACCAGCCATAACCCCAATCCATGCGGTAAGCTGAAACCCGCCCAAAGCCCCATCGAGGCGGCGGATCAGCACCTGACCAAACGCCCAAACAAGCGCCCCTGACAGCACCAGTCCGATGCCAAGCGATTGCCCCTCCAATGCGGGCGCACCAAGAATGACAACAACTCCGCAAGACGCCATGACAATGCCAAGAATTTGTCGAAAGCTTGGCCGCTCATCAAGAAGAATGGCGGCGATGACCACGCCAAAAATCACCTCGCTTTGCACCAGCAATACTGCTGGTGTTGCCGCCATCAGCGCCAAACCAGAAAAGGTAAGCCCATATTGCAAAGTCGCGGCGATAAACGAAATCCAGCATAAGGTCCAGAAATGCCCGCGCGGCAGGGGTACAAACCATGCTAGCAAGAATGCCGCCAGCAAAAACCGCATTCCCATCAACAGCAATGGTGGAAAATACCCAAGCCCGGCCTTGGCAAAGGCAAAGCCAAAGCCCCATGTCAGCGGCACGATCAGGGCGATCAGAATATGGCGAAACTGCATTGGCGATTCCCGTTAAAGCGGCGCTTTCATATGACTTAAAAGCCGGTCAAGAAACCCTAGCCCGCCAGCAAGAGTCGTAACCACATAGCCAGTTGATATTTGACAGGTCACCAATAATGATGGCGTCAAGACCACGATCCCGCATTACATGACGGACACGGCGCAACCGATCATCATATTCGGCCTTTGAAAATGCTGGTGCCATCATGCCTCCATTGTCTCGATATGCACGCCGCCTTTAGGGCCATTAGGGGTTCCAAACGCAAACTTCCGGTCAAAGGCGTTTTTTGGCCGCAGTCAAATGGCCGCGCCTTTGCCCATCAATACACCACAACCGAGCGAATTGACTCGCCAGCATGCATCAGATCAAATCCCTTATTGATTTCATCAAGTGACAGCGTATGGGTGATCATCGGGTCGATATCGATCTTGCCATCCATATACCAATCAACAATTTTCGGCACATCGGTTCGGCCACGCGCACCACCAAAGGCGGTGCCACGCCAGCTTCGTCCAGTCACCAGTTGAAACGGACGGGTGCTGATTTCCTGACCCGCACCAGCAACGCCAATGATGATCGATTCACCCCATCCTTTATGCGCACATTCAAGCGCCTGACGCATAACCTCGACATTGCCGATACATTCAAATGAATAATCCGCACCGCCACCGGTCAATTCGACAAGATGGCCAACAAGGTCGCCTTTGATCTTTGACGGATTGACAAAATGCGTCATGCCAAATTTTTCGCCCCAGGCTTTTTTGCTGTCATTCATATCAACGCCAACGATCATCCGCGCGCCAATCATGCGAAGCCCTTGAATCACATTCAGCCCAATACCGCCAAGCCCAAAGACTACCGCAACGCAGCCCAGTTCAGCCTTGGCCGTATTGATCACCGCGCCAATGCCGGTTGTAACGCCGCAGCCGATATAGCAAATCTTGTCAAACGGCGCGGCTTTATTCACCTTGGCAAGCGCGATTTCCGGCAGAACAGTAAAATTTGAAAAGGTCGATGTTCCCATATAATGCAGGATCGGTTTGCCCTTTAGCGAAAAGCGACTAGTGCCATCGGGCATCACCCCTTGGCCTTGGGTGCTGCGGATGGCCTGACAAAGATTGGTTTTCGGGTGAAGACAATAATCACATTCGCGGCATTCAGGCGTATAAAGCGGGATCACATGATCACCAACGACAACACTGGTTACACCAGCGCCGATCTCGCGAACAATCCCCGCCCCTTCATGGCCTAGAATGGCCGGAAACATGCCTTCAGGATCAGCACCTGACAGGGTGAATTCATCAGTGTGACAAATGCCAGTTGCCATGATTTCAACAAGCACTTCACCGTGGCGCGGCCCATCAAGGTCAACTTCTATTATCTCCAGCGGCTTGCCTGCTGCCACTGCAACTGCGGCGCGTGTTTTCATAATAATCCCCCTTTTAACAGGCCAAATCGGCTTTTTTGATTTTACATCTTGCCTCGCAAAACGATGGCATAATAAACTTGCTGAACACAAGTGCGATCCACAAAACCCCCTTCGCGCCAAATAATGCGTGATTTTCACCTTCAGCAAAGCCATATCTTGCCATGACCTATTCGCTAAAAGACCTTGCCGCCCAGCTTCAAACCGGTTCACAAGGCGCCCGTGCCCTTGTCGAAGATTGTCTGGCCGCGATTGATAACCCCAATGGCGAAGGCCAGCGCAGCTTTATCGATGTCTATCACGACCGCGCGCGCAAAGAGGCTGATGCCGTTGATCATGCCCGCAAACAGGGATGGAGCCTTCCGGCCTTTGCCGGGGTTCCGCTGTCGATCAAAGATTTGTTTGACGAGGCTGGCATTGTCACCCGCGCTGGATCAAAGATTTTGCAAGATGCCGCCCCAGCAAGCAGTGACGCAACGGTTCTCGCCCGATTAAAGGCCGCCGGATTCATCGTGATTGGCCGCACCAATATGACCGAATTTGCCTTTTCCGGTCTTGGTACCAATGCCCATTATGGTGATGCGCGTTGTCCGTTTGAACGAGATCCGAATGACATCACCAAAGGCCGTGTGGCTGGTGGGTCATCATCTGGAAGCGCCGTTTCAATCAGCGATGGCATGGCGCCAGCAACGATTGGATCAGATACTGGCGGATCGACCCGCGCCCCAGCCGCCTTTTGCGGTATTGTCGGCCTGAAACCAACAACAACACGCATGCCATCCGATGGTATTTTCCCGCTATCACGGTCTTTTGATGCGGCGGGGCCAATGGCAAACACGGTATCCTGCTGTGCCATTTTAGACAGTTTAATGGCTGGTGGATCAGGCAAAGATGAGCCGACTTTTGCGTTAAAAGGCCTTCGGCTTGCCCTCCCAAAGGGATATCTCTTCGAAGATCTAGACCCGCATGTCGCCAGCAGCTTTACCGCGGCAATTGACCGGTTATCTGCTGCGGGAGCCAATATCAGCGATATCACCCTTGCCGAAATTGAAGCCTTGCGCCCAAGCAACAACATCAAAAGCATTGTGGCTGCCGAGGCCTATCATCTTCATCAATCAAATCTTGAAGCTGGCAAGGGCGACCAATATGACCCGCTGATCGCGTTTCGCATTCAAGGCGGGAAAGATATTCTGGCAAGCGAATATATTGAGATGTTTGCAACACGCAAACGGATATGGGCGGCTGTGCAAACGGCTGTTCGGGGCTATGACGCGCTTATTCTGCCAACATCACCAGCGCTGCCACCAGCCTTATCATCGCTTAGTGATATCCAAGCCAAGACCACGCAAAATGCCAAATGCCTTCGCAATACGGCCATCTCTAACTATCTTGACAGGCCAACAATCACCATTCCCTGCCATCCGGCGGGCACTGGCCCTGTTGGTGTTTCGCTAATCGGATCACGCCAGCATGACCGCAGGCTGTTGGCGATTGCCGCCGCAAGCGAGGCGATCATCCGCGGCTAGATCACATCAAGGATGGATTTATGCCGATTTAAGCTGGCGCTGGAAAAAACGCGCGCCATTGCTAAGCAGGACTGGCACCTTTGCGCCAAGAACAAGCATTGCCGGCGTTGCCACCAAAGTGAGCATGGTCGCAAAGGTCAGGCCGCCAGCAATCGTGCTTGAAAGCTGTGTCCACCATTGCGATGATGGCGCGCCAATCAGAATTTTCCGATCAACCAAAATAATGGTCATTTCGAAAACCATCGGAATCAAACCCAGAATTGTGGTAATCGCGGTCAAAATAACCGGCCGGAACCGAACCAGCCCTGACCGGAATGCCGACTCAGCAGGCGAATAGCCGCGTTTGCGATATTCGTTAAACGTGTCTATCAACACGATATTATTATTCACCACAATACCGGCGAGCGCGATCACCCCAAGCCCCGACATAACAATGCCAAAGGGGCGGCCACTAATCCACAGCCCCAAAAACACCCCGCCTGTCGATAGGATGATTGCCGACATTGTGACAATCGCCTGCCAACCCGAATTAAACTGAACCATCAGCACGATCACCATCAACAACAGTGAAATACCAAATGCCTTGCCAAGAAAATTCTGCGTTTCGGCAATATCTTCACCCTCGCCGCCAAATTGGATATCAACCGCACCCTTGATCGGATTTTTCACCAAAGACTGGCGAAGTTTTTCGATCATATCGGCTGGCAACAAGCCTGTTTTGACGCTTGATTGAATATACATGTAACGCCGGCCATCTTTGCGTTCGATGTCACCACTCTTGACCCGTGGTTCAAGGCTGGCGAAGACCGAAAGCGGCACATAAGACCCATCAATTGTTGGCACGCGCAATTCTTTTAGCCGGTCAAGATTACGCTGATCACCCATAAAACGCATGACGACATCCATCTCGTCTTCTGAGTCATCTGGCCGGTAATCTGAAATGCGCATGCCGCGGGTCAGCAATTTAATCATCATGCCAAGACTGGAAATTGAAACACCATGACGGCTAGCAGCGTCTCGATCAGTGACAAGCGACCATTCGGTTCCCGGCAAGGGGCGACTGTCCGTCACATCAATAAAACCACCAATTTCATTCATTCTAGCAATTATATTGCTTGTCGACGCGCCAATCTCATCAAGTGAGATGCCGACAATATCAATACGGATTGGCTGGGATGACCCAGGGCCTTGCTGCTGTTTCTGGATATTATAATCGGCACCAGCAAGCGCGGTAACACGCGCCCGCATCTCGTCAATCAGCACCTCGGCCTTGTCGCGCTCCTGCCAATCGGCGAAAACGGTACGGATCGTGCCAATCGAATCACGCGGTGCCTGATTACCAGCCCCGCCCGACCGGAAAGATTTGCCATAAAAATCACGAATCCCGGGCTGCATCAAAATGCTGTCTTCGGCAGTTTTGACCAGCTTGTCACGTTCTTTGGCTGACAGGTCGCCGCGCGCCAGCACTTGCACCTGTGCTTGATCCGGCTCGATATCAGGAAAGAAAGACACACCAAGACCAGCCGAAGCATAGCCATAAAAAGACACAACCATAAACCCAACAACACTGACCATCACAATGGCTGGCCGGTGGATGGCAAATTTCAAAACCGCCCGATAAAATCGTGGTGCCGTTGCTGAAATTGCGGTTGAGCCAATTCGCTTTTTACCAATAAAACCACCAAGCACCGGAATGAAAATCAGCGCCATCAGCAATGATGCGATCAACACCGCAATCACCGTCATTGGCAGATATTGCATAAATTGCCCAACAATGCCCGGCCAGAATAATAGCGGCATGAACACCATCAAGGTGGTGATCGTTGACGAAATAATCGGCCATGCCATGCGTTGCGCGCCAATCTTATAGGCCTCGCGCCGGTTTTTCCCCATGGCGATTTGCCGGTCGGCATATTCGGTGGTAACAATCACCCCATCAACAAGCATGCCAGCAACAAGAATCAACGAAAATAAAACAACGATATTCATCGTGATGCCAAGCGCATTTAGCGCCGTGATGCCAACAAAGAACGATCCGGGAATGGCAAGACCAACAAGGGTTGCATTGCGAAGCCCCAAAGTGGCAAGCACAACAACCATCACGATAATCACCGCTGCGCCAACATTATTCCCAAGGTCACGAAGCAGATTGCGAACCTGTTTTGAATCATCAAATAGATAGCTGATTTTGACTTCGGGGCTGATTTGCGGGGCAGCAGCATCAATGATCGCACGCGCCGCCTCAACCACTTCAATAACGTTTGACCCCACCCGTTTACGAACATCAAGAACAATCGCCTTTTCGCCATTGACCCTTGACCAGCCTTGCGCCTGCTGGAATGTCCGGCGCACAACAGCAACATCGCCAAACCGGATGCTGTTTCCGTTCTTTGCTTTGATTGGCATA
Source organism: uncultured Alphaproteobacteria bacterium (assembly GCA_963926175.1). Lineage (GTDB taxonomy): Bacteria > Pseudomonadota > Alphaproteobacteria > Puniceispirillales > Puniceispirillaceae > UBA3439. Next base: position 3,269 of record CAWUWE010000063.1, on the reverse strand, counting down.
TTGATCAGATCATCAACTGATTCCAAAATGCCCGGGACTTTGACCACAAGACGTCCGCCGCCATCATCAATTGCACCGGCGGTCACAAGCTGGTTGTTATTGCGAACAAGCTGGGTTACCGCTGCCGGATCAAGCCCATAGGCTTCCATCGCCGCCGCATCGACCAGAATCTCCAAAACCTCTTTCCGGTCACCGCCAATATCAACTTTCAAAATACCCGGCAAGGCTTCGAGCCGGTCTTTGATACGGCGTGCTGCCTGCACCATTTCGCGTTCAGGAACCGGCCCGTAAAGCGCTGCGGTCAAAACCGGAAACAGCGACAGGCTAACTTCGACCACCTTTGGTTCATCAGCATCAGGCGGCAAATCAGGTTTGGCGTCATCGACTGCCTTACGCACATCGGCAATGGCTTTGTCAATATCCTCACCAGCGGCAAATTCCAGCGACACTGACCCATAGCCTTCGGCCGAAACCGAAGTCATTTTGTCTAGACCTTCGACAGAACGAAGCTGTTTTTCCAGTGGCTTGACCAAAAGCCGTTCAGCATCTTCAGGCGAAATGCCATCATAAGATACCGACACATAGGCCACGGGAATATCAATATCGGGTTTGGCTTCTTTCGGGATGCTGAAATAGGAAGAAACACCAACGGCAAACAGCATCACCATAGCCACCAAAACGGCGCCTGCGCGCGAAAATGCCGCCTCGATGATTTGATTCATGATGTGCTCGCAAGCTTGTAATTGACCGCTGCGCCATCCTCGACAAATCCCTGACCAACTGTCAGCAAAATGGCATCATCCGGAAGGCCCGATACAAACACGGTTTCCACCCCTGCCCGAATAACCTCGACAGGCAATGTTACCGCATTGCCATCAACAACAATTTTGGCTGTTAGAATGCCATTGTCAGCAACTGATAAATGCGCTGGCGACATGGCAAAAGCCTGCAAGTTGCCAGCATCAATTGTCGCCTCGACACTCATACCGGCGCGTAATTTACGGTCTTGGTTCGGCAAATCAATCGTAACGTCAAATGTGCGGGTTGCCGGATTTGATTTTGACGCAATTTTTGACACGGTTCCGTGACGCGATCCATTGCCCGCGATTTGCACTTTCACCTTGCTGGCAAGCTTGATCCTGCTGACTTCATTTTGCGGAACCGCAACAACCACCGACAAAATATCAAGGCCAAGAATCGTTGCGGTGGCGGTATCGCGACGCACGCGCTCGCCCTTTTCGACATGCAAGGTTTCAAGAAGACCCGAGACCGGCGCAACAATCACCGTATCGCTTAATTGTTCTTCAAGTTTCCGAAGATTAACCTTGGCCATGGCATAGGCTGCCGCGCGTTCGGCCTGTTCAAGCGGTGCACTGAAATTTTCTTTGGCAAGACGCTCGGTCACTTCGCGGCGGCGTTTGGCAACCTCAAGATTGGCCTTGGCAGCGTTGATCTGTTCGGCAAGCGTGCCTGTATCAAGACGCACCAAAACATCACCAACGGCAACATCATTGCCCTCAACCACATCAAGCGAAATAATCTGTCCATCGGCCTTTGCCGAAACGGTCATTTCAAATTTGGCCTTGCTGACACCGCTTGCGCGAATAATGCGGGTGATTAGCTGATTCTTGACCTCGACGGCCGACACCAATAACCCAGTTTCTGGTAACCCATTTTTGGCAGTTACCGCTGGCACGGCAGTCGTTGACGAGGCCGATGCCAAATCTTGTGATGCGGTGCCATCAGCCTTGCCAAACAAATCACCCGACAGCATCCAGCCGGCAACCGCCAACGCGACCGCGCCTGCCAACAGGTAAGAGGATTTCGATTTCATTGTTAAAGCCTTGCTATTTCCGCGGCGCCCACGAGAGTTAATCAATAGGGTTATATAGGCGTATTTTACCTTTATCGCAAGGCAACCGGCCTGAACTAAACCATCATCCAACGGCTATTGATAATCAGCATTAAACAAGTTTTACCAACAATTTTGATCTTGTCAGCCAGTTTGCGCCGCGAGGATTAGCTGGGCGGCCTTATGCGCCAGCATGATCGTTGGCGCATTCAAATTGGCTGAGGTGATATTTGGAAACACCAAAGCATCAGCAATGCGCAGCTGGTCAATACCATGAACCCGCAATGACGGATCAACAACAGCATGCGCTGCATCTGGCCCCCTCCGGCAAGTGCCGCAAGGATGAAAAACCGTGCCACTTCGTTCCCGAAAATCATCAATGATGGCCTGATCTGACATGGCCGATAGCCCGGTTTCACACGGCGCTGCCAACAGCCCCTTTATTGTAGCGCTATCCTGCATCTTGCCAATCAACCGCACCATCGCCACCAAATCATCCAGATCACGCTGATCCGACAGGTAATTGCCATCAATGCGCGGCGGCTGACGCCAATCAGGATCCGTAATTTCAATCCGGCCAGTGCTATAGGGAAGACAGGCGTTAAAGCTGAAAATAAAGCCTGATTCACGATCGGGCAAAATGGGCCGACGCCCGCCTTGCGGGGCGGGGCGATAAGTGATGGGATTGATATATATATCTGCATATCGGGTCTTGGCGCGTTGGATTGCGCACGAAGCAGCCCACCAAGCTGGTTAACGCCAAGCGATAACGGGCCTTTCTTCTGCAAAAGATATTGTAATCCAGCAAGCACAACCCGCTGCCAACTGCCAAGAATGGCGTTCAGCGTTGGCTGGTTCGCCTTTTGGTAATAATTGATGCCAAGATGATAGGATAGATGCAGCCCAACATTTGGCTGATCAAGAACAGCATCAATGCCATGGCGTTGGCTGATCGCGTCTGGACCAATGCCGCATAATTGCAAAATTTGCGGCGAATTCACCACGCCAGCCGACAAGATGATTTCACATGATGCCGCCAAACGTATCGCCTCGCCCTTTTGCATTACATGAACCGCGACAGCCCGCCCATCGGCGGTTTCGATACGCGTTGCCATAGAATTGGTCATGATGGTTAGATTTGGGCGGCGACGGGCTGGCGTTTAAAAGGCTTGCAATGATGAACAACGCTGGCCTTTGCGGGTGGTGATAAAATAGGGATAAATGCCCTCACCATCCAATTGACAGGCAGCGTCTCTTTGCAACCCCATCTCATTTGTCATCGCAAAGAAATATAATTTTAATGAGTGATATTCATCAGCAACATCACTCACCGTCAATTTGCCCATGCGCACTGGCTGCGTATCGGTGCGGATAATATCCTCGAACCCATCATAAACCGGTTTGATGGCATGATAGT
>CAWUWE010000062.1:0-2643 GCA_963926175.1 uncultured Alphaproteobacteria bacterium | reverse complement strand
CTCTGTTACCGCCGAGGTTGGCAGGCAGGCAAAAATAATATCGCATTGCCTCGCCATTGCCGCCAGATCAGCGGCCGCGATCGCCCCGCCATCAACAAAGGGTTTCATTGCCGTTTGATCTGGGTCATAAACCATCAAATCTGGATCAAGTAACCGCATCGCAAGCGCCGCGCCCATATTGCCAAGCCCGATAAAGCCAATTTTTGGGTTTGTGGGAAAAGACGTCACTGCATCACGAACATTCATGGGTTTTAATCCTGTTTCAGCCATCGGCAAGATTGCGTCATGGCATCGGTTAATCATCATCTATGAGGCGCGATTTGGCGCAAAAAATCCAGCCACCTTTGCAAATTTTATTTTATTTTTGATGAATAAAGTCAGTTGCAATTTGAGAGATGCAGGCCAAAACTAAAAAAGCTTGTATGGCCGATTATCTGCTGGCCATAGATCATTTCATTATCAGGTTTACCCATTTTGGGTTGCCCGTTCCAAAACGGGCCATTTAGACGAGTCTTTGCCATGGCATCGCATAAAAAACATGAACCGACACGGTTTTTACCAGCATTGGCGGTTTTTGCCTTTTGTCTGATGATGGTTGCCGCCAGCCGCGGCATGGGCGAGACCTATGCGATTTTCCTGTTGCCGCTTAGCGATAGCTTTGGCTGGAATCGTGCCAGCGTAACCTCGATCTATTCAATCTATATGGTTGCATTTGGCTTTGGCTCGCTTTTATCCGGTTTGGTTTTTGACCGGCTTGGCCCGCGTTTCAATTATATCCTCGGCCTTGGCATGCTTGCCGGCTGTTACGGATTTGCTGGCAAGCTGGAATCGATCCTGTCTTTCTATCTTGTGATTGGCATTTGCGGCGGTGTTGGCGCAGCAATGGTGGGGATTGTGCCAACGCAAAGCCTGATCGCGCGCTGGTTTGTGCGCGGCCGAACAACGGCATTGTCGATTGCCTATTCGGGGCAAGGCATTGGTGTGATGATGCTGGCACCCGCGGCGCAAATCACCATCGAAGCGGTTGGTTGGCAAGATGCTTATATGCTGGCAAGCTATGGCTTTATTGGTGCGTTTATTTTGATCTTATTGCTGCCATGGACGCAGATTGCCGCCGGTGTCAATGGGGCTGCCTCTACAGCTCACGCGAACGCCTCCGCCGATCAGCATGACGCCCTTCCAGCTAATACCCGGGCACATAAAGCCAAAACTGGATTGTCATTGAGCGAGGCGATAAAGCGACCCGAATTTTGGGGATTTTTCACCATTTTCGGCGCCTCTGCTGTGGCTGTTTTTTCCGTCTCTTTGCAGGCTGTTGCCTATTTGATCGAGCGTGGCTTTAGCACGGTACAGGCGGCGTTTACCTTTGGCTGTATTGGCATGCTGACGATCCTTGGCATTGCCCTTACCGGCATTCTGGCCGAACGGTTTTCACGCCATCTTATCGCAACCCTTAGCTATGGATTGACGATCATTGGCATTCTTGCGCTTGCGGCGCTGCAGCTTTATCCAAGCTGGTGGATGCTGGCATTATTTGTTGTACCTTTTGGGCTGTCAGCTGGCGCACGCGGGCCGATCATCACCGCGCAAATGGCGGAACTTTTTGCCGGACAGGGGCTTGCCTCGATTTTTGGTGCCACAAATATTGGTCAAGGCTGCGGTGCCGCGCTTGGCGCATTTCTGGCCGGATATCTTTATGATCTCACTGGCGGCTATAATAGCGGCTTTGCCATTAGTCTTGGCTTTGCCTGTCTTGGCCTGTCAATGTTCTGGTTTGTCCCCGCCATCCGGCATGGCAAACAAAAGCCGAACACCCAATCGAACGGTTAGACGCCAGAATCATTTTTTGGCAGCTGTCAGACGGCGCATCACTGGCGAGACCACCTGATCCGAAATATGAAAATCCCATAAAGCCGCTTTATCCGATGCGATAAATTCATCAAAAGCCGATTCAAGGTGATCAAGATTGCGGAAAGATACACCGCCAAGGCCAAAGCCGCGTGCCATTGATGCAAGATCGGTTGCGCCAAAAGCGGCGCCATCCTCATCATGCCCATCAACGCGCAATTTGTGAATTTCTGATCCATAAGCCGCATCATTCATCACAATCATCAACAGCTTGATTCCATGACGCGCAAGGGTTTCCAACTCTTGCGCATGCATCAAAAATCCACCATCACCATCAATCAAGACAACCTGTGTTTTCGGGCGTGCTGCAGCAACACCAACGGCATAAGATAGGCCATTTCCAATCGCGCCAAATTCGCGGATGGTCAAAAACGCATCGGATGAGCGGCCAGTCATATGCGCGGCATAATAAGAACAATGGCCGGATGAATTCACCATAAACCAGTCTTTTGGCAGTTTCTGATCAAGCGCCTTGATTATCTGGCGCGGGTCAAGAACATCAGGGGCAACCTGAAACGGCATGGCATCAGGATATTCGGCCACATCTTGTTTGGCGACCAATGTATTGCGCCAGCTATTGTCAGCTGCTGCTGTGCCATGGCTGGTTTCAATTTCGCTGATAAGCGCATCAACACCAATTTTGGCATCAGCACATAAATGAACATGCGCGGCAACACGCCCCTGACTATAGATCACCGGTTTGGTATCGATATGCAGGATTTTGGCATTTGGGTA
>CAWUWE010000061.1:0-20329 GCA_963926175.1 uncultured Alphaproteobacteria bacterium | reverse complement strand
TTTTTGTAGTTTTCATCAACATTTACCTCCCATAAAAATTAATCAGCATCAATTAGAGTGTTCCGAGTCGATGGAATGCGTTTCACCTGTTTCAACCATCGTTCTGGTTGCCGCAGAAGAAGCATAAGTCCAAAAAATTCTCAAGGTATCTTGATCTGATGAATTTTTGAATTGATGCGGCAACTCTGGTGGAATCCAAGTTACATCTCCAGAAGTCACTTGCACTTCATCATTACCCAGCACTGCAACACCATCACCAGACAAAACCAAAACACTTTCCTCGCAATTGTGATAGTGGAGTGGTATTGCCCCTCCCGGTGGTATGTTGGTGATTCCGTTTAGGATTGTTTTTGCGCCAATAGAACGGTTCACTAACCGCGTTGTTGATGCCCCACCCCCTCTTGAGACAAGCGGCAAATCTGATTCTCGCAGCCGCACACCTAACGCCAAATTGTCAGTCATTATTCTGGTTCTCACTTATCACATTTGAAACATTGTTTGATCTTTCACCAACCTTCGCTTGTTGAAAATGAATAAGCACCATTTTCCAAACGTATCAATTTACCCTTTTCCACCAAATTCATACATACCCGCGATATGTTTGACTGGGCCTTTCCAAGGCGAACTGTCAAATCACTCACCCTCATTTCACCCTGATGCGCAATGATGTGCAGCACTTGCGTTTGGGTTGTCGCATTAGCAGGCATATGACCCAGAGCAGAGCACTGCTCAACAAACCTGTTATCGTCCAGTTTGAGTAATTTTTAGGAAGGGAAAACAATCCTTCCCTTCGTGTGCAACACCCTATCATTGCCAGATGTCAGAAGTATTTGTAGGTTGTCCACTGCCGCTGCTAATGCTGTCGAACCCAAAATACGCTCAAATGGATCGTCTTTATTGTCGTTCACGCCCAACTTGCGTAAGTGGTGTAGCGCCAAAACGTCACAATTGTACTTATCAGTGACAATCTTCATTTGCTGCATTGCTTGTGTCTCGGCCTCGTAATCGTTTTTCTGTCCGGGCCTTTTCAGCCGAGCTAACGTATCTAGAACCAACAGTTTGGGCCGTCTGAAAGAGAGCAGACTTTCAAGCTTCTTGGCTGCACCATTTTCTTATCTAAGCATATGATATATAATAATATTATGTACAACAGATTAGGCGTGTGAAATAAAATGAGAAAGAAATATGCTCCCGAACACGTTATGATTCGTGATGGTGTTTACTATTATGTTCGTCATATTCCTTATGGTTTATCCCCAATTTATTTAGTAACGAGGCTGTGTTTCAGTATTAAGGCTAAGTCACTTAAAGCTGTAATCCAAACCTCAAAGTCTGTAACTCAACGCCTTGAGGAATACTGGCTGGGTTTAAGACTGCAGAATATGGATATACCTGCCATTCAGGTTGTCAAAGCCAGTGATGAGGCAAATGATGCTAGTTTATAATTTGTGATTTGCGATTGCTAAATCATAATTTGATTGAAAATTTTCCGTGATGTTTTTTAATTTTTCCTGAAATGCCTTTTCCGTGTCAAATATCTCGCAATCGACGGTAATCAGGGCTGTCCCATCTTGCATAACTGATCTTTGGCCGGTCTTGCGGTCAATTGAAATATTGCGTTCGCTATCGTCGGTTTTTAATTTCCAGCTAATCGACAACATGTCAGTCTCGTATGGAATGCCGCGGCGGGTTGCCTGCATTTCAATATTGTCATTTGCCCGTTGCCAAATAACCGTTGAAACCCGTTTATCGTCAAACCAATGCGCAACCAACGATGATAGGGGGTCATCCGTGGGGGTCCAACGCGATAAAAGGCTGCCTTGATCAGCGCAGACAAGCCCTTTTTCGGCGACCGCAGCATGCGTCTGGATTGGCGCCATTGCACCTGCCATAAATAGGCATAGGATAATAGAGAAATGAGCTTTCATAACCATATTTAACGGCACGGATTTGCCCAATGATAGCCGCAATCTTTTAATTGAAAGACCTGCCACCAAACTGTAAAAATCCACGTCTTTTTCCCTTTTCGAATGATTGTCCGCAGGCAAGTGACAAGTGATCACGGCAAATAGATGGTCAGAATTGCCCCACCAGCAATCGGTACGAGGTCAATTTTGGCGTTTATTTTTCTGGCGCGCATCATCATGTTATTGATGCCAAACCCACCTTCGCGCTTGCCTTCAAAGCTTTTGCCGCCAGTATTTTCAATGGTAATGCTGAACTGGTTTTCGGCGGTTTTCCTGGCTGAAACAACCAAGGTTTTACAATCTGCCTGCACAACTGCGTTATGAACGGCCTCTTGGATGATGCGCGTAATTTCAAGAACAATGGCTGAACTGATTTTTGGATAATCCATCAATACAAGAAGTGACCAATCAACCTCCACGTTTGTGCGCGCGATAGGATCGACAATTTGCTGTCGCAATGTGCCAAGTGCAGTAAATAAATCTTCTTCAGATGCCGCGCGCTGACCAAGAATGATTCGAATTTCATTAATGGCAAAGCGGCTAAGCTTTTGAATGTCTGCAAGCGCAGTTTTCGGCTTTTCCTGCGATAAAATATTCAAAATCGATAAATAATTCAAAACACCATCATGCAGTTCTGAGTGGACTTTTAGTATAGCTTGCGCTTGGGACCGTTCTTTTTCCAAGATCAAATTATTGGCGGCAAGCTGGCTTCGTGATCGCGCAACCACGCTGATATATAACGTACCAACACAAAGAATGACGGCAACCGTACCGGCATGCACCAAGATAATGCCGTCAGATATCAGCCCAAACCGATAGGCGGTGTCATGTCCCAATGTCGTCAGGATAGCCATCATCGCGGTGAAATAAATACCTGAATTTTTATTCCCAAGCCAAAAAAAGCGATAAAAACCTTTTGCCGCAACATAAAGAACAACCAACAGCAAAACAGGGAGCGTAAAATATAAATTGGTGAGCTTCATCACGGTTACTGATTGCGATCCAAACAACAGCAATGCAACAAATATGACGATTGCCACGCCAAGATGCGATTTATTGATTGCTGGTGTGGATGGGGCAAATATATTGTTGCCAAATTGAATCAGCCCAAAAGCAGTTAACGACATGAATGTGACTAAATAGGGAAAAGCATTAATGAGGGATGGAAAAGCATTTCCGAAAATCCCAAGCCCGCCAATGATAAGTCCCGTCATGATAAAGACCGGCGCAATAGCGTCAGTATTTACCGAGCCAAGCGCAATAAGGGTGATCAGAACGATAACGATGAAAATTTCAGCGCCCCATAATGCCGCGCGCATATTTTCGTAATACACTGTGTTGCGCTGTGCAAAGACGGCGAGTTCGGCTTCCTGTCCAAAATATATTTTGGACAGGGTAACCGAACCAATCCCCTTGTTTTCGATTGAAAAGCTTATGTCAGGCGGTTGCTTTCCATTTATTTTGGGTAATTGAATAAGAGCATCAGGAATGCGAAGGCCGCTTTGCCAATATTGTTGAGTTTCACTGTCAAAGAATTGAGTGCCATTGGCGAAAAATTTCAGCCGCCCTTCGTAAAAAGGAATGTAAATGGTATCCGCGGTGATAGGGACGGATCGATCAATGCTCAGATTTCCCTGAAGGCGAACCGGGGCATCAGTGCCATGCACGACCTCAGAAACAGGCAGGCCAATGCTGTGCGTTGAAGTGGGCGCGGCGTTAAATTCTTCATAACGAAATCATATTCAGATATGTTCATTAACGCCTTTGGCGCCCAAAAACACATTAAGGGCCCAAAAATCATGAGGATAATAACCAGAATTTGACTTTTAGATTTTCCCCACACTAGTTCAGTAATCCCAAATTCCGTGCTTCAAAAACAGCCTCTGAACGGTTTTTCGATTGCAGCTTTCGATAAATATTACGGATATGAACTGGCACTGTCGTTGGCGCGATAGATAATGTTGTGGCTACTTCAGAATAGGAAAGCCCGCGTGAAATGAGATTTAGAACCTCTAATTCGCGCGGTGATAAAATTTTGGCTTTTTGTTTTGGCTCGGCTTGACCTTCGGGCTTGCGGCCTGCCTTGTTCCGGAAAAGGCCAGCAAGCGGCGCGTCGTTACCATTATTATGAAGGGTGGCGACAATCTTGTTGGCAATCGATGACGAGATTGGTGAATCTCCAGCCATTGCTGTTTTGACAACTGCAATGATTTCAGACGAGTCATCGCCCTTGTGAATATAGCCAACAGCGCCATCAGCAATCGCTTGCAGAATAACCACACTATCCATTGACGATGAAATAACAATCGTGATGGCTCTATCGACTTTGGTCGAAAATGCCTTGATGCTTTGGTTTCCCCGCCCATCTGGCAAATCAAGGTCGGCAAGAAGAATATCAATATGATGGTTTTCCAAACAGGCTAAAAACTCGGCATTGTCTGAACATGTAAAAACCTGCTGAACGTGATCCCAATCTTTAAGGATACGCGCAAATCGCTGCTGTAAATATAAATCATCTTCTAAAACGGCAATATTAATCATTCTTCGCTCTCTGGCATTTTGCGCATTTATCTAGACGATTTTTTTCAGGCTACACAACCAATCTATCCAATTTTTAGCGCTGTCTACCATATTCATGGTATTGAACAAATGGCCGATCAGGTAAAAATTTACTCCGTTTTTTAACCGATATTTGTGTGCTGGAGTTATAGATTATGAAAAAGTCCCAACTCGCGGGCAGTGTTCTTTTGCTGTCACTAGCTGGCTGTTCTTCGATCGGCAGTGGGTGGAATAACACGGTCGATTTTATTTTCGGACCGGATGATGGCGCGGGTCAACGTCAGGAAGCCGCTGCCAAGATGGCATCTGATGCGGCTGGTAGCGCCAAACCAGAACAGGCTTTGGTTGATGGTGTTGTGAAGAAAAGCGTTGATAAAGCTGCCATGTCAACTGCTGCTGCCATTGACAGTTCCTTGGCCTACTCCAAAACTGACATCAGCATCACTGGCATCAAAAGCAAAAAGACACGTTATGCGATTACCAATGTCAAAGGCTTTGAGCCAAGTGACAATGGCCATGCGCAAACATTCATGCAGTCATCGCTAACGAACGCTAATTCAAGAGCTGTATTGAATTTGGGTTTGGGGCGCCGTTATCTTAGTGATGATGAAATCGTCATTTCTGGCTTTAACGCCTTTTTGGATTATGACCCAAAATATGGCCATCAGCGAGTTAGCATTGGCGCGGAGTTAAAAGCCTCGGCGTTTGAATTAACCGCAAATAGCTACAAGGCCTTAACCAAATGGAAAAAAGGCAAAAGTGGCAATCAAGAACGAGCGCTGGACGGGCATGATATTGAGCTTGGCGCACAAATCCCCTACATGCCGGCTGCAAAGCTTTATGTGAAAAATTGGAAATGGAAGGGCGAAGACGGTTCTGGTGACACTAAAGGAAACACATACAGTTTAGCTTTCTCCCAGTTGATAAATGGTGTTCAGGTTGAGCTTGGTCGCAGAGACTATGATGGGCTTCAAAAAGACGAGAATTTTGGTCAACTGACCTACGCCATTCCGATGGGTGGTGCGCCTGCCCAATCAAGCAAGCCGTTATTCTCTAGTGAGATGTTTGAAAGCGCATCGATGAAAGACAAAATGCTCGATAAGGTTCGGCGTAATAACGCAATTGTAATCCAAACGAAGTTCGTCGCTGCAGTTGGTGGAGTTTAATACCATGTCACATTATTTAAAAATTTTAGTATCAGCTCTTTTGATTTCTTTAACATTCTCATTACCAGCCAAAGCTGCCGTACAAAACACGAACGCCGTGGCTTCAACTGCCTGCAGCGCAACCGGTGCTATGATGGCAGATGATTCAGATTGCCGCGTCACGCCATCAACGTTTTCCACAAAGATATATGAAATTGGGTTGTGCACTGCGCACCCATATGGCGCGGCAAAAACAAGCCTAACATTTGACGCTTCAACCTGTGTTGTGATTTATACCGACGCAGCCCCTGCTGCCGTCGACCTTGCGGCAGCGATTGGTACCAACACTAGCCTTCCCGGAACTGCGTCAGCGCCAGCACAGGGAACTTATGGTTTTCCATATATTAAGCTGGGAACGGATTTTACAGTAGCTGGTTCATTTACGAATACTCCAGCTGGAGGAACAGCGACTACCTACTACAGCCGCGGTGCTGGAAATTCCCCCGATACTACGGGGCCAGCAGTTACGCAAACAGACTCGTTAAAAAACTTTGGCAGTGGATGCACATCTGGTTATCTGGGCGCAGCTGTTATTGGCGGAACTATGGACGGATTCATTACTGATACATCTTTTGCAAGAAGCAACTCAGGAGAAGCAACTGGCGGTAATTGTGACAAGAGCGATAGATTAATTGCCGTTATGAATCTATCGACGCCCTTCACCGTCACGAGTCAAACCTACGCGGTAAACTTTAACTTTGTTCTTACTAATTATGGAGCTCAGTTTGTTGATGATAACGATGCTGGCATCGTCCCGGACGAGTTTGCCAGTGCACCTTTTGCTGGTTACTTTACTGTGCTAAATGCCGACTAAACAAATACTCTATAATTCAATCTAACAAACTCTGATACTGCCGCCGGACAAAATGGCGGTGGTGTCATAGAATACTTGGCTAATGGCAACCGACCAAATATGAATATTTGATGCATCACTAGCTTCTACCAATGGATATTAACAGTAACAAAAGCTAACATCAGTTCGCAGAATTTGGCCAGAGGATCGTGGTCCGAGGCCCTTTGACCAAGAACGTGTTAGCTTTTAGTCCGCTGTGGTTTTCGTTTGAACGGAGGCTGTCAAAGGTGTCACAGGCTAAAACAAAACTTTTATAATTATTTTTGTTATCAGAAGTTAATAATTAGGGGAAACCTCGGCCGCTTCTATTGGTTTTTGAGAGCAGGTTTGGTAACAAACTGTGAATTTAGAAATGTAATTCTAAACATCTGTTGTTTTGAAAATTTATCAGATAAAATTCTTCAGGCTGGCCAGCACTTCTGGCAGCTATTCGATTTAAAAGCCTAAGTTTGTGAAAAGTAATACTGCAAATACTCCACTTCATCATTTTTCTTGAAAGATAAAATCAGCGGTTAGACCCCAATCTTGGCCATCTCAGTATTTTGACGTAAGTGCGCAGCAACCCCACACTAATCGCGGAAATTTTCATATTGCAGAGGCAGGTCGATTTCCAGCGCTTTGATCATGGCCATGGTGGCCTGCAAATCATCACGCTTTTTCCCTGAAACGCGAATTTCATCCCCTTGAATTGCGGCCTGCGTCTTTAGTTTTGCGCCCTTTATCGCCTTAACTATCTTCTGCGCAACCTCCCGGTGCACGCCTTGACGCACTAACACAGTCTGCCGAACGCTATTGCCACCAGCCTGTTCAGGCTTTTCAAATTCCAAGGCTTTGGTATCAATACCCTTTCGGGTGAGGTGAGTGACAATAAGTTCCTCAACCTGGCGGCGTTTTAATTCATCATCTGCTTTGATCAGGATTGAATCATCATTGCGCGACACCTCGCAATTACTGCCTTTAAAGTCGTAGCGTACGTCCATTTCCTTGGTTACTCCAGACAGCGCATTATCGACTGCGGTCGTGTCAATTTTACTCACAATGTCGAAACTAGGCATTTTTTAACCCTTTCTGAGGCAATCGTTTGAGTTCATTATCCAGTAACAATTCGTCGATGATATCAAAGGTATAAAAAATGGGCAATTAGCCGCCCATTCTCAATTTCGCGTGGTCTCGTTGAATATTTCTCAATAGTATTTTATTTAACAGTATTTTTCTGGGCCAACCCACTGCCCGTCAGAATAGCGGTCGCCATGTGCCCAGCCGATTGGTAAAACCTCCTCAATCTGCCTCATTTCATCGACCGTCAATGACTTTGCGGCACCATCACAATGTTGGCGGAGGTGATCGGCTGACCTTGTGCCCGGGATTGGGATGATGTTTGGCCCCTTATGCAACAGCCAGGCAATAGCAAGTGTGGCGGCGCTAGTGCCAAAATCAGCAGCAAGTTTGCAAAATCTTGCGGTAGCTTCGATATTGGCAGACAGGTTTGGTTCAAGAAATCGCGGGTTTGATTTGAGCCATGCACTAGATGCGGCGATTTTACGTGAGTGTGGCCTGTCGGTAAGCAGTGACCGGCCAACTGGTGAGAAGGCAACCAGCGATACGCCCAATGCAGCGGTTGCCTGTACTAGTCCCATTTCTGGGCTCCGAACCGAAAGTGAGTATTCTGATTGGACTGCGGCAACATCATGTATTGCGGCCGCTCGATAAAGTGATGTCGGAGCAATCTCGGAAAAGCCAAACGCCCCAATCTTGCCCGCTTTGACCAAGGCTGACAATGTTTCAGTTACTTCCTCAATAGGGGTTTTGGCGTCGCGTCGATGGATATAGTAGAGGTCGACATAATCCAATCCCAAACGCGACAATGATGCATCAAGCTCAGCATGAAGGTAGGCCGGACTATTATCAAAATAACGGCGCCCACTTTCTTTGTCGACGGCAATACCGGCTTTGGTTGCAATATGGAAAAGATTAGTCTTTTGCGCGCCCTGTTTTGCAAGAAAGCTGCCAATCACTGTCTCACTGAGACCGCCACCATATACATTAGCAGTGTCAATATGGTTGATGCCTTGATCTAACGCTGCCGTCATTACCTCATGAGACTCAGTTTCCGAAGTTTTCCCATAAAAATCAGTAAAAGACATGGCACCGATGCCGATGGCTGATAGATGAGGACCGGTTTTGCCTAGTTGTCTTTGTTGCATGAAACTCTCCGAGGTAGGGACTAAAATGGCGGCGGGTTCATAAAAAGGGACTATGTTAAGCCTAGTTGGTCATTTGGGTAAGATATTGGTGGCGAACTTGTTGATTATGAGGCCGTTTTTTTAGCGACTTCCGTTGCAATTCACTATTTCATGCTGGGGGAGGGGCTTCAAGCCCTAACTGTTCAAAAAGCTGTCAAAGGCAACGTCTGAAGGCGTCTAATTTCGTTGTGTTTAGCGCGTTGCTGGTTAAAACTATAAACTAAAATCACTGCTATAACTTAATGACTGGCTGACTAACTGCCAGTGAGCCAAATTAGAAAAGAGGTTGGCATGAGCGAAGACATAACCCTAACCGCATCAGATGGACATCGGCTGAATGCTTATATTGCAAAGCCCACTGGCAAGCCAAAAGGTGGAGTGGTCGTTGTTCAGGAAATTTTTGGAGTGAACCCTCATATTTGCGACGTAACTGACCGATTTGCCGCGGCGGGCTATCTTGCTATTGCGCCAGCCTTGTTTGACCGGATTAGGCCAAACATTGCGTTAGCCTATGACGCTGATGGTGTTGCCGAGGGGCGGGCCCTGAAAGAACAGGTCGATACGAATAGCCAAGATGATGTTAAGGCGGCAATTGATTTTGTTAAGTCTGCTGGACTAGTTGGTGTTGTTGGGTTTTGCTGGGGCGGGTCGCTAGCTTGGCGCATGGCATGTGATAGCGCTAGCGGTATTGCCGCAGCGGTAAGCTATTACGGTGGCGAATTGCCATCATTGGCGGGAAATAATGCTGCATGTCCAGTGATGGCACATTTCGGATTGCTAGACGCGTCTATCCCAGAACAGGGAGCTAGGGCCTTTGCTGCTGCCCAGCCAAATGTTGAAACCTATTTTTATGATGCTGGCCACGGTTTTAACTGTGACCATCGTGGTCAATATGATGCGGTGGCTGCGGCGTCAGCGCGGGATCGTACAACTGGATTTCTGGAAACACATATGAGGTGATGCGACGATTTGGACGATGCAAATTTTTGGAGGAATGAATGTGATTACCGATCGGCAAACGAAGCTGCATACTTAAGGGGCGACTATGACTGGAAACACAACACGGCCAGTTCCAAAGGGACGTGATGCATATCATCATTTTGCGAGTTTTGCCACACGCTGGCGCGATAATGATCAATACGGGCATATGAATAATGCTGTCTATTACGAATTATTTGATTCTGCGGTTAATAAATTCCTGATTGATTCAGGCATCTTGGCGCGTGCTGGTGATAAAACCCAGTTTTTGGTGGCGTCATCTGGATGCGATTATTTTACCGATGTGGCCTATCCAAGTGATGTTGATATCGGGCTTGCAGTGCGCCGCATTGGCAAAAGCTCGGTTACTTACGATGTTGGTCTGTTTCTGGCCGATGCTGATATCACCGCGGCAACAGGTGTTTTTGTGCATGTGAATGTTGCCACCGATGATCAGCGTCCGCTGGCGATTGACGCGGCCACCCGCGCAAAATGTGCCGCCCTGATGATTGAAGATTAAAAAGGCAAGGCGCGCAAACGGTTGTTTGCGGTCAGATCAATGGCTATTCCAAACCTTCAATAATCCGGATTTCGCGCACAGCTCCATCACCGAGCGCCTCTAGTGCCGCGCCATAACCCGGGCTGTCATGCGCCTCAATTGCAGCATCAAGGCTTGGAAAAACGCTTAGAACAGTGCGTTCGGCTATGCCTGCTTCATAAACCGCTTGTGCAACGCCGCGCGCCAGATATTGCCCGCCGCAGGCCTCAACCGCTGGCCCCGCCAGCTTGGCATACGCTTCGACTTTGCTAGTATCAGAAATGCTGTGATAGGTGGTGATCCAATAGGCCTTTGGCATTTGACGCTCCTGTTAACCGTAAATTTTAATTGTTTAAGCTGGGGTTTCACCAATGACCGTGCAACGTTCCATATAGCGTGGTTCATTATCTGGATAATCCATAACGGCAAAATGCATTAGGGAACGATTATCCCAAATCAGCAGGTCACCCTCATTCCACCGGTGCCGGTATAAAAATTGCGGCTGAATCGAATGCTGATAAATAAAATCAAGAATGGCCTGACTTTCAGCAGCGTCAAGCCCGTCAATATGCGAGGTAAAACCCGGATTTACAAACAGGCTTTTGCTGTTATTTTCAGGCTTGGTACGAACCAAGGGGTGGCGTGCGCGATTGGCACCATCCAAATCATTTTCGACAATGACTGGCTTGGCATATTGGGTGCGGGCTGCCACTTCAAAATCGTGCCATGCGTAAAGCGGATCAAGGATTGCCTTCATGCCGTCACTCAAGGCTTCATAGGCGGCGGCCTGATCGGCAAAGATTGTATCACCACCGACCGGCGGGATGGCTTTGGCATGAAGCAATGATGCTTGGGCGGGGCGGTCACGAAATGACACATCCGAATGCCAGTAGGTGCCAGCCCCTTTTCGCCCTTTGGGTTTGCCATCTGTGCTAACCTGATTTGATACACGGTAAATTTCCGGATGATCAGGATGGATATAGCGGCTAACAGTGTCTTGCAGCGGGCTTTCATTGGGACCGCCAAATAAGGGGCCGAAATGCCGCGACAAGGCAATATGCTGTTCGCTTGATAGGGTTTGATCATGGATCACCATCAGGCCACCTGCATCAACCCACGCTCCAACCAGATCTTGTGCCAAATTTTCACTAAAATCTGAAGCCAGATCAAGGCCGAATATCTCGGCACCAAATCCTTGCGTTAACGGCCTGATTTCATAGTCCATAATAGACACCTCATTTGCAAAAAGGCCGCTGATAAAACGGTTTTATTTGGCAGCTTTATTCTGCAGCTTCGACAATACGAATTTCACGGATTGCGCCACCATCAAGCGCATCAAGTGCCGCGCCATAGGCAGCGCCATCATGCGTGCTGATTGCCGCGTCAAGCGAGTCAAATTCGATCAAGACCGTGCGTTCAAGAACGCCAGCCTCATAGACTTTTGCCGGTGTGCCGCGAGCCAGAAACCGGCCACCACCAGCTGAAATAGCCGGTCCAGCCAAGGCTGCATAGGCTGCTAGTTTTGTGTCATTAATGACTTTTTGATAAGTGCTAATCCAATAAGCTTTGCGCATTTTACATTCCGTTTTGCCCGCAGTTATTTAAAAGCCAAACTCTTGGTTTTGCGGGATCGAAACCAGATCTGGATCAAGAAAGAACATCCCTGTTACCGGGGTGTTCGGTGAAGATGAAAAAGTCTGGCAGGCGATTTAGCGAATTACAACTGGAAAATATTTGCGTGTTCTGCTGTATTTGATAATATATATTTTCGAAAAGCAGATGCGATTGGCCGTTTCTTTTTGCGCGCGCCAATGGTGAGGCCATGCAGGCTGGTACCACGATTTTTAACTTCATTTCGATTTTAGGAAGCAAAACTTAAAAAATGCCATCCGATTCTCAATTAAACCAGATTATCCCCCATGTTGAAAGCTTTTTTCACGCGGCAAGCAACACCATCAGCTATGTGGTAAAAGACCCGCAAAGCAATTCCTGTGCTATCATTGATAGCGTTCTTGATCTTGATTACGCCGCTGGTAAGATTGCCTATACGCATGCCAATATGATCATTGATTATGTTGAAAAACATCAATTATCGGTTGAATGGCTTATCGAAACACATGTTCATGCTGATCATTTGTCGGCTGCCCCCTATATCCAGCAGGAACGCGGCGGTAAAATCGGCATCGCCAAACAGATTGTCGAGGTGCAGGAAGTCTTTGGCAAAATGTTCAATGCTGGTACCGAATTTCAGCGTGATGGCAGCCAGTTTGATGTTTTGTTTCAAGATGGAAGCCGCTATTTGATAGGCGAAATGTCAGCCTATGTGATGCATACTCCCGGCCATACCCCTGCTTGTATGACGCATGTGATTGGCGATGCTGTTTTTGTTGGTGATACGCTGTTCATGCCTGATGGCGGCACTGCCCGTGCCGATTTCCCGGGTGGTGATGCCGCCCAGCTATATCAATCTATCCAGAAGATTCTCGCACTTGATGACGCAATGAGGATCTTTGTCTGCCATGATTATGGTCCTGACGGGCGTTCTTTTGCGTGGCAAACAACGGTTGCTGAAGAACGCGCCAAAAATATTCATATTGGCAAAGGCGCAAGCGAGGCCGATTTCGTGTTGATGCGGTTGAAACGTGATGCCACGCTTGCCATGCCAGCCTTGATCATGCCATCAATTCAGGTGAATATGCGGGCAGGCCATATGCCTGCTGCCGAGCCGAATGGCGATGTCTATCTAAAGGTTCCTATTTCTGGGTTAAAATCCAAAAAATCTTCCTAATTTTACTGGTTTTGACACAATTTTCTGGCTAAGCTCGCCCGATCGCGATCAATCGAAAGATTGCTGTTACCAAAGGAAAATTGATGACTATTGCATGGGCAACCTTTACCCCGATCAGCGCCTTTCTTGGCGGCTGTTTAATCGGTTTGGCAGCACTACTGCTGATGGTGTTTCAAGGCCGCGTTATGGGCGTTAGCGGCATTATTGGTGGGTTGTTTGGAACCGCATCACCGGCCGAGCGTGGCTGGCGATTGGCGTTTTTGCTAGGTGCGGTGGCTAGCCCGATTATGTGGCAGGTTATCACCAAGGCACCCATCATCTGGCAGGCGGTTGCCAGCGGGCCGCAATTCTATATCGCGGCTTTTTTGGTTGGTCTTGGCACGGCGATCGGGTCGGGCTGTACATCGGGTCATGGCATTTGTGGCCTTGCCCGATTTTCGCCAAGGTCATTGATTGCGGTGATGGCCTTTATGACAAGCGCGGTGGCGACTGTTGCCATTCTCAATCATATTTAGCGGCGGGGACAGATCATGACACGTTTGATAACAGCTTTGATCATCGGCTCGGTCTTTGGTATCGGCCTTGTCATTGCCGGCATGTTGAACCCCAGTAAAGTCGTTGGGTTTCTTGATGTTTTTGGTGATTGGGATCCGTCATTAGCGTTTGTGATGGGCGGCGGTGTTCTGGTGAATGCCATTGGTCACCGCTTTGTGATGAAACGCAAAGCGCCAATCCAATGCGCCACATTTTCAATGCCGACCTCAACCAATATTGACAAGCCACTGGTGATTGGCAGTGTGATTTTTGGGATTGGTTGGGGACTTGCCGGTCTGTGTCCGGGGCCAGTGGTAGCAAGCCTGCTTCTGAATGGCCAGGCGATGCTGCCGTTTTTTGGTCTTTTGATTGCTGGTCTTTTGGTTGGCCGAATTGTGATGCGCCGTCTGGGTTAGCCTGGAAGCTATATAAGATAGCCAATATTGTTGAAGGACTGATGATGGATATAGATTTTGACGCCCCACTTGATTATCTAACGCGGATCAAAAGCTATTATGTCGGTCTTGGCTATGGCAAGCCCTATGAATGGGCCAAGCTTGATGATGTACCTTTTGCCAATTTGCAAAAACCACTTTCGACGGCGCGGATTGGCATTGTCACAACAGCGTCGCTTTTCAATCCGGAAAATGGTGAGCAGGGGCCAGGTGCGCCCTATAATGGCAAGGCCAAATTTTTCACCAGCTATGCCCAACCGGTCGCCCCTTTTCCCGATGTAAGAGTGGCGCATATTGCCATTGATCGGGCGCATACAACCGCAAGCGATGTGGCAAGCTATTTCCCGCTTGCAGCATTATTGCGGCTTGCCGATGCCGGATATATTGGATCGGTATCACCAAATTTCTATGGATTGCCAACCAACCGGTCGCAGCGCGTCACCACACAAACCGATTGCCCAAAGCTGTTATCCTTGTGTCAGGTTGACGCGGTCGATGCTGTTGTTATGGTACCAAATTGCCCGGTATGCCATCAATCAATGGCTTTGGCGGCGGCGCATCTTGAAGCGGCTGGCATTGCAACGGTGATCATGGGCTGTGCGCGCGATATCATTGCCTATGTTGGGGCACCGCGCCTTTTGTTTAATGATTTACCGCTTGGCAATGGCGCTGGCCTACCGCATGAAAAGCCTTCGCAGGATCTTGCCGCAAAATTGGCGGTTGATTTGCTGGTTGATGCAACTGCGCCGCGCACGATCAAGCAATCACCGCTTCAATGGGCGGGAGCGGCTGACTGGAAAAAGGATTATTCCAATATTGCGCTTTTATCAGATGCTGAAATTGCCCGGTTGCGAGCCGAATTTGACGCTGTCAAAAAAGACGCTGCAAAATTGAAAAATGCACTTTAGTCCAAAGAGGTGGCTAATTCAGCTTGTTGATTTCAGCTTCAAGCGACTTTGCTGGCCCCGAATCTGGCGCCATTAGTTTCAGCAATGCCGTCCATGCAATCCGCGCCGTCGCATTATCGCCGGCAAGGCGGGCAAGATGCCCTTCAAAAAACAGCGTTTGCGGATTGTTTGGCGCAATCTTCTTGGCGGCAGCAAGCGCCGCTGTTGCCCGTGTGATATCGGCAGATGTGGTTCCAGACGCAAGGATCAATTCAAGAAAGCTTAGCTGGACATCAAGATCATCAGGTGCTGATCGGGCAGCATTGGCAAGCGCTTCAAGCGCCTTTTCATTCTGGCCAAGAACATCATAGGCTCGGGCAAGCCGAACCCAGCCATCCGTATCATCAGGCGTTTCGACAAGCCGGTCTTCAAGCCGCTTTACCATGCTGGCAATCATCTCATCGCGCTCAGCCTCGGTCATATTGGCAGCATTGGCCATTGCTTGGGCATCGGGTCCGGCTGGTATGGCGGCGGTGGCTTGATCTGGCGGTAATGTGATATTGCCAGCCTCGGCGGCGCGTTGCATGTTTTCACGTACAAGCGTTACCCATGGGGCATCAGGGTTTGAGACGGCAAGTAATGCCTGCCACTGGCCAATGGCAATGGCATAATCACCATCTTGAAATGCCGCTAGACCGGCAAGGAACAGCGCACGCGGTTCGGCCGGATCTGCCCCAAGAACGGTTTTGATCAAAGCGCGGGCAGGGATTGTAACCTGTCCGTCGGCGGCGCGGCTCAATGCTTCGGCAAGCATCGAGGTGATGGCGATATCGCCTTTGGTGATGTCGATGGCGGTTCGAAGCGCGCGGATTTCGGTTTCATTATCATTCACATTCGCCGCTGCTTGAGCCAATAAAAGCCATGCCTCAACATTATTTGGCGTTGTCTCGGTTGCTTTGGTTGCATCACGAAGCGCGGTCGCTGCGGCGTTCTGGTTTTGACTGGCGCCAGCCTTGGCGGCGGTGATTTCCGCGCTACGGCCGGCAAAAGGACGATCGGGGCTTCGTGGATTGCCGATGCCAAAGTAAATCACCAATGACAATGCCGGAATCAGAAGGCTAATCGCAATATTGCGCGGCGATAAAATTGACGTTCCACTTTGCCCAAGCCGGTCCATCTCTGTGCTGAGGCCAAGCAGCCGCCGGTCAATGTCGCGGCAGGCGCTGGCATATTCGTCGGCGCTGATGCTGCCATTGGCTTGATCGGCATCACAACGCTGGCGTTCGGCCTGTAGAAGATCAATTTTGCTGAATAGCGCGGCGGTTTGTATATCGGTTGATTGATGTGGGCGGCCACGGCTGATGATCCACAGCAACAGACCGGTTAAACCAAGCCCGATGACAATCGCACCGATAATAACCGGCAGGCTGGCAAATGACAGATTATTCAAAATTTGCGTGATCATGTTTTTGGCCTGTTTTCACTGTCGCGGCTTGCCAACATTTTTTCGATACGCGCGCGTTCGGCGGCGTCCAATTCAGTGGCAATGGCTGCACCGCGCTGACGACGTGCCATCATCACAATCAGCCCGCCAATAAGAATAAACCCAGGCGGGGAAAGCCATAAAAACAATGTCGCCTGATCAAGCGGTGGGTTAAGCAGCACATAATCCCCATATTTTGCGCGAAGCTGGTCAATGATTGCGTCATCGCTGGTACCGGCGACAATTTGGTTTCGAACTTCGCGGCGAAGATCGCGTGCAAGATCGGCATCGCTGTCATCAATTGATTGATTTTGACAAACAAGACAGCGCAATTGTTTTGATAGATTGCGTGCGCGTTCTTCAAGCACCGGATTGGTCAGCATTTCTTCGGCGGTAATGGCGCGTGCCGGTGTGGTTGTAGCGCTAATAAACAGAAGGCCAATGGCCATATTCATAAGAGCAAGCCCGATGAGGATATGCGTCCGCCATAAACTCTTTGCCATCATCATGATCCAAGCGCCTCTAATGCCGGAAAAATCGTGGTTTCAAGAACACCGCGGGTCAATGGCCCCGCATGCCGCAGCTTTACCACACCATTTGCATCAAGAAGATAGGTTTCCGGTACGCCATAAACGCCCCATTTAATGCCGGTTCGGCCATCAGCATCCATGCCAATCGCCTGAAATGGATTACCATATTGCTGTAGAAACGCGGTTGTGTCTTCGCCGCGATCTTTATAGGCAATGCCAAAAATGGCAACGCGTTTTGACAGCATTTCAAGCGCGGGCGCTTCGGAGCGGCAAGGCGCACACCATGACGCAAAGAAATTCACCAAAACCGGTTTGCCCTGAAACATGGTCACTGACACGTTATTGTCGGTTGTTGATACGGTTTGGACAAGCCGCGGTAAATTGGTTTGCGGTGCTGGTTTATCAACAAACACCGATGGCAATTGGGTTGGATCACGACTGCCAGATAAGGTGCCGTAAAGCGCCATCCCGCCAACCAAGGCCAGAATGCCAAATGCCACAAGCGGCAACAGGAATGACAGGCGCATCTGGCTCATCAGGTACCACCATCCGGCGTGGATAGGGCGCTTGCTGCATTTTGCTGCAGGCTTGCCTGTTTGGTCGCGGCGCGTTGACGTCCGAATGCGGCAATCAACCCACCAAGCGCCATAATCACAGCACCGCCCCAGATCCAACTGACAAGCGGCTTGTAATAGAGGCGCAATGTATAGCCGATTTTGTTGTCACCATCCCCAAGAACGGCATAATCATCACCGCGCAAGGTTGGCCGGATAGCCGCCTCGGTTGTGGTCTGGCGTTCGGCGTTATAAACGCGTTTTTCAGGGGTCAGAAGGGCGAATAATCGGCCATCTTTATCCCTATATTCCAACTGCGCGGCTAGCGCTTGGTAATTTGGCCCTTCGACCTGTTTCACCCCAGTAAAGGTTACATTGCGGTCGGCTATCTGAATAACATCACCCGGTTTTGCCCGCACCACCTGTTCGCTGTTGAAAAGATTATCTCCAACGGCACCAAGCATGAAAATCACAACGCCGAAATGCGCTACCCACATGCCAATCACCTCATTGGGGATACGCTTTGCGCGTGCGCCGATTCTGGCTGTGCTATTTGGTTTTAGCTGTTGCCAGATATCGGCGGCAATGCCCGCGCCAAGCCATCCGATCAGTCCAAGCGCCGCCAGAGGTCCAATGCCAAACCCAAAGGCAAAGCTTGATACCGCCAGCGCGATAATGCCAGCACCAGCCGCAGCGCAGATCAGCACTGGCCGCAACCGCGCTGTTTGGCCTCGCCGCCATGCCATGACGGGCCCGATTGCCATAAAGACCATCAAAAGTGCCATGACCGGATTAAAGGTGGCGTCAAAATAGGGCGGGCCAACGGTGATGCGCGCGCCGGTCACCATTTCAAGCCCAAGCGGATAGAAGGTGCCAAGAAGCACAATCGCCGTTGCCACAACAAGAAGCATATTATTGGCAATCAACCCGCCTTCGCGGCTTGTCAGGGTGAAATCGGCAGTTGTGAACAATTGTGGGCCACGCCATGCATAAAGCGCCAAAGGAATGCCAACGGCAAAAAGCAAAATGGCAAGCACGAAAACGCCACGCGCCGGATCAGAGGCAAAGCTGTGAACCGAGGTCAATAAGCCTGACCGCACAATGAAGGTGCCAACAAGCGATAGCGAAAAGGCCATAATGGCAAGAAGCACGGTCCAGCTTTTTAACTGGCCACGTTTTTCAACAACAATTGCCGAATGCAGCAAGGCAGTCGCAGCAAGCCACGGCATCAATGATGCATTTTCGACCGGATCCCAAAACCACCAACCGCCCCAGCCAAGTTCATAATAGGCCCACCAGCTGCCAAGCGCGATACCGCATGTCAGCGCACACCATGCCGCCATAATCCACGGGCGCATCCATTTTGCCCACAGACGATCGACTTCGCCGGTAATCAATGCCGCAACAGCAAAGGCAAAAGCCATCGACAGGCCAACATAGCCAAGATACAGCATTGGCGGGTGAATGGCCAAACCGGGATCTTGCAAAATAGGGTTAAGCCCCTTGCCATCAAGCGGTATATTGGCAAGCCGCAGAAACGGATTTGAGGTAAATAGGCTAAAGGCCAAAAAGCCAGTCGTGACCATGCCTTGAACCGCCAGAATTCGCGCTTTTAACGCCATTGGCATGGCGCTGCCGCCAAGCGCCATCACCCCGCCATAAATGGCAAGGATCAAAATCCATAACAGCAAAGAGCCTTCATGGTTGCCCCATGTTCCAGAAATTTTATAGATCATCGGCTTGGTCGAATGTGAATGATTGGCAACAAGCGCAAGCGAGAAATCTGACGTAATAAAGCCCCAGACAAGCGCGCCAAACGAAAAGGCAACGGCAAGCGCAACGCTGATCGCTGCTGCCGGCGCAATCAGCATCATGGCGCTATTGCCACGCGCGGCACCAAAAAGCGGCAAAACACCTTGCGCAAGGCTTAGAATAAACGCGGTGATAAGGGCAAAATGTCCAAGTTCGGCAATCATGATATCAAACAGCTTTCGGTTAAAAGGTAACGCGCATCCGAACTATTAAATTTACCGGTTGAACTTATCATAAGATTGCGTCTGGCAAAATGCTGGCAGGCATGAACCAGACCGGCAAGACGATATGTCGCACACCGGCTGCATGGCGGCTAGGGCTTTTGTTTAACAGATTAGCCTTGCCCATAAAACAACCAATATAGAAAGACCGGCACGGTGGTGCTGGCAAAAACCGTGCTGATTAAAATGGCTGATGCGGTGCGCCCCGTATAGGCACCATAATGATTGGCAAGCGGAATGCCCATATAGCCATAATTTGGATAGGCCACATTTAACCCGAAAATAACGCTTTCCAGACGTTTGAGACGAAACAGCCAATAGTCGATCGCGGCGGCGGTCAAGTACATGATGATTGTGCCGCTTTTATAGCGCCAGACAAACCCCCAGTTCAGAATGCTTGATGGCTCGCTTGCTGATGCTTTCAAAAACATATAGGGCGGCAGCGTGACATAAAATGCGAATCTCGACATTGTGCGAGCGCCAGCCGCGTCGATAAACCCGATTGCATGCGCGCCAAACCCAAGAAAGATCAGCGCAAAGAACGGAATCGAAATATTTAGGACGTCAATCATGGAACCAATTTTCGTTATGGCGGTTTTGGTGTCTATAGCATGGCGGCGACCACCACGGCTATGGGCTAGGGGCTTTGCCAGCCGATATTATATGCTGGTGCCGTGATCCGGTATGATCAGCGCAGATGATGATAGGCTTGCTGGCCGCTA
>CAWUWE010000060.1:0-7728 GCA_963926175.1 uncultured Alphaproteobacteria bacterium | reverse complement strand
GCCCATGGCCAAGTGGGATTTTAGCGCCAAACATCTGGGTCAATGAAAAGGCAATCATGGCAAAGCCAATTGAAACCGTCAGCACCGCCTTTGGGAAAGACATGATAAACAGCGATGTCAGAAAGATGCTCGACATGATGGCAAGACCAAAAAGCCAGTATTTCTGGGCAATTTCAAGCCGGTTCTCGCTTCGCGTATATTGCGCGAAATTGGTAAAGATAATGGGCAGCGTCAGCAAAGATATGGCGATGGTTGGTTCCATCACAAGCGTCAGCAATGCCATTGCTGCCGCGGGCAAACCAATTCCAAGAAAGCCCTTCACAATTCCTGAAAGAAAAAACACACCCAAGACAGCCAATGTAATCGCAATGTCTTGGGAGGGTAAAAGTGATGTTGTGATGAACTCGTTCAAGGCCGCCTGGTTCTATTCCTGATTTGCGCTAGCGCGATTTGACGCCAATGCTTTGTAAACGCCTGTCCCAAGTGTGATGGCACCAGCAATTATCAGGATCGTGCAAATTGGGCGGGAGAAATAGGTAAGCAGATCGTAATGTACCATCTGCATGCCTTGGGCAAAATTCTGTTCGCCGATCTTGCCAAGAATAATACCAAGAACGATCCCCGGAATTGAATAGCCTGAACGCCGCAATAAAAACCCAACAATGCCGGCACCAAACATAACGATGACATCCAGGACAAGTCCGCGCCCGATATATGAACCAATACTTGCGAGAAGTAGGATCATAGGAGCAAGGAAGTGAAACGGGATTTTCATAAGATTTAAGATTACTTTGGTTTCAACTAATCCGATAAACAAAATTGACACGTTGGCGTAGAACATTGCAGCAAAGACAACCCAGATCAGATCTGGTGAATTGTAAAAGACCAATGGGCCAGGTTCCATATCATGCATCTGGAAGACGGCAACCATCATCGCTGTCAAGGCACCACCTGGCAAACCAAGCGCCAAAAGTGGGATCATCGCCGCGCCAGTAGCCGCATTATTGGCGGTTTCGGATGAAATAACGCCTTCAAGATTGCCCTTACCAAATGACTTCTTGTCTTTTGACCAGCGTACTGCTTCGCCGTAGCCCATAAAGGCGGCAAGTGTTGCGCCAATCCCAGGCAGAATACCGCAGAAAAAGCCAACAAAAATTGACCGCACAACGGCGATTTTATAACGCCATAATTCCCTGATTGTTGGGAAATCAACGTTGAATTTTGGCGCAGTGTGTTTACCAAAGGCTCGTTTTTCTGCCTGAATAAAGATCTCTGACACGGCAAAAAAACCAAGAATAGCCGGAACAAAGGCGATGCCAGCAGCCAAGTCGCTTAGGCCAAAATTATAGCGGTTGATCCCGCCGACAGGATCTTGACCAATCGTGGCAATTAGTAGGCCAAGAAGAACCGACATCCAGCCTTTCCAGATGGTGTTGCCGCCAACCGAAGAGGCTACGGCAAGGCCAAAGAAAACTAGGGCAAAAATTTCAGGTGGCCCAATATTGCGAATGGCCCATTGCGCCAAAGGCTCGGTCGCTGCCATCATCACCAATGCCGACGCGGTGCCGCCAATGGCCGAACACAATACAGCAGCGCCAACGGCCTTTCCAGCCATGCCTTTTTGGGTCATTGGATAACCATCAAAGGCCGTAGGAGCATTTTCAGGTGCGCCCGGAATGTTAAACAGAATCGCGGTGATTGCGCCGCCATACGTGCCGGTACAATAGATAACCGCAAACAGCATCACGCCTTGCGATGCCTCAAGCCCAGCCGTGAAGGGGAGAAGTATCGCAGCAAGTGTAAGCATGCTGACCCCGGGGATGGCGCCAAACAACATGCCGCCGATAACACCAAAAACAAAAATGCCTATGGTGAAAGGGTCACCAAAAAGTGCAGCAGTCCCGGCAAGAAAATTTTCAATCATGAGAACAAATCCAATATCTAGAACATGTGTTGCAGCTGGTTGTTCATGCGAAGCATAAAAGCGCTGAAGTCATAGAATGGTGAAACGGTACCTTGGGGCAGGGGAGCATTCAGCACAATCATAAAAAGGCCGATAAGAATTGCGTATATTAGTGCAGAAATACCGATGATCCATTTGATGCGTCGTTCGCCAAGCAAAACAATCACAAGTGCGGCAAAAATGGGGGTCGCCGCGTAAAACCCGACTGGCTTCAGAGACCAAGCATAAATGAGTGGCAAAAGAACAAAAGCAACAATATTTAAAACTGATGAAATGGATTTCTCCACATCGTCAAGTTCATTGTCGGTAACGCCAACACGGCCATCTTGCGCGCTGGATCCATGTGTTCTCTGGTGAAAAATATTGCCAATAACAACCAGCACAAGCATCAAAATGACGGCGCGGGGCCAGCCTGTTGCGCCAAATTTATAAATCTCGATACCTTGATTGAATTCAAATGAAAAAACAAAAAATATTAACGCTATGGATGTCCAAATTGCGGCTTCCAAAATCTGAAATTTAGATAAGTTACCCATGCCCATGATCCTTTAATGCCCTGTGGTAGAGCTACCACAGGGCAAGAGTTTAGTTAGCTGTCACGGAATGGCTTACTTAACGGCCATTCCCATGTTTTTGTAGACTGTGCGGTACTGTTCAATTGATTTACCGATTAGCTTTCTCGCTCCATCAGTGTCGCGATAGCTATCGATAACGGTCATGAACTTTGATTCGTTATATTTCTGATAGCTGTCCTGACAATAGCCACGCTGGAACGCCCACTGGAGCCATTTCACACGGTCTGCAGGTGCCTTTGCATTGACATAAAAGCCACGGAAACGCAGTAGGGGCTCAAAACTCATGCCCATTTCAACATGAGTTGGAACATCGGCAAATGCCTTTGGACGCTCGCCAAACACAGTTAGGATTGGCTTGAAATTGCCGGCATCGAGGAATTTCTTGACGTCGCCTGGCTGCTCAAACAAAGCGTCAACCTGACCACCAAGAAGCGCACCATAACGAGGGGCGCCCTTGTCAAAAGAAATTTGCTGGATTTCCATGCCAGTTGCGTCAGTAATGAATTTCATTGTGACGCGTTCCATTGACCCTTCAGCAGAGACGTTGGCGATAGTTGCTTTGCCGCCCTGTGCCTTTACCCAAGCAACAAATGACTTCCAGTCGCTAAACCGATCTTCATTAGTGCGGATGTAAATCTGCGAGAAGGTTACTTGCGAAATGACTAAAGGAATGAGATCTTTGCCTGGGTGTACTTTTGAGGAATCAAGTGCATGTGCAGATGATGCATCGTCGATATGCTCGAGAACATTATAGCCATCTGCTGGGGCAGCCATATAGGCTGTGGTGCCAACTGAACCTGATCCACCTGGTTTGTGGTCGCGGTTGATGTCAACGCCCGTAAGGTCAGTAACGGCTTTGGCCATTGCAGCTGCAACCTGGCCAGAACCACCACCCGGGCCATAAGGAACAATCATTGTCAATGCACGGTCAGGAAACCCGCCCGGCTTTGTCATGCTTTCTTGACTAACTTTACATTTAAAGCCATGCCCGCCAGCAAAACTTGCTGTTGACACGCCAGTTACCATACCGGCAAGCAAAACGCCTGTTGCGATAGATTTTACTATTTTCACAATATCCTCCGTATTAGATTTTTATGATGAACAGTTTGGCCCATTAAAATGAAAAAGCAAACATTTCATAACATTATGTTGAAAAAATTACCTCATTCGTCCCTTTTTCGACTGCACCAAACATAACCATTGGGTTTCGCGCACAAATCGCGGGTCATTTGAAGTGGTATGGGCGCCAAAGCCGGCAAATTAACGGCGCCTATTGGTTTGTGATGATCTGTGGTTGGCCGCCTTACGACACCATATCAAGAAGCTTCATGCGCTGCACCTTGCCTGACGGGCCTTTTGGCAGATCGTCCAGAAAATAAATATGATCCGGGGTCTTATAGGCGCCGATCCGGCTTGTGCAAAAGGCACGCAATTCATCTTCTGAAATGGTTTTGCCATCCTTTAGCCGAACGCAGGCTTCGACGCGCTGGCCGTAATCCTTGCATTCGCGGGCAAAGGCAGCAGCCTCTAAAACAGCGTCATGTTCCAGTAATGCTTCGTCAATTTCGCGCGGTGCGATATTTTCGCCGCCTTTGATGATCAACTCTTTGATCCGGCCAGTGACAAAGATGAATCCATCTTGATCCATGCGCCCCAGATCGCCGGTGCGAAGCCAGCCATCGGCGGTGATGGTTTTGGCTGTTTCGTCCGGCCGGTCAAGATAGCCTTGCATAACATTGCTGCCACGAACCAGAATTTCACCTTCGATATCAGGCCCCAAAATCGAGAGATCAGGGCCAGAAATGGCGATTTCATTACCATAGCCGATACCGGGCGAGCCAATTTTGCGCTCTGCTGGCGGCAATGGATTCGACAAGATTTGTGCGCCGGTTTCGGTTAGCCCCATCGTTTCAATAATGGGAATATTGAACCGCTTTTCAAATTGACGGTGAATTTCGGGCGGCAGCGGCGCCGAGGCTGAACGCGAAAAGCGTAGCCGGTCACGATTGAGATCAGGAACGGTTTCATCATTCAGCAAATAGGCAAATAGCGTTGGCACAGCACTGAACCAACTGCAATCAAACTGCTTCATCTGCGCCCAGAAATGTGTTGCCGAAAAGCGCCTTGGCATTACAAGTCCACTTGCCGATACCAAGGTGCCCATCACGGTTACACATAGGCCATTGATATGATAAATCGGCAAAATACACATGCCGGTATCGGTTCTGACCAGCTTATGCGCAACGCAAACATTGCTTCCCGCCGCAATCAAATTGGCATGCGACAGCAAAACCCCTTTTGGCACGCCGGTGGTTCCCGATGTATACATCAAAAGGCCAATGCTGTCGGCGTTTGGGCGGCGCAAATCTGTCTTATTAATGGGGGTGATTCCGGTTTCGTCCCAGCGCGGGCCTTGGTCGATATCCATGCTTACAATCTGCGGCATGGTTTTTGGCGCGTCAGGCATTGCCGCCAAAGCGTCTTCAACCATCGACCGGCAATCATCGGCGCAAAGAATGATTTCGGTTTTAGAATGTGACAAAACAAAACCAAGTGTTTTGACGCCTGCGACCAAATTCAATGGTGTTGCGCGATAACCGCCAAACACAGTGCCAAGAAAGGCAAAGCTGGCCGCAGCGCCATTTGCCGACGCAATTGCGACTGACGCGCCATCTGACAGGCCAGCACCTTGCAGATAACAGGCGATTTCGGTGGTGCGATTTAGGCTGTCCTGCCAGCTAAAGGCCTGTTTCGTTTCAGGTGTTGTCAGCCAAATTGCATCGGGTGAGACAGATGCGGCGTTGCTCAGCAGATCGGCAATGCTAGACGATGATGCCCCCAACATGATTTAGACGCCCGCTTGCTTGCTGGCTTTGAAATAGTCAGCAAACATTTCGTCAACTGTTGGCTCAACGGGTGCAATTGGACGGGCAATCCGCACATGATTGACAAAATGCGTCCAATTCAAATTATCGTCGATCGAATTACCACCCCATGACCCACAGCCCATCGACAGCGAGAAAGGAAGACCATTGTCGAATGACCCGCCAGTGGCAAAGCAATGCGCTTGATTAACGATGATACGACAAGCCTGCATATCCATGGCCAAGTCGCGCGCACGGTCATCATCTTTACTATGCAATCCCAATGAATGGCCGCGTCCCTGATAGGCGTGAATTTCGCGCGCCATTTCCTTGGCTATTGCAAAATCAGACGCGCGGTAAAGCGCAAAGAACAACGCCATTTTTTCACCTGATATTGGTGCATCTGGGCCAATGGCTGTTGATGGTGCCACAAGAAATTTTGTGCCTTCAGGTGCCGCATCAGCAAATCCAAGCGTGTCGAGAACAGCGTCAATATCCTTGGCAAGCATATTGCGGTTCAAATGACCGTCATGCCAATGCGTGTTGATTAGGTGACTTGTTTGGTCTTGGTCAAGACACATGCCGCCAGCGCGGGCAATTGCCTGCAAAAACGCGTCATAAACAGCATCAACAACAATCACCGCATTTTCGGATGAACAGGATGTTGCGTTATCGAAACATTTTGAACGGGCGATTTTGCCAGCTGCATCATCGAGTTCGGCGGTTTCATCAATGATTGTTACAACATTGCCCATGCCAACCCCAAGCGCAGGCGTGCCTGATGAATAGGCCGAACGGACATTGCTTTGCGAGCCGGTGACAACCAGCATATCGACGCCTTGCATCAGTCGTGCGGTTTTTTCCTTTGATGGCGGATTCGGCACCATCTGCACAAGATCATGGTCAAGACCGATTCGGTCAAATTCATCATAAACATATTCCAGCAATTTAGCCAAAGGCGCGGCACCTTTGGGCGATGGCGCCAGAATGATGGCATTGCCGGTTTTCAGAGCATTGACGACATTATTGATTGGTGTTGCCAACGGGTTGGTTGACGGCACGATCGCCGCAACAATCCCTTTTGGCCGCAAAAATTCACTTACCCCTGATGTGGCATCATCATCGATCAGACCAAAGCTGGTTTTGCCGTGGATGTCGCGAAGCAGGCCAAGCGTTTTACGATGGTTTTTGGTGATTTTGTCAGCAATTTTGCCAAGGCCGGTTTCGGCAACGGCAAAGGCGGCAAGCTCAGCATTGCGGCTTGGTTCCATCAACGCCCATGCGGCGGCTTCGGCGGCACGGTCAAACCGTTCTTGACTTCCGTTGGCTTCATAAGATTGCTGGGCTTTCCGCGCCCGTGCGATCATGGCATCATATCGGCCGTTACGTCGGTCATCTATACACTCCCACCGAGAAAAAGTTGTTTGCAATTAGCCTTCTGGCCATTTGATTGTCAATCACTCTGGCCGAAGAATTTATCAAATTTGACAAAATTGCCACAGCAACAGCCTGTTCAACTGTTCAGCATTAATCGTCTTTGGTGATGGGCAGGCTAGCGGTTTTCCATGCGGTAAAGCCGCCATCCATGTCGCGGATATTGCTGAGTCCCATATCTTGTAGGGTTTTGGCAGCAAGTGCTGACCGCCAACTGCTGGCGCAAAACAAAACAAGCTCGCCCTCGGTCGCAAAAATCGCTTTATGGTATGGGCTGTCGGGATCGGCCCAAAATTCCAGCATGCCGCGCGGTGCGTGAAACGCGCCCTCAATGCGGCCGTCGCGCTGTAATTCGCGAATATCACGGATATCAATCAAGGTGGCATCACCTGCCTGCTGCCGGTCATGCGCGTCGGCTGGGCCGATGCTGTTGGTTTGCTCTTTTGCCTCGGCAACAAGCATTTTCACGGTTTTAGTAACGGGCATTTTGTCTCTTTTGCGGTTATGGTTAGATTGAGGGCGGATTAGAGCGGTCAGATTTATGCCAATCAGCCAGAATAAGGGCAGGTTTGATCAATTCCTTTAAATCACGGCGAACGCCAATCCAGCGAAGATGAATCGAATTGCGGACAATTTCTTCATCATTAGCTTTCAGTTCATCGGCAATTGGTGCCCACCGGAAAACCGCATCCGAACTCGATTGAAAGGCTGCTGGCCCATCAGCGATTAAATCCCAATTGGCAAATGCGGCGCGTTGTTTGCCGGTATGCCCCATCGCGGCAAAATCCTTTGGATCAATGTCATCTTGATCGTAATCCAGCAAAATGCCATCAAGCATTTCAATGGCAAGCTCCTGCGCGGCCTTGTCGTTTAATCCACCATCGCGCTTGAG
>CAWUWE010000059.1:0-3764 GCA_963926175.1 uncultured Alphaproteobacteria bacterium | reverse complement strand
ATCATCATTCATAATGACGCGCAGCATTTTTCGGCTGGTGTTGACCTGAATGCGTTTCGCCGCATGATCGAGGCGGGTCAATGGGATGAAATTGACGGTTTTCTTTTGCGGTTCCAGACGGCTGTTGCCGCTTTGAAATATACGCCTGTTCCGGTTGTTGGCGCCCCGTCTGGTTTGGCGGCTGGTGGCGGATTTGAGGTACTGGCGCATTGTGACAAGCTTGTCGTTCATACCAATTCGCTTCTTGGTCTTGTCGAAGCAGCGGTTGGTGTTGTGCCAAGTGGCGGCGGGGTAAAGGAAAGCTATTTACGCTGGCATGCCCATCTTGGCGATTGGGAACAGGCGGCGTGGAAAGCATGGATGAATCTAGGATATGCCGCCACCGGATCATCGCCTGAGCTTGCGTCACGCATGCAATATTTTCGGCAAAACCATGATGAAACCGTGATGAACCGTGACCGGCTATTACCACGGGCAATCCAGCTTGTTACCGAAATGGCCATCTCTTATGCGCCACCAAAACCGCCAAAGGCCGAATTGGCACCCGTAGAACTCGCAGAAAAAATGGCAGGCTTTATGCAAGATGGCGTTGATCGCGGCGATTTCATGCCCCATGACAAAACGGTTGCAATGCAGATTGCCACAATCATGGTTCAAAGCCCTGATGAAGACAGCCACATTGATGAAGATGGGTTATTCGCCCGCGAAAGAGCCGCCTTTATCAGGCTGGCAAAAACGCCAGAAACCCACGCCCGCGTCAGTGCCATGCTGGATGATGGCGCACCGGTTCGCAACTAGACCTGTCATGCCAAAACTGGCTAGAGCAGGATTCTAAAACGTGCCCGCAATTCGGCATCAAGCGCGTCGGAAATATGGCTTGGATGTGAATTTTCTAGAATATCTTCTTTGCGTTGACGCGCCACCTCTAGCAGGTTTGGTTTGCCAAGCTCTTCCCATTCCTTTGGGCTAGCGCGGTCAGCAATCGACGGATAGACATATTCAGTTTGCATCAGCTTTATGGTCTGGTCATGGCCAAGATAATGGCCAGGGCCACCCATGCAAATATCCTTCATCACCTGAACGGCCAAGGTTTCTTCATTTACCTCAATTCCGCGAACACAGCGTAAACATTGCCCCAACATGTCATTATCGATAATCAGACTATCAAGACAGAAGCCAAGCAATGACGCATGCATCCCAGCGGCCTCATAGACCATGTTCAGCCCTGACAGACCTGCCATGACAAATGTACTACCTTTTTCATAGCCTGATTGCGCATCCGGCATTTTGGCATCGGCCATACCGGCGGCGGCACCTCCAGGCAAATCATAATATTGCAGCATTTGCGCACAGGCAGCGGTCAATAACCCTTGCTCACCCGATCCGCCCGACATTGCGCCAGTTCGCAAATCTGAAACAAATGGCCATGTTCCGCAAATACAGGGATGGCCCGGTTTCATCGCATTGACATAGATCAATCCGGCAATCACCTCAGACAATGCCTGCGGCCACCGCACCGGCAATGCTGGCTGGCGCTGTTGCCCCTGCTTGCCCTGCGGAAAGCAATAAAACCGGCATGCCGTTATGCACCGCTTCTTCCATCACCAGACAGGATTCAGTAGCAAACCGAAGTGGTGGCACGACAAAACAATTGCTGTTCGATACAAATGGACGCGCCCGCCATTTATCTTCGCCGCCAGCAACGCTGTGCAGCATTTCAAAAACCGGCTTCATAAATTCAGCTTCGGTAAAGCTGACGCCAACATGTTTTGTTGTTCCCTTGATCGCCGCATAGACCGTATTGAAATCCAGATCGGCCGGATCTGGAGCATCGCGTGCTACCATCGGACGCTGAAAGAAATGAATATTATCCATCTGTTCGACAATCCGCGCCGCATCATAAATATCGGCAAGATAGGATTCACGATATTCATTCTTGGCCACATTAACAACATGAACCGCCGCACCCGCCGTGCCATAATGAACACGCGATCCTGATAACAGCAAATCATGTTTCGGGTTTTGACTATGAAGCGTGATATGGCGGGCGCATTTAGCAAGCGTATCTTCGACCAACCCCCGCGGGAACCGAAGACGGCCATCTTCGCCAAGAATGGCGCCAACATCAGTCATATATTTCACGCCCGAATCTGGCGCTTGGCTAAGGCCGATTTCTTCCAAAATCTGATAAACAGTTGCATCAACCGCCTGAACAGCAGCCATATCCAGAGGTATGAAATTCCCCCTTTCAAGCCCAGCGCGTATTGGCCGCAAATCTTCGGCTAATGGTGCTGCCCGAAGGTTACGTCTTGCTTCACGGCCGCCGCTGCGCCGCGTCAAATATGGGATCAATCTATTCTAGATCATCAGCATGATCTCCTTAAAAGGGGCCCTATTTATAGTTTTATCTGACTTATAATTTTACCTGCAGGGCCTTTGGGTCATACAGGGGACGCAAACTCACTTCGGCATCGACCAATTTACCGGCAACATCGATCTGATAATGGGCATTTAATTGTGACTCGGCAGTTTCGCCAATGCTGTTGCATTTGACATAGCCAAGCCCGATTGCACCGCCAAGATAATGACCATAATTGCCGCTTGTCAGATAGCCGATCACCGCGCCATCGCGGTAAACAGCTTCATTGTGATAAAGCAGCGGATCAGGGTCGGTCAGGCGGAATTGCATCAATCTTTGTGAAAGGCCGTCATTGCGTTTGGCCATAACTGCATCAGCGCCAATCATACCGCCAAATTTGCTTTGCGCCTTATTTTCTTTAACGGCAAATCCAAGACCCGCTTCAAGAACATGATCTTCACTCGAAATATCATGGCCAAAATGGCGAAAGCCTTTTTCAATACGACAACTATCAAGCGCATGAAGTCCACACATAGCAATCGGATGATCATTGCGGCGTTCGGCAATGGCCTCGAAAACATGCACTGACATATCGGCAGATACATACAGCTCCCATCCGAGCTCGCCAACATAGGTAACGCGGTGCGCGCGGGCGACGGCATGGCCAATTTCAATCTGCTGCACCGTGCCAAAGGGGAAATCATCATTGCCAAGGCTTTGCGGGATCATCGGCTGTAGGAAAGATCGCGCCTCTGGCCCCATGACCACCAAAACCGATTCCGACACGGTAACATCAATGGCAATGGCATGAGCCTGATCAGGGATATGACCATTGATCCAATGAAGGTCACGCCTGATTGTCGCTGCCGGTGTCACAATCAAAAATTCTTCAGGGCCAAGGCGCGTTACGGTCACATCAGCTTCAATATGGCCATCGTCATTTAAGAATTGCGTATAGACGATTTTTCCAACCGGAACCGCAACATCATTTGCCGCAATGATTTGCAGCACCGCCTCGGCATCGCGGCCAATCAATTTAATCTTGCCAAAGCTGGACATGTCAAACATCCCCACCTTTTGCCGGACAGCCATATGTTCAGCCGCGCTATAGTCAAACCAGTTCTGGCGACGCCAGCTATATTCATATTCGGCTTTTTTGCCTTTTTCTTTTTCGGATTTTGGCAAAAACCAATTGGCGCGTTCCCATCCAGCAACCTCGCCAAAACACGCGCCTTCAGCGTCAAGATAGCTGTGAATTGGTGACCGCCGAACGCCACGCGCCGACGCAAATTGGCGATAGGGGAAATGATCGGCATAAAGCAGGCCAAGCGTTTCTGATACGCGTGTCTGCAAATAGCTGCGATTGGCCTGAAACGGCTGCATCCGCCGGATATCAACATCCCAA
>CAWUWE010000058.1:0-8484 GCA_963926175.1 uncultured Alphaproteobacteria bacterium | reverse complement strand
TTTGCGGTTTTTTCAGCAACCTCATCTGACAAAACGGCAAGCTCCAAACCCGATGACCTTGCAGTCAAATAAGTCCTGCAAGCGCGCTCGTAATAATAGCCTAGATCAAAGGCAAGTGCCGGGGATTCGGCAACGGTCATAAAACCGTGATTGCCCATCATCACCATCCTTTTATTACCACGAATAGTTGACAGCCTCTCAGCCTCATCATCCAGCCCCATGCCATCATACCCGGAGTCCACAGCAACACGGTTAAAGAAACGGCAACTGGTTTGATCTACCGGCAGTAAC
Organism: uncultured Alphaproteobacteria bacterium; assembly: GCA_963926175.1. Lineage (GTDB taxonomy): Bacteria > Pseudomonadota > Alphaproteobacteria > Puniceispirillales > Puniceispirillaceae > UBA3439. The sequence continues at coordinate 8,193 of CAWUWE010000058.1, read as the reverse complement.
GTCGGGTCTTTTAGCGCACTAAGCGCGGTGGCATAATGCGAATGCAAGTGCACGATACAACGCGCCTGCGGATTATTGCGATGCATTGCGCCGTGAATCCACCATGCGGTTGGGTCAACCTTTTGCCCATAATCAGACGGCGTTTTGCGTGCATCAAGAAACAGCAGATCACTTGCCCGCATTTTGGAAAAATGCACGCCGTAAGGATTCATCAAAAATTGCTGGCCATCATCCGATACGGCATAGGAAAAATGATTGGCAATGCCTTCATGCATCGACTCACGTGCCGTCCAGCGAAAAATCGCCGCAAGATCACGGCGCGCCTCATCAATATCAACAATGATTTCAGACATGATCACCCCTTATCCCCGCCGCCAAGCGGCACCAAAACCAGACCTCTGATCAAGCCTGACTGATTCACTGGCAAGATCAAATGCTTTTTTAAATTCTTTGGACTATGTTAGGTATCGAAAGAAACAAAGTCATCCCTTGTGTTGATCGGTAAATTGGACGACCAAGAAGGCGGAGAAATAGCGCATGCAAATTTGTCAGTCACTGATTGCCGGCAAGCCGATAAAAAGCAATCTGCCAATCTGATGCGCGAGGAAAATGACTAATTGGCGCTTCTAGAGGTGCGTGATGTTGGCAAGGTTTTTAGCGAAGCTGTCAGCGGTGATGTGCCATCAGGAACCGATGCGTTTGACTATTTTGCCGCCAGTATCACCGCGCAAAATGGTGATTTCAACAAATGGGACAAGGCCATTGGCGATGGCGGGATGATTTGCAACATCATGCAATCCGCCATGGTTAGCCATAGATCAGCCAAAATATTCAATGGCAAAATCAGCAAGACATGTTTATGGTCTACCCATTCGAAAATCACAGGGTTTAGGTAAGAAAAAATGCGATATGTTGTGACAGGTGGATGCGGTTTTATCGGCGCTCACGTTGTTAATCTTTTACAGTCCAAAGGTAAAAAAGTTGCGATTGTCGATAAGATTACCAACCGTAAAACGATCGACAGCGCATTTCCGAACGAGGGCGCACAACATTTCTACATGGATATCAGCGACCCGCAACTGATGGAAAAGGCCTTATTGCCTGATGATGTGGTCATTCATCTTGCCGCCCAATCGCATGTTGATGTGTCCTTCAAAAACCCTGTTTCGACAACCATTTCCAATGTTGTTGGCATTCATAGCCTGCTCGCCGCCTGCGTCAAAAAAGGTGTAAAAAAACTGGTCGTCATGAGCACTGACGAGGTGTATGGGTCAACCGATGAGATTGTTGATGTTCGCCTTCTTAATCCGGCTAATCCCTATAGCGCATCCAAAGCCGCCGCCGACATGATTGTCAGCGCCTATCAAAAGATGCACCCCGAATTAACGATTACGACGCTGCGATCCAATAACATTGCTGGCCCGGGTCAGTTCATCAATAACATTATTCCCCGCTTTTCGGTTCTTGGCCTGCTTGACAGGAAGTTCACCCTGCATGGCGATGGGTCGGCACGCCGGCGCTATCTATGGGTCAAGGATGCGGCAATGGCGATCTATCTTTTGGCGGAACATGCCACCAAAAGCCATATTTATCATATCGGCCATGAACAATCATTTTCCAACCTTGAGATTGCCGAGAAAATTGGCAGCTATCTAAAGTTAGAAGATTATATCTCATTTGAAAAAGACCGTCTGATCAATGACACGATCTATCCTGCTGATAGTTTGGATATGCTTCGTGATTTCGATTGGAAGCCAACGCGCGATCTTGATGATTTCCTACCTGAAACAATTGAATGGTATCGAACGCATCTGGATCATTTTTGCGATCTGGTTTAATCGGCCCACGGCCAAGAATATGCCGGTGGCCAGATTCGATATCAGCGCCGATGAGTGGCACCCGATTCACCGAGAGGTCAAAAGCAAAGAGTGGCGCAATCCATAAAAATTCTTCATATCATTGCTGGAGCAAAACAGGGCGGTGCCGAGTCCTGTGCGGTTGATACGATCCGCGCACTTGCCGCCGCTGGTATTGAACAAATTGTGATTTGCCGCCCGCATCCAGCCTTTTTGAAATTGGTGGATGATTGCAATCTTGAGCATCATCTTTTGAGCTTTCACCCAATGTTGAAATGGGTTCAAAAAGCCAAGATCAACGCCACCATAAAGCGTGAAAAGCCCGATCTGGTGCATTCTTGGATGAATCGCGCTGCCAGCTTCACGCCAAAACAAACCCAAATGCCGGTGCTTGGCTGGTTTGGCGGCTATTATGATTTGAAATATTACCAATCCTGCGATTTTCATATGGGCGTCACCAAAGATATTGTCGCGCATATCGCCGCTGCCACCAACCAGCCAGACAAAGCCTATGTCGGACACGTCTTTGGCACATTGGAACCAGTGGGCGAAATTAAAAAATCGGACTATGGCATTTTCGACGCGTCAAAAGTTGTTTTATTGCTGTCGCGAATGCATTGGAAAAAAGGTGTTGATCTGCTGATCGACGCGGCGGCAAAAATGGATGAAGAGGTGGTCTTTTTACTTGCCGGAGACGGGCCTGAGATCGACACATATAAAGCGCAGGCAAAAGCCCTAAATCTGGAACATCGGGTCATTTTTGCCGGATGGTGTACCAACCGGTTGGGGCTTTTAGGCATTGCCGATGTGTGTGTTTTGCCATCGCGCTATGAACCTTTCGGGATTGTCATTGCCGAATCATGGTTTGCCAATGTTCCGCTTGTTGCCACCAAGGCCGCGGGTGCCAAACATTATGTCCATGATAAACAGGATGGCTTGCTTGTCGAAATTGATGATTGTGACGGGCTGGTAACAGCACTGGACCGCGCACTCAACGACAAGGCACTTCGCGCCAAGCTCGTTAAGGGCGGGCAGAAAACCTATGAAAAGCTGTTCAGCCGCGATTCAGTCATTGCGACCTTGATCGAGTCCTATAACGACATGATCGAACGATATGCCAAGGTTAAAGCAGCTAGCACCGGCAAGCCTAATTAATCTCGGGAAGCGGTAGCGCCGTTGTATATTTGATTTCTTCCATCGCAAATGACGAGCTGACATCGGTTAGCTGCACATTGGCAATCAGCTTGCGATAAAAAGTGTCATAGGTCGCCATATCCGGAACCACAACCCGAAGCAAATAATCGACCTCGCCACTCATCCGGTAAAATTCGACAACTTCCGGCATATCAGCAACCATACTGGCAAAATCCTGCAACCATTCCGCATTATGCTGATCCGTCCGAACGGCAACAAATACCGACATGCCAACACCAATTTTCTTCGGGTCAAGCAAGGCAACGCGTTTGCGGATCAAACCAGTTTCTTCCATCCGTTGAATCCGGCGCCAGCACGGCGTCACCGACAGCCCGACCTTGCGCGCGATATCGGCAACCGGCTGGGCGGCATTTACCTGTAATTGAGCAAGAATCTGTTTATCTATTTGATCCATGGCATGTTCTGCTTTCATCGCCTTGACAGCCTCATAAGCGGCGGCCAGACCTTAAGGGGGCGTTCACCAAGCTGAGAATAGTTATTTTTCCGAAAAACAAAAGCTTTTCCAAAATATTTTGCCTAATTCATTCCATTTTCTCAAAACCACGATAAATTTTACTAACTCAACTTAATTTTTTAAAATTTTTCTCTAGTGCTGCAACTATTGGTGATGATCATCATAAACATGGCAGGAGCGCGCCAAGCACGGGCGGATTGATCGGTTGCAATCTTGATCGTCTGTCGGCAATATTGCCCGCATGAAACAACATCAATTATCTTTGATTACAAGCCCGAACTGGCAGGATTACGAATTGCTGGACAGCGGCAATTTGCGAAAATTCGAACGGTTTGGCCAGCATCGTTTTATCCGTCCCGAACCACAAGCCATGTGGCAACCGCGACTTGGCGAAGATGATTGGGTTGCTGATGGCGTTTTTGTACCCGGCAAGAATGAGCAGGATGATGGTGAAGGTGGCGGCTGGCAGCTTTCACGCGGATTGCCACCAAGCTGGCAGCTTGGTTATCAATCATTGCACTTTTTGGCCCGGCCGACCCCCTTTCGCCATTTGGGATTTTTCCCCGAACAGGCAGCGCATTGGGATTGGTGCGCAGCGGCAATCAAGGCTTTTATTCAAACATATAAACGCCCGCCACGCATTTTGAATCTATTTGCCTATTCCGGTCTTGCCAGCCTTCACGCCGCCGCCGCAGGTGCCGAAGTCACACATCTTGATGCCAGCAAAAAGGCCGTGACGCAGGCCTTTGAAAATCGTGATCTATGCGGCATGCAATCCGCCCCAATCCGGTTTATCACCGATGACGCAACCGGCTTTGTCGATCGCGAATTGCGCCGCCAGAAAAGCTATGATGGCATTATTCTTGACCCGCCAAAATATGGGCGTGGTCCAAAAGGTGAATTCTGGCGCATCGAAGATGATTTGACCCCGCTGCTGCAAAAATGCCGCCAGCTTTTATCCGAAGATGCACTATTTATGGTTTTGACCATCTATGCCATTCGCGCCTCGTCACTTGCGGCGCATTATGCGCTTGCCGACCTTTTTGACAATCAAGGCGGCTGTCTTGAATCAGGTGAACTGGCGATCCAAGAAGCGCCGCTGAAATCTGACAAGACCGATTTATCACGCTATGTGGCACAGGCCAATTTTGCCCGCTGGTGTTCGGATATTGCCGCCTAGCGTGCAAACGGGGTTTGGCCGTTAGTTGCTGTGACTGCGTTTGGCCAGCGCCTCATAAAGCGCAACGCCGGTAGCCACCGCAAGATTGAGCGAGTCAGACCGTCCCAGCATCGGAATCTTGATCAATTGCGTGCAAGCCTTCATTAAATCGGGGGTTAGGCCAGCCTGTTCATTGCCCATTAACATGATCAGTGATCCGGCGTAATCAGCCGTGCGATAATCAACTGCTGCCGGAAGTGCCGTGCCGATAACATGACCCTGCCAGCCAGCCGCAAATTTTAAAAATTCAGCCTCACTACAAGCAATTATTCGGACATTGAAAACCGCCCCCATTGACGCGCGCACCGCCTCAACCGAATAGGGGTCAGTGCAATCACCAACCAGAATCAGCCCCTTGGCACCAACCGCATCAGCCGTGCGCATAACCGTGCCAAGATTGCCGGGATCACGAACCCGATCAAGCGCGACCCAGCATTCATCTGGCGTTCTGTCAACTTGATCCAGATCATCCCAGCGCTGGCCAAAGGCACCAAGCACCATTTGCGGATTATCTTTGCGACTGATTCGCTGCAACAGGGATTCGGTCATCGGCAAGGCGCGCCCCTTTGACTCGACAAGGCCCGATAATAAAGTTTTGACCTGCCGGTCATCTTCACGGCCAGCAACAAATGCCAACCGGTGCATCGCCCAGCCAAGCGCAACCGCCTCATGACAAATACGCGCCCCTTCAGCCAGAAACCAACCAGTCTGTTTACGAAATTTACGTTCGTGAAGCGCGCGAAGACGTTTCACCTCGTCATTTGCGGCGCTGGTGATCATGTCGGGAATGGAAACAGGATATTGGCTCATAATGATCGCTGCATAGCAAAGTTTTGGCCGGAGGAATAGATTTGATTGCCAAACCCGCCTTGCAAAATTGTGTGAAATTGGCCAAACCACGATGCCACTGCGTGAAAAAATTTCAAAAAAGAAATATTTTGTTTCAATTCCGACAGTTTGCAGCGTAATGAAAAGTAGATAAATTGCTGGCATTAATCCGGCTGGCTGATGTGACATTTTGATTGGGGTGATGGGCCGATAAGACGTCCATTGCGGAAAAGATACTATATGGGCGAAAACACGATTAAATCCTTGCTTCGCGCTGAAAACAATGCGGAGCCTCAGAAAATTGGATTTCTTCTTTTAAACGAATTTTCAATGATTGCCTTTGCATCGGCAATCGAGCCGCTTCGCGCGGCCAATCGCCAGTCGAATCAAACATTGTTCGATTGGGTGGTGGCAAGCACCGATGGCAATGCCAGCACCTCCAGCAACGGCATGACCGTACAAACCGCCGCCAAAACCGAAGAATTGCAAAGCTGCCGTATGGTTTTTGTTTGCTCGGGCGTTAGGGTGCGCGAAAACACCAATAAATCAATTTTGAATCTGATCCGCCGCCTTGATCGCAATGGCGCGGTCATTGGTGCGATTTGCACCGGCACCTATGTGATGGCCGCTGCCGGTCTTCTTGATGGGCGGCGTTGCACGATCCATTGGGAAAATGTCGACGGGCTTGCCGAAGAATTTCCGCATCTTGATATCACCAATGATCTATTTGAAATTGACGGCAACCGCGTCACCTGCTCAGGCGGCACCGCATCGCTTGATATGATGCTGAATCTGATTACACAAACGCATGGATCGGCCTTGGCTGCCGAAGTTTCAGACCAGTTTATCCATGACCGGATCCGCGAATCAACCGATCGGCAGCGCATGGAGCTTCGCTCTCGCCTTGGGGTTAGTCACCCTAAATTGTTGGCGGTTGTAAAAACCATGGAAGATAATCTAGAAGAACCATTGGCGCAAACCGATATTGCCCGCATGACCAACCTATCAACGCGCCAGCTAGAACGATTGTTCCGCAAATATCTGGATACCACCCCAACCCGCTATTATCTGAATTTGCGGCTTGCCCGTGCGCGCCATTTGCTGCGCCAGACATCAATGTCGATTTTATCGGTGGCTTTGGCTTGCGGATTTGTCTCTGCATCGCATTTTTCGAAATGTTACCGCGAATGTTATGGGCGTACACCACGCGCCGAACGCAGCCCGGAATAGACCCGCCCGCTTTTTGCCAATGCTACTATTCAGCCGCCGCTGATTTAATCGCGTTTAGCATGCTGGCAAGACCGTTTTTCCGCGTTGCCGACAAATGCGAATCAAGACCGATCTTGGTTAGAAATTCAGGCTCAGTCTCGCGAATTTCTTTGGCATTTCGGCCAGAATAAACGCGCAAAAGCAATGCCACAAGCCCCTGAACAATGGCCGCATCTGATTGCGCCATAAAGGTTATCTTATCCGCTTCATCACGTTCGGCCGCAAAATAGACAACCGATTGGCAACCCCGAAGCCGAAAGTCATCATGCCGATATTTTTCGGGCAAAGGCGCCAATTTGCGGCCCTGATCAATCAGCATTTGATAGCGGTCTTCCCAATCGTCAAAAAAGCCAAATTCATCAGCAATTGCTTCGGCTTCGGCACTGGCATTATTGGTCGACATGATCAAATTCACTTTCAACATGATTAATTGCACTTACGGATTTCAAAACAGGCCATCAACAGACATAGCCTCTCTAATCGTCATTGGCTTTATCGAACATAGACCTAACTGATATTCCGCCGCCGCGCCAGAAGGTCAAGAAGTCGCATTGCCGCATCGGTTGATTTTGTGCCGGGAAGAAACACCGCGGCGGCACCGTCACGCTCAAGAATCGGAATGTCGCCCGGTGGAATAACCCCGCCAACGACAAGTTCGATATGAAGGCCAGCACCTGCATCCAGCTTTTTGCGAAGCTGCGGTACCTGACTTAAATGCGCCGCGGCAAGCGTTGAAATGCCAACCGCGTCAACATCATGGCTGATGGCAAGGTCATATACCTCGTCAGGCGTCTGGAATAACGGGCCAGTAACAACATTAAATCCCAAATCGGCAAATGCCGAGGCAATGACTTTTTGCCCACGGTCGTGACCATCCTGGCCAAGCTTGGCAACAAGGATACGCGGCGCACGGCCAAGTGCCTTGCTAAATTCATCAACACGGTCTTTTAGCAAATCCATATCGGCGCTAGCTTGCATATGCTGTTTCCAAACACCTCGCACGCCTTGAATGGTGGCGCGGTGACGGCCAAATTCACGCTCCATCGCATCGGATATTTCGCCAATTGTGGCACGCTGGCGTGCCGCTTCAATGGCAAAGTGCATCAGATTTTCAGTGCCCGCAGCCGCTTGTCGCAAGGATTGTAAAGCGGCATCAACCGCCGCCTGATTGCGCGTTTTGCGAAGCGTTTTCAGCCGTGCGATTTGTTGGCTTCGCACTTCGGAATTATCAATTCGCCTAACCTCAACCTGTTCGGCATCACCGCTATCTTGCGGCTGATATTTATTCACCCCGACAATTATCTGGCTGCCAGAGTCAATCCGCGCTTGTGTTGCCGTTGCCACCTCTTCAA
>CAWUWE010000057.1:0-10005 GCA_963926175.1 uncultured Alphaproteobacteria bacterium | reverse complement strand
ACCGGCATCAGCGCGTCAGTTTCGACCGGATTGTTTCTGTGGGCATGCTTGAACATGACGGCATGCGCCATTTTGACAGTTATTTTGCCTCGATTGCGCGGCTATTCGCACCAAATGGAGTGGTGCTGGTGCATTCGATCGGGGTTCATCATAACGCCAAATGCTGTAACCGCTGGCTGAATAAATATGTTTTCCCCGGGGGCTACACACCCTCGCTTGAACAGATGACGCTTGCGGCGGGGCATCAAGGGCTAAAGATTCTCGATATGGAAATCATGCGCGGGCATTATGCCGAAACGCTAAAAAATAGCGACATGCCTTTCGCCAGAATATTGCAACGGTTCGTCAGGATTGTGATGAACGTTTTATCCGCATGTGGAAATTTTACCTTATTGGCTGGGAATATTTCTTTCGCTGTCAGGATGGGATGGTATTTCAACTGCAATTGGCCCATGATCACAATGTAGCACCGCTTACACGGCGTTACATCGGCCAAACCGAAGATCAGTATCGGAAAAAATTGTGTCCCAAAATCAATTCTGGAAAACCATCGCGCTTGATCAGCTAGACAAAGATCAATGGGAGTCGCTATGTGATGGCTGCGGGAAATGCTGTGTTTTGAAACTCGAAGATGTCGATACAGGCGATGTTCACTATACTGATGTTGCTTGCAAATTGCTTGATTGCGAAAATATGCGATGCACCAATTATGCGGCGCGCAAAACACATGTTCCCGATTGCGTTTTACTGACCCCTGACAATCTTGGCATTTTAAGCTGGATGCCGCAAAGCTGTGCCTATCGGCTGATTTATGAAAAAAAAGACCTTCCAGACTGGCATCCGCTGATCACCGGCGATGCCAATAGCACAATGCTGGCTGGCCATTCAGTGGCTAATCGTGTGGTGCCAGAAAACAGTGTTGACGAAGATGATTTGCCTGACCATATAACAAATTGGTAAACAGAAAACAGGGAAGATACGATGAGCCGAACAATGTCGATTCTCGTGGCATTGATCGCCGCTTTATCAATTGCGCATATATGGCGCGATTCGCAGGGCATGCCTGCCCCAAGCTATACCTTATGCAAGGAATCGCTTGTGACACAGATTTTTACAGGATCTTGCACATTGCGGTTTAAAGGCGAAACAACAGCCTCTTAATCCGCCCAACGGGGCGCATAATATCTTGTTCGTTCTAGGCAAAGATGCCTATAAGCTTTGGTTGTGATTTTAAGGAGATAGCATCATGTATTTTCGCCCCGGATTGCATAAAGAGGCCGGTCTGGCATTCAGCCCAATTAAAGCCATTGTCTCACCGCGGCCAATTGGTTGGATTTCCAGCTGTGGTAAGGATGGCAGTATCAATCTGGCGCCTTATAGCTATTTCAATGCGATCTCTGAACTGCCGCCAATGGTTATGTTCAGCAGCGCGCCATCAGGCAATGCGCAGCATAAAGATTCGCTTCGCAATGTTATCGAAACCGAAGAATTTGTTGTTAATGTTGTCAGTGCCGCGCTTGGTGATGCGATGAATGTCACGTCGGCAGATTTGGCCTATGGACAAAATGAATTTACTGCCGCTGGCCTTGAAATGGCTAATTGCAACACGGTCAAGGTTCCGCGTGTTGCCGCTGCACCAGCCGCGCTTGAATGTAAATTATGGAAAGTGATTGAATTACCAAAACCTGAGACTGGCGGTGCTGGGGTTATGGTTATTGGCATGATTACCGGCATTCATATTGCCGATGAAACTGTCAAAGACGGCAAGATAGATGTCACAAGCTATCAACCATTAGCACGACTTGGCTATATGGATTATGCGCGGATCGATGACGTTTTTGCGATGCCACGCCCTGCGGTAAAATAACACCAGCAAAGCCAGTATATTAACTGTCTAGCGCAGCGTACAGCTTTCGACAATTACCGTGACATAGCCAAGAATTTTGGCGTTTTCGAATTGTAATTTCAAAATCCAGTCTTCGGTGGGAATAATCGCATTTAAGGGCAAATTGCCAGTGATGGTTTTCTGGCCACCAAGGAAAACATGCCGAACGCTTACCGGCATTGATGGATCAAACCATGGCGTGTCGCGTTGCGCCTGTTTACCAGCGTTACCTTCGACAAATAAATTCAGCCCACCACCAAACAGGCTTAGCTTTGATTCCGGCCCTGCATAAAGCGGCGTGGCGACGGCAACGTCGTTGCGTTCGACTTCACGGCAATTTACCAGATTACCAAGCGCCTGAATTGACGAAATGATCTGTTCGGAGGTGACGCCAGTGGCAATTTTCTTGGCGATCACGCGCCGCAAAGCGACATTATCCTTGCCCGTCACCGATTTTGCCATGCCGGCGGCCTTTGTTTCGGCAAGATCAAGTTGCAGCGATTGTACCTGACTGCTCAATTCAGTGATGCGAACATTATTTTCATAAATCACCCGATCAGCTTCGGCCTTCAGGCTGGATTGTTCAGCTTGGCCCCATACCCAGCCAAACCATATTGCACCACCGAACAAGGCAATGCGCACAAACAAAACCAACCAGCCGCGCATTTCACGACGGCGATAGCGTTCTTGTGTTTCAAAAAAATCCATGCTGGTCGCCCTTGCCGGAATGATGGTGCCTTCGCGGCGTTTTCGTTGATTCTAGATACAACAATGACGCCAAAACGCCAAGCGATGATCGGGCACGGCAACAAGCAATGGCTTTGATCAGAATTGGCATGGGTCTAGCCAGCTTGAAACTTTGGTAAAGACTTGTCAAACTGGCATTGCAATTTGACGTGGCAAGGTTGCCTTTAAAACAGATCGGCGCCCCAATCACGACTTGCCTTTACCATGTCCGGAACATCGCCAGCTACCACTTTATCAGCCATCACTTTATCATTTGGATCATCTTTCATGCAAAATCCTGCTTCACCTCGCCCACGCAAACCAAAGTCGGGTCAGCGCATATCCAAACCAGCAAAAGATGAAATCGCGGCGCGCGCATGGCAACGGATGCTGAGTGGCCGGCGTCTTGATATTTTGAACCCATCGCCGTTAGATATTGAAATTGAAGATATTGCCCACGGGTTAGCACGGGTTAGCCGCTGGAATGGACAAACCCGCGGCAAACAGAGCTTTTCAGTTGCCCAACATTGCGTTCTGGTTGAACGGCTTGTTCGCGCCAATGCACCAAAGCTGGATCAAAAATGGTATCTAGCAGCCTTGCTTCATGACGCGCCCGAATATGTGATTGGCGATATGATCACCCCATTCAAACATGTTCTTGGCGGCATTTACCGTGATATCGAATCCGGCCTTGATCGGGCGGTGAACATTCGCTTCGGCCTGCCGCCTAGCCTGCCTGAAACGGTGCAACGCAGCATCAAACGCGCTGATCGCATGGCCGCATGGCTAGAAGCAACCCAGCTTGCCGGTTTTTCCGAAACAGAAGCCGCAAAGATTTTTATTAAACCGGCTGGCACACCTGCCAATATCCGGCTTCGCCCGCAATCACCAGATGATGCGGCGGTCAGTTTCCTGCGGCGGTTTTCCATCCTTGGGGGCTATAAGAAACAGATGAGGTAGCCTGCGCTATTTACGCAAGGCCGAAGCGGCGCGTTGTCGCTGTTTCACTTTGCGCGATTTGATCATCACCTTGGCCTTGCCCATCGTCAGACAATCAGGGCAAACACAAGCCCCCGCAAGGTCAAACCCACCACGCAAATTTGGTAAATCCATACACCAGCAACGGTCTTTGCCAGCTGGCGCACCACAATTGAATTTGGTGCCACAATGTTCACAAATCAGTTTTTCCATCAAAAACTCCAATTAAGATGGACAGAAAAATAGCATCCGCCAATTCAACCTTTAACGCAAGATAGGCAGGCATCGTAAAAAACCGCACAGCAATTCTTTATCCGCAATCATTGGCGTCTTTTCTTTCGTTGAAAATCAAATCACTTTTAAACTGGAAAATGTCTTTTTCTTTACATTAATCTTTGCCAGAGTAGGCTTTCATAAGTCAGCATTTCAGCGCTAGGACAATCATGCGTTATTCAATATGGTCATTGATCAATCAAGCGTTGACAGGCAACCGGAACTGGACGCCAGTTTGGCGCGAGCCCGAGCCCAAAAACCATTATGACATTGTCATTGTTGGCGGCGGTGGGCATGGCCTGGCAACGGCCTTCTATCTGGCCAGCCGCTATGGCATGAAAAATATTGCCGTTCTCGAAAAAGGCTGGATTGGATCAGGCAATATTGGCCGCAATACAACCATTGTCCGGTCAAATTACCTTCTTGATGGCAACGAGCCTTTTTACGAACAATCGCTAAAGCTTTGGGAAGGGCTAGAGCAGGATATCAACTATAATGCCATGATGTCGCAGCGTGGTATTATCAATCTCTACCATTCAGATACCCAGCGCGATTCCTATGTTCGGCGCGGCAATGCCATGCGGCTTCATGGCGCTGATGCCGAATTATTGAACCAAGATCAATTGCGCAGCCTCTGCCCCTTTCTCGATTATGAAAATGCCCGCTTCCCGATCATGGGCGGTTTATTGCAAAAACGCGCCGGAACCGCACGACATGATGCGGTGGCGTGGGGCTATGCCCGCGCCGCCGATCAACTCGGTGTCGATATCATTCAGAATTGCGATGTAACCGATTTTCTGATCAAGGACGGGGTTTGCACCGGCGTTGAAACAAGCAAAGGCACAATCCGCGCTGGCAAAATCGGCGTTGCTGTTGCCGGATCGACAAGCCGTGTTATGGCAAAGGCTGGCCTGAGACTGCCGATTGAAAGCCATGTTTTACAAGCCTTTGTCACCGAAGGGCTAAAGCCGGTTATTCCGGGCGTGATTACGTTTGGTGCAGGCCATTTCTATATCAGCCAGTCAGATAAGGGCGGCCTTGTTTTTGGTGGTGATATTGATGGCTATAACAGCTATGCCCAGCGCGGAAATTTACCGGTGTTTGAAGATGTATGCGAAGGCGGCATGGCGATTATGCCAATGATTGGACGCGCCCGCATGCTGCGCAATTGGGGCGGCATTATGGATATGTCGATGGATGGATCACCAATCATCGACAAAACGCCGATCGACCATCTTTATCTAAATGCTGGCTGGTGCTATGGCGGCTTTAAAGCCACCCCTGCATCGGGTCTTTGTTTTGCGCATCTTCTGGCGCGTGATGAACCACATAAAGTTGCCACCAAACTTCGACTTGACCGGTTTCGGCGCGGTGCCATGCTTGACGAACGCGGCGCAGGCGCGCAGCCGAACCTTCATTAACCAAGAGTCCAAGGACGAGCATCAACAACAATGATTATCAACCATCCCCATCTTGGCCCCCGTGATGCCAGCGAATTCACCATTCTTGGTGACGCCAGCCTGATTAACCGGCCTGATTGGCAGGCTGGTGACGCGGATGATGCCTTTTATAATTATCAATATCTAAGAGATAACCCGGCTGGACTTCACCGCGAATTATGGTTTCATGAACAGGGTGATCGATCATGGCTGGTGGTAACGCGCGACACGATAACACATGCGGTCATTGCGGTGGCGCTGGCAAGCTATGTTGCCAGAGCGGCAAAAGCAAAAACAGCACAAAAAACCGCCCCTAAAAAGGTCGCCGCCAAAAAAAATGCCGCCAAAAAGACACCTGCTAAAAAGACTGCCACCAAGGGAAACACAACATGAGTGCGGCAAGCCTTTCGCAAAAAAACCGGATCGCTGGCGGGCTTGTTGATCGCGACCAGCCGCTTGGCTTTCGTTTTGACGGGCAGCATTATACCGGTTTTGCCGGTGATACGCTGGCATCGGCATTACTTGCCAATAACGTGCGGCTTGTCGGGCGCAGTTTCAAATATCACCGGCCACGGGGCATTTTAACCGCTGGATCTGAAGAACCGAACGCGCTGGTTACCATTGGCGATGGCGCTCATCAAGACCCGAATAGCCGCGCAACAACAGCCCAGCTTTTTGGCGGGATGAGTGCGAAAAGCCAAACAAAGATGGGGCTCTTATCGTTTGATCTTATGGCGGTCAATGATTTTCTGTCGCCATTGCTTGGTGCTGGTTTTTACTACAAGACCTTTATGTGGCCTGCCGCATTCTGGGAAAAGATTTATGAACCCATCATAAGAAAGGCCGCTGGTCTTGGCAGCCTTTCCGGCCTTGCCGACCCTGATCAATATGATAAGGGCTATCTGCATTGCGATTTATTGGTTATTGGCAGCGGGCCAAGCGGGTTAATGGCGGCGCTTGCGGCGGCCAAATCAGGCTTACAAATTATTCTGGCTGATGAAGATTTTTGTCTTGGCGGCCGCTTGAATGCCGAACGCCAGGAAATCGACGGCATGGAAAGCGCCGCTTTTGCCGAAACATGTCTGGCGCAGCTTGCGGCGATGGATAATGTTCGCATCATGTCCAAAACAACAATATTTGGTGCTTTTGACCATGGTTGTTATGGCGCGCTGGAACGCGTGAACGAACATAATGCCAATGGTTCCATTCGCCAGATTTTTTGGCACATCCGCAGCCAAAGATGTGTTTTGGCCGCAGGCGCGACCGAACGGCCAATTGCCTTTAGCAATAATGACCGGCCGGGTGTCATGCTTGCCGGTGCGGTGCGAACCTATGTTAATCGGTTTGGCGTTGCCCCGGGCAAACGCGTTGCCATTTTCACCAATAATGATGATGGCTGGGCAACCGCGCAGGATTTGCACGCTGCCGGCGTTGAAGTTACCGCCATTATCGACAGCCGAACCGATATTGCCAAAACCCCGCCAACAGGCGTACCAACCGTTCTTGGCGGGCAAATCGTCAACACCACAGGACGGCTTGGCCTTCGCAGCGTGACATTGAATGACGGAACACATATTCCGGCCGATTGTCTGGCTGTTTCTGGCGGCTGGTCGCCAACGGTTCATCTAACCTGTCATCAGCGCGGCCGTCCGGTTTGGAACGATGCGATTGCCGGATTTGTTCCGGGCCGTAATTTGCCCGATGGCATGATCGTGACCGGCGCGGCAAATGGGGTTATGACCCTTGCCATCTGTTTGCAAAGCGGCCTCAAAGCAGGCCAGCAAGCGGCGCGCGATTTGGGCCTTAAACCCGCCGCAATCAAGGCACCACGCGCCGCTGATGAAAGCTTTGCCATCCAGCCGTTCTGGCATGTCAAAGGCAGTGATAAAAAGGCCTTTGTTGATTTCCAAAATGATGTTGGGGTTAAAGATATCAAACAATCGCACCGCGAAGGCTTTCGGTCGGTTGAACATCTAAAACGCTATACCACACTTGGCATGGCAACCGATCAGGGCAAAATTGCCAATATCCCCGGATTGGCCATTCTTGCCGATATTTCCGGCAAAACCATCGCCGAAACCGGAACGACCATTTTTCGCCCACCCTATACGCCAGTGCCAATTGCCGCCTTTGCCGGACGCAACCGTGGCAAGGATTTCCGCCCTACCCGCCTAACCCCATCGCATAAATGGGCCAACGCTGAGGGTGCTGTGTTTGTTGAAACCGGTGCATGGCTTCGCGCTCAATGGTATCCCAAAACAGGCGAAACTGAATGGCGTCAATCGGTTGACCGCGAAGTTTTGGCAACACGGGCATCGGTTGGCATTTGCGACGTCACCACGCTTGGCAAGATCGATATTCAGGGTCGTGATGCGGCAGCGTTTCTAAATCATGTCTATGCCAATGGATTCGCCAAACTGCCGATTGGTAAAACCCGTTATGGTCTGATGCTTCGTGAAGATGGCATGGTGATGGATGACGGCACTACCGCACGGCTTGGCGAGACGCATTATGTCATGACCACAACAACGGCAAATGCAGTTGGCGTGTTCAGGCATCTTGAATTCTGCCGCCAATGCCTATGGCCCGAGCTTGATGTTCAATTGATTTCGATCACCGAACAATATGCCCAATATGCGGTTGCTGGCCCCAATGCCCGCCGTCTTTTGGAAAAGCTGATTGATTCGGGTGAAGATATCTCGAATGAATCCTTTCCCTTTATGGCTTGCGGCGAAATCAGCATTTGTGGCGGTGTGAAAGCGCGGCTTTTCCGCATTTCCTTTTCCGGCGAGCTTGCGTTTGAAGTCGCCGTTCCATCCCGCTATGGCGATGGAATGATCCGTGCGCTTATGGCGGCAGGCGAAGAATTTGGCGTAACCCCCTATGGCACCGAGGCGCTTGGCGTTATGCGGATTGAAAAAGGACATGTTGCTGGCAATGAATTAAACGGCCAGACAACCGCCCGCCAGATGGGGCTTGGCCGGATGGTTTCACAAAGCAAAGATTCCATTGGCCTTGTGCTAAGCCGCCGCCCTGAATTGGTTCGTGATGATGATTATGAATTAATCGGCCTCAAACCAGTCGATTCCGATCAGCCCTTGATTGCTGGTTCGCATTTTATCAGTATTGGCGCCAGCACGGTTGCGGAAAATGACGAAGGCTGGGTAACCTCAATTGCCTATTCACCGCATTTAGAAAGCGCGATCGGGCTTGGCTATATCCGGCGCGGCAACCGCCGTCATGGTGATATTGTAAGGGCGGTTAATCTGCTTGGCGGTCAGGATATAAAGGTCGAATTATGCAGCCCGCATTTTATTGATCCAGAAGGAATGCGGCTTCATGGCTAAATCTGCACCTATGTCGAAAACACCGCCAAGCTTGACCGCGCAAAGCCCGCTTGGTGGCTATGAAATGATCACCAACGGCGCCAGCCTAATTGAGGTCTCTGGCCTGTCAATGGTGTCGGTTGCACCACTTGCCGGCAGCCAAGCGGCCTTTCAAACGGCAATGGCCAAACTATTCAAAACTGGCACGAGTGACAGCCCGGACCCAAGCGCAACAATGGCACTTGACCGGTCTGGCAAACAATGTTGCATCTTGATGCCAAGCGCGCAAAACCAATGGTTTTTATGTTTTGATGATGATGGCACCAATCCAATTGACGCGGCCAAGGCGCTGCTTGGCAAAAGCCTATCAAAACAGATGGCAATGACCGATCAATCGGATTCGTGGGTTATTCTGGCATTGTCCGGCTCGCAAAGTAGACAGACATTGGCGCGGATTTGCCCAATTGATTGCAGCGCATCAGCCATGCACATTGGCACCACCGCACGCACAAGCATGGAACATCTTGGTGCCATCATTACCCGCCGCCCCGATGAGGGCGATCACCAGCCTTGTTTCTGGCTGTTATCGGCGCGATCTTCGGCTGCCAGCTTTTTGCACGCAATTACCGGATCACCACCATTTCGTGACTAAATCAAACATCTTGATTTTTTTAAGCAGAAAACCCCGCTTTCCTTTTGCATCATCGGATTAGCTGGGCTATCACCTGAAGCAGGCCAGTCATGCGGGCGTGATGGAATGGTAGACATAACGGACTTAAAATCCATCCCGTATTGATTTCATTAGCGTAATCTAACCGCTGTTATAAGCTCACACTCAAATATGGGTGTGGGTTTTTTCTTTTTCTACACATTTACTTGATCGTAACGGATACGCACTTGGTTTTGTCCCAAAATCAATTAGGACGCCCCTAAGTACCCCCAGATCGCAAAGGAGCAATTATGACTGATATGATACAAGCTCAAAGAGAACTAGAGAAAGAGATGAGAACTCTAAGTATCTCTAGGTTCTATAGACTAAATGACAATGCAGAAAGGAGAGGTGATTTCGCTGAGACAACAACCGGCAGAGCCGTGCAGTTTCATGTCGAACAAGCTGTTCTCGATGGGATCAATGCGTTCATGTCTTAGCCCCCTAAAACTATGCCATTACTTGATGGTCACAGGAGGTTTTAAGGATGGCACGGAAACGGTATTCGGACGAAGATGCGTTGAAGGCTTTGCGTGAGATTGACGTACATTTACATGATGGGCTAGATGTCGTGAGTTCCTGCCGTAAGGCTGGGATTTCAGATAAGACCTATTACTATTGGCGCAAGAAGTTTGGCGGTATGGGGCCGCTCGCAGCTTTCCGAGATGC
>CAWUWE010000056.1:0-24360 GCA_963926175.1 uncultured Alphaproteobacteria bacterium | reverse complement strand
CGATCGAATGCACCAGCACCACTCCATTTGGTGCGAATAGCCGCGCAATCGAGGCAAAATAACTGTCAAAATGGCGCATGCCGTCATGTTCAAGCATGCCCACAGAAACAATCCGGTCGAAACTGACGCGCTGATGCCGGTGATAGCATAGATGAAAGGCCAGATGATGTTGCCGTTGATCCTGTTTTGCCTTTTGCGTGGCATAGGCATACTGGTTTTCCGACAAGGTGATGCCGGTTACCAAAATATCCGGCTGCATTTCGCATAACGCATTGGCAAGCCCGCCCCATCCACAGCCAATATTCAGAACTTTTTGATTTGACTGTAAACACAGCTTTGCTCCAAGGCGCGCCAGCTTGGTAATTTGCGCATCGGCAAGCGTGTCACTGGCGGTATGGAAATAGCTGCAAGAATATTGACGGCGCGGGTCAAGGATCTGATCAAATAAACTGTCTTTTAGATCATAATGATACGCGACATTGCGTTTGGCGAGTCCGGGAAGATTAAAAAATTTCCAAAAGGCAAGATGGGTTCTGGCAAACAGTCCTATCCTTGCCAGCCAATGTTTTTGCCAATGGCCATTATTGGCCATCAAAAGCGCCATAAGCTGTTCAAGATCGTCATTGGCGATGGTCAGGCTGTTATCCATATAGGCCTCGCCAATGGCAAGATCGGGCTTGAGCAAAAAGACGCCAGAACAGGTGGTAATTTTGCAAATGAATCGTCACATCTGGTCTGGCTAATTCACCTTTCAGGCAGTGGGCGGGGCCATTGGCAATCACGATGCGAAGACAACCGATATGCAAAAATTGCTGCAGTATGAAAGTCCAATGCGGGTTAGCATGAGACACCACATCTTGCTGTTTAATCGGGACATTAAAGAATAGGGGGTAAAACAAAATAAAAGTTTAAAGCCGGTATTTTTTTGCAAAAAAAGCGGTCAATTGCTTGCAGCTTGTGATTCGCGGGTGCAGATTACCGGCATGACTGATCTTGTGACGCACCATTCCGCCGATTACCGGTTAGCATCTGCCCCATTATCGCATCGTGACGGGGCGTTGCGTGCTGATGATTTTGACGATTTATATTTTTCGACCGATGATGGCCTTGGCGAGGCGCGTCATGTGTTTCTTGACGGGAATGACCTTGCTGGCAGAATTGCTGCCGCCCCCCAATTCACCATTGCCGAAACTGGATTTGGCACGGGACTGAATTTTCTGGCGGTGATGACCTTGCTTGAGGCTAGTGCGCCCAAACAGAATCAATTAGGGTGCCAGATTGATTATATTTCATTCGAATCACGGCCATTGCCAGCCGCTGTCATGGCGCAAAGCCATAAGGCATTTCCCGATCTGGCGCGCCATAGCCATGATCTGATTGCGGCATTACCGCCGCAATGGCCCGGATTGCATCGCCGTGATTTCCTGCATGGCCGATTACGGCTGCATCTGATTTATGGTGATGCAAATAATGCGGTGGCAAAGGCCGATTTTGCGGTTGATGCATGGTTTCTAGATGGGTTCACGCCGGCCAAAAACCCGCAATTATGGAACCAAGATTTATTGACGGCCATTGGCCGTTTAACGCGGGCAGGAGGCAGCTTTGCCACTTTTACGGTTGCCAGTGCGGTTCGCCAGCGATTGACAGAGGCTGGGTTTGAGCTTGAAAAACGCCCCGGATTTGCCCGCAAACGCGATATGCTTGTTGGCCGCAAAAGCGCGGGTGCCTTAACGCTGCAGCCGGCTGCGCAAAATCGGGAAATCGCAATTATTGGCGGTGGCATCGCTGGCGTTTCGGTAGCGGCGGGGCTTGTGGCGCGGGGCATAACCCCACATATCATTGACGCCCGCGACCGGCTTGCCGGCGGTGCATCGGGCAACCGGTTGGCACTGCAAAGCCCGCGTCTGAGCGTTGATCATAATGTGGCAAGCCGAATGTCGGCTGATTGTCTGTCCTTTGCGGTGGGATGCAGTGATGCTGCGCTTGCGGTTGTTGCTGATCGGGTGATCTCGCTTGATTGGCCCGATCGTGAAGCCGTGCGTCAGGCAAAGTTTCGCACCCAATTCTGGCCAGATGATCTAATGCAATTTGTTGATGCCAAAGCGGCATCATCTGTGGCTGGTATTGATCTTCCGCTTGGCGGTGTTGTGCATCATTGGGGGCGGGTGATCGACCCAATATGCCTGACAAAGCATCTTGCCAAAGGCGCGGAGACACATTTTGGTTTTTCTGTCGTTGGCATGCGCCGTGATGATGGAAAATATCACCTTATTGCCGATGATGGTCGCCAATTGACATGTGATCAGCTTGTTGTTGCCGCTGGGGCAGATTTGGCGGCTCTGCATGAAATGCTGGCCATTCAGGGCATTACCATTGATGTTACATCGGGGCAGGTTAGCCATGTTCCTGAAACTGCCACGCTTGCCGGATTGCGTGCAGGCATTAGCTTTGGTGGCTATTTGACGCCGGCAAAAGATGGCTTTCACGAGCTAGGTGCCACATTTGACCGCGAGGGCAATACCGAAATTTTGGCAAGCGCGCATCTTCATAATAAACAGCTTTTGCCACATGGGCTTGGTGACGGCTTGCCTGATCCTGCCAGCTATGGTGCGCGGGTCAGTAGGCGCGCCAGCACGGCCGATCGCAATCCGGTTTGTGGCAACATCAATGATGATTTATTCATTTTGGGTGCGCTTGGTGCGCGCGGTTTGACCTTGGCACCATTGCTTGGCGATATGCTTGCCGCAGAAATATTGGGAATGCCGGTCACGCTTGCGAGTGATATCAGGCGCGGGCTTGACCCTTACCGGTTTCGCCTGCGGGCAAGCCGCCTATAGGCCTAGCATGCTGCGGGCTTCAAATCGCTTGCCATGATCTTGGCAATCGGGGCTAAGAAGCGTCAAAAAGGCCGGCGCAATATCATCTGGCTGCGGCAGCGAATCTGGATCTTCACCTGGAAAGGCTGATGACCGCATACCGGTTGCTGTACCGCCGGGATTGATCATGTTGATTCGCAAATTGGTTTGCTCGGTTTCGCCAGCCCAAACCCGCCCCATGGCCTCAAGGCCAGCCTTGGAAATGGCATATGGCCCCCAGAATGGCGCAATCCCCTCGGCAACACCCGACGAGACCAGAACGGCGCGTCCAGCTGGCGCGGCAATCAATAATGCTTCCATTGCGCGGATCAAATGCCATTGCGCAGTCAGATTGATCGAAATGGTGCTGTCCCAGATTTTGTCATCAAGATGAGATAAGGGGGTAAGAGGTCCAAGCATGGCTGCATTGGCCAACAGACCGTCAAGACGCCCCCAGCGTCCATGAATCGCCGCGGCAAGACGGGGCATGGCGGCATAATCGGCCATATCAAGTTCAACAATGGTGGCTTTGCCGCCAGCGGCCTTGATGGCATCATCGGCTTCTTCCAAAGCGCCCATTGTCCGGCCAATCATGATGATTTCAGCACCAATCTTTGCCGCGGCAATCGCCACAGCGCGGCCAATCCCTCGGCTGGCACCGGTGATGAGAATTACTTTGTCTTGAAGATCAGGGGTCATGCTGTGCTCATTTGGTTGGCGATGGCTAACTGCTATTGCCGTGGGAAACACGTTTTCCCGACAGGCCAGATGCGAGTTTAATTGGATAATCACCGGTAAAACAGGCATCGCAGAATTGCGGCCCATCCGGATTGCGACCAGCCTCGCCCATTGCACGATACAGCCCGTCAATCGAAATAAAGGCCAATGAGTCGACGCCAATTTCCTTGGCAATGGCATCAATATCCAGCTTGGCGGCAATCAACTGGTCTTTATCAGGCGTATCAACCCCGTAAAAACAAGGGTTTGTCGTTGGCGGGCTGGCGACGCGCATATGCACCTCGGCAGCACCGGCGGCGCGCATCATCGCAACAATCTTGCGCGAGGTTGTACCGCGAACAATCGAATCATCAACAAGAACAACGCGCTTGCCACGAACCGTTGCTGGATTGGCATTATGTTTCATTTTTACACTGTCATTCCGGCCTTGCTGGGTCGGCTGGATAAAGGTGCGGCCAATATAGTGATTACGAATGATGCCAAACTCAAAAGGAATATTCGCCGCTTCGGCATAGCCAAGCGCAGCCGGCACACCTGAATCAGGAACCGGCACAACCAAATCGGCATCGGCGCCCGATTCTTTGGCAAGCTCTGCGCCAATGGCTTTGCGGGCATGATAGACGCCGCGCCCTTCAAGAATGCTGTCCGGCCGTGCAAAATAGATATATTCAAAAACGCAAAACCGGCTTTGCTTGGCTGGAAATGGTTTTATTGATTTGATGCCGGCCTTGGTGATGACCAGCATTTCGCCTGGATCCAGATCGCGCACGATCTCAGCCCCGACAATATCCAGTGCGCAGCTTTCGGATGCAAGAACATAGGCATCACCCTGTTTGCCAAGAACTAATGGCCGCACGCCCAGCGGGTCACGAACGCCAATCAGCATATCCTTGGCAACACAGACCAGTGAATAGGCACCTTCAATCTGCTTTAACGCGTCAATCAACCGGTCAGTCACCGTGTCTTGATGTGATCTGGCAACAAGATGAACGATGATTTCGGTATCTGATGATGATTGAAACAGGCTTCCGGTTTCAACAAGCGATGACCGTAGGCGCGCCGCATTGGTCAGGTTGCCATTATGGGCAAGGGCAAAGCCGCCGAAGGCCAATTCCGATGAAAAGGGCTGGATTTCCAATAATGCGTTTGAATTGCCGCTGGTTGAATAGCGGTTATGGCCAATAGCGACATGGCCAACAAGATTGGCGATATGTGACGAACCAGCGCCAAAATTCTCGCCAACATGACCAAGCCCACGATGCGCAAAAAAGGTTTTGCCGTCAAAGCTGACAATGCCAGCGGCCTCTTGTCCCCGATGCTGAAGCGCGTGCAAGCCAAGGGCGGTATTAATGCTGGCTTCATTTGTGCCGAAAATGCCGAAAACCGCACATTCTTCTTGCAAATGATCATCATCAAAAGGGTGGGTCGTTACCAAACTCATAATCCATGTCCTAAAATCACGACGGTTAAAATGGCATTCAAACGCCCGCCATGCGCTGGGTTATCGACTAAAACACTGGTTCGCGTCAAGGCGTACCAGATTTTCAATGATACGATATGTCCGCAATCACGCGTTATGTCTGCACTGGTGCGAAATGTCTGTTTTATTAATTGGTCTTTTCGTCACTTAATAATTTCATGCCATTATCAAAGGCCTCTTTGCCAGCTTCGATTGGGGCGTCAAAGCCTTGCGATATCGAATTTGCGGTCAACGGGGCGCGATAGGTCAGATTATCAATCAATTTTTCGCGGTAATTTTTGGGCACAAAGCCAGAGAAGTAATGCGCGCTGCGGCTTAAGGCAGGGGTGCTTTGTGACTCCTTGACCATATCGGGCAGATTATCTTCACCCTCGGCGGCAAAGACCGCAGCAATAAACACAATCAGCACAAGACTAAAGCCGCGAATAAACCCAAATAAAACGCCAAGCCAGCGATCAAGGCTGCCAAATCCAACGCGTTTCAGACCCGGGGCTAGCAGACTCGCCAGAATGAACCAGATCACAACCGATGCGGCAAAGGGTAAAGCCCATGCCAGCGCCGAGCTAAGCCCTTTGATTTTTAGAAAATCGACGATTGGGGTTTCGATCATGGGCGCGGTGAAATTGGCAACAAGGATTGAGAGAACCCAGCCAGCAAGCCCCAGCAATTCGCGGGTCATACCGCGTAAAGTCGATAGGATCGCCGACAATATCAACACAAGAAAAATGCCGTAATCAACCAACGTCAATGTTGCAAAATCGATCATGACAATCCTTTTTCAGGAAAAACCCTGCGGCTAGCCGTCCGGATTCTGCGATAGAGCGTCAACTTATACCACCCATAATTTCAATCAATTCGGCCAAGGTCGTTGGTTGCGCAATTGAAATGCCGGTGGTTTTGCCAATTGATTTGCGCGGGCGCGGCATGACCGCATTTTCAAAACCCAGCTTGGCGGCTTCTTTAAGCCGTGCTTCGGCTTGTGCCACTTGCCGCAATTCAGCCGATAGGGCGACTTCGCCAAAAAACACCGTCCGTTTCGGTGCGGGGCGACCTGTTACCGATGAAATGAGCGCCGCCGCAACCGCCAGATCGGCGGCTGTTTCATAGATTTTTAGCCCACCAGCCACATTCAGGAAAATATCACGTCCCGATAACGGCACGCCGCACCGTGCCTCAAGAACGGCGGTCAGCATGGCGAGACGACTTGAGTCCCAGCCGACAACATTACGTCGTGGGCTGGCAAGTGATGATGGCGCAACAAGCGCCTCGATCTCGACAAGAACCGGACGGCTGCCTTCAATGCCAGCAAAGACCACTGCACCGGTAACATCATCGCGCCGATCAGCAAGAAACAGCTCGGACGGGTTTGGCACTTCGGCAAGACCGGCCTCAACCATTTCAAAAACGCCAATTTCGTCAGTCGCACCAAACCGGTTTTTGACGCTTCGCAAAATGCGGAAATGATGTGACCGGTCGCCTTCAAAATACAGAACCGCGTCAACCATATGTTCAAGAACGCGCGGGCCAGCAATCGCGCCATCTTTGGTCACATGCCCAACAATCAACAGTGCCACCTGATTGTTTTTGGCGGCTCTGATCAATTCCTGCGCGGTGGCGCGAACCTGCGATACGGTGCCGGGGGCTGAATCCAGACTTGGCAGAAACATCGTTTGAATCGAATCAATAACCATGATGTCAGGCTTTTCGGGACCATCCATCGAGGCGGCGATATCGCTGGCATTGGTTGCCGTGCCTAGCTCGACACTGGCATTGGCCAGCCCAAGGCGTTGGGCCCGCATGCGCACCTGATCGGCCGATTCCTCACCCGAAATATAGGCTGCTTTCAAACCCGCCGCCGCCAGCTTGCACGTCAATTGCAACAGCAATGTCGATTTGCCAATGCCCGGATCGCCACCAATCAAGGTTGCCGATCCCGGCACCAACCCTCCGCCTGACACACGGTCAAATTCACTGATTCCCGATTGCATGCGCGGAGGTGGTTCGGCGCGGTTGTCCAGATTGAGGGCTTCAAGGACAATCCGGCGGCCAGTGACGCGTTTCCCCGGGCCAGATGGCGCTTCTTTGCGTTCTTCGACAAGCGTGTTCCACGCGCCGCAATCATCGCATTTTCCAGCCCATTTTGGCGAAACAGCCCCGCATTGCTGGCAAACAAACGAAAGTGAATTACGCGCCATTATGATGTTGCCATTTTTGTGGGTGCGGCCGCAGGCTTTTCATTTGTCAGCGGGCCTTCAACCATGCCGTGAACAAATTGATGCACTTCGGGAACACCGCTTTCATTCATCGCGTCAGCGGGGCCAGCCCAGATGATCACGCCATTATGAACCATGGCCACCTTGTCGGCGATACGCCGAACCGATGCCATATCATGACTGATGGTTACCGTTGTCGCGCCAAGCCGTTCGCGCGCATCAATGATCAACCGGTCAATCACCCCGCCAGTAATCGGGTCTAGGCCTGATGTTGGCTCGTCAAACAGCAGAATTTTGGGCTTGTCGACAATGGCTCGGGCAAGGGCAACGCGCTTTTGCATGCCGCCTGATAATTCAGCTGGATATTGATCAATGACTGATGCGGCAAGGCCAAGCTGGGTAATGGTTTGTGCGGCGATGTCGCGGGCTTCGTTCTTGTCTAACGCCTGCTGATGGCGAAGCCGAAAGGTCACATTTTCCCAGATTGGTAGCGAATCAAACAGGGCGCCAAATTGAAAAGTCATGCCAAAACGCCGTCGTAAATCTTCAAGCGCAGCTCGTCTTTGCCCCAAAATTTCCTGCCCATCAATCTTGATGCTTCCTTGATCGGGCGTGATCAACCCGTTCAGACATTTCATCAAAACCGATTTGCCACAGCCCGATGTGCCAATGACCACAAGCGATTCCTGCGGCGCAACGGTAAGGTTGATTCCCTTTAACACATGATTGGCATCAAATGATTTGGTTACGCTGGATAATTCAATTTTGGGAGTATCAGCCATGTCTATCCCCCGAAAAACATGGTTGTGACAATGTAATTGGCAATCAGGATCAAGATTGACGCCGACACCACTGCATTTGTTGTCGCACGACCAACCCCTTGGGCACCACGCCCCGAATGATAGCCATGATAACAGCCCATCAGCGCAATCAAAAAGCCGAACACCGCCGCTTTGACCAAGCCAAGTGTTACATCCGATACTTCAAGATATTCAAGCGTTCGCGCCAAATAGATTGATGGGTTGAAGCCAAGACGATAAACCCCGACAAGATAGCCGCCAAAAACACCAATCACATCACCAACAAGGACCAGAAACGGCAAACAGATCGTTCCGGCCAGCAATCGTGGCGCGACAAGATATTGCATTGGCCGTGTTGATAACGTGTCTAGCGCGTCAATTTGATCTGTGACCCGCATCGTGCCTATTTCGGCCGCTATTGAGGCGCCAATCCGTCCTGCAACCATCAATCCTGCCAATACCGGCCCTAATTCACGTGTGACCGATAGCACAACAACCGTTGCCACCGTGTCTTCGGCCGAAAAGCGGGCAAAGCCGGTATAGGATTGCAACGCCAGAACCATGCCCGAAAACAGCGTTGTCAGCCCAACAACAGGAAGCGAGAAATAGCCAATATCAATGATTTGGCGAAGCAGCTGTTGCCAATAATAGGGAGGCGTGAAAATCCAGCGAACCGCTGTTACAGAAAACAGCGTGATCCGGCCGAATGCAGCAAGAAAATTAAGGGCGGTGCGACCTATATTTTGGACAAAGCCATGCATATGTCTGAAAACCGTCCTCGACAACTGAAGAAAAGACCAATTTTATTATGCCGATATTCGCCTTTTTTGGCTATAGGAAATTGGCTCAGTTTCTGAAAATTGATGCAAAATGGGGCGAAAAGCGGTGATATCGCAATAACCGTAGCAAGGGCTCAGGGGGCTTTTGCCTGAATTATAATCAACCGCCGTGATAACGCCAATCGGCGCGTTGCCCCAATGTGGTCATGATTTCATAGGAAATCGTACCAAGATCAGCGGCCATTGCCTCAATCGGATAGGCATCATGAATTAAGGAAGCCTGATCAGCACGAAGGCTGTTTTGGTCAAGATCGGTTACATCGACGGTGATGCTGTCCATCGAAATGCGGCCAATGACTGGCGCGGTTTTACCGCCAATTGAAACGGTTGCTTTGCCACCAAGCTGGCGACGATAGCCATCAGCATAGCCAACGCCGATGGTTGCAATGCGCGATTGCCGCTGCAGCTCAAAAGTGCCGCCATATCCAACCCGATCACCAGCAGCGGCCTGACGGATTTGCAGGATTCGCGCTTGCCAATCAAACACAGGTTGAAGCTCGGGATTTCTGGTTTCAAGCGGATGAACGCCATAAAGGGCGATTCCCGGACGGGTCATTTGGAAATGGTAATCCTTGCCAAGCAAACAACCAGCGCTATTGGCAAGGCTGGCAGGAACGTTGGCAAACCAGCTTCGTAATTCATTGAAACTGCCCAATTGCCGCGCATTTACCGGATCATCAGCAACCTCGCCCGATACCAGATGGCTCATCACATAGGCAATTTCCAGCCCATCAAGCGCGCCGCGATTCTGGATCAACCAATCGGCCTGATCGCCATCAAGCCCCAGCCGCGTCATGCCCGTGTCGAAATGCAGCAAGGCTGGCAATGTCATACCGGTTTTATTGGCAAAAAGTCGCCAACGGCTTATCTGTTCAAGATCATTGAGAACCGGCACTAATTGATTTGCCGCCAACGTATCTTCTTGGCCAATTTGTGCGCCGTGAAGAACTATGATAGGAGTATCATTTATGCCTATCTTGTTGAAATGGAGTCTTAATTCAAGGGCTTCACCAAGGCTTGCCACAAAGAAAAGTGGGCATCCCGCCGCTGCCAAAGCCGCTGCAACAACGCCGCTGTCAAGCCCGTAACCATTCGCCTTGACCATTGCGGCGGTCTTTGTTGATGGTGCTGATAGGCTGTCGAGAAACCGCCAATTTGCGACAATGGCGTCAAGATTGACGATGATTGTGCTATCAGCATATCCGGATTGGCGTTTGGTCATAATGGCCTAAAACCCCTCAGGAAAATGGGTGCTTTCGGTCAAATCAGTAAAATGGGTAAAGCGCTTTTCAAAATGCACCTGAACCGATCCTGTTGGGCCATGACGCTGTTTGGCGACAATCACTTCGGCCTTATTTTCAGAACTCTGCATTTTCCGCAGCCAATCATCATGCCGCAAATTAAAGGTGTCTTCGGACTCTTCCATTTTGCGTTCAGGTTCGCGTTTGTTCAGATAATATTCTTCACGATACACAAACATAACCACATCGGCATCCTGCTCGATTGATCCAGATTCACGCAAATCGGAAAGGTTTGGCCGTTTGTCTTCGCGCATTTCAACAGCACGCGACAATTGCGACAGCGCCACAACAGGGACGTTCAAATCTTTGGCAATGGCTTTCAGGGTACGGCTGATATTGGAAATTTCCTGAACGCGGTTTTCAGATTTAACGCCAAGCTGCGGGGTCAAAAGCTGAAGATAATCGACGATGATAAGCCCAAGGCCAGAGGTTCGTTTTAACCGGCGCGCGCGGCTGGCAAGCTGCGAGACCGAAAGTGATGGTGTATCATCAATAAAGAAGGGGGCGCTGGAAATGGCGTTGCTGGCGCTAACTAGCTGATCAAATTCAGCACTATTCAGCTTGCCACGCCGGATTTGCTCAGAATCAACTTGCGCCCGTTCTGACAAAATACGCGTTCCAAGCTGTTCGGCGGCCATTTCAAGCGAGAAAAAAGCAACCGGAACCGCAGTTTCACCGGTTCGCGTTGTGACCGCCGCGTGAAAGGCAATATTGGTCGCAAGCGCGGTTTTACCCATGCCCGGACGTCCGGCCAGAATGATCAGGTCGGATTTATGCAAACCGCCAAGAAGGTTGTTAAGGTCGGTCAGGCCGGTGCTTGTGCCCGACAGATGCCCGTCACTTTTGCGGGCAAGATCGGCCTGCGTGATACTGCCGCTGATAACCGAATCAAAACCGCGAAGGCCAACACTGGTACTGTCAGTATCGGCAAGCCGGAATAATTTTGCTTCGGCGGTTTCAATCTGTTGATGCGCTGGAACGTCGACTTCGGGATGGCTGGCATCCAGAATCACTTCATCGCCAATGAGAATAAGCTGGCGGCGGACATGCGCTTCATGAATGATTTTGGCGTAATCGGGCGCTTGTGTGATGCTGATAACGCCATCGGCAAGTTCCGATAAATAATATTCGGCGCTATCACTTTGAAAATCGTCACTATCGGTGAAAAAGCTTTTCAATGTTACCGGATTGGCCAATTGCCCGCGTTCAACAAGCCGCTGCATTGTCGAGAAAATGCGCCCATGAAACGGATCATAGAAATGGTCGGCAAGCAGCCGGTCATCAATCCGTTCAAGAACACTATTATCAAGCAGAATCGCGCCAAGCAGGTTTTGCTCGGCCTGCAAATTATTGGGCATCGTTCGTGACGGCAGTGTGCTGCCAGACCCGGGAACAGTTTTTATGTTGGAATTTTCATCAGCCATAATTTTTTATAGCAGGCTGGATTGGCGAATGCCCTATGTTAATCTTGGGGATGTTGGGGATAAATCCGAAAAGGAGTGATTTTTTCACAAAAAAAACCGGAGACAAGGCTCCGGTTTTGATTTGATCTTTTTTGAACAGATGATTTTTGACCTGACTAGTTTGCGCTATCGTCGCCTTCGCTGGCCTCAGCTTCGGCTTCAGCAGCCTCAACTTCGTGGGTTTCAACTTCAACCGCCTCTGGCTCGCCATCGGTGATTTCGCTAGTGACTACAATGCCTGTTTTAAGCTGGGTTTCAGCTTCGGCAAGCGAGCGGGCGATGTTCACGATAATTGTAAAAACAACTTCAGGATGAAGCCGGACCCGTGCCTCGGTAAGACCCAAGGTCTTGATTGACCGATCCATGATCACCTGATTGCGGTCGATGGTGAAACCCGCCTCGGTAACCGCATCAGCAATGTCGCGTGATGTGACTGAACCAAACAGCTGACCCATTTCTGAGGCAGCTCGCACCATGCTGACAGCAAGGCCCTTCATCTTGCCAGCTTCGGTCTCGGCATCTTTACGAAGCTCAAGATTGTTGGCTTCACGCTGGGCACGTTCGGCTTCAAAGCGCTCATTGTTGGCTTTGGTTGCCCGAAGAGCCTTGCCCTGCGGGATGAGAAAGTTACGCGCATAACCAGTTTTCACATTGACGAGATCGCCCATCTGACCCAGTTTTTCGATACGCTCAAGAAGAATGATTTGCATTTTGATGTCTCCTGAATTCTGGCGATGCTTATGTTGTCACATAAGGCATCAAAGCCAGAAAGCGTGACCGTTTGATGGCAGTGGCAAGTTCACGCTGTTTTTTTGCAGAAACAGCAGAGATGCGTGACGGAACGATTTTCCCGCGCTCAGATGTGTAGCGGGCAAGAAGCTTTGTATCTTTGTAATCGATCTTTGGCACATTCGGGCCAGAAAACGGACATGCCTTGCGGCGGCGGTTAAACGGCTTGCGTACAGCTTCGCGTTTGATTTCCAATTGAGTCATTGCTTAGTCCTCACTTTTTTCGTCAGCGGCGCTGTCATTGCTTTCAGCCTTGCCTGGATTCCGGTCGCCGCTATCACGATCGTCACGTCCACCACGTGTTGGCCGCTCGGTCTTTACCTGCATCATGATTGATGGGCCTTCTTCGACCTCTTCAATCCGGATGTTTAAAAAGCGAAGAACATCTTCGTTCAGACCCATGATACGCTCATATTCCTTCAGCGCTTCTGGTCCGGTTTCAAGATTGAACATGACATAATGGCCCTTCCGGTTCTTTTTAATCCGGTAGGCAAGAGCGCGAAGGCCCCAATATTCACGTTTTTTGATTGATCCGCCGGCAGATGTAATGATCCCGGCAAATTCATCAGCCATGGATTCCACCTGGGCTGCAGTAATATCCTGACGTGCAATGAGCACGCTTTCATACAAGCGCATGATAACTCCTTCTGGCTTATCGTTGTTGCCACAAGCGGCACTAACTAACCGGTTTCCCGGCAAGGACAAAGTCAATAATGTGTTCGCACTCGCGGCAACAAAGACACCAGCGCCCGGCGCAATGTACACTTTTCTCCCATAAGTACAAGCCTGTTTGGCAGAATTAATAGCCCTGTCAAACCTGCCGGATAATCTCCCTTGGCCTTTTGCACTTTGATGTAAGGAGGCAAATAGTTGCCTTTGCACAGCCATCTGGCATAGTATCTATCATACGCCGCGCGTCATCAGCGCTGATTTAACTGCATATTCATGCTGGCTTTGATCAGCAAGCGGGTGGATTAATATGACGAATAGTTCGATTGCATTTTTGTTTCCCGGGCAGGGATCACAGGCGGTTGGTATGGGCGGCGCTTTGGCAGCGTCACATGCGGTGGCCAAACAGGTTTTTGAAGAAATTAATGACGCGCTTGGCGAAAATCTGTTCGCCATCATGCAGGATGGGCCGGATGACGCCATTCGCATGACACGAAACGCCCAGCCAGCTTTGTTTGCAACATCAATGGCGGCGGTTCGGGTTCTTGAAGCCGAGCTTGGCGCGCCGCTGACCAGCCGCGGCGTTATGACAGCAGGCCATTCGCTTGGCGAATATGCCGCCCTTGCAGCATCGGGCAGCCTGTCGATAAGCGATGCGGCGTGTTTGCTTCGCCAGCGTGGTGATTCGATGCAATCGGCGGTTCCGGTTGGCGAAGGCGCGATGGCGGCAATTCTTGGCGGTGATGAAGACCAGATCAATGCCATTCTTGCCGATGCGAAATCGTCAGGCCTTGTCCAGATCGCCAATGACAATGCCCCCGGTCAAATTGTCATTAGCGGCGCTGCAGGTGCGGTTGACGCGGCGATTGAAATTGCCAAGGCAGCCGGATTGCGGCGGGCAATCAAACTGCCTGTTTCGGCGCCGTTTCATTGCGATTTGATGGCACCTGCCGCCGATGTGATGGCAAAATTATTGGCAGATACGAATTTGTCCGATGCGCTTATGCCAGTCTATTGCAATGTGTCGGCCGCTGCCGAGACGCGTGCCGATCATTTGCAGGCAAATCTTGTCACACAGGTCACGGCGCGGGTTCGGTGGCGCGAATCACTGATCGCAATGAGCGCCGCCGGTGCAAAAAGATTTATCGAGCTTGGTACGGGTAAAGTTCTGTCCGGTCTGGTCAAACGTAGCATCGAGTCGGATGCGGTCGTCAATTTGGACGGGCCGGATGACCTAGACAGCGTCTTGGCCGAGATGTAGCCTAACGACTGACAATGTTTTAAACACGGCTATGCCGTGATTTCCAAAAAGGTGTTTTCATGTTTGATCTTCATGACAAAATCGCTCTTGTTACGGGTGCTAGTGGCGGCATTGGTGCCGAAATTACCAAGGCATTGCATGCACAAGGCGCAACGGTTGTGCTTCATGGCACCCGCGCTGAAAAGCTGGAGTCCTTGAAGGCGGAGCTTGGCGGCCGTGCCTTTGTGGTGACCGCCAATCTTGCCGATCGTGACGCGGTGGCGGGATTGATTGATGCGGCTAGCACAGCGGCTGGCGGGCCAATTGCGATTCTGGTGAATAATGCAGGCATCACCCGTGATGGATTATTGATGCGGATGAAAGATGAAGATTGGGATGCTGTTCTAGAGGTCAATATGCCGGCAAGCATGATCTTGTGCCGCGCGGCGATGCGGGCCATGATGAAGGCGCGTTCAGGCCGAATTATCTCGATTTCATCGGTTGTCGGGGTGACTGGTAATCCGGGGCAGGCAAATTATGCAGCGTCAAAGGCCGGCATGATTGGCTTTAGCAAATCATTGGCCGCCGAAGTGGCAAGTCGCGGCATTACCGTAAATATTGTTGCACCGGGCTTTATTGAAACACCAATGACGGATGTTTTGGATGAAGGGCAAAAGGCAAATCTATTGACGCGTGTTCCGGCTGGACGGCTGGGTACGCCTGCGGAAATCGCCGCCTCGGTGGTGTTTCTTGCAAGTGATGAGGCAGCCTATGTTACCGGAATGACAATGCATGTGAATGGCGGCATGGCGATGCTTTAAATGCTATTTGAGCGCGTTATAGTGACAAACGGGGCTGGTATAAGACAAAAAACTGTGTTATTTGCCGCCAACTTTTGAATTTTCCGGCCGGTCTTCCGGTCAAAATCTAAGCTTCTCAGAGGGGACAACAATGAGCGATATCGCAAATCGTGTTAAGAATATTGTAGTAGAACATTTGGGTGTAGACGCTGATAAGGTTGTTGAAGGCGCAAGCTTCATCGATGATCTTGGCGCGGATAGCCTTGATACAGTCGAGCTGGTTATGGCATTCGAAGAAGAGTTCGGTGTTGAAATTCCTGATGATGCTGCCGAGCGCATCCTTACTGTGAAGGACGCTGTGTCGTTCCTCGAAGAAGCTGCTGCTTAACTTTCAGCGTTTCGTCAAAATTTGTGCTGTGCATGGCCGTTCGGGTGATGCACAGCCATCGATTTCCACCTGATTTTTTTGGAGGTTTGCCTTGCGCCGTGTTGTAGTTACCGGAATGGGAATGGTTACTCCGCTTGGATCTGGTGTTGACCATAATTGGTCGCAGATAATTGCAGGCAAAAGTGGCATTTCGCGCATCGAAGGTTTTGATGTGTCTGATATTTCTTGCCAGATTGCTGGCCAAGTGCCAGGGGTGGATGCCGTGGGCGGTCTTGATCTTGATGATTGGATCGACCCACGCGAACAACGCAAACAAGATCGTTTTATCCAGCTTGGACTTGTTGCTGCCTGTCAGGCCATAGAGGATTCGGACTGGAAGCCGCTAGATCGGGAATCGCAGAACCGTACCGGCGTTATGATCGGATCGGGCATTGGAGGTCTCGAATCAATCGTCAAAACCGATCAGCTTATGCATGAAAAAGGGCCGAGGCGCATTAGCCCGTTCTTCATTCCGTCAGCGCTGATCAATCTTATTTCGGGTCATGTATCCATTCGTTATGGCTTTCGCGGTCCCAATCATGCTGTTGTGACGGCCTGTTCAACTGGTGCCCATGCCATTGGTGATGCGGCGCGCATGGTCGCGCTTGATGATGCTGATGTTATGGTCGCTGGCGGTGCCGAGGCGGCAGTTTGTCGTATTGGCATGGCAGGATTTGCCGCTGCACGCGCGTTATCGACAAGCTATAATGATACGCCCGAAGTGGCGTCACGCCCGTGGGACAAAGGCCGCGATGGGTTTGTTATGGGCGAGGGCGCGGGAATTGTTGTTCTTGAAGAACTGGAACATGCCAAGGCGCGCGGTGCAAAAATCTATGGCGAGATCAAAGGTTATGGTATGTCAGGTGACGCGCATCACATTACCGCACCAGCCGAAGATGGCGATGGTGCGTTCCGTGCGATGCAGGCGGCGTTAAAGCGTGCTGGGCTTGCGCCAAGTGATATTGATTATGTGAATGCGCATGGCACATCAACCCCGCTTGGCGATCTAATTGAGGCCAAAGCGGTTGCAAGGCTTCTTGGTGATGCAGCGGCAAATGTGTCGATTTCTTCGACAAAAAGCGCAACCGGCCATCTATTGGGCGCAGCAGGTGCGATCGAAGCCATTTATGCAATCAAAACAGTGCAAACCGGCGATTTACCGCCAACATTGAATTTGAATGATCCTGAAGATCAGGTTACTGATTTTGATCTTGTGCCGTTAAAGTCGCGTCACCGCAAAGTGCGTAACGCGATGTCAAATTCGTTTGGCTTTGGTGGCACGAATGCATCGCTGATCATGGGTGAGGTTACCTGATGTCTTCGCCTGCCGTCCGGATATTATCCCGGTCGGCGATCATGATTGTGCTGCTTGGTTGTATCATTTCGGCTGGTGTTTATGTCTGGCATGACCGAATGCTGTATGCTGCAGGCCCCCATCAGCAAGATGTTTTGGTGATTGTTGAACCTGGCGATGGGCATCAAGTACTGCGGTCCGCATTGAATCGCGCTGGGGTGATCCATCAAATTTACCATTATGACGCGGCGCAGTTGCTTGCTGGCAATCGGTTCTTGCCAAAGGCTGGTGAATTTCTGCTGCCAGCAAAATCCAGCCTTAGCCAAATCATGTCAATCATTCATCAAGGCTTTAGCTATCAACGCCGCCTGACCATTGTTGAAGGTTTGCGAAGCGCTGATATCGTTCAGATTATCACTGATTTAACGCATTTGATGGGCACGATCGACGCCATACCAGATGAGGGTAGTTTGCGCCCTGAAACTTATTTCTATACCTTTGCTACCCCGCGTGATGATTTAATCGACCGGATGCAGCAGACCCAGCAAATTGCCCTTGCCGAAGCGTGGATTGATCGGGCTACGGATTTGCCTTACAAAACCCCGCAAGACGCGCTGATCATGGCATCAATCATCGAAAAAGAAGCATCGGTAAATGCTGACCGGCGTCTTGTGGCCGCGGTATTGGTGAACCGGCTCAAACGCGGCATGCGGTTGCAATCTGATCCAACGGTGCTGTATGAGGCGGCTGCCAGCCCGCAATCGCCAATTCCGATTACAAAAACCCACCTGAAAACAAAAACACCGTGGAATACATATGTCATCAAAGGTTTGCCGAAAACGCCAATCTGTAATCCGGGCGAAGAGTCACTTATGGCAGCGTTAAATCCGGCTGATAGTGATTATCTCTATTTTGTATCTGATGGCAAAGGCGGGTTACGATTTGCGAAAACACTGGACGTGCATAACCGCAATGTAAGATTATTCAGAAAATTTGAAGCGGCAGCTAAAAAGGACACGGCACAATGAGCAAAAACGCATCACCAGCTTCTGATCATCAAAATGGTCTTGGCGGCCGGAGAGGGCTGATGCTTGTCCTGTCATCACCATCTGGCGCGGGAAAGACCTCAATTTCACGGCGGCTTTTGGCCGAAGATGATGATCTGGAATTGTCGGTTTCGGCGACAACACGAAAGCGGCGTCCGGGTGAGGTTGAGGGCAAGGACTATCATTTTGTCACTGCCGATGATTTTCATCTGATGATCAATAATCGCGAGATGCTGGAATATGCAAAGGTGTTTGATCATTATTATGGCACGCCTGCAGCGCCGGTGATGGCTGCGCTTGGCGAGGGGCGCGATGTGCTGTTTGATATTGATTGGCAAGGCACCCAGCAGCTTGCCGATGCAAGCCGCGAAGATTTGGTGTCGGTATTTATTCTGCCGCCGTCAACGCGCGATCTGGAAAAACGGTTGTTAAGCCGCGCTCAAGATAGTGCTGACGTTGTTGCTTCGCGAATGGCCAAAGCTTCGGATGAAATCAGTCATTATCGTGAATATGATTATATCTTGGTCAATGCTGATCTTGATCAGGCTGTTAAAGAGGTTCGCGCGATTTTGCAGGCCGAACGGCTGCGCCGTGATCGGCAGATTGGCCTGACTGATTTTGTGAAACGGCTTCGCGCTGGCTATTAGGCGGTTTTTTTTGTGGCCGCCTTGGCCAGAAGTGCCAGCTTGCAAAACGCTTCAACATCAATCTCTTGTGGTCGTTTTTCAGGATCAATACTGGCGGCATTCAACAGCGTTTCACCGCCAATTTTTTTCAGCGAGCTTCGCAGCATCTTACGGCGCTGACCAAAGGCAATCCGGGTGATATCTTCAAGCGCCTTTTGGCTGCAGGGGTAGCGTGGCGCGCTCAGCGGGATGATTTGCACAATCGACGAGGTGATTTTTGGCGCTGGCACAAAGGCCGATGCTGGCACGTCAAATAAGATCTCGCTATCGGCAAGCCAGCCGGTTAGAACGCTAAGCCGTCCATAGGCGGTGTCGCCGGGCTTGGCGGTGATGCGTTCGGCTACTTCGCGCTGAAACATCAAGGTCATTGACGCAAAGGCGTTGGCATGGCCAAGCCAGCTTATCAGCAATGTTGTGGCGATATTATATGGCAAATTGGCAATGATTCGCCTTGGTGTGTCGCCCATCTCCCAGATTGCACTGGTCATGGCATCAGCTTCGATCAGGCTAAGACGTGAACCTGCGGCGCTGGTCAATCCGGCGAGGACATCGGCGGCGCGGCGATCCTTTTCAATGGCGATCACATGATCGGCACCTTCAAGAAGCAGAGCGCGGGTTAATCCCCCCGGACCCGGACCAATCTCGATCGTTGTTCCCGATAAAGTGCCAGCTGAACGCGCAATTCTGCGGGTCAAACTCAGGTCAAACAGGAAATTCTGCCCAAGCGATTTCCGTGCCCGCATATCCATTGAATCGACCAGTTGGCGCAAGGGCTGCAAAGCCTCGATCCGCTCGATCATCTGTTGCTTGTCAGCCATTTATACCGATCATTGACCCATTTATCCGGATCTTGTTGTGGCGGAGACAATCGGGCATTAATCCGCCTTCTTGTTCTGGCTGTTATCCGCAAAATTGCGCGCCATTTTGATTGCCGCGATCAGGCTGTCAGCACGGGCAATGCCGCGGCCAGCAATATCAAGTCCAGTGCCGTGATCTGGCGATGTTCGGATGAAATCAAGGCCAAGTGTCACATTTACCCCGCCAAAAAAATCAATTGTTTTCAGTGGAATAAGGACTTGATCATGATACATGCCTAAAACCGCATCATAGGTTTTGCGCGCCTCGCTGTGAAATAAAGTATCGGCTGGATGCGGCCCCGTTGCGTTGACTCCCGCGGCCTGAAGCTTGGTAATTGCGGGTAGGATAATTTGGGTGTCTTCATCCCCCATATTGCCGTTTTCACCAGCATGCGGGTTGAGGCCACAAACCGCAATATGCGGGTTATTAATGCCGAAATTGGCCTTTAGACAATTATGTAGAAGTTGACATTTTTCGATGATCAGCGCTGTTGAAATGGCGGCAGGAACTTTGTTTAGGGCGATATGGATTGTCGCAGGCACAACCCGCAATTCATCACAAGCAAGCATCATAAGCGGTGCGCCAGCAATGGGGTTTGAAAGGCTGGCAAGAAATTCAGTATGGCCAGGATAGGCAAAACCAGCATCATAAAGGCTTGATTTCTGTATGGGGTTGGTCACGATCCCTGCGGCGATTTCTGATTGGCTCCAAAGTGCGGCTTGCCGGATGGCGTCGATCACTTGCGGCGCATTATTCGGATCAGGGGCGCCAGCAACCGGTGTTGTTTTCCATGAAATGGGGATGACATGCAGGTTTTGGCTGGTGCTGTCAAAAGACGCTGGATCGTCGATTTCCCGAATCTTGGCGGTGATACCAAGTGATGCTGCCATTTGTGCGATTTGCGCTGGCTGCTCAATCAGGCAAATATCGCTGATCCCGCTTTGCCATGCCTTTAGCGCAATTTCAGTCCCGATACCTGCAGGTTCGCCGGGGGTGATGAGCAAAGGGCGGTTTATCATTGTATTATGAATTGATTTCAATAATCGCTGAACGGCGCAGCCGCAGCAGATAGGGTTCGGCAAGCGATCCAAAAATTTTGTCAAATTCAACCCGCAATACCTCGTCACGCGACGGCAGGGTGATTTTTGGCGATATGCGATCGCACAGCATGAAAACACTGATGCCTTCGGTGAATGACAAAGGCTTGCTTGGAACGCCGGTTTTCAGATCATTGATCAAAGCCTGCAAGGGGCGGTTGAAAGAGCCAAGATTGATATTCTTGATCAAACCTTGAATGCCTGAATTATAGCTTTGATTCAGCGCCACAAGACCGTCACAGCTATTGATTGATGCGGTGTCACGCTCAAGCTTTGCTGCGGCTTCCAGCTTGTCGGCATTGCTGGCGTCCTTGGCAAGCGGATAAACCGCTCGTGCAAGGGTGATCATATCCTGACTTGGGTCGGCAATGCCGTCCTGACGGCGGCCTTCATTGCGGACCAAAACAATCAGCCCGTCACGTTGAAGCGGTGCGCTGACCGCGCCAATCTTGGTCATTTTCATTTGATTTTGGATATCATCAGGCAATTGATCAAGCATAACCCAGCCAAGTTGGCCGCCATTTGTGGCGGTTCCTGATGAGGAATATTGTTTGGCAATGGCGTTGAAGTTAGCGCCGTTATTCACCGCTTTGATAATTTCATTGGCTAGAACAAGAGTGCGGTCAAGCGGGCGATTTGGTTCGGGAAGAAGAATAATTTCGCTTAGTTTGACATGTGGTCGCTTTAGGTTGGCTTCGATGCGGCTAAGCGCCTTATCTACAATCGTGTCCAATTCAGCAAATTGGGTTTGAAATTTGAACCGGATAACTTCGCCCCATACAATATCGGTTATGAATTTCTGCTGGATATTGCTGCTATCAACACCTTGTTCGCGCAGGCTTTGTGAACCGGTCTTGCCATTTGCCGCAAAATTCTCATCAACCAGCTTGTGGGCGGTTTCACGGCTTCTTTGGGCAATGGTCGGGTCAATTGCGACGGCGGCATCCAGTTTCAAGATTTCGTCAATCAGCATCTGGGTTGCATCTTGTTTGATCTGGGCGAGGTTTTCCGCGGTATCTTCCAAATTCATGACCATGCGCAAAAAGGCGGCGCGCTGGTCAACCTGATAATTGGTAATGGCTTTGCCATTTACCTTGGCAACAATTTCAAGCGCGACATTGGCCTGTGACAGGCCGGTGCCAAGCAAAAATAGCAAGCAAAAGGCAGACAACAGGCTTGTTTTTTTCAGCATCGTAATCATGGTTTCTAATTTGCCCAAGACCTTACAGAAGGGGGGTGGCGTAGCCCGCCGGATCACATCAATGTTTTTCATTATAAATCAGTTTTCATCGGTTCGAGCAAGGATAATGGCGCCAACCAAAGAGATGGCAATTGCCGGTGTCCAGGCAGCAACCGACATTGGCACTTGCGAGGATGATCCCAGAATTTGCATGAAGTAGCTAAAGATGAAAATCACAATTGCCAGAAACGCGCCGCGTAAAAACAACCGGCTTCGCCGTCCGCGTGAGACATTGGTCAAGGTCACGCGCGCTGCAAGCATGGTAATGCCAATCATCAATAGCGGCACTGATAATATCTTATAAAGGTGAAACCGATATTCGCTTGCCGGAATCCCCACCCGTTCAAGCGCGTTGATAAAGCCCGGTAACAGATAGACCGAAATTGATTGGGGGCGAAGGCCGGATTGCCGCAGATCAAACGCATCAAGTCCGGTTGGTAAAAGCAAATTGCCAAGATCGGTTTTTTGCCCATCTGTCTGCCATCGTGATGCGCGATCCAGCATCCAGCCCTTATCGGTCAATTGCATGCTGCTGGCTTTGTAAAGCGCTTTCATGTGGACATTGTCATGATATAGATAAATGACCGGATTAATAATACTTGCTGTTTCAGCGTTTAAGGCTTCACCGCTGATAATCAATTTTCCACTTTCCAGCGTATCGCGAAGCCATATTCCACTGATTGAGATCGAAAAATCACTGTCTGATTTGCCAAAAATTTTGGCCATTTGAGCCTCATGGCGTTTTGATGTAACTGCCCCAATTGGGTTGATGACGGTGACAAGAAGCATGCCGATGATGAAGGCTGAAAATAGCGCTGGCCCCAAAGCGGCCCAGATCGATTGACCAAAACCACGAACAGCAACAAATTCGTTACTGCGGTTCCATGATGAAAAACACAGCATCGCCCCTGCCAATATGGCAAATGGCAGGATCATTTCAATGACCGCTGGCAAGTTTAACAGCGCCATTTTGAGGAAATTAATATCGTGCGGGGAAGACGTTAAAACGCTCACGCGGCGGACAATCTCGACCGTCTGAATCAGGCTGATAATAGAGACGAGGCCAAGAAGGCAAAGCGTGATCCAGCCAACAAAACGCAAGGCGAAATAGCGAAACAGGGTCCCAAATGGCGCAAATTGGCTCATGTCAGTGCCTCTTTTTGCCCTGTTGTATCGATCGTTTCACGCGGTTGGCGAAGAAGCCAAAATGCGATGATGATCGGCGCTAACGCGCTTAGATGGATAAAAGGCCAAAGATTGGCATTATTTGTTACCCAGCCGCGCGATGCTACCACGGCGATAATAACGAAAACACAAGCGCTGATATTCAGACTTGCCCGTCTTGTCCATAAATCGCGTCTGATCTGACCGCGTAAAATAATGGCGGCTGACAACAGGGCTAGACCAAGTCCTAGCCAAGGCGATGCAATGCGGTAATGGCCTTCGGCATGCCGCTGAAGATAATATTGCGGTGAATCTGAAGCATCCGGCGATAGCAAATTGCTGATGCTGTCTTCATTGATATCGATTGTTGCGCGTTCGGTTTGTTGGCTGCTGTTGCGGGTGATGGTTACTGAATGCGTATCAAACAGTAAAACAGCGCCGCTTTGGCCTTCGGCATTGCGCTCGGACCGTTCGCCATTTTGCAAAATAAGGGTTGGACTGCCATCACGTTCGATAAATTCGCCCGATTGCGCGGTCATTGTGATGATTCGATCACCGATGCGAGCATCATGGATGAACAGATCGCGCATGATATCATTGTCATAACGCGACCCGATGAACATGGTCATGTCATCGACAACCTCGATAAACACGCCGTCGCGAAGCAGTATTGTTGGAATGCTGTTTCGCAATTTGAATTGTAGATCTTTATAAACGCCAAAAGATGTTGGCAAAATATAGACAGTATTTACCGCCAGAAAGGCCGTTAGCAAAATACCAAGCGCGATTGGCGGCTTGGCAAGCTGAAGGGGACTAAGGCCAATTGATTGCATCACCATTAATTCACGATCGGCAAGAATGCGGCTAAACACCCAATTTACAGCAATAAATCCGGATATCGGAATGGCGATCATCAACCATAGCGGCATGGATGCAACCGACATTATCAGGAAATCACCAACCGCTGCACCACGATTTACCACCAATTCAAGAATGCGGATTGTTTGAAACAGCCAAATAATCCCCACAAGCACGGATGTCAGTGCCAGCGTGGTACGTAAAAGCTGATTGAAAATATACAGATTAAACTGCATACAAGACCCCATCCATTGTAAGTGGTTTTAATAGCACAATTGGTCATATAATGGCAAAAGCTATAGCATGACTAAATCAGTCGAATTGACAGTCACGGCCGGTGCCTGTTCTAACTAGTTAAACCCATAGTTTGGAGACGACAAAACAATGCCTGTTAAATTACAGCTAAGCTTCGCAAAAACCGCGCCAAAGGGCGATATCACCACGATTTGTTTGATTGGCAAAAATGGGGAAATTATTCCGCATCTGGAAAAGGATGTTGCCGC
>CAWUWE010000055.1:0-17851 GCA_963926175.1 uncultured Alphaproteobacteria bacterium | reverse complement strand
GGGGCTGGACGCCGAGGCCACAACCAGCATCAAAACGGCATTTGACCAGCTAGATCCGGCCTGTCCGGTTATTATTTGCGGCTCGCTTTATCTTGCCGGTCATGTTCTTGTACAAAATAAAACGCTGCCCGACTAGGACAGCGTTTCACATCATCTTTATGTAAATTGGAGTTAGACTGATTGATCAATCCAGCTTTCCAACTGCGATTTTGGTAAGGCACCCATTTTTTCAGCAACAACTTCGCCATTTTTGAAAATCAGCAAAGTTGGAATACCGCGAACATTATATTTCTGCGGTGTTAGCGGGTTTTCGTCGATATTCAGCTTGACGATTGACAGGCTGTCTATCTTTTCACCAGCGATTTCTTCAAGCGCAGGGCCAATCGCCTTGCATGGGCCACACCATTCAGCCCAGAAATCAACCAATACAGGTTTGTCTGATTGCAGAACATCGGCAGTAAAATCGCTATCTGTGGTTTTTGACGTTGCCA
Organism: uncultured Alphaproteobacteria bacterium; assembly: GCA_963926175.1. Lineage (GTDB taxonomy): Bacteria > Pseudomonadota > Alphaproteobacteria > Puniceispirillales > Puniceispirillaceae > UBA3439. Next base: position 17,360 of record CAWUWE010000055.1, on the reverse strand, counting down.
TTATGATTCCATTTCATCGTAAAAATCTGCGGCGTATGTGCCGCTGCCTTCGCGGAGTTAAATTTATGGTTTGGTTGCTGCTGCGTCAAGCTCAGCGTCAGGAATATTTATCTATTTGACTAGCGTAAAGGGTCATAAACGCCAAAAATATCAACCAGTGCCTGCTTTCTGGCGTCACGGTCAATCGGCTGATAATCAAGCATGTCAACCCAAACAAGCCAGCAATCAATGTCTCGCCCAGGATAGATTTTCTGAAGAAGGCCATCATAAAGCGCCATTTGATGAAGATAGTTTCGCGGTATGGCATTTTCGCGCGGCCGACCCGTTTTGAAATCGGCTAGAATAATGCGCTTGTCATCAATAAACAGCCGGTCAATCTGACCAGCAATGCCAATGCCATTCAAGCGCCCATTAATCGGAACCTCGATCAACGCATCCTTGCCAAAAAGCGGGGCAAATGCAGGCAAATCAATCAGCGTCAACAGCTTGTCGATAAGACTTGCCACCATTGCGTCAGGCACGTCACGGCTTTGACTAGCGATCTGCACAGCGCGATCACGCCGCAATGACGAATCAGTGGCGGGAAGCTGTTCGAGCAACCGGTGCGCAAGCTTGCCATAGGCAAGGCCAATGTGACGGCTTTGCGCGTTTTGCTTTGCAGCACCGTCTGCAAGCGATTGTGGATCATAGTCAAGACCCGGCTGCGATGGCCGGATGGGGCGGCCTGATTTATCATCTATCGGGGCGGGACGAAGCAACCAATCAGCCTTATCATCAACCAGTTTTTTCGGTGGCAGCTCTGGTTTTTTGTCTTGATCTTTATCAATTTTGGCGGTTTGCTCAGCGGTGATTAAAACCATACCATCATCAGTTTCGATGGCGGTTTCGGTTGCGTTGATCACCTTGCTTAACAGTGCGTAATCACTGCCATCTAAGCGGCGAACGCCATTTGGTTTTTCCCAGCCGCCAATCACTAACCCATCACGCGCACGCGTCATCGCAACATATAGTAACCGGTTACTTTCTTCGGTGCGAAGCGTGGCCGCCTCCTCACGCGCCTGTTCAATAAAGGTCGGCCGTGCCAAATCAGATGGTGGCAACCAGTAATGAACCGACCCATCAACACCCGGCAAAACTGGCTCGGATTTTCCGCGGCTGGCCAGCATATCAGGCAAAATCACAATTGGCGCTTCAAGCCCCTTTGCGCCATGGATTGTCATGATCCGCACCTCATCCGTACCCGATGCGTCCATATCGCGTTTCACCTCGCCGCCACTGCTGCGGATGCTTTTCAGAAACTCAAGCAAGGACACACCGCCGCCAAGGGCAAAATTCTGTGCCAGATTCAAGAAGTGATCGAGCGATTCATCAACCGCACGGCCAAGCCGATCACGGAATTTTTGGCGGCCACCATCGACAAGAACAAAGCTGAAAAAACCGAAAACCGACTCATATTCAGCGCGGCTTTGCCAGCGTGCCAGTTGATCGGCCATCTTGCCCAAATCACCATCAGCACCACGATGCGCCATCAGCCGTGATATCAAGCGGGCCTTGCCACGGCCATAGGCAAGCTCGTAAAGCTGGTCTTCGCTCATCCCGAATAAAGGCGATTTCAAAACGGCGGCAAGCTGCAGGTCGTCATCGGCAAGATGCATCACATCGCCAAGCGCCAAAAGATCCTGAATTTCAATTTGTTCAGCAAGCTGCATCCGGTCGGCGCCAGCCACCTGAACATTGGCAATCTGCAATGCCGATAATAATAATTCGAAAAACCGGCCACGTTTGCGAAGCAGAATCAGAATGTCACCTGCCCCGACAAGATTTCCCAATGGCAAACGCCGATTGCCAATCCAGCTTTTGACACGTCGCGCCAATTGCGTAGCAGCAATGATTTCAGCGCCAAAATCATCATTGCCTCTCACCACCGGCCATAATTCAACAAAGCCCCCTGCCCCGCTTCGCGCCATTTCATGGATGGTGAAATCATCAATCCCAGCAAGGTCGGGAATGGTTTTATTGACCAGATCCAGAATAGGGCTTGCCGACCGGAATGACACGGACAAAGGCACATCGCGGAAATCGGCTTGAATGGCTTTGGCGCGGCTGGACAGCTCGCTTCGATTCTGATTCATAACCAGCGGGTCTGCACCCTGAAAGGAATAGATCGATTGTTTAAAATCACCAACGGCAAACATGGTTCGCGTCAAGCTTGTTACCCCCGATGCGATATAGGGGCTTGCCCCCTCGCCATCAAAAAATTCATCAACCAGTCGCCGCAACAATTTCCACTGTGCCGGACTGATATCCTGCGCCTCATCAATCAAGAGATGCTGAATACCATTATCTAATTTCCATGCCACCCATTGTGCCGCCTCGCTTGCCGCCAGCAGATTATTGGTGCGGATAATCAGATCATTGTAATCAAGCAAACCGCGTTGGGTTTTCAGACGGCTATATTCCTGATTAAAGGCCATACCAAACCGGTAGAGCGCTATGGTTCGATCACCGCATATTTGTGCTGCCTGACCAGATAATAACGGTTTAACGATTTCAATTACCTGTTTTTGAATCGCGTCAATTTGCGGCACTGTTTCGCGAAGATCAGCATTTGATAATTGTTTGCGAGCTTTGCCAGCGCTAAATAGCGCGTCGACAAGAAATGACAATTTCTCGATCCTGCCGTCGCCTGTTTGCGCCAGCCAGACATCCATTTTCGCGCCGCGATCAATCTGGGTTTTAGAATCAGATGTCTGCAAGGCCGCCGATACTGACCGCAGCTTTTCGTCCTGAATCAAATGCAACCTTGTCATCAGCATATCGCGTTCATGAGCAGCAGAAACAACGCCAAGATCATCACGGAAATGCGACTCGATCCGCGCAAGACAATCAGGTGAGTCAAGCCCCTCAGCCCGATCAATAAAATCATTTACAATTTCATCAGCGCGTGCCTCGCTGACGGCTTCGGCAATCAACAACACCGAAGCGGCAAGTTCCGGACTTGGATGATATAAAATATTGGCGCGTGCCATCGCCTTTAACCGGCTCTGTTCATCATCATCAGCAAGCTGTACATGCGGAGCAACTCCCGCCTCAATTGGAAATCGCCGCAAAATTGACTGGCAGAAAGAATGCACAGTCTCGACACGCGGCCCATCATCATTATCCAAAATTTCGGCAAATAGGCTTCGTGCCCGACGGCGCATATCCTGACTTGGCGTGACAATGCCCATATTTTCCAAATCTTCGCCAAGTGCCTTTGCCGGAATTGTCGCCCAATTAGCAAGACGTTTGAAAATACGGTTACGCATTTCAGCCGCTGCCGCGCGCGTATAGGTTACGCATAAAATACCATCGGCTGGCGCCCCGGATAACAGCAAGCGAAGCACGCGATCGGTTAGCAGTTTGGTTTTACCAGTTCCCGCATTTGCCGACACAAATACCGAAGCCGCCGGATCAGAAGCTTTGGCCTGAGCTGCACTGGCGCGGACAATCATCTCATTCATCGGCATTATCTCCATAAAGCCATTCACGGCTCCGGCTTAAATGCTGATAGGGCTTAAATGGCGGAACATTGATCGGGTCTGGCTCGCTTGGATAGGGGGTGTTGATCTGATCAAAATAATTAGCCAGCCTTTCAAGACGATCCCTGACTTCATCAGCGTCAAACAAATCGGCAAACGGTGTTTTAATTTCACCCGGTGCCGATTTCTTGCCGCTTAACTGCCAATATTCCAATGATCTTATCGCACCTGCCGGCAGTGATTCAAACCCGCCATCAAAGGCAATCAGCCCTTCAACCGCCAATTGGTTACGAACGCCTTTTTTGATCAAACTTCCGCTTGGCACTGTGCCGGTTTTGTAATCGACAATCGTCCATTGCCCGTCTTTGTCATACTCCAGCCGATCCGCCCGAGCGATCAGCTTTACCGGCCCTTGCGCCGCCTGCAAAAAAATCATCCCGCTAATTTCAGCATGAATTGATTGTAAATCATCACGGCGGCGATGTTCATTTTCGATAAACCATGCGGCCATCGCCTCAAATCTTGTCCACCAGAAATAGCGGATTGAGGGTTGGCCAATTTGGCTGGCAAAATGGGTTTTGCCGAAATCCAGCAATTGTTGCAATGCGTCTGTTCCCAATTGACCCTTGGCATTTGCCTTACTGAAATCGGCAAGCGCATCATGAAACAAAATACCGCGAAGCGCCGCATCGGCACTGCGGTCAATATCGTCAAGCGGTTTTAGCCGCAGAATTTTCTTGGCATAGATGGCATAGGGATCGGTAATCAAGATATCAATTTCGGTTGCCGAAAACTGGCGAGGGCGACTTGCCAATGGCGGACAAGGTGACGGCCGAACCGCCGGTTGGGGAATTGTTTTTGGTTCAAATTTTGCAAGCCAGGCTTTTTCCATGGCACCGTCATCAATGTCCCCATCCAGACCAAGCGCATTCACCACAACTTCCATGCGCTGTAACCAACGGCTTTTTGTCGTTGGTGTTCCCGCCTCTTTATCGGCACGGGTGACAATGATGTCTTTGCTGCAAATGGCCATATAGACGTCATGCGCGCTTAGCCCGCTTCGCCAGTTTTTTGGCGGTAATCCAACCGCCACCCGCATGGCGCTATTCATCCAAGGGTCGATATCTGGACGCGGCGGCCAATTGCCTTCATTAAAGCCGGCAAGAATTAACCGGTGCGCGTCAACCGCGCGTGCCAGATGCATCCGCGCCTCAACCGCACCAAGAATGGCAAGCCGTGGATGCGGTGTGCCAAAGGGATGAACATTTATATCTTCAAGAAGCTGGCGCAAAATCTGCGGCATATCACCGGCATCAATCGCGCTATCACGGCCATCAGCGGCAAGGCTGCGAAACAAGTCGCTTGCCGCCATGCCGTCAGCACCTTTCCATAATTCAACTGCACCTGCACCGCGATCTGCGCCTGCACCATTGCTGTCCATGACGGTTGCGCATAGCCGTTCGGCAGCTTCAGCAATCCCGTCTGACAAGCTTGCCAAAGTCGGGTTAAGTGCCTGCCAGCAATCAATAAGTGCGGCTAAATTGGCAATGACATGCGTTTTGAAAAAATGACGAAGCTCAGCATCATCAAGCGCCGCGGCAATAGCGGGCAAACCATCACCCGGACGCGGACCACGCAATGCCGCCAATTCGATTTGATCGACAAAATGACGAAAGTGAATCGGGTTCATCCCGCCTGCGCAATAGGGATGTTTTAACAATGACAACAGACGAAGCGGCGCAAAATTGGCATCGACCGCATCACAAAGAAGCGACAGAAACCGGCCAGTTGGGCAAAGCGATAATCGTTTGCCTGCCGAATCTTCAATGACGATATCCCATCGGCGCAAATCGGCAATAACCAATTCAGCAAGCTGGCGATCAGGGGTAATCATTGCCGCGGTTTGATTCGGTTTTTCCAATGCCTCGCGAAGCGATAGCGCAATTAGATTGGCCTCTTCGCGCCGATCCCGCGCCGTTATAACCTTCAAGCCAGCAAGCGCGGTTCGGTCGATCATCGGGCTGGCATCGCCAAGCCTTTGCCAGCCTTCGGTAATTGCAGCAGGGCGAAAGACTTCGCGCATCAAATCGCGCCTTGCCGGCAATTCAGGCGGTATCAGATCGGTTGACGCTGTCCAATTTTGCACCTGATTAGGCGTGATCTCAAGATAGGCTAAAAGCTGGGCAAGCTGATGCTGGGGATGGCCGCTATCCTCGCAGATCGCCGACCATTGATCACCAGCATGACGATCAAGCCCAGGTAAAACAATATGACCATCGGGAAGGTTAGCCACAACGCCAATCAATTCACGCGTCGCAGCGATTGATCCGGTTGATCCGGCAATCACAATCAATTGATCGGGCGGCTGATCGCGCCATTGTTTGGCACGGCGGCGTAACAGCCGGTTGCGCCGGTCAACCACATCAATAAGCCCTTCTTGTGCTAGAATATCCGGCCAGCGCTCAATCAAAATGCCAAGAAGGGTCAAAATATCCTGCCAATGCGCTGAAAATTGATCAGGCAATAAATCACGAAGCTGCTCGGCAGTGGCATCGGCATTGTAAAGCTGGTCAAGCAATTGCCCAAGCGAGTCGGCAAGGCGCATCGCCTGCGGCTGGGTTGGGTATTGACCGCCAAGTGGAAAATGGCGAAGCAATTTGGCAAGGCAGATTTGCCGTCTTATCTTTGAGATTGATGGCGGCAGGTCACTGCCAGCATCATCGTCCAGAAACGGGCTTAACCGGCCATCATCATCATTGCCAAAATCGCCAACAGGCAACATGCGTGGCAACAGCATCGGCACACCATCTGCACCATCCAGAAAAGCGGCTTGAAGGGCGCTAGCAGCGCGGCGTGATGGCAATAGAATGAGCCCACGCGCCAGCCTTTCGGGGCTGTCAGCCAGCTTTGCAATACCCGCGGCTAATTCACGGGCAAACGGCATGCCTGCATCAATGCTGTAAACGGAAGGGCTTGTCATTTGCCAACTATAAAAGCAACCGCAGCGAAAGGCGAGACCCGTTTACCGCCAGCGGGTAATCTAGCCTGGGATGGGTGATGGTAAGCCCTTGCTAAGACGCGAGGAATTTAGCCAGTTTTGGCGATAATGGCCGTCATTCGGGCGGCCCAATGCGGCGGCGCGGTGATATCGGCAAACCGGATACTGGAAGGTGAATCACCGCCACAATCAGCATCGGCCATGTAAAGATGGATCGAAAGATTGGTCTTTGGCAGCAGCTTTTTTAGCCGATCGGGCCATTCGATCAAACAAACCGCATCGATAAACGCATCATCCAGCCCAAGCTGCATAGCATCTTCGGGGCTTTCAATCCGGTAAAGGTCAAGATGCCAAAGCGGCGTTCCGTTCCCAAGTTCATAGGTTTGAACAAGCGTAAAGGTGGGGCTTGGCACATCGGTTTCAGCTGGATTTGCCGCATGAATAATCGCCCGCGCTAATGCCGATTTGCCTGCCCCAAGAGGCCCGCTTAACGAAATCACATCACCAGCCGCCAGCCCGTCAGCCAGCAACGCACCAAGCGTCTCGGTTGCTGACAGATCGGGTAACTCTAATTGCAGAACTGGCATTGGTGATTAATAGCGATATTGTTCGCTCTTGAACGGCCCTTGCTGTTCAACGCCAATATAATTGGCCTGATCAGGGCGAAGCGTGCTTAAGCTTGCGCCAACCTTGGCAAGATGGAGTGCTGCCACTTTTTCATCAAGATGACGCGGCAAGGTATAAACCTTGTTTTCATATTGATCACCACGCGACCAAAGCTCGATCTGCGCCAACACCTGATTGGTAAATGACGCCGACATGACGAAAGACGGGTGTCCTGTTCCGCATCCAAGATTGACCAAACGCCCCTTGGCAAGAAGGATCATCCGTTTGCCATTTGGAAATTCAATTTCATCAACCTGCGGCTTTACTTCTGACCAGGTGTAATTATTCAGCGAAGCAACATCGATTTCATTATCAAAATGGCCAATGTTACAAACGATCGCACGGTCCTTCATTTCACGCATATGATCGATGGTGATGACATGACGATTACCGGTTGCGGTCACAAAGATATCAGCCTTCGGCGCTGCCTGTTCCATTGTGACAACTTCATAGCCTTCCATCGCGGCCTGCAACGCACAGATCGGATCGACCTCGGTTACCATGACCCGCGCACCACCTTGCCGAAGCGACGCTGCCGAGCCTTTGCCAACATCACCATAGCCAGCAACAACCGCAACCTTGCCAGCAAACATCACATCAGTGGCGCGGCGAATGCCATCAACCAATGACTCGCGACAGCCATAAAGATTATCAAATTTCGATTTAGTAACCGAATCATTCACGTTGATCGCTGGGAAAGGCAATCCACCCATTTCAGCAAGCTGATAGAGCCGCAGAACGCCAGTGGTGGTTTCTTCGGAAACACCTTTGAGCGCATCACGCTGGCGGGTGAACCAACCCGGGCTGCTGGCAAGACGGCGATACAATTGTGCTTTTAGATATTCTTCTTCTTCGGTTTCGGGCGTCGCCAGCACATCTTCGCCAGCTTCGGCACGCGCACCAAGGAGAACATACATAGTGGCATCACCACCATCATCAAGAATAAGATTGGCAGTCTGTTCATTCGACCAATCAAAAGTACGATCAACATATTCCCAATATTCGGGCAATGTCTCGCCTTTGATAGCAAAGACCGGAACGCCTGATTTGGCAATTGCCGCGGCGGCATGATCTTGTGTTGAAAAGATATTGCAGCTCGACCAGCGCACATCGGCACCAAGTGCAACAAGTGTTTCAATCAAAACCGCAGTTTGAACCGTCATATGAAGACAGCCAGCAATACGCGCGCCAGCCAGCGGCTTGTCCGAACCGAACTCGTCACGAAGCGCCATCAGGCCAGGCATTTCGGTTTCGGCAATCGATAATTCCTTGCGACCCCAGTCAGCAAGTCCGATATCGGCAATCACATAATCCTGCGCCATAATTCAATCCTGTATAAATGTCGGTGAAAATCTAGCCCGGTCATAGCAAATTAACGCGCTCTTTTAAAGAGATAGATATGATAGCGTCAGAAAACACATTTGGATTGCGATGAAAGTGACGTTTGGTCAGGCCGACGCCTTGGCCAATTCACGATGTTCGAGGCGCACCGGATGGCCCTCAGCCTCAATCCAGCTAGCGATCTGCGCTGCTGCCCATACCGAACGATGTTTGCCACCCGTACAGCCAAAGGCAAGTGTTAAATGCGCCCGACCATCATTGTTCATCCGGCTTAACATTAACGCCAACATCGATTTCATCTGATCAAGAACCTTGATTGCCATTTCATCTTTGGCCAGAAATTCCGCCACTTTGGAATCAAGGCCGGTTTGATCACGTAAACCATCATCCCAATGTGGATTTTTGGCAAAGCGCATATCAATAATCTGGTCGGCCGTTTCAGGAAGGCCATATCGGTAGGAAAATGACACAATATGCACCGGCATTGGCGGCGCCTTATCAAGACCCAAAGTGTCAAGCAACGCACCACGCAAATCGGCTGGCGCCAGACCACTGCTGTCAATAACAATATCGGCCAAAGCTTCGACATCGGCCATGCGCGCCATATCGGCACGCACCGCAGCGTCAAGATCATAATCAAGGCCGAGCGGGTGCTGGCGTCTTGTCACATTATAGCGGCGCATCAAATCGGCATGACTGGCACTGATAAACACCATCTTAAAACCACCGCCAAGGCGCTTTGCCAGATTTTTCACAAGCCGCGCCACCGCATCAGCCCCAAAACCGCTGGTACGCGCATCAAGCCCAATGGCAATTGGCCGGCAGCCAGTTTCAACCTCGAGCGCGATCAGCGAATCAACCAGCGCCAAAGGCAGATTATCAACTGCGGTAAAACCGTAATCTTCCAGAATTTTCAGTGCTGTTGAATGTCCAGCACCAGACACACCAGTCACAAGAACAAGCTTTATTAACGAGATTGGGTTCAACATCACAACAGTCTACAACAGCATAAAAGAAAAAACAGCCTTAGCTTTCCAATGGCAAAACAAGCCGGAAACACGCCCCACCTTCAGGCCAATTTTCCGCGGTTAATTGCCCGTTATGCGCGTCAACAATCTGCCGCGCGATTGACAGGCCAAGCCCCGAATGTTCGCCAAACTCCTCGCCACTCGGCCGTTCGGTATAAAACCGGTCAAACACCGTCTCCAACTTAGCATCAGGGATTCCCGGCCCATCATCAAGAATTTTCAGAACCGCACGTTTGCGGGGTGCATCAGCGGTCAGAATAAACTGTACCATGCCGCCTTTAGGGCTAAAGGAAATGGCGTTGCTCAGCACATTATCAATCACCTGCACAATGCGGCTTTCATTCATCCGCACCATCACTGGCAATGGCGGATGTTCGTATCGCAATTGATATTGACTATGGGTTTGCGATCGCATCTGGATAAAACTATCGATCAAACCGGCAAAATCAACCGGATCATGATCTTGGCCGATGATTTCAGTATCGACACGGCTTGCTTGTGAAATATCGGTGATCAAACGATCAAGACGCTGCACATCCTGCAAGATCACATTCAACAACTGCTTTTTTTGTGCCGCTGTTTTTGCCCGACTAAAGGTTTCGGTGGCGCTTCTTAAGGATGAAAGCGGATTTTTGATTTCATGCGCCACATCGGCGGCAAAGGCCGCCGTCGCCTGAATCCGTTTTTGCAATTCATCGGTCAGATCAATCAATGAGTCCGATAATTGGCCAATTTCATCATTGCGATGCGGCAATCGCTGCAAGCGGCTGGACATGTCGGCGCTTTGCCGCAATTTATCGGCGGCTGCCGCCAGACGCGAGATTGGCGTTGTGATTGATCGCGCCAGATAAAGGCTAAGCCCAAGCGTTACCAATAACACACCGACAAATAGCTGCAAGAACACGATATTTACATTGGCCAGTTCCTGTTCGATTTTGCCGCCACCAATCGAAACCATCAACGCGCCGCGAACAAGGCGCAAATCTTGTACCGGCACCGCCACCGACAACATCAAATTACCATCACGATCAATCCGCAAGGCACGGCGCGGTTCGCCCGATAAGGCGGCAATGACTTCGGCATATTGGCTGGCACGCTGGCGGCGGCGTTCGACATATGCTGGCAATTCGTCAAAGGGGCTAAACCAGCCAGATGCTGCCGCCACCATATCATTCAGATTATTGCGGATTTTCCGCCGCCAGCTTTCGTCACGATGCCGCCGAATATCAACATTTGGCTGAAAGCCGCTTCGCCGCGCCGTATCGGCAAGAAGCGATCCATTTGGTTGAAACACCCGTGCGCGTAACGAGCTGCCAAGCCCAACAAGCGGGATTAGATGCGTCATGGTTTCTGGCGATAGCTGGCGGCGGGCAACGCGCCGATCGCGTTCAGCCTCGGCAAGTGCAAGCGATCGCGCCAAGGTAAAGCTCTGACGCTCAAGCGCGACAAATTCTGACTGGATCAAGGTTGTCCGATATTGATCAAGCGACAATAGGCCAACAAGAAAAATCGCCAGCGGAAACAGCATAATCGCCATGATGCGCGCGGTAAGGCGGCTCATGCGGAATGGCGTCACAAGCCAACCACCCTTGCCACGAATCCAGCCCAGTAATCGACGCCATCGCGAAGTGTCTATAATTTCGCTCCCTGACTATAACCCACCATCAACATAAATATCATCAGGCCATTATGCAGCCTTCATCGGCATGGCGCGACCCTTATGATGAAGATGTTTTATATTTATAGCCAATTCCATAAAGCGTTTCGATCTGATCAAAGTCGGAATCATGGACGCGTAATTTACGGCGCAACCGTTTGATATGGCTGTCGATCGTACGGTCATCCAGAAAAATACTCTCACCATAGGCAGCGTCCATAAGCTGGTCACGGTTTTTCACCATACCCGGGCGCGACGCCAACGCCTGCAAAATCAAAAATTCGGTTACAGTCAATTTAACTTCGGTACCGCGCCAGCTACATAAATGCCGGTCTGGATCCATCAGCAATTCACCAAGACGGATGATATTCGGGCCAGAAGTTTTCATCACCCCGTCACTGGCACGCCGCAACACGGCACGGATACGAGCAAGCAGCAAACGCTGGGAAAATGGCTTGGTGATATAATCATCTGCCCCCATGCCGAGCCCAAGCGCCTCGTCAAGCTCATCATCTTTGCTGGTCAGGAAAATCACCGGCATTTGCGATTGGCCTCGCACCTTTTGCAAAAGCTCCATGCCGTCCATGCGCGGCATCTTAATGTCAAAGACACCAAGATTGGCCGGCCTGCGGGCAAGCCCGACCAAAGCGGCCTCACCATCATAGTAACAATCGACCTCAAACCCTTCAGATTCAAGCGTCAAGGATACTGACGTCAGGATATTTTGATCATCATCAACAAGTGCAATACGGTCTGCCATTTCGGTTTCTCACTCCCACAAAACCTGAACTACCAAAAATCTGAACTGGCCTAATCATGTTCATGGCCATCAGATCATCGCAATTGATTTTCACCCTGCGGGCAAATCAAGGCCAATATAGGGCAAAAAATCGGCATAATCAGGCCTGAATGATCTTAATGGGCGTCGGCCCAGCTATCGGCGATCCCCGCCTCGGCCACAATCGGCACCGCCAATGTTAAAACCGGATCTGCCGCATTTTCCATAACCGATGTAATCAACGCCTTGGTGACCTCGGCCTCGGCTTCGGGGGCTTCAAAGATCAATTCATCATGCACTTGAAGAAGCATTGCTGCGCTTAACCCAGCCGTTTTTAACGCTGCGGGAATGCGGATCATCGCCCGTTTGATAATATCCGCGGCACTGCCTTGAATTGGCGCATTGATCGCTTGGCGTTCGGCAAAGCCGCGCATCGCCTGATTACCACCCGAAAAGCCTGAAATATGAATTCGCCGCCCGAATAGCGTTTCGACAAACCCATCTTCGCGCGCCGAAACCTTGATCCGTTCCATATAATCCTTGATGCCCGGGAAATTTTTGAAATAGGCCGTGATATAATCACTCGCCTCGCCGCGTGAAATGCCAAGCTGGCGCGCCAGTCCAAAGGCCGAAATACCGTAAATAATGCCAAAATTAATGGCCTTTGCGCGGCGTCTGGTTTCGCTATCCATCTGGTCAAGCGGCACGCCAAATACCTCGGATGCAGTTCGCGCATGAATATCAATGCCAGCGCGAAACGCCTCGATCATTGAAGTTTCCTGCGCAACATGCGCAACAAGCCGCAATTCGATTTGCGAATAGTCAGCCGAGATCAATTTATGGCCAGCTGCCGCGACAAAGGCGGTTCGGATTTGCCGTCCTTCGGCGGTTCGGATTGGAATATTTTGCACATTCGGGTCAGATGATGACAGGCGGCCAGTGCTGGCACCAACCATCGAAAATGAGGTATGAACCCGCCCTGTTGTGGCAAGGATCGACTCGACAAGCGCATCAGCATAGGTCGATTTCAATTTTGCCAAATGCCGCCATTCAAGAACCTTGGCGGCAATTTCAACACCCGATGCGGCCAGATCTTCCAGCACATCTGCCGAGGTGGAAAAGGCACCCGTTTTGGCTTTTTTACCGCCTTCGAGCCCCATTTTATCAAACAGGATTTCGCCAAGCTGCTTTGGTGATGCAATATTGAAGTCTTCACAGGCAAGCTGGTGAATCTCGGTTTGAAACACGGCCATGCGTTTGGCAAAATCATTCGACATGCGTGCCAGAATATTCCTATCAACGGTGATGCCGCTTGCCTCCATTTCGGCAAGAATTGGAATAAGCGGACGTTCTAGCCTTTCATAAACTGAAGCAACCTGTTCAGCCCCAAGGCGGGGCTTGAATAACTGCCACAGCCGAAGCGTGATATCAGCATCTTCGGCGGCGTAATCCAAGGCCGCCTCAGGCGCAAGCGTGCCAAAGGGAACCTGCTTGACCCCCTTGCCGCACACATCAGAAAATTTAATCGTGTCATAATCCAGCCAATGTTTTGCCAGATGATCCATTGAATGGCCACCAACGCGTCCACCATCCAGAACATAGGAAAGACACATTGTGTCATCAACTGGCGACAGCTTTATCCCGCCATTACGAGGCCATAGCAGAATATGCGAATCATATTTCAGATTATGACCAATTTTCAAAATGGCCGGATCTTCGAATATTGGCCGCAACATCGCCATCGCCGTTTCAAAGCCGATTTGTTTATAGGCAACCGGTGCCTCGGCCAAAAAATCAAGCCCGCCCTGCGCATCGCCAGTTTCCGTCGCCACCGCGCCATGACGAAGCGGCACATAACAAGCCTTGCCAGGTGCCAAGGCCATCGAAACGCCAACCAAATCGGCCGCTGCCGCATTCAGGCCACTGGTTTCCGTATCGACCGCTAGAAAACCCTGGGCTGTTGCCACCGCCAAAAAAGCAGCAAGCGACTCAACATCGGTAATAAGCTGGTAATCAACATCGACAGGCTGGGTCGCCCCCGCCACAGCATGAGGCGCGGCGGCATCGTCGGTTGATGGCGCAGGATCGGTTTTATCTGATGGTGACGGGCTTGATGCCATCGACCGGACGGCTCCGCCTAATTTTGCGCTATTCCCATTTCCACTGGCATTTCCACCATCGGCACCAATGCGAACAAGCAAGCGGCTGAATTCCTGTTCTTTGAGAAAAGCCGCCAATAGATCCATATCGCGCTGCGGTGTCGATAATGCCGATAGTTCAAGCGGCATTGGCGCATCATCACGAAGCATCACAAGCTGGCGTGAAATCCGCGCCTGTTCAGCAAAATTAATCAGATTTTCGCGACGTTTTGGCTGTTTGATCGTTGCCGCATTTGCCAGCAAATTATCAAGATCACCAAAAGTCTGAATCAATTCAGCCGCGATTTTAATACCAATGCCAGGCACCCCCGGCACATTATCTGTTGAATCACCAGCCAAAGCCTGAACATCAATCACTTTTTCCGGCGCAACGCCAAACCGTTCAAACACTTCATCAGCACCAATACGGCGCTGTTTCATCGGGTCAAACATAGTGATATCACCGCGCACCAGCTGCATCAAATCCTTGTCTGACGAAACAATAAGCGTTGCAAGCCCAGCATCTTCGCCAAGCCGCGCATAGGTTGCGATCAGATCATCAGCTTCAAATCCGGGGGCTTCGAGAAGGGGCAGGCTTAGCGCCTTGGTTGCGGCACGCACCAGCGCAAATTGCGGCACAAGATCTTCGGGTGGTTCTGACCGATTGGCCTTATATTTGGGATAGATATCCGAGCGAAAGGTTTTGCGCGCAACATCAAACACCACGGCAACATGATCGGGCTGCAAATCATCGATCAGCTTCATCAGCATGGCGGTAAAGCCGTAAACCGCATTGACCGGCGTGCCATCGCGGCGTGTCATGGGTGGCAGGGCGTGAAAGGCACGGAAAATATATCCCGACCCATCAACCAGTACCAATCTGTCTTTTTCACTCATATCGCCCTACAATCCAAGATCTGACCAAAATCTGACGATGCCAATGATGCCAAGACTGGCCTAGATATTGGTCGCTCTAATCGTCACAAACGGCATTTGAATCACCATTGCGCCCTTGGCCAAAACTGCGATTTGGCCAAAATCACTATTCGGCCGCCAAAACAAATGCGCACGAACAATAAGGGCAAGTCACCTTGCCATCGGTGCCAAGCGTCAACCATACCTGCGGATGCCCAAGCGCGCCATCACCACCATTACAAGCCACCCGCAACTGGTTTGTGACAATTACGTTCGATGATGAAGCAGCTGATTGATCCGCCTTCGTGCCAGCTTGGTTCGGGGTCATGATATCCTCATTCGCATCATATGGCGTTAGGGCCAAAATCTGTTTGCGGTGCGCCTCAATTAGCCGGCGCAATCCGTCTTTGCTAATCTATAGCGGCTTTCCGATTGATGCAATTGTAACCGGTGCTAGTTGGCGAAGATTCTTTGCCCCTCTTGCCGCCCGCATCACAACGGCCTATATCTTTCCGGCCCACCCCTTTCTAGTTTTTCACAAAAAAAGGCAGCCAACATGACATCACAAAATACCGTCATTCCGACTGCCGGCTTTACTTATAGCCCCGATTCTGGGCTGGCGATCGAAGCCCGCGACGTGAACAAGATTTATGATACTGGCGGACGCGCGCATCACGCTTTGAAATCAATTGATATCGAAGTGCCAATTGGCTGTATTTTCGGACTTTTAGGGCCGAATGGCGCTGGCAAATCGACCTTTATCAATATAATGGCTGGAACGGTGGTGAAAACCAGCGGAAGCATATCGATATGGGGAACTGATATTGATGCCAATCCGCGGCAATCGCGCGCCAATATCGGCATTGTGCCGCAAGAATTGAATATCGATGCCTTTTTCACCCCGCGTGAAACCTTGGATATGATGGCAGGGCTGTTTGGCGTGCCAAAGGCCGAACGCCATACGGATGACATTTTGGAGATGGTTGGCCTGACCGAACAGGCTGATTTCTATTCGCGGCGGCTTTCAGGCGGCATGCGCCGACGGCTTTTGGTTGGTAAAGCGATGGTGCATCGCCCACCAATTTTGGTTTTGGACGAACCGACCGCCGGCGTTGATGTAGCGCTTCGCCAACGATTATGGGACAGTATTAAAAGCTTGAACCAAGCCGGCGTAACGGTAGTGCTGACAACGCATTATCTTGAAGAGGCCGAAGCCTTGTGCGACCGCATCGCCATCATCAATAAGGGCGAAATTATCGCGGCAAAAACAAAGGCCGATCTATTGGCCTCGGCTGGCCGGAAAACACTTCATCTCAGCCTGACAACAGCGCCGCCACTGCCATTGCCCGACGCGCTTGGTGCGCTTGGTGCGCAATGGCGTGATGGCCGGCTGTCGATTAGCTTTGATCCGGCGACAAGCAATGCGGTTGATATTTTGCATAAAGTGCGGCTTGCCGGATTTGAGGTGAGCGATATCAGCACCGCCGAACCCGCCCTTGAAGATGTGTTTCTAAGCCTTACAAAATAGGCTGTCAGAAACCCTGCTTGGCGGCATATGATCGTCATGTGACATAGGCGTGATCGCCACAAGCAAAACCATGATGCCAGCAAAGATACGGCATTACCCCCTTGGCAGGGGCGCAAAGTCAGTATAGAAGAAAGCCATTGTGAATTTTGGCTCGATGGCGGGATTAATTGCCCCGCCCATGACCAAATATGCACTCGTAGCTCAGCTGGATAGAGCGCTGCCCTCCGAAGGCAGAGGTCACAGGTTCGAATCCTGTCGAGTGCACCATTTTACTTCATGTTATCAATAGATTAGCAAAGACAGGCCATTTGTCTGTCCCTTGTCACCTATAAATCCAAAACTAGCGGATTTCCTAGAGTTTTGCCAGTTCTATCTTGGCGAACTGTGACAAATCGTGTGACAAATCCACATCCAAATCAGAATATTATTGCGTGTAGGGGTCTTTCTTTGAAAGATAATTACGCATCTTTGAATGCCATATTATTCAATAGAATCAATGACTTTTAATTGTGTCCACCTAGTACACACACGCTGTGTACGCCACAGCCACGATAGCTATGGAAAAAGGAAAGCAAAATGGATAATCCAAAGCAAAACGACAACACCCCTCAAACCTACCCATGTACCGATATTGGCAATATGGAGAGGTTTATCGACCAGCACAGAGTTTATTTAAGGTCTACCCCGTCCGGATCATGGCGGCTCTGGATAGGTAAATACTGGAAGACAGCTACACATGCCGACATCTTCAACTATGCCCGCAAGACCATTAATACAATCCAGTGTGAAG
>CAWUWE010000054.1:0-13079 GCA_963926175.1 uncultured Alphaproteobacteria bacterium | reverse complement strand
TTTCTTCTTCGGTCAAGCCCATCGCATAGTAATAAGACCGATGCGGCGCCTTTTCAGGGCCGATTGAAACATGGCGGCTTGGCAAATTGCTTTTATCAATTGGCTTGTTGCTATCAGGCATTTTAAACTCTCCTTTAACGTCACGGGTTGCACGCGACCCGGTCAAATGGCTGTTTTTTGGCTTAACCAAGCCATTTCAAGGCAGCGGTTAGGCTATTTAGGCGTGTATTTTCCTCGTCAAGACGGCGGCGGTTTTCAGTCACAACATCTTCGGGGGCTTTGGCAATAAAGCCCGGATTATCGAGCTTTCTTGAAATTTTTTCAATTTCGGCGATAACTCCGCCAATTTCCTTATTGAGGCGCGCCGCTTCGGCGGTCAAATCCAGAATATTGGCAAGCGGAAGACCAATTTCTATGCCATCGACACTGCCACGCGCACTGCCTTTGGCAAAGCTCTCAACATGGGCAATGCCGTCAAGCCGTGCCAAACGTAACAAGGCGGCCTGCTGGTTGTCGATCGCGCGTTGCTGAAGATCGGTTATCCCGCGCAAATGCAAGACCGGCTTAGCCGATAAAGGAATATTCATTTCAGCGCGAATATAGCGGATTTCGGTAATAAGCTGGATCAAGAACCGCAATTCGATAACTGCACTTCCTTCATCAGCATCCAACGGCTTGGGCCAGCTTGCGGCAATCAACAGATCATCGCTTGCAAAGATTTCACGGTTCAGTTCTTCGGTCAGGAACGGCATGAACGGATGAAGCAGGCGCAATGTGCCTTCCAAAATGGTGCTAGCAGTGGCGCGTGTTTCGTCGGCGGCATTGGCATCATCATCGTTCAGGCTTGGTTTGATAAGCTCAACATACCAGTTGCAATAGGAATTCCAGATAAAGTGATAAAGCGCGTCAGCAGCTTCGTTAAACCGGTAAAGCTCGATCGCTTTGGTGGTTTTTTCAATCGCATCACTATATTCAGACACGATCCATTTATTGACTGGCTCCTTGACAGCCGACAGGTCGATTGCCACCGATCCGGTACAGCCATTCATCTGCAAAAAGCGACAGGCATTCCAGATTTTGGTGGTGAAGTTCCGATATCCCTCAAGCCGTGTTGTCGACATTTTGATGTCACGGCCCTGCGCTGCCATCGCCGCCAAAGTGAATCTCAGAGAGTCGGCACCATATTGATCGATAAGTTCCAAAGGATCGAGAACATTGCCTTTGGATTTTGACATTTTCTGGCCTTTTTCGTCGCGAACCAGCGCATGGATATAGACCTCACGGAAAGGCACTTCGCCATCCATTAAATGCATGCCCATCATCATCATGCGGGCAACCCAGAAAAAGATAATATCAAAACCGGTAACAAGAACATCGCCCGGATAATAGCGTTTTAATTCAGCCGTGTTATCTGGCCAGCCAAGCGTTGAAAACGGCCATAGCCCACTTGAAAACCATGTGTCCAAAACATCATTGTCGCGAGTCAGTTCGACCGCCTTGCCATAATGTTTGGATGCCGAAACCACCGCGTCATCTTCATTCGCTTCGACAAAAACCTGCCCATCAGGCCCATACCATGCCGGAATCCGGTGACCCCACCAAAGCTGGCGCGAAATACACCAAGGCTGGATATTGCGCATCCATTCAAAATAGGTCTTGTTCCAACGTTCCGGCACAAATTTGGTGCGCCCATCTTCAACGGCTTTGATCGCTGGCTGCGCCAGCTTTTCGGCATTTACATACCATTGATCCATCAGCCATGGTTCGATCACAACCCCCGAACGGTCACCATGCGGTACCACATTATCGAGAATTTCTTCTTGAACCAACATGCCTTCAGCATCAAGATCTGCCAAAATCAGACGGCGCGCGTCATATCGGTCAAGCCCTTGATATTTTGTTGGAATTTCTGGAATTGACTCCATCGACGCGGTTGCGGTCATCAGATTGATTAATGGCAAATCATGCCGACGGCCAACCTCGAAATCGTTAAAATCATGCGCTGGTGTGATTTTCACCGCACCTGAGCCTTTATCCATTTTGGCATATTCATCAGCAATGATCGGGATTGGCCGGTTTGATAATGGCAGAATGGCCATTTTGCCAATCAGATGCTGATAGCGTTCATCTTCGGGATTAACCGCAACAGCGCCATCACCAAGCATTGTTTCAGGACGTGTTGTGGCAATAGAAATATATTCATTTTCAGTATTTTCAATCCGATACCTAATGTGCCACATTGAACTTTTCTGTTCAATCTGTTCAACCTCAAGGTCGGAAATGGCTGTCATTAGCTTTGGATCCCAATTCACCAAACGCTTGTCCCGGTAAATCAGCCCTTCACGATGCATTTGCACAAAGGTTTTTATCACCGCTGCCGACAGTCCGTCATCCATGGTAAAACGTTCGCGCTGCCAGTCAGCCGAGGCCCCGAGGCGTCGAAGCTGTTTATGGATCATGCCACCAGATTCGGCCTTCCATTCCCAGATTTTTTCGACAAAACCATCTCGCCCCAGATTACGGCGGTTAATGTTCTTTTCGGCAAGTTGGCGTTCAACAACCATTTGCGTTGCAATGCCAGCATGATCAGTTCCCGGCTGCCATAATGCATCGCGCCCAGCCATACGATGATATCGGATCAGCAAATCTTGCAAAGTAAAAGTCAGCGCATGCCCCATATGCAGGCTACCAGTCACATTTGGTGGCGGCATCATAATGGTATAGGGGGTTGCCGATGATTCAGGCGCACAGGCGAAATGACCGCTATCTAGCCATGTTTCATACCAGTTTGCTTCAATAGATAGTGGATCGTAGGTTTTGGCTAAAGTTGGCTCGGTCATGGTTCCAGATTGGTCATTATCAGTGGTTGGACGATAAAATATCAGGCTTCCCGACAATCGTCATATTAAAAGGCTTTTGTCATCAACGACTGATGACGCGTTTATTCCGGTTTAACGACAGGTTTTGTACGACTTTGTGGGGGGGCTTGCAACGCATCTTCAACCAAATTAGCCATATTCTCGTCAATCCACTGATCAATGTGGGCATGAAGCCGCTGGCGAAGGCTGGATTTAAGATCATCATGCTGTTGTGAAAATGGTTGATTTTGGCTTGATTGATCGGTTTCACCGCTTTGCTTTGGCTGAGATGATATTTGCGGCGATATTTGCGGCGATGCCGGTGTTTTGGCGGTTTGTTCGGCCTGATCTGACCGGTCAGCATTTTGCCAATGCACTTTGAAAGGCACCGCGCTTGGGTTCACCACAACCTCGCTAAGGTCGATGGTATCCGGATGGGTGCCAACACCATCGCCATATTGACGATGACGGGGCAAAGGATCCATTGCGTTAAGGGATAGAACATGTAAGCGCCATACCACATTTTCAAGCGGGATTAATTTGCGGGATGAAGACAACGCATCATGCGGTGCGGCTTTGGCCCTTAGGGTATCAATCATTCCGGATAGGCCGCTGAAAATGCACATCTAGTCGGTAACCGGCTTGCGACCAAATGGGAATGAGTTATAAAACGGCGATGGTGACGGCGGCATATCGGCCAGGTGCCCCAAAACATCGCCAAGCCCCATTTGTTCGGCGGTCAGACTGCCAATCGCTGCCTTTAGGCGAAAGGCGGTAAGAAGCCGGTTATGTTCAGCCGAAACACGGCTTAATTCAGCGTCATTGACATCTTTTTCGGCATCAAGCAGGTCAAGCGTGGTCTTTTGGCCAAATTGCGCTTCGCTGGCGATCCCTTTGGCGACAAGGCCAAACGCCTCGATCTCGCTCGTGACCGCATCAACACGAATGCTGGTTGATTGCCAATTGCGGAAGGCTTCGCGTGCAGCAACTTCGGTTTTCCGCGTTGCCTCGGCACGGTCTAATTTTGCCTGTTTGAAACTGGCGGCGATCCGGCGCGACGTTGAACTGGTGGCATTGGTTGATAAAAGTGGAGATGAAAACACCAATTGCGCGGCAACTTCATCGCGGTCAAGCGTTGTGCCAGTGCCGGCTCTTGTATTGGCAGAAAGGCTAAAGGCCAAAGTCGGGCGAACCGCGGCCTGTAATGTGTTGAAGGCCTGATCAGCAGCGCGCTCCGCCGCAATGGCAGCCAATATATCAGGATGGTTTTCTTGCGCTTTTGTTTCGGCATCAAGAAGATCAATTGGCAAATTACCCGTGATTGACGGTTCGATGAAGTCGCTTGCATCTTTGCCAGTTAGTGACCGAAAGCTGTCTTCGGCATTGGTCAATCCTGTTTCGGCAAGGATTGAATCTGATTGGGCGCGGGCATATCGGGCGCGGGCTTCAGCCAACCTTGTTGGTGTTGCAGCACCTGCATCAACCCGAATTTTGGCCACATTTACATGAGCTTTTAGACGGGTAAGATTGCGAGCATGTAGCTTGACCTCACGCCCTGCCTTCAAAACATTTAGATAGGCTTCGATCGTGCCAAGAATAACGCCTTGCTCGGCTTTGGCGTAGATTGCAGATGCTTTCTGAAGATTGATTTCGGCAAGACGCGTCTTTTCTTTGGTCTGACCACCATCATAAAGGTTTTTTGACAGGGTCACGCCGGTTGATAGATATTGCGATTTGGTAAAGCCTTTACCAGCCTTGCTGTCGATTTGGCCAACCGAACCGGTGGCGTTTAACCGTGCTGTCAGATCAGTTGTTGATGTATTCGTGCCAATGGCTTCACGCGTTGCAAGCCAGCTTTGACGCGCAGCAGCAAGTGCCGAAGAATTTTCAAGACTGGCGCGCAATGCCTCATCAAGTGATATGGCCAATGCTGGTGATGAAGTTATCCCGATGCATCCAATGAAAACCGCTGCTTTGACGGTTCGGCGAATTTTCAGCATAGACATGTCGTTTTTACCAATCCCTTAAAAGGTGAATTCTGGTTTTTTGTTAAATTCATCTAGATTTGGAACGCAGGCATCAAAAAGTGATTGATGGGTGAAATCATTTCCTGACCGTGTCCACAGGCTGGCAACGCCAATCGGCGCACCATGCGGCCGGTAAACCGCAGCCAATCGCCCCTTTGGCGCTAATTGTCGCAGCAATGATTTGGGCATGGTTTCAACGCCGCCTTCAACCAAAATCTGGTCATATGGCCCCTCATCTACATAGCCGTCAACAAGACGGGATTTCACGACAGCAGCATTGTCAATGCCATGCGCAACAAGGATTTCTTGGGCTTTTTCGACCGTTTGCGCGCGTGTCTCGACCGCAATGACCGATCCGGCCAAATGCGCGATGATGGCACTGCCGTAGCCGCTCGCCGCGCCAACAACAAGAACATTGTCGCCAGCACGAATTTCAAGCGCTTGAACAAGCCGTGCCAGAACCATAGGCTCCATCAAATTACGCCCATTCGACAGCGGCAAATCTTCGTCAATATAGGCAACAGCCTGCTGATGCTTACTAACAAAAGCTTCGCGTGGCACCGTCAAAAACGCATCAAGAACATTCTGGTCAGTAACTTTTGACGGACGGATCTGACAATCCACCATCATTTTGCGGGCAATTTCAAACGGGCTCTGGTTCATGTGCGGTTACTCTTTATATTTTTGATACACCATGCGGTTTCGACGACGTTCTACTTGTCAAACTCCGCATTGAACATTCCTTATAATCCCAGAATGACAGCTATTCAAGCTGACAATATTCACGATGTTTGCCGACATCAATCTAAGATCCGTGGGCAAGTGTGACGGTGGGGTCAGATGATTGCCCGCCCCATTTGACATAATGCCCACAAATACTGCCAATCTGGGGGCCTGTGTATGAATGGTGATTGTCCAAGGTCATCGCCATCAATAGTTCGACAAGCGATAATCCTTCGCGTTGAGAGGTGCGATTCAGCTTGGCTGGTTTGATTGTCACGATATTTAATCTCGCATTTAGTGATTGCTGATAAGATATCTGAAATTACCAGCATTAACTTTTGCATTAGAGATTTCTAATTTTGTGAGGAATTGCGTGACACAGACGGTTTAGATCGTTGACCTTATCAAAATCATCGTATATCACCGGCTAATAGCGTCTTGTGGCCCGGTGGCAGAGTGGTTATGCAGCGGTTTGCAAAACCGTGTACATCGGTTCAATTCCGGTCCGGGCCTCCATCCTTACATCTTGTGAACGCGTTTCCATTTGCTTATTATGGCACTTGTTATGCAGGCTTGCGGCATGCCAAATCAGTAAAAGCCGATGATCGGTGCGATTGGTGCAACGCTGCGTGCGAAGTCTGGGTGAATTGGAGACGTGATGTCACGTGCAATGGCAAATTTTTTGATGTGTTGCGCCGCGCTTTTTTGGGGCGCGACCTTCATTGCACAAAAGACCGGCATGGAAACCATCGGGCCGATGGGGTTCACCTTTGGACGTTATGTCATTGGCGCGGCGATATTACTGCCGCTTGCCCTTTTTGAAATGAAAAGGGTCAATTTATTCAGCGCTATGCTCCAGAACCGGCAAATATACCTTGGGGCATTTGGTCTTGGTATTTTTATGTTTGGCGGGATCGGGCTTCAGCAAACCGCGCTTGTTTATACCAATGTTGCCAATGCGGCGTTTTTAACGGCGCTTTATGTACCTTTGGTGCCGTTGATTGCCTGTTTGTTTTTACGCCGCCATGTCGCGCTGAATATTTGGCCGGCGGTTGTCATTTCTTTGCTTGGCAGCTTTTTGCTGTCGGGCACTTCAAGTCTTGAAGCGCAATTTGGCGATCTGTTGATTGTTGGTGGTGCCTTTTTCTGGGCAGCCCATATTTTGCTTATCCAAAAGATAATGACGAAGATTAATGCCCCGTTTCAGCTATCGGCTTTTCAATCGATTGTGACAGCAGTGATTGCGGGCATCATCATGTTGCCGCTTGAATCACCCTCCCCTGATGATTTTGTTCCAATGCTGCCACAGCTTGCCTTTGCTGGTATTGTCGCGGTGGGGCTTGGGTTTACGATTCAACTTGTCGCGCAGCGCCATACAACGGCACCGGCGGCAGCGTTGATTTTGTCGCTTGAATCGGTGTTTGCCGCCTTTTTTGGTTGGTGGCTGCTTGATGAAGAACTTGTTTTTATTGCTATTATTGGATGTGCCTTGATTTTTATCGCGGTGATCCTTGCCGAAGTGATGTCGGAACGCCAAATAAAGTCTATCTTAAAAATCTTTCACAAGCCGTGATGACGGAGCTAGCCCGACCGTGCTAGACCTGAAAAAACCTAAGGTAATTAAGCTGTGCCTGAGTTTTGATTTTTTGGAATTACCAGCACAGACAAGATCAATTGATCATTTTCTTTCTCGAGGCCTTCATGACAAATTCTGCCATCTCTGATGACCAACCTGTTGCAAGCGCTGCCTTGCGTGCTGTCATGGGCCAATATTTGACCGGCGTTACCATTGTAACAGTTACCGGCCTTGATAACATTCCTTATGGCTTGACGGTAAATTCCTTTAATTCAGTATCTTTGACGCCGCCATTGATTTTATGGTCACTTGATAACCGGAATGATAAATTATCATTGTTCCAAAGCTGTCGTGGGTTTGCGGTCAATATTATGGCGGCTGACCAGCTTGGCATTTGCCAGGCATTTGCCGCAGCGGAAAATGGTCGTTTTGCCAAATGTGACTGGCATTTTGGCAGCTATGGACAGCCACTTTTGGCCAATTCACTTGCCAGTCTGGAATGTCGGCCATGGGCCGAATATGATGGTGGTGATCATACAATTTTTGTTGGTGAGGTTATGTCAATTACCAAGGCTGATGGCAATGCGGCTGCCTTTTTTAAAGGGAAACTTGGCCAATATGGCGATCAATAACGGCAAACAACAAGCACGATCCATCGTGTCAAAAGAAAATTGCTGATGAAACGCGAACCTCCAATTCTGGCTGATCTAGTTTTTCTTGGCGGTGGCCATGCCCAAATTGCGGCAATCAAAAGCTTTGCGATGAATCCAGTTCCCGGATTGCGCCTCACCATTGTCACCGAAAATATCCGCACCCCCTATTCTGGCATGCTTCCCGCCTATGTTGAAGGTGTGTGGGATGATGACGATCTTCACATTGATCTAGCGCATCTCGCCCAATTTTCGGGCGCGCGCCTGATCGTTGCGCCTTGTACCGGCATTGATGCGAATGGGCATAAATTGCTGTTTGATGATCGGCCACCGCTGCATTTCGATATCTTGTCAATCAATATTGGTGGCCAGCCCGACCTTGGCGCCATTGAAGGCGCGGCCAATCATGTGATTCCAGTTAAACCAATTGCCAAATTTCAAAAAGCCTTTGACGATCTTCTCGCTTCTGGATTGCCAAACCGGCTTGCCGTTATTGGCGGTGGTGCGGCGGGATGCGAATTGGCCTTGGCGCTCAATAAACGGTGGCGCGATCATGGAGCGTCACCGCAAATGACGCTCTATAGCCGGTCAGCAAGGCTGATGCCGCAAATGGCACCGCGTGCCAGTCATCTGATGTTTGGTGCGCTTCTTGATGCAGGCATCAAGCTTCAGCTTGGCCGCGCCGTTGATAAGATTGATGCTGGCACAATCCGGTTAATTGACAATACCAGTGAAGCGTTTGATGCCTGTTTTCTGGTCTCGGCAGTGCGCCCGCCGCGCTGGCTAAGCACAACCGGCCTTGCGCTGGATGATAGCGGGTTTATTGCTGTACACCCAACGCTTCAATCAAAAAGCCATGCCAATATCTTTGCCGCAGGCGATGTTGCGACAATCAGCGGCAGCTCGCGGCCAAGAGCTGGTGTCTTTGCGGTTCGCGCTGGGCCTGTTTTGGCTAAAAACCTTCGCAAATATCTGCATGGTCATGCGCTAAAACGCTGGTCGGCACAAAAGCGCTATCTTGCGATTATTGGTACAGCAGATAATGGTGCCATTGCCTCTTGGGGGCAATTTGGCGTTAAGGCTGATGGGTTTTTAGCCCTGAAATACTGGATTGATCGCCGGTTCATGATGAAATATCAGCAATTGAGCATGCCAACCCCGCCAGCGCCCCGGCCTTTTGCCGGTCTTGATGCCGGTCTTGATTCGGGGCCGGATAGTGATTCAAGTCCGCGACGCCGCGACCCTGTTTTTGCAACAATGCGCTGTCTTGGTTGCGCCGCCAAGGCCAGTCATACCGTTCTGGCAAATGCGCTTGAGGATGCGGTTAGTCTGGCTGTATCAAATGGGGCTGATTCTACCTTGATGCCTGAAGCGGGCATTGAAACTGATGCGGCGATCATGGCGTCGCCGCCAGCCGGACATCAACTCGTTCAATCAGTCGATGTTCTATCTGAAATTGTCTCAGACCCTTTTATGCTTGGCCGCATTGCCGCGGTTCACGCATTAAGCGATCTTTATGCCGCCCTTGCCACCCCCACATCAGCCTTGGCCATTATCAATCTTCCCGAGGCTAATCTATCAATCCAGACTAACCAATTAACGCAGATTCTGGCAGGTGGACTATTTGCGCTTAGCGAGGCCGGTGTAAAGCTCACTGGCGGCCATACTAGCGAAGGCGGCGCCTTGTCGGTTGGGTTTTCGGTCACCGGTCAGAGCAAGCAAAAGTTGCCAGCTGCGCCTGCTATTGTTGGTTCTGGCAATGCTGGTTCTGGCAATGATCTTGTTCTTGTTCTCACCAAACCGCTTGGCACCGGCGTGATCATGGCAGGCCATATGCAGCTTGTTGCCAAAGCGCAATGGGTAGATGATGCGATCCAGCAGATGGTCGTATCAAACCAGCAAGCGGCAAAGCATTTTTTGAAAAAAGGCGTTTTGGGTGCCACCGATATTACCGGTTTTGGTCTGGCGCGGCATGCGCAGAATTTAAGCCTTCGCCTTGGCGCCAGAGGTTGCCGCCTTGATCTGTCATCGCTGCCATTGCTTGATGGCGCTCTGGCGCTGTTATCATCGGGCATAAGATCAAGCCTGCATGACCAGAATCGCGCTGCCGTGCAGATTGATTCAAGCGGCCTGAATGGCGATGCTGGCCCGCAGTTTGATGCGTATATTGAAACGCTGTTTGACCCGCAGACCAGCGGTGGCTTGCTCGGCGTGTTTTCCCGGGATCCTGCCAACCGGCTTGTTGCAACGCTGCGTAAAGATGGGCAGATGGCGGCGATCATTGGCACGCTTGATTTTACGAATGCCGGTGTTCATCTAATCGGAAATATGTAAAAACACCATGATGACAGCAAATTCACCAAAGATGGCAATTTATGCGGCAATAAATACCACTGAATGTCGCAGTAAATGACGGCACCAATCACCCGCATTGCGCCTGATTTTGCTTTGCTCAAGAAAACTGGTTTTGACAGCATTATTGATGTGCGCTCGCCATCCGAATTTTTGGATGATCATATGCCAGGGGCGATCAATCTACCGGTTTTGGATGACGCACAGCGCGCCGAAATTGGCACGATCTACAAACAAATCAATCCGTTTGAGGCAAAACGGTCAGGTGCGGCGGTAGTGGCGCAGAATATTGCTGTTCATCTTCAGACTGATCTTGCTAAAAAAGATCGTGATTGGCGGCCGCTGATCTATTGCTGGCGTGGTGGCCAGCGAAGCGGCGCGATGGCAAAGATATTCAGCGATATCGGTTGGCATACCGCCGTGATTGAGGGCGGGTATAAATCCTATCGAAAGGCAGTTCTTGATGATCTTGATCATCTGCCTGCCAAATTTCGACTGATCATTTTATCCGGGCCAACCGGTACGGCAAAAACTCATATTTTGCGTGCGGCGGCTGAAAACGGACTTCAGGTTCTTGATCTCGAAGGTATGGCAAACCACCGAGGCTCGCTTCTTGGCAGCGAACCCGGATCACCGCAACCCGCTCAGCGTTTGTTTGAATCGCGCCTATGCGCTGCTTTGCAGAATTTCAGCCCTGACCGCCCTGTGTTTATCGAGGCTGAAAGCAATAAAATCGGGCAAATCCATATTCCGTCGGCACTGTGGGCATCAATGCGACAGGCAAGCCGCGTGAGCCTGACCGCCCCAATTGACGCCCGTATTGCCTTTTTGCAGCGCGATTATCGTCATATCATCGAACAGCCTGATCATCTTATCGCGCTGCTGGCAGGGCTTCGCCAGCGTTACAGCACCGCCGCTTTTGATCTATGGGAATCGGCAATCAAGGCTGGTGACTGGCACGGCTTTGTTCATAATCTGCTGGAAACGCATTATGACCCGTCGTATGCGCGATCAAGCGGGTCGCGCCCTTTGATCGAGATTCAAACGCTTAGCGCAGCAACGCTTGACGATGATGATATTGAACGGCTTGCCAAGTCCCTTGGCACTCTTGATTGGTAACGGTCACGCGCAAAGTCGTTTTCACAAGCCGGGTTTCCATTTTCGTTGGCAATGAGTGATTTTGCTCGAAAACGGGCTTGCATATCAATTTTTGTTCTATATAACGCTTGGCAAGGCACTATTCCCCGGTAGCTCAGCGGTAGAGCAAGCGACTGTTAATCGCTTGGCCGGCGGTTCGAATCCGTCCCGGGGAGCCATCTTTTTATAAGTAAATCATCGACTTAGATAGATTAGCTAAAAAGCTGATCGCTTGCCCTTTTGGGTCGTTTTCGACAAGCAATTATCCAAAATGAACATCGCTTGACCTAACTGAATCATATGTTGAGTCACGGCACAACCCTTTATTATCGCTTGATACTGCTGTGTCATGGCGTGATCATTGGTTTGCTAGTGTTTGACGTCCGTCTGACTAGAGCAAGCGATTGATTTGAGACGACACAAAAAGAGCAAGCGATTAAAAAAGACACACATAATCGTCTTTTGAACGCCCTAAAAACGCTGTTTGTCCCTCTTCCCATAGATCACATTATCGGTATAGGATTTTATGTAGTGAACAGGATTTCGCTAGTGCTAAACGTACGATGGTTATTGCATCGTGCGTCTTTTGTTATTAGAACAAAACAGGAACATTAATAATTATGATTTTACAGAAAGAAGCAAAATGACTGAATGGCCTGTGCCTAAGTGGAGACAAAAAATGCTAGACGCTGAATCAGAAAGACATGTTCTGCAACGCTGTGTAAACTGTGGTGAGCCAGAGAATATCGTGTGGGTACATGGACACGGACAATGTGCGCACTGTAAGGTCAACACGGTACCCTGTTGTGGTGGAGAGCAGTGTGACCCAAATAGCTAATAACTACATAACCCGCCATAAGACGCGCAGGAGCCGCACTATGAGCCGCTGGACTTGGATTGCATTAGGTTTTGCTGTCATTGGGCTGTTGTCTTTTTATGGGGCAACAAAAGCTAACGCTGATGTCATCACACTAACTACGGTTCTCACCCCATAGGGTGGACATATTGACGGAAAAAAAGGGCCAACCCGAAGGTTAGAGATGTGCTATGAATGTTAAATGAAAAATCCTGAAGACATTAAAGCATGGGCTGAACGCCAAAAGGACGACCAGTCCATTACAGCAGATGACAAGCGCCGTAAAAAGCTAAAGAGTTTGATGCGTGATTTTAGTAAAATATTACCACAAGGCTTGACTGTCGAAGAGGCAGCACGACATCCGCTTAACATAGTGATGTTTGATATTTTTGATGAGTTAAAAGCACGATACATAGACATCGAAACGCTTGAAGGCAGCTTGGTTCAACCAGAGTTGCTATATTTTGTCGCCAAGATTACCCAAGAGGCTAATGATACTAGTGAGCCATTTGGTAATTTCGATGCAAACGGTCACCTAGTTCAATAAAAAAAGGCCACCCGAAGGTGACCTTTGATGTTTTGTTGTGGCTACTACAACGCCATTACGGCATTCCGTAGGTTACTATGTACATATCGGCGTGTCGTACGTGTGTCGGCGTGGCCTAGAA
Source organism: uncultured Alphaproteobacteria bacterium (assembly GCA_963926175.1). Classification (GTDB taxonomy): domain Bacteria; phylum Pseudomonadota; class Alphaproteobacteria; order Puniceispirillales; family Puniceispirillaceae; genus UBA3439. The sequence goes on along the minus strand of CAWUWE010000054.1, from coordinate 232 downwards.
TGTCTGCAATCTCAAATTCGTTTGCACCAGCATTGTTAGACAAACGTGATGCGGCCGTATGGCGACAAACGTGAAACAGCCATAATGGGTCGCCCTTACCTGCATCACGTCTAGATTTGTTCCAGTTCCTGTAAAAGGTGCGATGTGAAAATGCTTTATCAATTAACGGCAACAGACGCTTATAGGCGGCTCTTGCTTCTATGTTGAGGGGGATTCCACGTCCTTTTTCAGA
>CAWUWE010000053.1:0-3627 GCA_963926175.1 uncultured Alphaproteobacteria bacterium | reverse complement strand
GTTCCTTTTGGCGCGCCAAATCCCGGGCGATCATATCCTGGCCAAACGGGGTTAACCACCACGACAGATTTTTGGGCTTGTGCCCACGCCTGTTCACCATGCTCTGCCTTGGCAGCATTGCCAAACAGGCCTAGAATGATGGATATGAGGGCAAAGATAATCTGCCGTTGAAATTTTGCATCTATCAGGTGATTTACCATCGAGGTTCCCATCAAACGATCAAAGCCAAAAAATCATTTATCGCCGCGTTTCAAGACCGGCAATTTTCGCATGATCCGTCTTGTTTTCGGTTCTATTGCCGCCAGCCTGTTGATGATTGCCCCTGTTCAAAATGTCGCAGCAAACCAACTATCCAACCAGCATAGCTTTGCACAATTTTGCAGCGATTTGCAGGCAAAAGACGATTTCACCGCGAATCCGGAAGAAATTGCCGAATTTGCTACCAAATTTGCCACAAAAAACCAATGGCGCTTTGATCATCACCAACTTCGTCAGCGCGGCCCCACAACCCGTTTGCAATTCATCTTTCAAACCGATCAAAAAATGACAGCAAAGCTTTGGACAGTTTTCATGTCGGGCAGGTTGCGCGCAATGCGCGGGGAGATTTTACAAGGCGCAACACCCCTTTCACTATCTGTCTTTACACGCGATTGTATGATGATTGAAACGCGGCAAATCACTTATCTTGACGATGGCCGCATGCAATATGTGACGGTTAAAAGACATGGCCAGCCGGCTGACAAGATATGGATCAACCCGCCGTCAATGCGGCCAACGGCCCCCTCTAAAACAAAACCGAACCAGCATCTTCGGATTGGGCATATTGATTCAGGAATCGATTATCGGCGTCCTGCATTTCAGCAATATCTGATCTATGACTGGTCCGGCGACCTTGTCGCCCGCGACATGTGGGATGGGGATAATCTGCCTTTTGATGCCAACCTTGGCCAAAGCCCCTTTTACCCCCAAAGCCACGGAAGCTATGTTGTTGATATTCTGCATAAATATGCGGTGGGATTTCAGATTTTGCCAGTGCGCTATCCACGCCCTGATATGGCGTTAATGAGTGATGCGGTGGATTGGTTAGCGGCGCAAAATGCCCGCATTGTGATGATGCCCCTTGGCAGTCATTCACCCGATGATTGGACCTATTTTTTTGCAGCAGCCAAACGTCATCCCGAAATTCTGTTTATCATTTCAGCCGGAAATAATGGCGTTAATCTTGGTGAATCACCCATTTATCCGGCTGTAAATACGCTGGATAATGCGATCACCGTCACCTCGACCATGCCCAATGGCGGGCTTGCCGATGGATCAAATTTCGGAATAGCGGTCGATATCGGCTTGCCAGCTGAAAATTTACTGGCAACAGGTGCAGATGAACAACAGCGCATGATGTCCGGAAGCAGCTTTTCTGTGCCAAAACTGGCCGCATATGTGATTTGTATTGTAAATGCAGCGACGCCAAACCGCCTAACGGGAAAAGCACTAGCCCAAGCAGTCAAAACTAGTCTGCGTCCCGCTGAATCTGCAGCAGGCTATGGACTGTTTCTATCGGATAGCAAACTTGATACAACCTGCAATCCGTATCGGCAGGATAGGGCGTTAAAGACCAAAAACTAAGAGCCGTTGCTTGTCAATCTTACATTATCACTTGAATAGACTGATGCTGTATCCATGCCAGTGCTGATCAGCACATTATAGGCAACAAAGGCGATAATGATTGCAACAGTGCTGCTGATTAAAAACATTTTCATGTTAACTTCTCCAATACATGGCCATTGTCACTACGACATAACGCCAAAATGATTATCTATTTTTGTGTTGCAGATTGCAAGAACGACACAAGATCTTCACGGTCTTTGGTGTTTTTCATCCGCTGGATCGGCATTTTTGTTCCGGGCGTAACCTTGTCAGGCCCTTCTTCAAATAGCCGGTTAATGGTTGCTGCACTCCAAACGATATCAGATATCTGCAATGCTTTCGAATAGGGATAGCCTTCAAGCCCGCCAGCCTGTCGACCAAACACACCAAACAGACTTGGCCCGGCGCGGCGCTTGCCATCAGCTTTCAAAGTATGGCAAACACTGCATTTACGGGCAAATTGACGCTCACCATTGCTAATTTCCTGTTTTGGGTGAAACCGGCGCGCTGGGCCGGGCTTTTCCAAAAATTCAGGTGGAAACTCAAAAATCGGCCAACGCGTGATAAAATCATCAAGCCCCGCAACCATCAGCGATTGCGCATCTGGCATCACAAGCAAGCTCCAAATCGGACCATTGGCCGCATGGAAATCACGAATGACCGACCAGTCTTTGGTATCAGCAAGAAGCACCCGCCCCTTGGCATTGCCAAACCCCAAAAACCCTTCACCAGCATGATAGAAAATTGATAAAACCGGCACACGTTCATCGCCAAAGCGAAGCAATTCAGTCTGGTCTGACATGCGCGAAACGCTCATAACACCATCAGATGATCCAAATGCAACAAGGTCACGCGCTTCATCAACAACAAAAACAGAAACGCTCCAGCCATTTTTCACAACACTGCGAAGATATTCATCATTTGCCAACCGCCAATAGCGGATTTGGCCATCATATCCGGCGCTGTAAAGAAACTGGCTATCGTCGGAAAATTGAACTGCATTAACCGGTCCCTCATGTCCCTTAATAAAGCGGACGTTGGATTCAGCCTTTTCCGGCCCCGCATCCAATGGCCAGATGCCAATCGACCCGTCCCAACTGGCCGAGGCAAGCATGCTGTTATCTGCCGAAAAAGCCAAATGAACGATTTTGCCTCTGTGGCCACGAAGGATAATCGGCTCAGCCGACTCATTGGTTAATTGATCGGCTTTCCAGACAAGAATAAGACCATCATCACCGCCGGTGGCAAGCCATTTCCCATCAGGCGAGAACTGCGCTGTATTCAGCGCCGCTTCATGCCCGATTAAGGTCGATTTTTCAGTAATTTCTTCGGCTGACCATAACACTGCCGAATAGTCAAAACTGGCTGTGACAAAATGCTTTCCATCAGGCGAAAGCGCCAAATCACGAACCGGTCCACCATGCGCGGTGTAACGATCAAAGGCAGATGCAGAGATTGGCACCAAACCAATCAAACTCAGACAAACAAAGAGCCAGCCCAAAAATGAGCTGGCTGTTTTAAAGGTTGAATAGCAAGATGACATCGAACACCTACGCGTCAACAGACATCAATTATTCAGCTGGCTTTGGGTTGGCTTTTTGATCCTCTTCGTCAACCCAAAGATTGTGGTGTTCTTTTGCCCAGTTGCGGTCAACCATACCTGAATTCATCGCATCAAGAGCACCTTCCATACCAACAGAACCGATATAAATATGCGCAACAATCATGGTCATAAGGCCAAGCGAGACTACACCATGCCAAAGCTGATTCATTTGCTGTTCTTGCATGGCGGTAAAATCAGTTGGTAAACTGAAACCAACAGTGTTCAGCAAACTAAAAGTTTCTGCAAACATGCTGGTTTGGAACGGAAACATCAGCGCAATGCCTGACATGCTTACAGATAGGCCACCGATCATGACAGCCCAAAAAATAATTTTCTGACCAGCATTGAATTTACGTGCTGGAGGGTGAACGCCTTTGGCA
>CAWUWE010000052.1:0-12113 GCA_963926175.1 uncultured Alphaproteobacteria bacterium | reverse complement strand
CATGAATATCAAAATCACCCAGCCCGATGATGCGCAATCGCGCGCTGCGCCGCTGGTGATTTTTGGCAAACATGATGAAATTACCGAAGTATTTGTTAATCTTTTGGAAAATGCGATCAAATACGGGTCTGATGGAAGTGATATTACACTTGCCGCCACCATGGTGGCACCGTGCCATGTGCGTATTGACGTTACCAATTTTGGTGAGGGAATCGAAGAACGCCATCTACCACGCCTGACCGAACGTTTTTACCGTGTTGATAAAGCCCGATCCCGCCAGATTGGCGGTACGGGTCTTGGACTTGCCATTGTGAAACATATCGTCAACCGACATCGCGGTAGCCTGTCAATCACCAGCACGCTTGGCGAAACAACTAAATTTTCGGTTGATTTCCCGCTGGCATCTGTGGTGACGCCGCAGTGATGATTTCCCTTTTAACGACCCGCTCATGCCCTCAATCGGCACTATATTTTCAAGAAAAACCGCCTTTGTCACAAAACTGTAACATCACTGTTATCTAACTGTCGCAATCAGGCGGTAGATCTGACCGCGATCAGACGATATGGATCGTTTGACGGATTGTGAATGTAGGAGAAAGAGATGCGTTTTACCCCTCTTATTGCAGGCATCATTGCCAGCCTTGCCCTGACAACTGCGGCGCAAGCAAGAGACCAGATTTCAATTGTTGGCTCGTCAACTGTCTATCCGTTTGCAACGATTGTTGCTGAAAAATTTGGCCAAGCCAGTGGTTTTAAAACACCGGTCATCGAATCCACCGGAACCGGTGGCGGCATGAAGTTATTTTGTAAAGGAATTGGTGTTAAACATCCTGATGTAACCAATGCATCGCGCGCAATCAAAAGCAAAGAAGCCAAGATGTGTGCTGATGCTGGTGTCGAGTTCCAGGAATTTATTGTTGGCAATGATGGAATCGCTTTTTCGAACAGTTTGCAGGGTCAGGCGTTTAACATCTCGATTGCACACATCGCCGCAGCATTGGCGGCAGAGTTACCATATCAGGGAAACAACGTAGCTAATTTATCCGCAAACAATCTTAACACGTGGGCTGAGGTCGACGCATACACCGCAAAACGCACTGGTGCCGCACCTGTTGGTTTGCCGAATATCCCGGTTTCAGTGATGGTTCCTCCGCCAACCTCAGGCACCCGTGATGCGATGGGCGAATTATTCATGAAAAATGGCTGGAAAAAGCTTGGACTTGACGGAAGCGGCTATAAAAAGCTGCGCGAGGATGGCGCTGCCATCGAAGTTGGTGAAAATGATTCACTGATCATTGAAAAGCTTGTCGCTGACCAGAATATGTTTGGTATCTTTGGCTATTCATTCTTCGATCAGAATCGCGACAAGGTGCAGGCCGCCCTTCTTGATGGTGTGGTTTTGGACTTTGAAAATATTGCATCTTACAAATACCCCGGCGCGCGTCCGTTGTTTTTCTATGTCAAGAAGGCGCACATGGGCGTGATCCCAGGCATGAAAGAATTCATCAATGAATTTGTTTCGGAAAAGGCAATGGGCTTGGATGGATATCTGTTCCCGGCAGGTTTGGTACCTTTATCAGAAGATGATTTTGCCAAGCAGGTTGCGGCGCGCGACGCGCTCTAGGCAAAGCCCAAAATAAAATCGGTATGCCACAAACTGAAACATCGTTTGTGGCATGTCTTTTTTTTCGGCCATCGGCGTGCTAGGCAAAGATAGACGCTTGCCTGCCATGAATGACCTAGGGTCTAGATGGAAAAGCGGGTATCGTAAAATAGGGTAGGCGCCGGAATGGGCATGTTTGATTTTAGGTTATGTAGGGCAGTATGAGTGATTTTCTTTCACCGAACCTTGTGGTTTTTGCAGCGACAATTGCGGCCGCATTTCTGTCATTTTATCTGGCGACTGGTCGCGTTCGCAAACAAGCCATTGCCAGTCAGAACAAATCACACTCGCTCAATCAATATTACGGATTCTATGTATCTTTATGGGTTCTGGTGCCGGCAATTTTACTGGCGCTGATCTGGATGTTTGCCGCTGATCCGATGCTGACAAGCGCGGCCAAGGCGCGGATGGTTGCCGCCTATCCGAACCTGCCGGACTCGTTCCTGAATTTGAAAATGGCGCAGCTTGTTAACATTGCTGCAGGCTATATCAAAGCACCTGACGCGGTGATGCTAGCGCAGGCCGAATTGCTTCGTGCCGCGCAGGCCTCGGCTGACCGCGCCCGCAGCCTGACCTTGGCGGCGGTAATGTTTGTTGGCTTTTTCTATGCCTTCCGGCGGGTGTCGCCCGAATTGCGCGCCCGCGTGCTGTGTGAGGCATTTTTACGCCGCCTGTTCTTTTTATCGGCTGTTGTGGCAGTTCTGACAACGATTGGCATCGTGGCGTCACTGCTTTTCGAGGCCGTTCGGTTTTTCCGCGAAATTTCGCTATTCGATTTTTTCTTCGGCACGCATTGGTCGCCAATGACCGCGCTTCGTCCGGGTGACACTGCGGCTGCGGATGAATTTGTGGCCGGATCAACAGGGTCATTTGGTATGGTTCCGGTGATGGCTGGTACCTTGTTGGTGGCGGTGATTGCGATGGCGGTGGCAGTCCCAATTGGGTTGTTTTCAGCCATCTATACATCTGAATTTGCCTCGCGGCGGGTACGCAATATTGTCAAGCCAACGCTTGAGGTTCTGGCCGGTGTCCCAACCGTTGTATACGGGTTTTTTGCGGCGCTAACCGTGGCACCTTTTTTCCGCGATCTTGGGTTGTTTGTCGGGCTTGATGTGTCATCACAAAGTGCGCTTGCCGCTGGCGGCGTGATGGGAATCATGATCATTCCGTTTATTTCCTCATTATCGGATGATGTGATTACGGCGGTGCCGCAATCCTTACGCGATGGTGCTTATGGGTTGGGAAGCACGCGGGGCGAAACCATCATTAGGGTTGTTTTGCCAGCCGCGTTCCCCGGACTTGTTGGTGCCTTTTTATTGGCCATCAGCCGGGCGATTGGCGAAACCATGATTGTTGTCATGGCGGCAGGTGTTGCGGCGAATATGACGATAAATCCGCTTGAATCAGTGACCACTGTTACCGTGCAGATTGTTATGCTTTTGACCGGTGATAACGAATTTGACTCGGTGAAAACATTATCGGCCTTTGCGCTTGGCATGACCTTGTTTGTGATTACTTTGCTGCTGAATGTTGCCGCGCTGACCGCGTCACGCAGGTTTGGACAACGTTATGAATAACCCCATCGAAATGATCCAGCCTGATGCCGAAACCCAAGCGCGATTTGAAAAAATTGCGCAAGGTTTGAAAAAACGTCATTCGGCATCAGCGCGGCTGAAAACCTATGGCATTATGGCCATTGTGACAGCGATCAGCTTTCTCGCGATTCTGCTGACAACGATCATCAGCAATGGCTATACCGCAATCCAGCAGACGGAATTACAAATTGCCCTGACCATTCCAGCCGAAAAACTGCAAAATGACGACGGCGCAATTGATCCGGTAAAGGCGCGTAATTTTAACTGGAACGGCCTGATCAAAAAAGCGTTTCGTGCCGAATTTCCAGATGTGACGGCGATGCTTGACCAGCGTGCGCTTGGCGAGATTCTGTCGAAAAATGCAGGCTATGATCTTCGCCGTCAAATCGAGGCAAAGGGAGTCATCCCCGCAGGTGGGACAAAGCTGTGGATCAAAACATCGGATGATGTCGATATGCTGATGAAGGGCCGGCTTGACCGCAACCTTGACGAATCCCGGCGCCGGTTATCCGACCAGCAAATTGGCTGGATTGATAAACTTGTTGCGGATGATCGTATCCGGCTTGTGTTTAATGATACATTTTTCACCGCGGCAGATTCGCGTGAGCCGGAAAGCGCTGGTGTCCTTGGCGCGACGGTTGGATCGGCAATGGCGTTGTTCGTGACGGTTTTGCTGGCTTTGCCACTGGCTGTTATGGCGGCTGTCTATTTGGAATATTTTGCCCCGCCTGGCCGCGTGACCGATTTTATCGAAGTGAATATCAATAATCTGGCAGCGGTACCGTCAATCGTTTTTGGCCTTTTGGGGCTTGCGGTCTTTCTTGGGTTTTTCGGCATGCCGCGATCAGCCCCGCTGGTTGGCGGGATGGTGCTGGCGCTGATGACCTTGCCGACCATTATCATCGCCACACGCGCGTCAATTCGTGCGGTGCCAACCTCGATCCGTGATGCTGCGCTTGGGCTTGGGGCATCACGCATGCAGGCCGCAATTGATCATATTTTGCCGCTTGCCGCGCCGGGGATTTTAACCGGAACCATCATTGGCATCGCGCAGGCGCTTGGTGAAACCGCACCGCTGATCATGATTGGCATGGTTGCCTTTATTGTTGATGTGCCAGCCACCTTAACCGATCCGGCAACCGCATTGCCGGTACAGATTTACATCTGGTCCGATAGTGCCGAACGCGCTTTTTACGAACGGTCATCACTGGCAATTATGGTGCTTTTGACCTTTTTGATTACAATGAATATTTCGGCGGTTCTATTGCGCCGGAAATTTGAGAAGAAGTGGTAACAAATTCGATGGATACAGTCGTGGATATGGCAAAAGCCATCAAAATTCAGGCCAAAGATGTCAATGTGTTTTATGGCGAAAAACAAGCCCTGAACAATGTGTCGATTGATATTGAAGATCGGTCGGTAACGGCGTTTATTGGCCCGTCGGGTTGCGGCAAATCAACCTTTCTGCGCTGTTTTAACCGCATGAATGATGTCATCCCCAGCTGCCGTGTGGAAGGGTCGATCATGATGGGTGATGTTGATGTGAACAGCCCGCAAACCGATCCGGTTTTGCTTCGTGCGCGCATTGGTATGGTGTTTCAAAAACCGAACCCCTTTCCCAAAACAATTTTTGAAAATGTGGCCTATGGGCCGCGCATTCATGGGCTGGCGCAAAGCAAAAACGAGCTTGATGACATGGTTGAAGACAGTCTGAAAAAAGCGGGTCTTTGGGGTGAGGTCGCTGACCGGCTTGCCGATCAGGCAACCGGCCTTTCGGGTGGCCAGCAACAACGGCTTTGCATTGCGCGGGCGATTGCGGTTGGGCCGGATGTTCTGTTGATGGATGAGCCTTGTTCGGCGCTTGACCCGATTGCCACTTCGGTGATTGAGGAATTGATCAGTGAATTGCAGCAACGCTTTACCATTCTGATTGTCACTCATTCGATGCAGCAGGCAGCAAGGGTATCGCAGAAAACCGCCTATTTCCATCTTGGAACGCTGGTTGAATATGGCGATACCAAAGACGTGTTTACCTTGCCGAAAAACGAACAGACCGAAGCCTATATCTCTGGCAAAATTGGTTAGGAAAAATCATGGATACACAAAAACATATCAGCTCGGCTTTTGATCAGGATTTGACAATTCTGAATGATGCATTGCAACAGCTTGGCGATTTGGCATGTCAACAGCTTGAAGGTGCTATCGAAGGGCTGGCAATGCAAAATCAAGCCAATCTTGATAAGGTCATTAAAGGCGATGCTGCGCTTGATGCGCTTGAGGCCGAAATCAATGAAAAGGCGATTGAGGTCATTGCAATCCGCTCGCCGCGTGCCAAGGATCTGCGCTATGTTCTGGTGGCATTGAAAGTGGCAACGATTCTTGAGCGCATGGGTGATTATGCCCGCAATATTGCCAACCGAACTAAGGTGATTATGACCGCTGGCAATGAAAATATTCCGGGTGTGAATATTGGCCGTATGGGTCAGGTGACACAGGAAATGGTGCGTGATGCAATGACATCCTATCAAAATCGCGATGCTGAAATGGCGCTTGCCGTTTGGCGCCGTGATATTGAAGTGGATCATATGCATACCACATTTCATAAAGAGGTCTTGGCCTCGATGTCGCGCAACCCAAATATGGTTGGCACGGGTGCGCATCTTTTGTTTATCGCCAAAAATATTGAACGGATTGGCGATTATGCGACTGGCATAGCCGAACAGGTACATTTCCTTGTTGAAGGCGCGATGCCTGACGAAGACCGGCCAAAAGCCGATAAAACCAGCAAGGTCGTTGGCACCTGATTTTGAGATAGAGAGTGATGCCGGTAAAAATCCTGATTGCCGATGATGAGCCGAACCAGCTGGAACTTTTGTCCTATAATCTGGTACGAGCCGGTTTTGACGTTGCGCAGGCGCATGATGGTCAGGCCGCGATGACGATGATCGAGGATTGGCGCCCTGATCTGGTGGTTCTTGACTGGATGATGCCGCATATGTCGGGGATCGAACTTTGCCGGATATTGCGGTCACGCGCCGATACGAAATTGCTGCCAATCATCATTCTCAGCGCCCGCGGTGAAGAAGGTGACCGCACGCTTGGGTTGGATACGGGGGCCGATGATTATATATCGAAACCCTTTTCATCGCGCGAGCTGGTGTCGCGGGTCAAGGCGCTTTTACGGCGATCCCGCCCCGCCTTGATGAATGATGTTCTGGAATTTGAGGATTTACAGCTATTCCCAAGCCGGATGGAAGTGTTTCGTGGCGGCGTTCGGGTGGTGCTTGGGCCAAAGGAATATAAGCTTTTGTCGATCTTGATTGAGCGACCCGGTCAGGTGTTTAGCCGATCCCAGCTTCTTGATCTGGTTTGGGGGCATGGTGTCTATGTTGAAGAACGCACGGTTGACGTTCATTTAAGCCGGCTTCGCAAGGCGCTTAATCAGACAGGTGATGCGCCATTGCCAAATTTGATCCGCACCGTGCGCGGCAGTGGCTATGCCCTTCAATCTGGATGATTGAAAATGCGGGGTGATTGCCAAGTCTCGATAAAAACATTAGCAAAATCACCAGAATATTGTATCACCGGTCTAGACGGCGTGATGACAAGCCAACCAGATTAGCGCCAGCCAGATCGGCAAATAACAAGGTTTAAAAACATGGCAAAGACAACAAAGCGCGGCGCATCACATCAAGATAGCAACGCGCCAGCGCATTTTGTGCCGCTGGCGGTGATCATTGATGAATATGAAGGCGTTCTTGGCAAATATATCAGCGCGACCGGTGCGGGTGATGTTGTGGTAACAATGCCGGTTACCGTTGATGTGGCCCGCGAAGGTAAACAGAAATTTTTTGTTGCCGTTGCGGTTACAACGGCATTTGACGACCCCGAAGCCTTGTCTGATGAAATTGAACGAACCGCCCCAAAGGGTCATCGGCCGGTGTTTGCATGGGTTCCAGCCAATCTTTTTGGCCGCGATGATTTTGGTATTTTCATTGATGAAGTGCCAATTGGCGAGGTGTTGAAAAACAGCCTTGTGAATGAAGTGATCGAACAGGCCGCGATTGAGGCAACTGTTGTCGCACTCGGCAAGTAACCAACAATCGGCCGGTGCCTGATAACCTGCCGTCCTTGGTTCATTTTGAAGAGCGGATGAAAATGCCAACCATCTATATTGATGCAGATGCTTGCCCGGTAAAGGCCGAAGCCGAAGAGATTGCCAGCCGCCATCAGCTTCGTCTTGTGGTTGTTTCAAATGGTGGTATTCGGCCATCGGCAAACCCGCTTGTCGAGCTGGTGATTGTAAGTGAAGGCGCCGATATGGCTGATAAATATATTGCCGACCAAGCGCATGAAGGCGATATCGTGATCACGGGTGATATTCCTCTTGCGGCCAAGGTGCTTGGCAATGGCGCGGCGGTAATCCGACATAATGGCGATATATTTACCAGTGCTAATATTGGTGGCCAGTTGGCGACCCGCGATTTGATGGCTGATATTCGGGCGGCTGATCCATTTTTGGTGCAATCTGGCCGCAAAGGTGGCAATGCGGCTTTTTCGGCCAAAGACCGGTCGCGGTTTCGCGATGCGCTTGAGGCGGAAATTCGCAAGGCCCTGTCTTCAGGCCTGCGGCGACCGTGATGATGGCGCGGTGCCAACGCCTTGACAGCGTTTAGAGCAATAGCGCACCTGTTCCCAATCACGTACCCATTTTTTGCGCCATTGAAACGGCCTGCCGCAGCTAGCGCATATTTTTTCTGGCAGATTGGCTTTTTTTAACATTTTTGTCATATTCACAGGCTATGCATCGTTGCTGTTCGCGGCAAGGCCTATCATGTTCACTGGGGCCTATCATTGTCATAAGGAAAAACAATGTCATTCATGCCGTTACATGTTTTATTTCTATGCACAGGAAATTCGGCGCGATCATTGATTGCCGAAGGCGTGCTGCGAGCATTAGGCCATAATCAATTTCGTGCCTATTCGGCTGGTTCACAGCCAACGGGAAAACCAAACCCCTATGCGATTCTGGTTCTTCAAGACTATGATATTGACGTTGATTTTGCCGCCTCAAAACGATGGGATGTCTTTGCCGGTGATGATGCGCCAAAGATGGATCTGATTGTCACGGTTTGCGATAATGCGGCTGGCGAGACCTGTCCTGTTTGGCCGGGTCACCCACAGGTGGCGCATTGGGGGGTTGCCGACCCTGCCGCTATTGATGGCAGCCATGAAAAGATTGTTAGGGCCTTTCAAACCACCTATGAAGAAATGAGCACCAGAATTCGTACCTTGATCGCCAGCTACCCCACAGCCGAAACGATTGGTGATCTGGCACGGTCAATTGGCCAAAGCGAGGCAGGAAATAATGACCCAAAATGATCTTTCAAAACGGCTATTTGCTGAATGGTTCGGAACATTGGCTTTGGTGGTGACGGTTGTTGGTTCTGGTATCATGGCCGAAACCTTGGCAAATGATAATGTCGCGCTGGCATTGCTTGGCAATACCATTGCAACCGGTGCCATTCTTGTGGTGCTTATCACCATGCTTGGGCCGGTATCTGGCGCGCATTTCAATCCGGCGGTCAGTGCTGCCTTTGCGCTGAAAGGGGCATTGTCTGGCAGGCTGGCAGCCTTTTACATCATCTGTCAGATTGCCGGTGGCATTTGTGGCACTTTGTTGGCGCATTGGATGTTTGCCGCGCCTTTATTGCAGGATGCAACGCATCTTCGCAGCGGAGTCCATCAATATGGATCTGAATGGGTTGCCACTTTTGGTCTGTTAATGGTGATTTTTGGCGGCATTAGGCACCGGCCGGATGCGGTGGCATGGATGGTTGGACTTTACATCACCGCCGCCTATTGGTTTACAGCCTCAACAAGCTTTGCCAACCCGGCCGTTACCATTGCCCGCTCATTGACCGACAGCTTTTCTGGCATCTATATGGGCGATATGCCGTTTTTTATTCTGGCGCAAATGCTGGCTGTTTGGCCTGCTTGTCGTCTTGTTGGCTGGTTATTTGCACCGCGTGAGCAAAGCGATGATAAATCTGCTTCGTAAAATAATGCTTTCCATTCGGGCGTATTGGCTATAGGAATGCGACGCGGATAGAAATCGCCAACCCAAGAGACATTATATGACCCAAGAGCTACGCAATATAGCCATAATTGCCCATGTTGATCATGGCAAAACAACGCTAATTGATTCGATCATGAAACAAAGCGGCATGTTCCGCGAAAACCAGCAGGTTGATGAACGGCTTATGGATTCCGGCGACCTTGAAAAAGAACGCGGCATCACCATTCTAGCCAAACCAACATCCGTCACTTGGAAAGAGGTCCGTATCAATATTATTGATACGCCTGGTCATGCTGATTTTGGTGGCGAAGTTGAACGCGTTCTCAGTATGGCTGACGGGGTGATTTTGTTGACCGACGCTGCCGAAGGGCCAATGCCGCAGACAAAATTTGTTCTTGGCAAAGCCTTGGCGCAGGGGCTATGCCCCATTGTGATTATTAACAAGATTGACCGAAGCGATGGCCGCCCTGAAGAGGTCGTCAATGAAGTGTTTGATCTATTTGTTGCGCTTGATGCATCCGAAGACCAGCTTGATTTCCCAATTCTCTATGCATCGGGCCGGAGTGGTTGGTGTGTTCGTGAACTGGAAGACCCGCGCGACAATTTGCATCCGCTTCTTGATGTTATTCTTGAACATGTTCGCCCACCACAAGTCGATCAGGACGCGCCTTTTGCGATGCTGGCAACTTTGCTTGATGCTGACCCCTATCTTGGTCGCTGTCTTGTCGGACGGGTTGCGCAAGGCACTGCTTCAGTCAATGACAGTGTTCGTGGTTTGAACCTTGATGGCAAAGTTATTGAAACAGGCCGTTTGACTAAGCTTCTTAGATTTGAAGGTGCATCCCGTATTCCTGTTGACAAAGTCCAAGCTGGAGACATCATCTGCATTGCTGGTTTGGCTAAAACATCTGTTGCAGACACAATCTGCTCACCTGAAGTGACCGTACCATTGCTGGCAACGCCAATTGACCCACCAACCATGTCAGTCACTATCATGGTAAATGACTCACCGTTAGCGGGTCGTGAGGGCAAAAAAGTGACATCGACTGCCATTCGTGAGAGGCTTTTGGCTGAAGCGGAAACAAATGTGGCGATCACATTTGCCGAGAGTGGTGGCAAGGATTCGTTTGAGATCGGCGGCCGCGGCGAATTGCAATTGGGTGTGCTGATTGAAACCATGCGTCGCGAAGGGTTTGAAATGACCGTGTCGCGGCCAAAGGTTTTATATCAAAACGATGATTCTGGTCAGCGGTTAGAACCGATGGAAGAGGTGACAATTGATGTTGACGAGGAGTTCTCCAGTGGTGTTGTTGACAGTTTGAACCGCCGCAAGGGTGAGATGCTCGATATGCGATCGGCTGGCGCAGGCAAAACCCGTCTTGTATTCCGCGCACCGTCGCGTGGCCTCATTGGCTACCAAAGTCGGTTTTTGACCCAGACACGGGGCACTGGTGTTTTAAACCGCATCTTTGACTCCTATGCGCTGCACAAAGGTCCTATCGAGAGCCGCCGCAATGGCGCCTTGATCTCGACTGATTCAGGGGTTGCTGTTGCCTATGCTTTATTTAACCTGCAGGATCGTGGGCAAATGTTCGTGACGCCGCAGACACCGGTATATCAGGGCATGATCGTCGGTGAGCATAACCGTGATAATGATCTTGAAATCAATGTCCTCAAAGGAAAACAGCTTACTAATGTTCGTTCATCTGGTACCGATGAGGCGGTCAAGCTTGTGCCGCCACGCCGTATGTCGCTTGAACAGATGATGGCCTACATCAATGAAGATGAATTACTTGAGGTAACACCGCTGAATTTGCGGCTTCGTAAGATGTATCTTTGCCCACATGAGCGGAAGCGAGCCGCGCGCGCTTAAAGTCTTTGCCCGATCATGATGGTTGACGACGTGCGGTGTATTCGTGCGCCGCGTCAACTGGCATAATGACAAGCAGCAAATAAGCCGCTATGATCCCGAAAAAAACTTGGCTGTATATCTTACCCAAGATATGCAGCTTGTTGACCTATTTTTTTGAAAGACAGATCGAGGATAAGAAGATGGCAGGTGACAATTTCAAGCATGTTTATGACAAGGCTGCGATGGCCCGGTCCGTGGCACGGATGCTTCTTGAAATTGACGCGGTTCTGTTTCGTGCAGATGAGCCGTTTAAACTAACCTCTGGCATGATGAGTCCGGTCTATATCGACTGCCGAAAGATCATTTCTTTCCCGCGGATGCGGTCAGCCATGATGGATTATGGCGCAACGGTAATCTTAAACGATATCGGCTATGAATCACTTGATGCCTTGGCAGGCGGCGAGACAGCCGGTATTCCGTTTGCGGCATGGCTTGCCGAGCGAACCCATCTTCCGATGCAATATGTCCGCAAAAAGCCAAAAGGCTTTGGCCGTGATGCGCGGATCGAAGGCGATATTTCCGAAGGCCAGCGTATTTTGCTTGTCGAAGATCTGACAACCGATGGCGGCAGCAAGTTAAATTTTGTCGAGGCCATGCGCACCGCCGGTGCCGAGGTTGCGCATACATTCGTGATTTTCTATTATGATATTTTCAAAGATACACCAGCCCGCCTTGCCGAGCATGGAATCAGCCTTCATTATTTGGCGACATGGTGGGATGTTCTTGCCGAATGTAAGGACTCGAAAAGATTTGATTCGAAAACATTGGCCGCAGTCGAAGATTTTCTTAATAATCCGCGTGAATGGTCACAGGCACATGGCGGCGTCTAGCTAATTTGATTTATCTTGCGCCTATTTTGCATTT
>CAWUWE010000051.1:0-4874 GCA_963926175.1 uncultured Alphaproteobacteria bacterium | reverse complement strand
GATCCGACAGCAGCCGGCGATGACGTGCCAGAATGGATGATTGTCAGCGCCGATGTGCGTTTGACTGCGGAAGAACAGGATCAGGCCGAATGGTCGCAAGCCGCTGGGGCGGAACAAACCTCGATGGCCGAAG
Source organism: uncultured Alphaproteobacteria bacterium (assembly GCA_963926175.1). Taxonomy (GTDB): domain Bacteria; phylum Pseudomonadota; class Alphaproteobacteria; order Puniceispirillales; family Puniceispirillaceae; genus UBA3439. The sequence goes on along the minus strand of CAWUWE010000051.1, from coordinate 4,741 downwards.
AAGGGGGTGGGTTTATTTCGCGCACCCGCTTGGTTGAATCAAGCTGCCGACATTTTCTGGCTTGGGTAAACCGCTGGCAAGATGACGGGTTCCGCCCGCTTTATGACAGTTGGATGCAGCGGCTAGAAGCATCCGCGCCAATTGATTTTGCTGGCGGCGAACAGGCTGAATGGCTTGGTCTTGATGAGCATGGCGGCGCGTTGATTAAGCTTGATGGAAAAGCATTATCTGTCATGCCGCATGAACTTGAAGCTGTTTGTGGCACGCCGGTTCTGCCATAAGGGGCTGGTCTGTTGTGAATAGGGAATTGGTAAACCAGCTATGAAACTCGCAAAAACCATCCGGTTTGATTCATCTGATCTGAATGTGTTTCCGCTAGCAGCCGATGAGGGCGAGTGGGCGCTTGTTGGCACGTTTTGCTTTGCCAGTATTGGCGAGGCAGATATTAAAGGCAATATAAAACAAGCATTTAGCAATGGGTTTCTTGGCCTTGACTCAATGGGATTCTCAACCTTGGTTAGTATTGTCACGGTAAAGCCGGATGATCTTGGCAAGATTGAAAAACGGCTTTGTTCAATTTTTATGAATGAGTTTGGTGCCCCTGACGAAGCAGCGGCGATGGCCGCGGTAACTGAAGAAATCAAGTTCATGGCAGATTTATGCGCCGAACATAAAACTGGAACTTTGCTTGCGATTCAGCGCAGCCTTGGCGATGATGGTATTCGCGAGTCGTTTCGCAGCCTTGCTAAGCCTGAATCCTGTGCTGAACAGAAAATATGGACAATGGTCGATGATGATGATGACGCAGTAGATAGCGCTGAACATCATGCGCATGGTCAGGGATAATAGGCACCGGTGATTGGGCCTTCATGGAGTTTGAGAACTTAATGAGCAAGGATTTTTGGCTTACCTCTGGATGGCATTTAACGGTTCGTGACGATCATGGGCATATGGTGCCAAGCGCCGATTTTATGCGCGCCTATTTTATGCGTGAAGAAGTGGTCCCTGAAGAGGGGTCATGTGATGCCGAAATTGCGCTTCATAAGAAATTGGTTGATGATCCTTTTGCGGCGGTAGTGCCGACGGATCTTTTTGAAATTGTTGATAAAGATGTTGTGCATAATTATCAGGCCGTTTTGCGGTTTCGTAATTTTCTGGCGGATTATCCGACTTTGGAGTCGGCCTATATGGCAATGGCACGCAATGCCCAGCCAAATATCCCGCCGCTGTTTTTTGAACAGATAGCGCAAATTATTCTTCGCAATATCCTAGATGGCGAGACCGATCCCTTGCAATTGCGGGCAGCCGAAACTCTATTCCGCAATCAGGTGGTAACGCTTGATGATGGGCGTATCATGGTTGCGGATCATGCAACAGTGCAGTTGCAATCAGGCATGCAAAAGGTGCTTGAGCCAACAAGTGCAAATGATGAGGTGCAAATTGATATTCTTGCCACGGAAACGGCAGATGAATATTGGGAACGATCCGACCTGTTCAACACATCAATTGACATCGCCTATACCCAGCCAGCGCTTGATGGGTTGGCGCGGGTTTTGGAAAAATGGATTGCGCATTTTCTGCCGCTTGCGGTTCGTGTTTCGCCACTGGTCAAAATCGAAGATGAAGCCTGGTCATGGCATATTGGCCTTGATGCCGAAGCTACCAAAATTCTGAATGATCTGTATCGTGGTGATGAGGTTGATGAGCCTCGATTGCGGCGCATTTTATGTCTTTTCAAATTGGAAACTGATAATGGGTTTGTCGCTGAAATGGCGGGTAAACCGGTTTATCTTGGGCTGGCAATGGATGAGGCAGGGGTTGTAAGAATGAAACCGCATAACTTGCTTGTAAATCTGCCGGTTTGCGATCCATCTTAATTTAATAATTGAATATATTTAAGGTTGATCTGCGGCAGATTTCGGGAGCAACCTGCCGCAGTTTTAACGTCCTGATTAATTCAGGTAATCGTCAGTCGTGCGGGGTTTTGGCCGCTCGCGCATTTCCATCATTTTATCTTTCTGCTCGAACATGGCCTCAACACGGCAATCCTCACACATTTTCAAAATGTCGGTCTTTGCGCTGTCTTGAAACATGCTGTGATCGGCAAGCTTGCTAATCACCCGCTCGATTGATTTCGAACTACCAAATGGTTTGCCGCAGGATGTGCATTCAAATGGTGTGTCTTCGATAATTAGCTCGGTTGCCATTGCGCTGTCGGCTAGATTGAATTGCGGCACAAGCGCAATCACTTTTTCAGGGCAGGTTGCAACGCAAATACCACATTGCAAACAGGCATCTTCACGGAACAGCAATTGAGGTGCATCAGGATTATCCTGCAACGCGCCAGCTGGGCAAGCGCTGACACAAGACAGGCAGATTGTACAATTATCTGTATCAATCTCAACTCGGCCATAAGGTGCACCAGCAGGCAAATCAATCACGGTTCCCGCCGTGCCATTTGCATGGGAAAGGCCGCGCATGGCAAGCCGTGTCATCGAGCGCGGCGCACCAATAGGGCTGAATGGCGCTGGTTTGGCGTTGTTTTTACATGGGCTGTTATAAAAAACTTCGGCTACCGCTTCAGGATCGACAGCATCGACAAGGATAATCCGGTTATCGGCATCAGCCTTTACACCGGTAAGCATTGATCTTGCCAGTGTCACCTGATCAACAAGCGGTGCATTTTCAACATCTTTGGCTGGATTCAGAAGCACAAAGACCTGCTGATAACCAAGCGCAATTGCCGCCACCATAATATCATGTCCAGCACGGCCCATTGCATGCATCGAAACAGGCAGCAGGCTGGCTGGTAAACCGCGGCCAAAACGGGCAATGGTTTCAATCATTTCAGCGCCATAGGAATCATCATGAAGCAACAGGCTTGGGGTTTTGCCGCCAGCTGTCTGATAATAATCATGAAGGTTGGCGATGCTGGTTAACAGACCATCTGCAGGTGGATAAGCGGTTTGTGCCGCACCCGATGGGCAAACAGCGCCGCAAAGCCCGCAGCCACCGCATATGGCCGGATCAATTGCAACATGATCGCCGAGGCTTTGAATCGCGCCGGCTGGGCAGACATCAAGACAACGGGAACAGCCGCCAATTTTATTGCGCGAATGGGCACATAGATTTTCATCAAAATTCACATAGATTGGCTTTTCAAAGCCGCCAACCATTTGCGCAGCTTCGCTTTCGATGGCGGCAAGCGCGTTGATATCATCACCAGCGGCGCGGAAATATCCGTCGCGTTTTTCCCAGCCGGTGAAAAGTGGCGTGTCACCAGTCAGGTCGATCAGAATATCGCAGCTTGTTTCGACATCATTTTCCCGATTTTCGAATTGAAGTGAATCACGGCTTGATGGTAAGGCCGCGCCAAATTGATCAATGACCAAATCGAAATGCGTGAAATGGCCTTTGGCGCTTTTGATTTTGCCCGTTGCGAGGATGCCGCAGTCTTTTGTTGGAAACAGATCATCGGTTGGATTGGCAATCATAACGGTAACGCCCAATTGACCATTTAATTTCTTGCCAAGCGCAATGGCAGCATCGGCACCGCCGTTTGGACGGCCCATATCTGCATAAATCAGACAGCGGCCGTCAGAATTTAACGCAAGGCTTCGTGATGGTGTTTGGCGATCGCCTGCCTGTTTGATCAAGGCGGCGATTTTGGCGGCGCTGCTACTCGATTCATCTGACCAGCCAGCGCGCTCACGGATATTGACGGTCGCAGGCGAGGGGCATTCAATTTCTCCGGCAATGGCGTCAAAAACTGAGGTTTCCTGGGTGCAGGCAATCAGCAAAGATTGATTCGCGTCGCGGGCATCGCGCATCGCGGCGGCCAGATCACCTGTTTCTGTCCGGCAAAGTGAGGTTGCGATCTTGCAGCCGCCCTCGGCACCACAGGCTTTTGCCAATTTGGTGCCGTCGAGCGCCATCGTGCCGTCGCAATTACAAATCATGACCTTGGCGTCTGATAAATTCATCGAAAAAAAACCTTTTGTTCGCGTTGTGATCAGAGTTATTTGACTATAAGTTATCTCGCTACCCTAGCTAACCTAGCTAACGTCGCGGTAAAGACAAGTAAGTTTAGTGATATACCTTGCAAAACATAATCTTTTTGATGGATAGTCATGGGGTATGATGGGAGTGTCTATAACGTGACGAACGTAATTTCGCCAAATAACCGGCATGTTCTTTATGCGGTTCGATTGATTATCGAACGCCAGTCGATTGAAAATAAATGGCAATCGCATCGCTGGGTAATCCATGATCTGGTGCCGCTTGAGATCAGTACTGGAGACGGATTACCGCCAAGTAATGATGTTCATTTTCAGCGCTTGCGTCAGCCGTCGGACAATGATGCTGGTGACGCGCTTTTTACTGCCGAAGCATCACTTGATCTGCATCGCGCCGAAGCTGAGGCTTATGCGGAAAATCTGGCATCATCTGAACCAGCGATCTATGTGGTTTTGCGGCATAATGAAGATGAAGATTGCTCAGTCGATGATGAAATTGACATTCATCTCGCTGAAATCAGCCTGTCACCCTATAATATTCAAGATTATGAGGATTGCGGTGAAGATCAGATTGAAAAATTACCCTTGCAAGGTCCGATTGCCGATTTTGTAAAAGAGTTCGTCGAAATTCATTTCAAGCCGGAACCATTTATAAAGCGCAAACGTGACAAGGCGCGCGTTGATCGTGACCAGCTTGGTGGAGCTGATCCACGCTTGCGCCGCGA
>CAWUWE010000050.1:0-11177 GCA_963926175.1 uncultured Alphaproteobacteria bacterium | reverse complement strand
GATATCATGCGGCATATCAGGATAGACCGATGTTGCCGATACATAACCGCTCCAGCCAGAAAAATTAGCAAGATCATCACCATGCGCATCAAGCACCGGATCCGAACCGCCTATGGCGGTAATCGTGCTGATGATCGCATCGATATCGGCAAAGGCGGCGGCCGGATCGGCAAGCGGTTGGCCTGATTGAAACGGCAGGATTTGCCAGCCTTGATCGGCCTTATTGGCAAGCTTGGATGGTGTGCGGGTGGTGCCGCGAACCTGCCAACCCTGATCGGCAAGCGCTTGTGCCAATGGCACGCCAACATAACCGAGACCAAAAATAAAAACCGTTTTCATATCATCGCCTTTTGAGCCGTCACTTATGACGCTGGATTGGGCATGGCACCAACTAAAAGTCCGGGATCAATGCGCCGCCCCTGCCAATCAATCCGCCAGTCAAGATGCGGGCCGGTGGCACGCCCGGTGGCACCAATTGTGCCAACCAAGCCACCACGATCAACCATCATGCCTGCTTCTACATCGACCCGATCAAGATGCAAAAAGCTCGAATTTACGCCAAGCCCATGGGCAATCACAACGGTCCAGCCGGAAAAATATAAATCTTTTACCAATGTCACAAGCCCACTTGCCGGTGCGTAAACAGGCGTGCCGGTCGGGGCGACGATATCAATGCCATAATGTGGCTGGCGCGGCTGGCCGTTTAAAATGCGCTGGCTGCCATATGTGCCTGAAATTCGGCCAAGGGCTGGCCAATCGAAACCGCGCCAGAAATCACCAAACGGCGCTTGGCGCTGGCGGGCGGCGCGAACCGCGTCACCATCAGATTTGATACGCGCCAGAACGGTGGCTGGCGGCGTGACCATTGTTGATTTTAGCCCATCAATACGCTGGATGTTATAGTCGCGTTGGCGCGGTGGCAAAAGGCTGATTTTGACGCTTCCATCAGGCGCGATGATGCGAAGCGTAACTGGAGTATCAGAATCACGGTGAAACCCAATGACAAAGACGCCATTTTCGCCAATTTCAACTGTGTTATCATCAAGCATGATCTGATTGGCCGGGTCGGTGCGGGCAATAATAAGCCCGCCTTCAACCGCGTTTCCAGACAGGATTTCGGCGCCATCAATATCTTTCGCCTTTGCCGGGGCAGCAAGCGCCACCAGCAAAACCAAGGCCGCGACAAGCCGGATGCGGTAAAAACACAGATAAGTGGCAATGGGGCTATGAAGTTTCATAGGCAAAGGCTAACATGATGTTGTGTAAATGACACTTGAAAACACAACTTGTTGGGTGTTATCCCCTTCACATAGTCCGCCTTGACGAAGCCGAACGCCAAAGATGAAAGAGTAGCAAAACAATGACCGATCATGCCAGCGCAACAGCCGACGCCGCCCTTCATGAACATGTTGTCATAATCGGGGCAGGTGCCGCCGGTTTGACCGCCGGCATTTACACTGCCCGCGCCAATCTATCGCCAATCATCCTTGCCGGATTGCAACCGGGCGGCCAGATGACCATCACCACCGATGTTGAAAATTACCCGGGCTTTGCCCAGGTGATTCAAGGGCCGTGGCTTATGAACGAAATGCAGTCACAGGCCGAAAATGTTGGCGCTCGTGTCATGTATGATTTGGTAACTGATCTTGATTCATCGGCGCGGCCGTTCCGCATGAAATTGGATTCGGGCAAAGTGATGACCGCTGATGTGGTGATTCTTGCCACTGGTGCGCAGGCGCGCTGGCTGGGTCTTGAGTCTGAATCAGCTTTTAATGGCCGCGGCGTTTCGGCCTGTGCCACTTGCGATGGATTTTTCTACAAGGAACGCGATGTTGCCGTTATTGGTGGCGGCAATACTGCGGTCGAAGAAGCTTTATACCTTGCCAATATTTGCCGGTCGGTGACGTTGGTTCATCGGCGTGATTCGCTTCGGGCTGAACAGATCATGCAGGATCGGCTGTTGAAAAAAGATAATATCACCGTTGAATGGAACCGTGCCGTTGCCGAAGTTCTTGGTGATGAAGCAGGCGTTACCGGATTGCGTCTATCCTCGACCGGCAACGATGATGACAAGGTGATTCCGGTTCATGGCATGTTTGTCGCGATTGGTCATGATCCGGCAACCAAGGCTTTTGCTGGTGCAGTCGCACTTGATGATGAAGGCTATATTATTGCCGAGGCAGGCGGCACACGAACCTCGGTTGATGGGGTGTTTGCTGCAGGTGATTGTGTTGATAAAATCTATCGCCAGGCGGTGACGGCCGCTGGCATGGGCTGTATGGCCGCGCTTGATGCCGAACGCTGGCTTGGTGAGCAGGAGTAGGCTTGCCGTTTCATCACGAGAGCTTGGAAATGATCTTGGCGCGGCAATAAAAGCCAGTCAGGCGTGATGGCCTAGGCTGGCACGGCGGCGGTTTTTGGTTCGCGGATCGCCCAATTCACCGCAAAGGCAAAAAAGCCAGCCGCAGCATTCAGCCACCACATGGCTTCGTAATTACCAAAAACATCATACCAGATGCCGCCAAGCCATGCGCCGGCAAATGACCCGATTTGATGCGATAAAAACACCAAACCATAAAGCATCATTAAATGTCGCGGCCCAAAAAAAGCAATGATCAATCCGCTTGTCAGTGGAATTGTGCCAAGCCATAAAAGCCCCATTGCCGCCCCGAAAAATAGCGCCATTGACGGGCTTGCTGGTAGGCTGATAAAAGCAGCGATGATCACCCCGCGCAAAAGATAGATAATCGCTAGAGTTTTCTTCTTTGACACGATGCCGCCAAGCCAGCCGCAAATAAACGCGCCAATGATGTTAAATAGCCCAATCAGCGCAAGTGACCAGCTAGCTATTTCCGTGTTTAAGCCAGCATCTTGAAGATAGGTTGGAAGATGGGTTGTGATAAAAACCAGCTGCAAACCACATACAAAAAAGCCAATTGTCAGCAGAATATAATCACGGCTGCCCGTGGCTTGGCGAAGCGCGCTTCCGGCGGTTTGTGTGATGCCTTCAATCGGGCGCGCACCGCCAGCTGGTACCCGCATGCCGAGCGTCACCGCCACCATCGAGGCAACGATTGCCGATAAAATCACAATGGCGAATTGCCAGCCATTTTCGTTTATCATGATTTGCGTAACTGGTACCAGGACGAATTGCCCAAAAGATCCAAAGCTGGTGACAAGTCCCATTGCCAATGAGCGTTTTTCTGGTGGTGCGGCGCGTGCAACCGCGCCAACCGCAATTGAAATGCCAGCACTGCCAAGCCCCATGCCAATCAGAATTTGCCCGAAAAAGATGCCGGATTCGGTCACGACAAAGGCCATGGATAAAAGCCCTACTGTATAGATCAAGACGCCAAAAGCCGCCACCCGCCATGCGCCAAACCGGTCAGCCGCCGCGCCAAAAAAGGGTGATGAAAGACCCCAGATCAGGTTTTGCACGGCAATGGCTAATGAAAAAATCTGGACCCCGCCATCAAGTGCGGTTGAAATAGGCACAAGAAACAAGCCAAAAACCTGTCTGACACCAAAGGTCACCGACACCAGGGCTGCGGCGGATAACATGATCATGACCCAACGAAATTGCGGTGTTGTTGATGACATTGATGGCATTTCCCATAGCGTGCAAAAAGGCTTGAGTCGTATATTTGCAATCAAACCAGTAAGCCAAGCGGGATAGTGCTATGTCAAAAAAATCAGATTGCAGCCTAAAAAATCTACACGCGGCGATTTTATTTCTCAAGCTAATCATCGCGAAGCCGAACGGCCTGAACCTGCGGGCCACAGCCTGAATTATCAATGGTCATCAAATCTTGAATGACCTGACCATGTTCGTTGTTGGCGAGGGAAACTGAAACCTGATCACCTGTTAATGGGTGATCAGGCCAAACCTGTCTGAGGTCGAACGGTGGATAAAAACTTCAGCATTATCAATTTTGGCAAAGCGATATCCCTTGCGCTCATTATATCAGATGATTTCGCCAATTTTGACTTCATTTTCTGTCACATTAAACCTCTCAACCACGGCTAAAAAGTCTGTTTTCAAATGATTAAAACAACAGAACAACTTGGTTAGGCTTAACAAATACCGCCAAGGTAAAAACTATTTACGATATTCAAGAGTGCGTGATTTATTGTCAGTCAGGGGATTAGCGTCAAAACACCGCTTAGAAAACACTATTCAAGATTGTTTTGTTTTCAGCGATGGTTTCGGCAATTGCATGACGCCATTCGTAAAGCGATCCTGCGGCAGCGGCCTTTTTTGGAAAGATGAGGCCGCGGGTGCTGTTGATTAGCCCGCCTTCCCAGCCAAGTTTGCCCCGGTTGAGGCCGCTTGTGGCTTTTTCGGCGCCAGCGCCTTGTGCACCAAATCCGGGAATAAGAAACGGTGCATCGACAAGTGCTGCACGAAGCGCCTCGGCCTCTTCAGGCCATGTCGCCCCAGCAACAATGCCAAGTGATGATATGCCGGATTTGCCCTTGCGTGCAGTGGCAAGCGGTGCCAGCAAGGCGGCAAGATGCTGGTACAGCGGTTGCCCATCAACCATTTGATCCTGAAGATCGCCAGCCCCTGGATTGCTTGTCCGGTTCAAGACGAAAAGGCCGCTTCCGGTTGCGTCGGCACGATCAAGAAAGGGCGCAAGCGTGTCGATGCCAAGCCATGGATTCACCGTCAGCGCATCACTTGGAAATGGCGCGTCATGACCAATCCAGCCAGCGGCATAGGCGGTTGAGGTGCTGCCGATATCGCCGCGTTTGGCATCCATGATGACAAGTAGGCCAGCATCAATGGCGACGCGGCCAAGATTTTGCAAAATCTGCATGCCGGCGGGGCCTTGCTGTTCGAAAAAGGCAGCTTGCGGCTTGATTGCGGCAACATTGCCAATGGCCTGTTCAAGACATGCCATGGAAAAATCATCAATGGCACGAATGGCGGCATCACTTGCTGCGCCGTCTTGCGCATTGCCAAAAATAGCTGGAATCATGCTGATATGTGGGTCTATTCCCATGCAAAGCGGGGTGGCTGTGCGACGGTTTGCCTCGGTTAGGCGGTCACCAAAATGGGTCATCAGATCACGCTCCGGATTGGTTAGGGCTGGATAACGCCTTGGCTAGCGAAGGCCAAGCGCATCACGATATGTGTCCAAAAGCGCATCCTGCTCGCTTAGAAGGTCGCGATCCATAGCCCGCAATCGCACAACTTGACGCATGATTTTTGGCTCAAATCCGGTGGCTTTGGCTTCGGCATAGACATCCTTGATATCAGCCATCAGGGCGCGCTTTTCTTCTTCAAGACGTTCGATACGCTCAATATATTGGCTTAGCTGCTCGGCACCTGCGCCAGCTCCGGGAATAACGGTCATGCGAATATCCTAATCGTCGTGGTTATGGGTTTTTCGATATTGCGCCTTTTGTTCGGGCGTTGCCTCGGTTTGATACTGTGCTTTCCAATCGGCATATTCCATGCCGTAAATAAGCTTGCGGGCTTCACTGTCGGTCACTTCAATGCCTGATGTTTCTGCAGCTTGGCGATACCAGCGCGACATGCAATTCCGGCAAAATCCGGAAAGATTCATCATATCAATATTTTGAACATCGGTACGTTCTTGTAAATGGGCAACAAGACGCCGGAATGCGGCGGCTTCAAGCTCGGTCGTTGTGGCTTTATCCATAATGGTTCCGCTTGTCTGTTGTGGCGTTAAATCGATATTAAACTCGACGGCACTCTAGCCCATTGCCACTAGCTGGCGCAACCTAATTGCCCATAAGGAAAGCGCTATTTCTGCCAGTGATTGGCGATTGCTGCCTGATTGGTTGATCTTGCCGGAAATCAGGTAATCGGTGAATCCGTTAAAAATTTTGGTATGGCTAAAATGTTTGGTTTTCTTTATATTTTTTCAAATTAAAGCCAGTATATGGCCAAAGCCGAAACAGGATCGCAACATGCCCCGCAAGGCCATTGCCGAAAGCGCTGCAAAATTTGACCGGATCAGGCGGGCGCATCAATCCGAGGTCGCCGAAGATTATGTCGAAATGATTGCCGATCTGATTGCCGAAACTGGCGAGGCCAGGACGGTTGATCTTGCGGTGCGCTTTGGCGTGACCAGCCCGACGGTCAATGCCATCATCCAACGGTTACAGCGTGAAGACCTTGTTGAAACCCGCCCTTACCGGTCGATCTTTTTAACCGATGCCGGTCACGCGCTTGCTAAAGAAGCGCGTGACAGGCATCGCATCGTTCGCGATTTTCTGGTGGCGATTGGCGTTCCTGAAACGATTGCCGAGGAAGATGCTGAAGGGATCGAACATCATGTCAGTGCCGAAACCTTGGCGGTGTTTGCCAAAATCACCAACCAAGGTTAGCTATCACGACTAGCTATTAAGACGGGCTGGCAAAATTGACCTGAAACTTGATCGCCAAGATCGGCTTCGCCGCTATTCAATGCCTTTATGAATATAAAGATCGCGGCTTTTATTGTGGCTGATCACAGCCTTGCTTTGGATTGGACTGTCTTGCCATTCAATTGGCGGCATGATTGGCGGTGTTGATGATCCGGACAAAACCAATAATGGCGATCCGGCGAGATTTTGCCAGCTGTGATTGGCTTCGAAATGATTGCTAGGCACGCCATCACGATCATGAACCATGATGGTCACGTCCTGACCATGGAAATGCCAGCTTAACAGCGCGGCAGTGGCGCGGCGATCAGCGATGATGCGGCTTGCCTGATGGGCGGCGAGATGCGGCTCGATATCTTTTGCCAATGCCTGCCAGCCGCGTAACCGGCGAAGCGGATCGGATGTTGGTGTTAAGGGGCCAAGGCTGCCAGCCATTGTGGCCAGCAACAGGCTGATGGTCAGGATAAAATTCAGACCAACCGCACCAATCCCAAGCCATTTGCGCGGCAAAAGCAAAAGCGTCTTCTGAGCACCATCACTGCCAAGCCGGCCACCAAGCCAAACCGACATTGCTGGATAGGCGGCCATCGCCCAATTGGCATTGGCCTCGCTTAGATAGGCTTGCAGGCTGATCAGGCCAATGACCGGCACTGCCATCCAGACAAGCCAACCAGCATGTTTTTCACGGCGCGAGGCGAAAATAATGCCAAGCATCAGGAAAAATACCAATGGGCCAGCGACACCAGCCTGACCAATCAAAAAGATCAGGCTTTGCCCCAGATCATGCGTTTGCTTGGCAAGATTGGCATTATCGCCAAGATGCCGCATGGTCGAAAAATCATGCATCAGATTCCAGATGAGGTTTGGGCTTACCGTGATCAGACAGGCGGCGATGGCCAATAAAAGATGTCGCCCTTGGATGATTGGATTTGGATGGTGGCGACCCGAAGCCCAGATCAGCATGAATCCAAAAAGGCCGTAAATGGCAGCATATTTAGCAAGCATACCAACCCCAAGCGCGATTCCGGCATAAATCATCGCGCGCGCTGGTGATAATTTTTCGCAAACTGATCCAGCAAGCGCCAGCAAGGCCAGAGCCATTGCCAGCAAAAGCGGCGTATCGGTTGAGATCAGAAAACTGCCAAGCCCGACTGCAGGAAGGCTGATCCAGATCAGCGCGGTCAGGCGGCCAGCGCGTGGCCCATAAAGCCATGATGCGGTTTGCCAAAGCACCAATGCGGTTGCAAGTTGCAACCAACAGGCCGGAAGCCGAACCGCCATGGCACTATGGCCAAACGCCCAATGCACCGCGCCAATGATCCAGGCAATGAGTGGCGGTTTGGTGAAATAGCCAAAATCAGGACTTTGGCTCCAAAGCCAATATTGGGCTTCATCAACCCCCAGCTCAAGCGGGCTGATTGCCATTGCCGCGGTGCGAAGCAAAGTCAGCCCAAGCAGAACCAGCAGAACAAAGCGGTTCGAATCAAATACAAAAGGGGGCTGTATCTTGGTCTGTTGGCGATCGGCCTTCATGCAGTTTCCTTGATTTGCGGTGGCAGCGCTGCTAATTTCAGCGCGACTATAGAGAAAAAAGGCCTATCATGTCATCTACCCAAAGTAAGTTTCCGTCTGCAAGCCGTGAAGATTGGCATGCGCTGGTCAGCGCTGCCTTGGAAGATGGCGACCCGCAAAGCCTTGATCGGCTGGATGAGGACGGGCTTGCAATCAAGGCTCTATATGACATTGCCTCCTATGCGGCGGCCTCACCCGATGCTTGTGCCATTACCCGCCTGCCGGTTAATCCGGCAAGCCATATTGCGCATGGATGGGATATCTGCCAACCGGTCATGGCCAATGGATCAGCAAAAGATATTAACCGGTTGATTCTCGACGAATTGCAGGATGGGGTTGGCACGATCTGGCTTCAAGGCCTGCAAACCGCCGATTTAGCAGGTCATTTACCAGCAATGATGCGGGATGTCGTTTTCGCAGCAGCAGGCATTCATCTTGATGCTGGCAATGATGTCATGGCGCAGATTGCGGCGTTTGCCGGTTTTGCCAAAAAGGCCGATACCAATCTGGCGGCATCGCGCTTTCGTGCCAATATCGATCCGTTTGCCCCGGCAGCAGGTGCTGATTTGCTGGCAAGCGCGCTTGCATACTTTATGTCGGCAGATGCGGGTGATGTGCCGCCCGATATGTTTCGCGCACAGGGATGGCAATGGCATAATCAGGGTATGACCGCGGTTCAGGAGCTTGCCTATATTCTGGCGTCACTGACCGAGATTTTGCGCCAAGGGATGGCCAGAAATATTGATCCGGCGCATCTGGCAAAGCATATGTCGGCATCGCTTGCGCTTCCGGCGGATCTATTTGAGGGCATCGCGAAATGTCGTGCTTTGCGGCGTGGCTGGGGCGGGATTGTCAGCGCGCTTGGTCTTGATCCCGACGCGCATCGTTTATGCATTCATGGGGTAGTATCAATCCGCATGTTTTCGACGGTCGATAGCGACGTCAATATGCTTCGCACGACAACGGCGCTTCTTGGCGGGGCGATTGGCGGGGCTGATCAATTATCAGCGCATGCGCATAATTGTTTGACGGGTGATGATCTTCTAGGTCGCCGTTTGGCGCGCATGCAACAGCATCTTCTGATTGATGAAAGCGGGCTATCGCGCAGCCTTGATCCGGCAGGTGGGGCAGGATTCATTGAGGATCGCACCGACCAGCTTAGCTTTGCGGCATGGTTGGCCTTTCAGCAAATTGAGGCAGATGGCGGCGCAATTGTGGCGCATCAGACCGGCCAATTTACCTCCATGGCGCGCCGCGCTGCAGGCCAGCGTTATGCAAGGCTTGCTGTTGGTGATCTAACGCTTGTCGGGGTGAATTTACAGCCCGATAGCCGTGCCTTTGACGCGGTTCTGCCCTATTGGCAGACGATCCGGCGTCCGGCAGCGGCGGTTGAGATGGTGCGCCACGCCGCGGCGCAAAACTCGCCGCGTATTCTGATTTTGCAGCAGCAGGCTAATCCGGTGCCACAACTTGCCACATTGCGTGGGCTTTTTGCAATCGGCGGCATGCAGCCGGTGCATATGCGGCTTGATGGTACAAATGCTGATGCTGTTGATCTGGCGCGGCCTGATCTGGTAATCTTGCTTGATGGCGATTTCGACTCGCTTGATGGGGCAATGCAAACGGCGCTTTTGGGTCTGCTGGATGCTGGCAGGGCAATGACTTGTGATTCATTGCTTGGTGATGCAGCCCCACTTGAAAGGTTGGCCGGCCTTGTCGGGCTATCGCTTGACTCTTTTCGCAAAGGAGATGCGTAATGCTGCATTTTCCCGATTTTACCAAGATTGACTTACCGCCATCGCAGGAGATGCGCGTGCAATCGGGTGCCTTGCCTGCAACGCTGGAAAATGCCGAACAGATTGGGATTCCCGCCCTTGCTATAGGCCATGCCGACCAGCAGGCATTTGCTGCCAACAGTCAGCCCGGATTTGCGCCGTTTTTGCGCGGCCCCTATCCAAGCATGTATGCCACACGCCCCTGGACGATCCGGCAATATGCCGGTTTTTCGACAGCGCAGGAATCCAATCATTTTTACCGCCGCAATTTGGCAGCTGGGCAAATGGGGCTGTCGGTGGCGTTCGATCTGCCAACGCATCGCGGTTATGATTCGGACAATCCGCTCGTGGCGGATGATGTTGGTCTTGCCGGTGTTGCGATTGATTCAATTACTGATATGGCCGAATTATTTGACCAGATTCCGCTCGACCGGATGAGCGTGTCGATGACAATGAACGGGGCGGTGCTTCCTGTACTGGCCCTATTTATTGTTGCCGCTGAGGAACAGGGAGTTCGTCCCGATCAATTGGCCGGTACAATCCAGAATGACGTGTTAAAAGAATTTATGGTGCGCAACACCTATATTTATCCGCCGGTACCATCAATGCGAATTGTGTCGGATATTTTTGCCTATTGCGCTGCCGAAATGCCCAAATTCAACTTCATTTCGGTTTCGGGCTATCACATGCAAGAAGCCGGTGCCTCGGCTGATCTTGAACTTGCTTATACGCTTGCTGACGGGCTTGCCTATATTCGGGCGGGTGTTGCTGCGGGGCTTGATGTTGATGATTTTGCCCCACGTCTGTCGTTCTTTTTTGGAGCAAGCATGAATTTTTTCATGGAAGTGGCAAAATTACGGGCGGCGCGTTTGTTGTGGTCCGAATTGATGCAGCAGCATTTTGCCCCGAAAAACCCAAAATCACTGATGCTTCGCACCCATTGCCAGACATCGGGCTGGTCGCTTGCGGCGCAGGATGTGTTCAATAATGTGCCGCGCACCTGTGTCGAGGCGGCCGCAGCCGTTGCTGGCCATACGCAATCTTTGCACACAAATTCGCTTGATGAGGCTTTGGGCCTGCCAACCGATTATGCTGCCCGCATCGCCCGCAATACCCAGCTTCACCTCCAGCATGAAGGGAATATGGCGCATGTTATTGATCCATTTGGCGGAAGCTATCTTGTTGAAGATTTAACTCAACAGCTTGTCGACAAAGCGCGCCAGCATATTGCCGAGGCCGAATCGCTTGGTGGGATGGCCGCGGCGATCGAGGCGGGCGTGCCAAAGCTGCGAATTGAAGAGGTGGCAACGGCAACACAAGCGCGGATTGACTCTGGCAGCCAGATAATTGTCGGGGTGAATAAATATCAGCCGCAAGATAGCGGTGATGCCGAACAGGTTGAGGTTAGGCGAATTGATAATTCCGAAGTGCGAA
>CAWUWE010000049.1:0-25809 GCA_963926175.1 uncultured Alphaproteobacteria bacterium | reverse complement strand
CCGCGGCAATCGCCGCCTCGGCATCTTTGACACCTCCAAGCGTAATTGTGGCAAACGCACCTTCGGTGGCTGGATTCAAAACAGGAAAGCTATGCCCATCTTGTGATGGCACCCAAGATCCATTGATGTAAAATTCGGTTTTATCCAGCATAAAGCCTCCAAAGATTATGGTAATGGCCGCTGCAGCGCAGCCATTGCGTTTTTTCGAAGTTGATTTCTTGTGCCCAAGCCAGCGCCCTATGGCCAAATTGAACCTTGCAAACAACTCTTGTCAAGTTATTGATACCTATCTGATATAAAATGATTTTCTTAGGTTTTTATCTTGCCGCACTGCGCCAAGAAAATCCCACCAAGCACCATAAGCAACGCCACAACATGATAAAGATACATGGTTTCGGACAAAATCAGCATTGCCAAAAAAGCCGCGAAAATTGGTACCATATTCACATAAAGCCCGGCGCGGTTGGCACCCACCAGTTCGACTCCACGCATATAGAATGTTTGCGACAAAATTGACGGAAAGATTGCTGAATAAAACAGTAACAGGCTGCCTTTGAACCCAGGAAGCACAAGATCGCCATTCGAATATTCGGCGATCAGGAACAGGCTACAGGTTAAAAAAGCACAAAAGGCGAAAAAACATAAAAGCAAAACCGGCGGCATTTCAAGCCGCTTTGCCAGTGCAACCGTATAGGCACCATAGCAAAGACATGCGGCAACCATCAACAAATCACCAAGATTGAAACGAAGCGCCAAAATCGTGGTAAGGCTGCCAGCACTAACCAGAACCAGAATGCCGGTCAGCGATGAACAAAGGCCAACAAATTGCAGCCAGCCAATGCGGGTTCGATAAATCAGCCAGCCAAACAATATAACAACAGCCGGAATCACCCCTTGCATAATGCCAAGATTGACCGCAGTCGTATATTGCGACGCATAGACAAGAAGCAAGCTGAAACCGGCAAGCCCACCACCACCCATGGCAAACACCCAACGCCAGTTCTGTAAAGCCAACGGCACATAGCGCGGCAAGGTTTTGCGATATATCACCACCAAAATAAGAAAGGCACCAAGCCAGCGCAATTGCATCAGCAAAACCGGTGAAATTTCACTAACCGACATGCGCAATGCCACCGCATGACCTGCCCAGATCAAGGTTGCCATCAGCAATACCGCGTGCGCGCTGCCCCAAAATCGGCCAAGAGCCGACACGCATTGCTGTTTGATCATGACATGGCCATCAGATTAACGAAGTTTTGCCGCAAACGCGCTAACTTCATCAAGACCAGATTCAATACGGTTAAACATATCAT
The DNA here is from genome assembly GCA_963926175.1 of uncultured Alphaproteobacteria bacterium. GTDB lineage: Bacteria > Pseudomonadota > Alphaproteobacteria > Puniceispirillales > Puniceispirillaceae > UBA3439. The sequence goes on along the minus strand of CAWUWE010000049.1, from coordinate 24,496 downwards.
CAATTTCGGCAGCAGTGATGATCAACGGCGGGCAAAAGCCAATGATATCACCTGGCAAGGCACGTAAAATTACCCCATGTTTCTGAATGATCGCGACCGCTTGCGCCGCAATTTTCTGGGTTGGATCAAATTTTTCACCTGTTTGGCTATTGGCCGCAAATTCCATTGCACCAATCAGGCCAATCGCCCGCAAATTGCCGATGAAATCAAATCTGGCAAGCCGTTCAATCCGGCTTTTGAATTGCGGGGCAATGCGCCTCACATGGCCGATGATATCGCGTTCCAGCATCAATTGCTGCGCCCGCAAGGCCACTGCAGCGCAAACCGGATGCGCCGAATAGGTATAGCCATGCCCAAAAATGCCAAGCTTTTCTGCCTGCTTGGCGATTGGCGCATAGACTTTTTCCGACAGCATCACCGCTGAAATCGGCAAATAGGCCGATGACAACGCCTTGGCACAGGTCAGCATATCAGGGCGGACATCCATGGTTTGCGACCCCCACATATTGCCCGTACGGCCAAAACCGCAAATCACCTCATCAGCGACAAGCAAAACATCATATTTTTCCAGAACAGCGCGAATTTTTTTAAAATAAGTTCGCGGCGGAATGATCACCCCGCCTGCGCCCATGACCGGCTCGGCAAATAACGCCCCCACGGTTTCCGGCCCTTCTTCGAGGATTAACGCTTCAAGATCCGCGGCACAACGGCTGGCAAAATCTTCTTCGCTTTCACCATCCTGCGCACCGTTATAAAAATCGGGCGCGGTTGTGTGTTTGACAAAATCCAGCGGCAGGCCAAAACCATCTTGCGCATAGGCAAGCGCGGTCATGCTCGCCGCAGCCATCGTAACCCCGTGATAGCCTTTTCGGCGGCTGATGATTTTGCGTTTTTCCGGCCGGCCAAGTGCCGCATTATAATACCAGACCATTTTCATGGCGGTATCATTTGCCTCTGATCCAGATGCCGCAAAAAACACTTTACTCATCACGCTGTCACCACCAGCAGGCGGGGCATTTGCAATCAAAATTTCGGCAAGATCAATTGCCGGATTGACCGTTTTGCCAGCAAAGCTGTGATAGAAAGGCAACTTTTTGAATTGCGCCATTGCCGCATCAATCAATTCAGGTTCGGAAAACCCAAGTGATGTACACCAAAGCCCACTCATCCCTTCATAAAACTGATTACCAGCTTCATCGACAACAAAGACTCCATTGCCCTGTGCCATGATATGCGGCCCCGCATCACCAAGCGTTGCCGGATTGGTATAAGGATGCATATGAAAGGCAATATCGCGGCTTGCCGGTGAATTTCCGGCAAGCTGTTGTTCGGATGGGGTGCTGCTTTGTGTCATTTCAACTGTCCTAAACGTCAATGATTTCTGGTCAAGACTACTGGCCCATATTGCTGGCCAAGCCTAAACATGCTGGCCACCATTCACATGAATTTCTGATCCATTTAGATATTTGGCCTGATCACTGCAAAGGAAAAAAACAGTATCGGCAACTTCATCAGCATTGCCAAACCGGCCAAGCGGAATTTGCGGAATGATTGTTGCCTCGCTATCAGGCGACAGAATATCAGTTTTGATTTCCCCTGGGGCAATGGCATTTACCCGAATGCCAAGCCTACCAAAATCAGATGCCATTTCGCGGGTTAACGCGCTAAGCGCGGCTTTTGATGTGGCATAGGCCGAACCGGCATATTCATGAACGCGGCTTCCAGCAATCGAGGTTACATTCACAATCGAGCCATCACCCTTGCCAAGGGAGTCGCATAGTTTTTGCGCCAGCATGATTGGGGCAAACACATTCACCTGATAAACATGCTGCCACAGATCAAGCGACGTTTTATGGCAATCAAGACGGCCACCATTAGGCATTTTTGGCGAAATTGCAGCATTATTCACCAGTGCGTGAAGTGGCTTGCCATCCATACGCGTCAATAATTCTGCCGCGCCACGGCTTACATCTTCAGGTGATGATAGGTCAATTTGCAGATGGTCTTCTGGTCCTGCTTCCCACGGGCAACTTTCCGGAAACCCATGGCGTGAACAGGTAATGACGCGCCAACCAGCGCTGGAAAATCGCTTTACGGTTGCATGGCCAATGCCGCGGCTTGCCCCTGTTAATATCAGAATTTTCCGGTCATCCATGAATGATGAACCCCTTTTTCCTGTCCATTCCTCGCAGCCGAAGTCAAACCTGAACCGGCTCCATAAATGGCTTTGATTCTTATGTCAGCGTGACGGCAATAATGATTAAGGTCAAACGGGCCGGCTGGCTAGCTGCTGGTGATCCCGCGCAGCCGTTCTGAACGCCGCCGCAATAATTCCAAAACCGTTAAAAGAATGATCGACAAGAGCACCAAAAGCGTGGCAACAGCAAGAATCGTCGGGCTGATCTGTTCGCGAATACCCGACCACATCTGACGTGGAATTGTGCGTTGTTCCGGACTGGCCAGAAACAAAACCGCAACCACTTCGTCAAATGAGGTGATAAAGGCAAATAAACCGCCCGAAACAACCCCTGGGATGATCAATGGCATCTGCACTTTACGAAAGGTGGTAACCGCTCCTGCGCCAAGCGACTGCGATGCCCGAACAAGCGATTTGTCAAACCCAACAAGGGTCGCTGTCACGGTAATGATAACAAAGGGCGTACCAAGAATCGCATGCGCCATGATAACTCCAAGGTAGGTTTGGCTCAGATGTATCTGCGAATAGAAATAGAACATGCCAGCTGCGGTGATAATCAATGGCACAATCATTGGCGAGATCAGGATCGACATAACCAACCGGCGATAAGGCATTTCAGACCGGCTAAGGCCAATTGCCGCCAATGTACCAAGCGCGGTTGCCAAAAGCGTTGCACAAATCCCGATGAAAAAGCTGTTGCGAATGGCTCTGATCCATTGGCCATTATTCCATGTGTCGGCAAGCCATGCCCAGCCAAATGGCTCGTCAGGCGCCATCATACCATTGCGCAGAATATCTTCATACCAGCGAAGCGAAAAGGCCTCGGGGTTAAAGTTCAACATGCCCTTGGTAAAGCTGAAATAAGGTTCAACATTAAATGACAGCGGCACAACCACAATGATTGGCAGGATCAAAAACAGGAAGATCAATCCGCAAATGCCGCGATAAACATAATGCCAGATATATTCACCAGTACTGGTATAGGGAGGAAGCTTTGCCATATTATTATCCCAGCTTCATGTTATCTATACCAATAACTTTGTCATACGCCCAATAAAGGACCAAAACGCCTGCCAGTAAAATTCCGCCAAGCGCCGCGGCAAGCGACCAGTTCAGTGATTTTTGCATATGGTAGGCAATCATGTTTGAAATCAACTGACCATCCTGACCACCAACGAGCGCTGGCGTGATGTAATAGCCAATTGCCAAAATGAACACCAGCAACCCGCCTGCACCAATCCCTGGGATCGTTTGCGGCATGTAAACCTTAATAAAGGCCATTGTCGGTGTTGCGCCAAGCGAGCGTGCGGCGCGCATATATGATGGTGGAATGGTTTTCATCACCGAATAAAGCGGTAAAATCATAAATGGCAGCAAAATATGCGTCATCGCAATGATCGTACCCGTCATATTATAGATTAAGGAAAAACGCGCGTCATCGGCAGTGATGCCAACAAAAACCATCAAATCATTGATCACGCCTTGCGATTGCAAAATGGCAATCCATGCTGTTGTCCGCACCAGTAGCGATGTCCAGAACGGCAGCAGAACCATGATCATCAGCAAATTGGATGAACGCAATGGCAGGGTTGCCAGCAAATAGGCAACTGGATAGCCAAGCAAAAGACAAAATCCCATAACCGTTGCCGAAATCAGCATGGTACGCCAGAACAGCTTTACATAAATTTGCCGGTTTTCATCTTGCCGGACAAAGCCTTGATCGACAGTATAGCGACCATCAAGCGCGGTCGCGTAAAACCCCGGCGTTAGATCCTGAGACGTGATCTTCATGGCTTGCCAGACTTCGATATTGTCCCATTTCTTATTGGCCTTGATGACGCTTTCTTTGAAAGGTGCCTTTAATTTTTTGGCCTTGCGCGCGGTTGATGTGAACAATGATCGCGTTCCAGGAAATTCTTGATTAACACGCGTGGCAGCCCGGCCAATTGTGCGATCGGCACGCGCAGTTTTTAGATCGGCAACCAATGCCTCAAACATCTTCTCATTCGGCTCAGTCAGCCCATCCCACATGGTTAACTGCTCGGTCAGATGTGGCATGTGGGATGAAAAGCGGTCGTTATAGACCCCCTGCCACATCAGCGCAAAAATCGGGATAACAAAGCTGGCCATGACAAAAGCAAACAGGGGTACGACAAGCGAGACAGCGCGAACACGGCTCCGGAATAAAGCTTGTGCAAGCTTTTTCTTTAGCGGTGTTCCATCGGCCGCGGTAATTGGCTCAAGGGAGGCTGTTTGACTATCTGCCATGATGAAAGTAAGTCTCAGTTAAAAAGTGAATAATAAAGAGCGGTCACATGAGACATCCCATGTGACCACTTTAATTTTTGGTTTTACTTTGACAACCAAGCGTTGAAACGTTCATTCAATTGGTCAGCATTATCTGCCCAGAATTCGAAGTCGTTCTGGAGGGCATTTTTAAAGTTTGCAGCAGCTGTAGGCATATGGTCTGCCATATTGATGCTATCATCAGAATGGAAAGTACCAATACGAGCTTCAGATGATGCACGCGCTGGACCGTAAGAAATCCATGATGCCTGCGCAGCAAGCTGCTCGGTTGCTGTTGAGAACGCAACGAAATCAAGAGCTGCTTCTTTGTTCTTTGACCCTTTTGGAATCACCCAGAGATCAAGGTCATAAATCTGACCGTCCCACACCATTTCAAATGACTGGCCTTCAGCATTTTTGGCGTTGAACACACGGCCATTCCAAGCAGTTGAAAACACAACTTCACCATCAGCAAGCAGCTGTGGTGGCTGTGCGCCAGCTTCCCACCAGACCACGTCGTCTTTGATGGTATCAAGCTTGGCAAAGGCTCGTGCCACGCCTTCTTCTGTTCCAAGGACATTATATACCTCGCTGACAGGAACCCCATCAGCAATCAAAGCAAATTCCATTGTCACTTTTGGCGACTTACGCATGCCGCGTTTACCCGGAAATGCCTTGGTGTTGAAAAAATCAGCCATTTTGGTTGGCTTGTTCCAGTTACGTGTTTTACTTGAGTCATAAGCGAATACGGATGACCAAACGATGCTAGCGACAGCACAGTCATGCAATGTGCCTGGTAAAAAGTCTTCAGTTGCCGGCGTGCCATCGGGCGCTGGTAGCAGGATTGAATGATCAATTGTCTCCAAAAGACCTTCATCACATGCGCGAATAGCGTCTGACAATTCAACGTCAACAACGTCCCATGTCACATTTCCAGACTCAACCTGAGCTTTAATCTCGGCAATACCCCCGCCGTAATCTTCCGAAACAATGGCTTTGCCAGTTTTTGACATCCAAGGTTTATGATAAGCCTCTACCTGCGACTTCGTATATGCACCACCCCATGACACGACAGTCAAATCGGCGGCAATCGTAGCGCTGCTTACAAATGCTGACGCACCTGCAATCGCAATTATTTTTTTCATTAATCCAGACATTATGTCCACTCCCTTTGGTTGTTCATGCGTTTTAAGAGCCGCACTACTCTTTTTTACTAGCCACTACCCGTTAACCAAATAGCGAGCCATCATTGACTATTAGCATAGTCAAATTGGTTGATTAAAATCAAGCGCGCGGCAATCATCGTTCTTCCAGCCAATTTGTGCCGATGCTCCAATTTCTAGACCAAGTTGATCTGAAGTGTTTGGAACTTTGACAATAAACTGATCATCACCAGCCACATTCATTCGGCAGCGGATATGATCGCCAAGATAGATTAACTCTTCGATGCGTGCATCAAGTGAACTTGTTCCAGCAGATTTTTTTGCCGTAACGATACAGCGTTCCGGCCGAACAGATAAGGTTGTCCGGCTGCCAACAGCACCAATATTCACGGCAAGCGCCTTGACAACATCACCTGCGTCCAGCTTGACCGTTGCAATGTTTTTGCTGACCGACTGAACCGTGCCAAGCATTTGGTTATTCTCGCCTATAAATTGCGCCACAAACGCATTTTCGGGCTTTTCATAAAGCGTGACCGGATCATCAAGCTGTTGGATAATGCCATCATCAAAAACCGCAATACGGTTTGACATGGTTAAAGCTTCAGACTGGTCATGCGTTACATAGACAACCGTCACCCCAAGATTTTCATGAATATGCTTAATTTCATATTGCATATGTTCCCGAAGCTGTTTGTCGAGGGCACCAAGCGGTTCATCCATCAAAACCAGTTCAGGATTAAACACCAATGCACGCGCCAGCGCGATCCGCTGTTGCTGTCCACCAGATAATTGCGCCGGTTTCCGGTCGATGAAGGTAAGCATTTGAACCATATCCAGAACCGCACGGACTTTATCTTCGACTTCGGCCGTCGGCATATTGCGCACTTTCAGCGGAAAGGCCAAATTTTCACCAACAGTCATATGCGGAAACAAGGCGTAATTTTGAAACACCATGCCAATGCCGCGCTTGTGCGGCGGAATATTATTGATTGGGCGGCCGCCTAGTTCAATATCGCCATGTGTTGCCGTTTCAAAACCAGCAAGCATCATCAGGCAGGTTGTCTTGCCTGACCCTGACGGCCCCAACATTGTTAAAAATTCGCCAGATGCGATATCTAGGTTCAGATTTTTAACGACAAGCGTTTCGCCATCATAGCTCTTTTGGACCCCTTTGAAGCTGACGAATGGATCGTTGGCTTGCACCATTTTTATCCTACCTACTTTTTGTTTTTAAATTATTTTTTACGTTTGATTGCAACAATATTTCTTTGGAGAGTTTCGTATCAAAAACATGATATTAAACAAATCACTTAAAAATATGATTTGCAACAAATTCTGAACATTTAGAAAATTTTTACACCAACTTCTGTCTAGTCGACTATTTTTGCGTTAATTGCACCCTGCTAGCGCCGATTATGGTGAATTCTGCCAATCAAATTTAACAAGATTTGCGCCGCTAATGTTGTCGTGCTGCCGCTATGGTCATAATCAGGTGCTACCTCAACAAGATCGACCCCGATGATGGTGCCGCGCTTAGTCAAGCCATCCAGAAACTCCAGAATCTCATAATAGAAAAACCCGCCATGTGACGGCGTTCCTGTTCCCGGGGCAACCGATGGATCAAACCCGTCAATATCAATTGTCACATAATAGCGGCCACCAGCGGAAATCCGATCAAGCATGCCAGCAACACCCAATTTGCGGAATTGACGAACCGACTGAATATCAGACCCCATTTTGCGAGCATCTTCATAACCGTCCTTTGCGGTTGACGAAACATTGCGGATACCAACCTGCGACAGACCAGTCACATAGGGCTTTTCGGCAGCACGGCGCATCGGATTGCCATGCCCATATTTGACCCCATGCCGCTCGTCAACAAAATCGAGATGAGCATCAATTTGCACAAGATGAAACGGGGCTTCATCGCTAAAGGCATTAATACAAGGAATATTCACCGAATGATCGCCACCAAGGACCACCGGCACTGCGCCAGCGGCAAGAATTGCACGAACTCCGGCTTCAATATTGGCATGGCTTTTGATTGTATCAGTGTGAATGATATCGGCGTCACCAATATCGACAATGCGAATCTGATCGGCCTGAAGATATGTAACATCATCTTCATGATCGTAAGCACCTGCATGGCCGAACGAAAATAGCGTTGATGCTTCGCGGATACCGCGAGGACCAAACCTTGCACCAGCCCGAAATTGAGTTCCAAAATCAAAAGGCGCACCAAGAATGGCAAAATCAGCATCGATCGACGACCAGTCGGGCTGATAGGGATATTTGCCAAAACTACACAATCCGACAAAGGGCAAATTCAAACGCCCTGTTTCATACCCATGTCCCGACATACCAAATCCCCCTATTGCCTGCCAGCCACAAAGACCAAGTTGCTAAACGCTAATTCAAGCCAGTAAATTCTGCAAGCCGCCAGATCATTTTGCACTTTACGAAAAGCAGTGCTTTGGCGCAAAGTTGGGGCGGTAAGGCGTGGCGCCTAAATAGTGGCTTCGCTGACCTGAGATTGAACGAAAGACTTGGAGTAAAACGCATGTCCCTTGACCAACAGACATTTGCAAAATGTAAGATCGTAAAAGCCGTTGCCAATCGCGGGCATCAACCATCCCCCTTTCCTGAATTTGACGATAATTTGAATAGCCGCAACATGGATAAGGCCTATGCTGCCATTTCAGCATGGCCGCATTATCACCCGACGCCGCTGATCTCGCTTGATAAGCTTGCCGATTTCTGCGGCGTTGCTGCGGTCTATTACAAAGACGAATCACAACGCCTTGACCTAAAATCATTCAAAGCCCTTGGCGGTGCCTATGCGGTAGCCAACCTTGTCGCCAGCAAAAAGGCCAAAGGCATTGTTCCGGCCAGCATTACCGTGACAACGGCAACCGATGGGAACCATGGTCGTTCAGTTGCATGGGGTGCACAACAGGCTGGCTGCCGCGCTGAAATCTATATTCATGAACATGTCAGCCAAGAACGCGCCGATGCAATGGCGGCTTTTGGTGCCAAGATCAACCGGATTACCGGCAATTATGAAGCCTCGCTTGCCGCCTGCAAAAATGATGCTGCGGCGCATGGATGGCATATTGTATCTGACACATCATGGGCAGGTTATCGCGAAATGCCGCTTGATATCATGGCTGGCTATAGCGTGATGGGGCGCGAGGCCATTGCGCAAATGCAGGGTGCAGGCCCAAGCCATTGTTTCCTGCCAATCGGGGTTGGCGGCATGGCCGCTGGCATCGTTGCGCCATTTTGGCAGCATATGGGTGCCAATCTTGGCAAGATGATTGGCGTTGAATCCTATATGTCAGCCTGTTTCCTAGAAAGCATTGAGGCCCAAACACCAAGCCTTGTTGATATCAGCGAAGAAACGCTGATGGCAGGTTTGTCATGCGGCGAAATTTCCGATCTTGCTTGGCAAATTTTGCAGCCAAGTCTGGATCATTGCCTGTCAATCACCGATGACGCCATCGCGCCGCTTATGGCAGGGTTTGCCGATGGTGTCTTTGGCGGCGGCGCAATTGAGGCTGGCGAATGTTCAACCGCCGGTCTTACCGCATTGGTGGCAGCCAAAAAAGATCCAGCGCTTTGGCAAAAGCTGGGGTTTGGCCCGACTTCGGTCGTGCTATTGATCGGCACGGAAGGCGCAACCGATCCCGGGCTATATGACCAGCTCATAACCGAAGGACGGCAGAAATGACAGCGCCGCAACGCGGCTTTGAGATTGCCGAATTCACCAGCCGCTGCACCAAAGCGCAACTGGCGATGGCGGCTGATGATATTGGCGCGCTGTTATTAACAAGCGAAGCCGATATCCGTTATTTTACCGGCTTTATGACCCAATTTTGGCAAAGCCCTACACGCCCTTGGTTTGCCTTAATTCCGGCAAGTGGCAAGCCAGTTGCCATCATCCCGTCAATTGGCCTGCCGCTGATGCGCGATTGCTATATTGGCGATTTACAATCATGGCCCTCACCCGCTGCCGATGATGACGGCATTTCCCTTCTGATCAGCGTGATACGCAATCATCTTGGCGCGTCAGGCCGGCTTGGCATGATGATGGGACGCGAAACCGCCATTCGTATGCCGTTTAATGATCTTTGCGCCTTGCAGGGCGGTTTGGACGGTATTGCTTTTTGCGATATGACCAATGCGATCCAGCATATCCGCATGGTTAAATCACCTGCCGAGCAGGCCAAATTAACGCATATCTGCCAACTCGTTTCAGGCGTTTTTGCCGATGTGCCACAATGGGTAAAAGCCGGCATGCCGCTTGATGATTTGTTTCGCCAGTTCAAAATAAAGGCGCTTACAGCCGGTGTTGATGATGTCAGCTATCTTGTTGGCAGCGCCGGCCCTGACGGTTATCAAGACATTATCGCCCCACCAAACAGCCGCCCACTTGCCGCAGGTGATGTAGTCATGCTTGATACCGGATGCGTGTGGGATGGCTATTTCAGTGACTTTGACCGCAATTTTGCCATACATCATGCCAGTGATGATGCGCATGAGACGCATCACCGGCTTTATGATGCAACACAAGCGGCGATTGATATTCTGCGGCCGGGGGTTACGGCGGCGGATCTGTTTTTTGCAATGGATGCAATATTGCGCCCCGATCATCAAAACAGCAGCCAGCGTGATCCAAACCAGCAGATTAGCGCCGTCAAAACCGGTGAAGATGGCGTTGGCCGCTATGGGCATGGTCTTGGCACGCAATTGACCGAACCGCCATCGCATACCAATTGGGATCAAACCGTGATTACCGCAGGCATGACGCTAACGCTTGAACCATCACTTGGCTATGGCAATGGCCTAACCATGGTAGCCGAAGAAAACCTGCTCGTTCTCGAAGATCGGGTTGTGTTATTATCAACCCGCGTCCCACGCGACCTGCCGGTCATTCCTGCTGGGTGAGGCCAAAGGAGGAAATGTCATGACTGCGAATGTCACCACATCCAAAGATCGGACACCGCCCGAATTTACACATGTTCCATTTCGCGTTGCTCGCGCTGCCGAAACAGCAGTCCAGATGGGGCTGGTCACGCTTGAGATGGATCTGACGATTGAAACCGAATTGCGTCATTTCATTGGCGATGCTGTTGGCACTGATGTCGGACATGGACAGACCCCCACCATTCTTCATAGCCGCATTGCCTGCGATGATCAGGTGACTGTCGAAAATCTTACCGCGATGAAGGAACGTTTTGCCGATGCGCTTTCGCTTTTTCCGCCAGGTTATCATTTTGACGTTATTGGCTATGGCTGCACCTCGGCATCATTATTGATTGGCGAAGACAATGTTCAGTCCATTGTCAAATCGCATGTCGATGTTGACCATGTCACCACCCCCTTGACCGGCGCACGGCGGGCGCTAAAGGCAGTTGGCGCCAGAAACATTGGCTATCTCGCGCCTTACATCTCTAAAATATCCGAAAAAATGTGTTTTCTTCTTGAAGATGATGGATTTGAGATTGGCGCTGCCGCCACCTTTGGCGAAGGGCGTGATTCGATTGTTGGCTGTATTCACCCGCAATCTATATTAGATGCCATTGATGCAATCATCAGCAGCGCGACCATACCGCTTGAGGCTATTTTCATTTCCTGTACATCGCTGAAATGCGCAACAATTATCTCCATTGCCGAAGCGCAATATGGCATTCCGGTTATATCAAGCAATTCGGCAATTGCATGGGATATGGCACGGCTTGCCCGCTTGACCGTGCCTGCAAATGAAAAAGGCTTGTTATTTCAGCAGGATTGACGAATCCACCTTGGCAAGGTCGGACTGACCGCAAAGGCCAAGGGTAAGATCAAGTTCTTTGTGAATAATTTCCAAGGCCTGGCGAACGCCCGCTTGACCTTTGGCGCCAAGCCCATAAAGAAACGCCCGTCCAATCATTGTGCCTTTGGCCCCAAGCGCGATAGCTCGAAGCACATCCTGCCCCGATCTGATACCGCCATCCATCCAGACTTCGGCACGACCGCCAATCGCCTCAACAATGGCTGGCAAGGCGATGATTGACGACATCGCGCCATCAAGCTGCCGGCCACCATGGTTCGACACGACAATCGCATCAGCCCCGACATTCAGCGCGGCAAGCGCATCTTCGACATCCAGAATGCCCTTGAGGATCAATTTCCCGCCCCATTGTTTGCGGATAGCGGCAACATCATCCCATGACAAAGACGGGTCGAATTGGCTGACCGTCCAATCAGCAAGCGACGACATATCCTTGACGCCTTTTACATGACCAACAATATTGCCAAATTGCCGCCGTTTCGTACCAAGCATGCCAAGACACCATGCAGGCTTTTGCATTAGATTCAGAATATTGCGAAAGGTTGGTTTTGGCGGCGCACTTAGGCCATTTCGAACATCCTTATGACGCTGACCCATCAATTGCAGATCAAGCGTTACCATCAAGGCCGAACAATTGGCATCGCGTGCGCGCTCGATCAGGCGCGAAACAAAATCACGGTCGCGCATCACATAAAGCTGAAACCAGAAAGGCGTTGAGCTGTTTTCGGCAACATTCTCGATTGAACAAATCGACATAGTTGATAAGGTGAAGGGAACGCCAAATTCGGCCGCGGCTTTGGCTGCCAGAATTTCACCATCTGCATGCTGCATGCCAGTCAATCCGGTTGGCGCCAACGCCACCGGCATTGGCAGCTTTTGCCCAAGCATCGACATTTCCGTGGTGCGATTACTGACATCCAGCGCAACACGCTGGCGAAACTTGATCGCGGCAAGATCGCTTTCATTGGCACGATAGGTTGATTCAGTCCATGACCCGCTATCGGCGTAATCATAAAACATCCGCGGCACCCGCCGCTTTGCCAATTTTTGTAAATCTTCGATGCAGGCAATCGTTGTCATCACACGCCTCGTCAAATCTAACGTAAATAAAACCATGGTTTACAGCATGGCGCGGTGAACCTCAACCAATGCTTCGCACCATGATAACCAAGAATAAAGCCCTAGCGATATCGGCGCAGCATCGCACTCATTAAAATCACCGGTACCAGCCCCGACAGAACGATCATCAAAGCTGGCAAAGCGGCCACTTCAAGCATTTCATCCTTGGCAAATTGATACGTGTAAGTTGCCAAAGTATCGAAATTAAACGGCCGCAACAGCAAGGTCATCGGCAATTCTTTCATCACATCGACAAAAACCAGCATCATCCCCGCCAGAAACGAGCTTTTCAGCAATGGCATAATCACCCGCCGGATCGAATCCATATAGCCTTGTCCCAAAACCCGGCTGGCATTCATCATATTGGCCGGAAGCCGCCTGACACCCGAAATCATCGCGCCATACCCAACCGCCTGAAATCGAACGATATAGGCCAGAAACAACACGCCAATGCTGGTAATCAAAATGCCCTGAAATTGCGCGCCGAATGCCGCCGCAATCGCGCGATCAAGCTGGCCAGTAAAAATCAACACGCCAATCGCCAGAATCGTGCCGGGAAACGCATAACCAGTCGAGGCAAACAACGCCAGTTTCCGGGTTTTAGACCCAGCGCGGAACGTCGCCGTGACCACAATAAAGGCCGACAAAACCATGATCACCACCGCCGCAATCGCCGCGACGATCAGCGTATTGCCAATAATACCCCGAATGGCCAGAAAGTCAGCCAGCAAATCATTGGTTGCGATAAGCCCAATAAGCACGCCAACAGGAATGAAAAACCCAAATAACAACGGGATGACACAAACCGCCCAACAAGCCAAAATTCCTGCCTTTGTTGGCACCAGCATCGCAAGCGGCGTTTGGCTGCGGCTGCGGCTGACATATTGCTGGCGTGATCGGGCAAAAAGTTCCAGCCCCAAAAGCGCCAAAATAAAGCCAAAACCCACAATCGATATCTGCGCCGCCGCGACAAGGTTGTTCATCCCCAGCCAGACATTGAAAATGCCCAAGGTAATTGTCTCGATGGCAAAAAACTCAACAGTGCCAAAATCAGACATCACTTCCATCATAACAAGCGCAAGACCTGCCATAATCGCCGGACGCGCCAGAGGCAGGCCAACCTGCCAGAATTGCGACCGGTTATGCACAAGCGCAATTTCAAACAGGCTTGCCGGTGTCAATCGAAAGGCAATTCGCGTCACCATATAGATATACGGATATAAAACCGACGCCATGACCAAAATGGCACCACCAAGCGAGCGAATTTCAGGAAACCAGTAATCGCGCGGGCTTTGCCAGCCAAACAAATGACGGAGCCCCGATTGAAGCGGGCCAGCATATTCAAAAAACTCGGTATAGCTATAGGCAATGATATAGGCCGGAATCGCCGCTGGCAGCAAAAGCATCCATTCCAAAATGCGGCGACCGGCAAAATCATAACGGCTGATAACCCATGCCGAACTGACCCCAAACCCGATCGCAACAACACCAACACCTGCCATCAAAATCAATGTATTGCTGATATAGCGACCAAGAACCGTATCATAAAGATGCGGCCATAACCCGCCACTATCGCCAAATGCCGCTACAAGAACGGCCAGCACCGGCCCCAGCATCAGGCCACAAAGCAGAATGACGCCAACCGACCACCGATCAACCGGCTGGCGCTGTGCGCGGGCAAAATTTGATAGAAAGGTCGCTACCATCCGACGCGGTCAATAATCATCTGCGCCTTGGGTGCCAGGGCTGCAAGCCGTTCAATCGGCAAATTATCCGGCTTGAAACGCCCCCAGCTTGCCAGCTCTCCATTGACCAAAACCGCCGGATTAACCGGATATTCGAAATTGATTTCGCCATAAAGATGCTGGGCTTTTTCTTCGGTCAAAAATTCAAGAAAGGCAATGGCCGCCGCTTTGTTTTTCGCATATTTGGCAACACCACCGCCCGAAATATTCATATGATTGCCGCGGTTGGACTGATTAGTAAAGACCAGTCGAATGGCTTGTGCCCATTCTTTTTGATCAGCTTTATCGGCAAATTTCATATTGCCATAATAATAGCTATTCATGATCGCAACATCGCAAAGACCCTGAAAAATAGCCTTGGCTTGACTGCGATCATTGCCTTGCGGTTTACGCGCCAGATTACCAACAACGCCGCGCGCCCATGTTTCGGTTGCCGCCTCACCATGCGCCGCAATCATCGATGCCACCAAGGCTCGATTATAATCATGGCTGCCAGCGCGGCTACAAATTCGACCTTTCCATTCCGGTTTGGCCAGATCTTCCAGGTCAAGAACAGCGCCTTCGGCAACGCGCGTTTTTGACGTCACCAGAATACGCGCACGTTCTGAAAATCCAAACCAACGGTTATCTTCAGACCGCAGCCGCGACGGTATATTGGCCTGCAAAATTGATGATTCAACTGGTGTCAGCAAATCCAGATCGGCATATTCAGAAAGCCGCGCAATATCCACGGTCAAAATCACATCGGCAGGGCTGGCTGGCCCTTCGGCTTTCAAACGCTGCGCCAACCCTTTTGACGAATAGACAACATTGGTTTCAATGCCGGTTTTAGCCGTAAATGCGTCAAGAAATGGCTGGATTAAAACCTGCTGCCGGTGCGAATATATATTGATATTTTCAGCCGCAAAGCCAATTGATGTCGAAGCCGCAATCGCCATAAAAACGGCAGCGGCTAGATATTGGCGCGTTAGTTTAAAATAAAAAAAAGTAAAGCGTGTCATTTTCATATCCTACCGATCCTGAGCGATTCGTACGTATTAGATAATCATGCTTAGCCGCCAGTAAATGGCATTTTTCATTTATCTATAACAAAAAGCTTACTTGAGAATGATTATCAAACTCAAAAAGCCGCTGCAAGTCTTTTACACGAATCATTCTCAAATACTGATTACACCATTTTTTCGATTGCAAATTATGCTGGCTGAGCTATGACCTGTTGGCTGTTCGGTGACAAAAATACGATCCCTCAAAATGTTAGGGTTAAGACATGGATATCATGATGGGAATGAGCACGGACGCGTTTCTGATTGCGCTTGTCCAGATTATCGCAATCGACATTGTTCTTGGCGGCGACAATGCCATCATCATCGCCCTTGCTTGTCGGAACCTACCGCCAAAACAAAAACGCCTTGGCATTATCTGGGGCACTGCCGGTGCCATTATCTTGCGGGTCATTCTGGTGTTTTTTGCTAGCGCCTTGATGACAACGCCGGGTTTGCGGCTTGTTGGTGGGCTGTTGCTATTATGGATTGGCGTGAAATTGCTAACCGATCAGGCCGATCATGGTCTGGATGGTAAAATTGCCGAAAAAAGCAGTCTCATCGGTGCGATCCAGACAATCATTGTTGCCGATTTCGTGATGAGCCTCGACAATGCTCTGGCGATTGCAGCAGCAGCAAAAGGAAGCATGCTCCTAGTGGTTTTCGGGCTGGTGCTAAGCGTGCCGATCATTATTGCCGGCAGCGCCATCATTTTGCGGATTATGGAACGGTTTCCCATCATCATCACATTCGGGGCAGGCCTGCTTGGCTGGCTTGGCGGCAGCTTGATTGCGAATGACGAGATCAATGTCAACATCATGCCCGAAGTGATTATACAGGCCCCGTGGATTGCCGCGATTGCCGGCGCCGCCTTTGTGGCTGGGCTTGGAACTATGCTAGCGGCGCGAAAAAAAGCGAGCAACTAGTCATCGCGCAATAATTTTTCAATTAATGCATGCTAATTGATTGGCATGAGACAAAATTTCGTTAGTCTCATTGCATCGAAATCACTTTATCATGGCAGCGTTACAATGATCCAACAAAACACTCCCAAAATTGCAGTTATCGGATTTGGCGAAGCTGGGTCTTGCCTATGCCAAGGCTGGGGCCGAAGTGACATTCACGCCTTTGACATCAAACAGATTGGCGACACAGACACCGCCGCCAACAAAACCAGCCAGATGCAGGAGGCGGGTGTTATTATTGGCGATGATGCGGCAAGCACGGTTCGCCAAGCCGATATGATTTTCAGCACGGTCACTGCCGATCAGGCACATGCCGCCGCAAGCGCCGCCGCCGCGGGCATCCGCCCCGGTGCCTATTTCTTTGATCTGAACAGCTGTGCCCCATCCACCAAGCAAAAAAATGATGTAATCATCACCGAGGCTGGCGGGCGCTATGTCGATGTGGCGGTTATGGCCACGATCACCCCAAAATATCACCAGACCGCAATGTTGGTTGCCGGTGAACATGCCGAATCTGCCATCGCTTTGATGCTGGCTCTAGACATGAAACCGGTTCATGTTCCCGGGCCGGTTGGCCGGGCCTCGACAATCAAGATGATCCGTTCGGTTCTGGTCAAGGGCATCGAAGCATTGACCGCCGAATGTTTCAGCGCAGCCACGATTGCCGGTGTTGCCGATGAGGTAGCGGCCTCGCTTGACGCATCGCAAACCAAAGATGGCTGGAAAGACCAAGCTGCCTATAATATGGAACGTATGACAACCCACGGCATTCGGCGCGCCGCCGAAATGCGTGAAGTGGCGATCACCCTTGCCGATCTGAATATCGCTGGCAGAATGACCGCTGGCACAATTGAGTGGCAGGATCAGCTTGGCAATCTTGGCCTGTCATTGCTTGACACTGAAGGTCTTGAACCGCGCCTAAGCGCCATTCGTTCGGCACTCGACGCCAAAACCGGTCAGTAAGCGGCGCGCCTTCTTCGTCTTTATGCCAGCTTTGCCGATTTTACCGCTTTGCCTTCATAAAAGCCGATGAACACACCAGTTGCCAGAATGGCAGCAACCCCGATCCATTGCATTGGGGCCAATGTTTCGCCAAGCCAGAAAGCTGCCGAAACCGCCGCCACCAAAGCCTCGGACAGCATCAAAATACCCACAAGGCCGGGCGAAACATATTGCATGATGCGGAAAATCAGCAAGACCGACGGCAAAAACACCAAAGCCGAAGCCAGAAAGGCTGGCGGAATAGCCTGCAATAACGCCGCTAGCTGCGGTATTGGATAGCCGAGATAAACGGCTGCAATCAGCGCCATGATCCCGCCAAATAGATATTGCAAGAAGCTGACATGGACGAAATTCAACCCATCATAGCGGCGGATCATAACCGATCCCAACGCCCAAAAAAGTCCCGATAAAAGCCCCAATAAATCAGCCGGATCAAATCGCAACTCGTCACGATTAACCCCTGTCACAAGGGCGCAGCCCACAAGCGCGGCAGCAATGGCAAGCCAACGCCCCCACCCAGCGCGTTCGCGAAGCACAAAATAGGCGATGACCGTTGACCAGATTGGCGTCATATAAAACAAAATGACCGTTTTGGTGACCGACGCCACAACAAGTCCGAGCGCATAAAGCGCAAAGCCTGCCCCCATCAAGGCACCGGCAAAAGCGGCCCGGCCCCAATCACGGCGTGATGATTGCGCAGCTTTGACAATCAGCGGCAACATCGCCAAGGCGGGCAGGAAATGAAACAGCACCACAACCCAAAGGCCAGATAGCCCCATCGCTTCGATATGGCGCATCGGCACCCATAAGACGCCCCAAAAAGACGAAGCAAGAAAAATGATCAACAATGCCTGACGTTGTTCATATTCCCGCGTAAATAGCGACAGAAACCAAATCATAAGTTACCTTTCGGGACGGCCCACATGAATTTAGCATGAACAGCATGCCCCCTTGACCAGTCTATTGCAGATCTGAAAAGGCGTTTTTAAGCCGTTCTGCCGCCTCGATCACAAGGTCACGCCGACAGGCAATATTGAACCGTAAAAAACTGTCACCACCGACGCCGAAACTGTTGCCATGATTGACCGCAATCTGCGCCTGCTGTTCGACGCGGCGGGTAAATTCGGCGCGATCCATGCCGGTATCGGCAAAATCAACCCAGCAAAGATACGTCGCCTCGATCGGCATTGAGCGCACCCCCGGAATCAAAGCCATCGCCGCATCAAAAATACGTCTGTTTTCTGCGAGATAATCAAGCAGCGCATCAAGCCAGTCATCGCCATGTTCCCATGCGGCGGTACACATCAACATGCCAATCCGGTTAAAAGACATTCCTGCAGCGGCAAAGGCCACCCGCGCCAAACGCGAACGCAAGGCATCATCGGCGACAACCATGCTGCCAATCATACAGCCAGCAAGATTAAAGGTCTTGGTTGTAGCCACAAGCGTGACAAGTCGGTGCCTTATTGATGGTACAGCCTTTGCGAGGACATGATGCTGATTGCCCTTGTAAACAAGGTCATTATGCACCTCATCACTGATCAGCGTCAGGTCATGCGTTTCGCAGAAATCAGCAAGCTGTTGCAATTCCTCAGGCGACCAAACTCTCCCGCCCGGATTATGCGGCGAGCAAAATAGAATGATTTTTTCATCGCCAGTCAGACTGGCCGCAAGCGCGTCCAGATCCATATGATAGCGACCATCACGCTGAACCAATGGCGATTCAACAAGGCGGCGATCAGTGCCTTTGATAATACGGGCAAACGCATGATAAACCGGCGCAAAGACAATCACCCCATTACCAGGCGCGCTATAGGCATTCAGGCAAAGGCTGATGGCATTGCCAAGACCATGCGCATTGATGATCCAGTCAGGTTCAACATCCCAGTGATGGCGCCGCTTCATCCAGCCGATCAAGGCCGCACGATAGTCACTATCATCACCAAAATAACCATGAACGCCGTGATACAGGGCAGCAGCCAAAGCCGATTGAACCGCAGGCGGGGCGCGAAAATCCATATCGGCAACCCACATCGGAATGCCGGTTTCGGGCGAAACGCCATATTTTGATTCGACCGTGTCCCATTTTGATGAATGAGTCCCGACGCGGTCAATGATCTCGTCAAAATTAAAAGACATTATGCGGCCTCTCCTGCCAATTCTATTCGCGTGAACCTGCCAAACAGGCTTTATCTATAGGGTGAGTTTTGGATATTTGCCAAGCTCAATCAATAGCCGGCAAAATCGCCTATCGGCCCATCCGCTGGATAACGCCTAGCGTCCGGCGCTGCGAAGATCGTCAATGGTTTGCCGCGGGGTAATGGCTTCGGTCGAGATAACAAGGTCAAGAACCGCCCCCGTATCAGACGCCAAGGCACGCGCAAAGGCATCGGCAAAATCGGCCGTTTTTTCAACAGTTTCACCATAAAAGCCATAGGCCTTGGCAAGCGTCACAAAATCGGGATTCGCAAGTTCGGTTCCTGATACCCGTTCCGGATAATGGCGTTCTTGATGCATTCGGATCGTGCCATAGGTACCGTTATTCACAATCAATATCACCGGCTGCAAACCGGCCTGCATGGCCGATCCAAGTTCATTGCCATTCATCTGGAAATCGCCATCACCGGCAAAACACAGAACAAAGCGTTTTGGATCATGCGCCTTGGCCGCAATCGCCGCTGGCACGCCATAACCCATTGCCCCGCTTTGCGGTGCCAAAAGCCGTGCTTTGGGGCCGAATTTCAGAAATTTATTTGGCCAGATGGCAAAATTACCAGCGCCATTGGTAATGATGGCATCATCGGGAATGACATCGCGGATATGCGCCATCACATCGCCCATATCAAGGCTTCCCGGCTGTGGCTTAACGCTATAGCTGGCATCATAGGCGGCCTTGGCGGCTGCAACCCAGTCACACCTGTCATCATCGGCCTTCAGGCTAATTTTTGACAGGGCTGCCGCGATTGCATTTGGCGTTGCCTGAAGCGGCAGATCGGCCGCATAAATCTTGCCAATTTCATCATCAGAAGGATGGCAATGAACCAGCTTCGCCTTCATGTTGGGGCAATCAAACATGCTGTAACCATCGGTTGTACATTCGCCAAAACGTACATTGATCGCCAAAATCAAATCGGCTTCATCGATCAGGGTTTTGATATAGCCAAGAACGCCAACACCAGCATCACCAACATAGGACGGATGGTAATTATCGCAGATATCGTGAAAACGGAATGCCGCCACAAGCGGTAGATGATTTGCACCGGCAAATGATTCCAGCTGGCGTGCGGCCTCAATTGACCAGCCAGAGCCACCATATAAAACAAGCGGGCGCCTCGCCGCGTCTAACAGGCCGGAAAGCTGGTCAATCTGTTTAGCCGAAATGTCGGGTGCGGGAATGTTTACCGGCGCACAGGGCTTGGCAGTAACCGGCGCGGTTAGCATGTCTTCAGGAAGCGCAACCACAACCGGACCGGGTCTGCCGCTTAGCGCCGTTGTCCATGCCCGCGACATGATTTCAGGAATGCGGTTCGCATCGTCAATTTCAACAACCCATTTGGCGACTTTTCCAAAATAATGTGAATATTCAATTTCTTGGAAAGCTTCGCGGCCTTTCATGCCAACGCCAACCTGCCCAACAAACACAATCATCGGTGTCGAATTCTGCATGGCGGTATGAATACCGATTGAGGCATTGGTTGCGCCGGGCCCTCGTGTGACAAAACAAAGACCGGGGGTTCCGGTTAATTTTCCCCATGCTTCGGCCATATAGGCAGCGCCGCCTTCATTGCGGCATAACATAAGGTCAAATTTATCCTTGCGATCATACATCGCATCAAGCACGGCAAGATAGCTCTCGCCAGGGACACCAAATCCCTTTGTGCCACCAAGCGCAATCAGACAGTCCATAAGCAGACCGCCGCCATTTTTTATATGAGAAGCCATGGTAATATTCCTAAGAAAAACCGACAAACCGGCAATGGCAGCGCGTCAAAACACCACCAAGCCGTCAAAGCTTAGGAAACTGTGGCGACCTTCGCAACTGCAATAGCGAATGGCAGGTGACGTTTTCCAGCCAAACCAGCAATATTGATACGGCTATCACCAACAAGATACATGCCGTGGCTATCGCGAAGTGACAGCACCTGTTCGGCATTCAACCCAAGGCGCGAAAACATGCCACGATGGTGCGCAATAAAATCGAAATGATCTGAATTGCATTGCTGCCGAAGCGCATCTGCCAAATTTTTGCGGATGGTCAGCATGGTCATACGCATCTGTTCAAGTTCGGCCATCCATTCGGCGCGCAAATCAGCATCAGCCAAAATTATGCCAACCACTGCGGCACCATGATCGGGCGCAAATGAATAATTCAACCTGTTCAAAACTGCCAAATTACCCTGCACCAATTCGGCAGTGCTAGCGTCTTTGGCAATCATCATAGCAATGCCGACACGGTCACGATACAGACCAAAATTCTTTGAACATGATGCCGCAATAAACATTTCCGGCACGCGAGATGCCATATAGCGAAGCGGTGCAGCATCTTGATCCAACCCATCACCAAACCCCTGATAGGCAACATCAATAAAGGGCATGGCGCCTTTTTCGATTATCAGATCGGTAATGGCTTTCCATGTGTCCATATCGATATTTGCGCCGGTCGGGTTATGACAGCAACCATGAAGAAGCAGCAAATCGCCAGCTTTCAAAGCTTGGAACGAATTCATCATCGCGGCGGTATCAACAAGCCGTGTTTCACTATCAAAATACGGATAACTGCAGGTTTTGAAACCCATATGCGTTGCCATGCTCATATGCGATGGCCAGCTAGGATCACTGATCCAAATCGTGCAATCGGGATTCAAAATCTTCATCGATTCGAAAATCTGCCGAATTGCACCGGTTCCGCCCGGAGTCTGCAATGTGGCAACCCGATCGGCGGCAACAGCGTCGCCAAGAACAAGATCGCGCATTTGATCACGGAAAAGCTCGGCACCGGCAAGCGATACATAGGCTTTTGAATTTTGTTCTTGCAGCAGGCGTGCCTCGGCCTTTTTCACCGATGACATAACCGGTGTTATGCCACTGTCATCTTTATAGACGCCAACCCCAAGATCAATTTTTTCGGCGCGTGGATCGGCTTGAAATAGCTTGGAAAGACCCAAAATCGGATCGGCTTTTGCAGGCTGGAATTTTTCAAACATGCTGGTTTCTCTAGCAACAGATGACAATAGGTTTGTTTAAGGCAAATCTAGCGGGTAACGCAACGGTTTTTACCGCGCAATTCAAATTCATCGCAATATTCATTTCCGTCATTAGTTCTTTTTGCGCGAAATACGGCGCAAGTGATCAGCTTTTACCGCCAGCATAGCCAATTGATTGCAAGGCCATCGTGATTTCATCCAAAATGACCGGATCATCGATGGTGGCAGGCATATTCCAGCTTTCGCCATCGGCAATTTTGGCCATTGTACCGCGCAAAATTTTGCCCGATCGCGTTTTGGGCAGGCGGTCAATCACCACAATCAAATTAAATGAAGACACACGACCAACCCGATCTTTCACAAGGGCAATCGCCTCGGCCATGATGTCATCTTGCAGCCGGTTACAATTCGGATAAAGACAGATCAGGCCAAGCGGCAATTGCCCTTTCAATTGATCGGCAACACCAATGACGGCACATTCAGCAATATCAGGATGATCGGCAAGCACTTCTTCAAGCTGACCAGTTGATAGCCGGTGGCCAGCAACATTAATCACATCATCGGTACGCGCCATGATGTAGAGGTAACCATCCTCATCGCAATAGCCAGCATCACCGGTTTCATAATAGCCCAGAAAGCTAGTGAGGTATTTCTCAACATAGGCGTCATCAGCCCCCCAGATTGTGGCAAGGCATGATGGCGGTAATGGTAATTTCACGGCAATTGCCCCAAGTTCACCCGCCGGCAACACCGCGCCATCAGCATCAAGAATATCAATTTCATAGCCTGGCATCGGCAATGATGGCGAGCCAAGCTTGACGGCAAGATGCTCAATCCCCATCGGATTGGCACAAATCGACCAACCGGTTTCGGTTTGCCACCAATGGTCAATCACTGGCACGCCAAGCTGGTTTTCCGCCCAGCTAATCGTATCCGGATCGGCACGTTCGCCAGCCAAAAACAGATATTTCAGGCATGATGTGTCATAATCTTTCAAAAAAGTACCATCAGGATCAGCGCGTTTAATCGCCCGAAAGGCAGTCGGCGCGGTAAATAATGCTTTGACCTTATGTTCGGAAATCACCCGCCAGAACACGCCAGCATCAGGCGTGCCAACCGGTTTACCCTCAAATAAAATGCTGGTGCAGCCAAAAAGCAACGGCGCATAGACGATATAGGAATGGCCAACCACCCAGCCAATATCAGACGCTGCCCAATAAACATCGCCCGGCCGCATATCGTAAATATGACGCATCGACCAGTGAAGCGCGACAGCATGACCGCCGTTGTCACGAACCACACCTTTCGGCTGGCCGGTAGTACCCGATGTGTAAAGGATATAAAGAGGGTCAGTTGCCTTTACCGGAACCGGCGGCAATTCGGTTGCTGCATCAAGTGCCGCATTCCATTCCAGATCGCGCCCCGCAATAAGATTGGCCTCAAGCGCCTCACGCTGGACAATCACGCAATGGTCAGGTTTGTGGCTTGCCGTTTCGATAGCACCATCAAGAAGCGGCTTATATTCAACAATACGCCCAGGCTCATGGCCACAAGATGCGCTGATCATCACTTTTGGCGTACAATCATCAATGCGTTTGGCAAGTTCGGCAGCGGCAAACCCCCCAAATACGACCGAATGAATGGCACCAAGCCGCGCACAGCCAAGCATCGCCACCACAGCTTGCGGGATCATTGGCATATAGATGATGACGCGATCACCTTTTTCCACACCAAGACCGGCAAGCATACCGGCAAATTTTGCTGTTTGCTGTTGTAATTCGGCATAGGTAAGGGTCGATTTATGGTCGGTGATGGGCGAGTCATAAATAATTGCATTTTGGTCGCCGCGTCCGGCCAGAACATGGCGATCAACAGCGTTGAAACAGCTATTCATCTCACCATCGGGAAACCAGCGATAAAACGGCGGATTGCGTTCATCGAG
>CAWUWE010000048.1:0-39141 GCA_963926175.1 uncultured Alphaproteobacteria bacterium | reverse complement strand
AGCCAGAGATCACCCGTGACCATGGTTTCGATAGCCGCCTTGATCGGCCTTGTCGTCGGCATTACCTATTTTCTAGCGACAGCTGAAGGCGGTTCACCAGCGCTGACAGTGCCAGGCTGGATTTCAACAATCATTGACAGTTTTAACGGCTGGATCGGATAAGTTAGCATGGCCGAATATAGTTCCTTATCTTCATCATCGCGCCAACCGCACCGGCTGTTTTTGCCACTCATGATTGGCGGCGGCATCAGCGTGGTCTTGACGCTATTTACAATTGGCTATCTGACCCTGTCAACACCAGAAACAGTTCCAGACGATATCTACACCATCATGCAAAAAGCCAAGGCCAAGAACGAAGCCGACAAAGTTGGTAACAGTGAACAGGCCGAAACAGAGGTTCCGGACAATACGACGCTGTTTCCTGATGGAACGTTTGATTTCGCCAAATACAGCTATTTCAGCTTTCCCCTGCCCTTTGTCAGCAACCTCGCCAGCGGTAAAGGCATGTTAACCACCGAAGTCGCGATTGCGACTTATGGCAACACACTTGCCGGTGAAAAGGTCATGGAGCAGTTAGAGGCTTTTAATCCTAAAATCCGTTCGGCAATAAATCTCAAATTATCGGATCAAAAACTCAGCGATGTTGATACAGTCGACAAACGCAACAAGCTTGCCAAGGCATTATTGCAAGAGGTAAGGATTCAGGTCGATGGGCCGGATATGGATGGGCCATCAGCAATCACTGATTTTCATTTTATAAAATTTGTGATCAGCGGCGCGCAATAGCCGCCAACGGCCGGGCAGATATACCTAATGGCTTGAACCAGCAAAAGATAAAACCAGTGTTTCAAAAGCCGCATTTTCTTCGGGCGAAAGACGCGCTCGCTGATGCGGATCAGAGCGCGCATCCGCGTGATTATATTGAATGGCTTCTTGCGGAAATGACCAGCACATTTCAAGCCGGTTCTGCCGTGTCACCCGGAATTCAATGTTAATATTTAACGGGTCAAAGAGCTGCGAGACCTGACGCTGAAATTCCGGAACATTAAAGATTTGAATATTTTTGGGAAAGATAACCGACCGTTTTACACCGCTATCTGCTGAGTGGGCAGACGGCGCATCTTCCAGATCAAGATCCAGCGAAAGCTGACGTGGAGATGATGATGAGGCCGGATAGAAAGCCATTAGGCGACAATTATCCTTAACACAATAAATAGCTGTGGATAACATAGGTCAAATGAACGTTTTTGTCAATATGAATAAGTAGTTATCCAAAAGCCATCCCTGTGGATAAACCCTACATAAAACCCAAAAAGTGATTGATCCAATAATGGCCTGATGGGGTTAGGGCGCCCCAGCCAATGACCAAAAACCCAATCACAAACCAATATAGATTGCGGCGCAGCAAAGATTTGACTGACGCTGAATTTCGGCGGGCGGGCTTTGCCGTCATATTAAGACCCGACAAAAGAGTGATCAGTTCGAGGGAATGTTTTTGATTCTGCGCGATATCAGTTTCAAGCCGACCAAGCCGTTGATCTAACGCCTGAAAAAGCGACTGATCACCATCACGAGCACTGATATCAGCATTTGTCATGCTGAAAGGTGATGGCGAGGCAAATGACTGATCCGGCCGTTTGGAGCGATGAAAAAATTGAAAGCCGTCACCGGTCGCCATATCATTTGTGGCCAACATATTTTGGTCGAAGGCGTCTGGCGCATCATCTTCACGCTCAACAGTCAAACCGGCAAAATTTGCGGCTTGCATGGCAACCGGCTGAAATAAAGGGTCGGCAGCAGTGATCACTGACGGCATTTCAGCAAGGCTGCGTTTCGCCGCTTTGATTTGTTCTTTTAATTTTGTAACCGAGACTTGCTGGCCCATCGATCCCAATCCTGCACTCGCACAATACCAAAACAACAACAAGAGGTTGCAAAAACCCTGCCAAGCTAGTGTCTATCATATTGCCTGAAAAAGAACGCAATAACCAGTCTTGTTAGCGCACACCCAATGAAACCTGCAAATTTAAAGCGGCTTTAACCTATAGCATTCACCGCCCGAAAAACACTAAGCCAATGATTGGTTGTATAGCCTTTGTGATAACGGCTGTGATTGACCGGCATTGCCAGCCAATCCCGCGGATCATAGCCATCTTCCGGCGCGTCCAATTCTTCGTCGGACGCCAGACGGCGCCGCGGCTCACGCGGCGGCGCGCCTAAATCTTTTTGAATTTGTAAAAGATCGTTCATCATCACGCCACTTAGAACGGCATGAAAAATCCAAATGTTAGCTTTGTATGATCAAAGATTTAAACCGATTACTGATGCAAAGCCCTTATTGATCCTGATCGATATTGGCAACCAGCGGCGCCCGCGCAATCCAGCCCCCGCCAAGTAATTGATCAGGGTTGGCACCATCATAAATTGCCGCAGCCTGACCGGCGGCAATGCCAAATTGCGCCTCATCCAGCCGAACCACAAAAGCCGCTGCGCCACCATCTTTATAGCAAACTACACGCGCCGGCATCGCCGGTGCTGTATTGCGCAACCGAGCTAAAATCGGGGCGTTGTCACGAGGCGCGCCATTGATCCAATTAACATCGCCTAAATAAACCTCGACGCAGGCAAGTGCCTTTTGCGGGCCAACAATCACCTGATTTGATGCCGCATCAATCGCGACAACATAAAGCGGGCCATCCGCCTCATCCGCACCAGCCCGTCCGCCAATACCAAGGCCGCGGCGTTGGCCAATCGTGTAATCAATCACCCCGTTATGACGGCCAAGAACTGTGCCATCAATATGCACGATATCACCTGCATCAACCGCACCGGGCCGCAACCGGCGCACAACATCGCCATAACGCCCGTTTGGTACAAAACAGATATCCTGACTATCCGGCTTTTCCGAGACGGTAAGCCCAAATTTACGCGCCAAATTGCGCGTTTCATCCTTATCAAGACCGCCAAGCGGAAACCGCAGATAATCTAGCTGTTCAGCCGTTGTGGCAAACAGGAAATAGGACTGGTCTTTTGCTGGATCAGCACCGCGAAGCAAGCGCGGGCCATCATCACCATCAATGCGCTGGACATAATGGCCTGTGGCAAGGCAATCGGCTTCGAGGTCACGCGCGGTTTGTAACAAATCGGTAAATTTCACCGTTTGATTACAACGAACACAGGGGATTGGCGTTTCACCGCGAAGATAGCTATCGGCAAAATCCTGCATGACCTGATCGTGAAACCGGTTTTCGTAATCAAGCACATAATGCGGAATGCCAAGACGTCCGGCAACCGTGCGGGCATCATGGATATCAACACCAGCACAGCACGCACCCTTGGTCTGTACCGCAACCCCATGATCATAGAGCTGCAAGGTAATGCCAATCACATCGAAACCCTGCTCATGAAGCAAGGCGGCCGTTACCGATGAATCAACCCCGCCAGACATGGCAACAACAACGCGTGTTTCGGCAGGAGGTTTGGCAAAGCCAAGCCCATTAAGACAAGCAGCGACGCTGTCCTTTTCTTTGGTTTTTACTGCTTGCACCGCCATAGTCAGCCCTACATATCTTCTGGAATCGTTACACGCAAACCATCAAGCGCATCCGACATTTCAATCTGACATCCAAGACGCGATGTCTGCGCAAGGCCAAATGCCAGATCAAGCATATCCACCTCGTCTTCACCCGGCGCGCCGGTTTTGGCAAACCAGTTGGCATCAACAATGACATGACAGGTCGCACAAGACAGACAACCGCCGCATGTTCCCTCAATGCCAAGTCCGGCATCTCGCCCTCCTTCCATGACAGTGACACCATTTTCAACAGTGACATTATGTTCCGAGCCATCCGGCTTGGTAAAAATAATATTCGGCATTTCGGGCGACTCCTAGCTTCACCTGTCTTTATCGCGATTGCACTTTATTTGCAAATCCCGCTGAATTTGCAAATTCAACTGTGGCAAATCAAATTATACGGGTTGCTTGTACAGTTGCAAAAACACATCTGCAAGCGTTTCAAAGTCGCTTTTGGTGGTCGCCCATCCGCCTGAGATGCGAATGGCCTCACCAGCGCGTGGCCCCGCACCCATCGATTCCAGCACATGGCTTGGTTTGACCTTGCCCGACGAACAGGCCGCGCCGGCGCTAATCGCAACGCCAGCAATGTCAAATGCCATCACCATTGTTACAGCCGCTTTTCCCGATGCGGCAATACAGCTGGTATTGCCAAGCCGTGGTGCATCGCGGCCAAACACCGCAATCCCGCTTCGCTGATCCAGCATGCAGCTTTCAAAATCATCGCGCCATTTCGCCATTGTCAGATAATGACCAATATCGCCAAGAGCATCATCTGCCGCACCGCCAAAACCGGCAATGCCAACGAGATTTTCAGTGCCAGCCCGCCGCCCCTGTTCTTGACCTCCACCTTGAAGCAGGCTTGAAAGCCTGCATCCCGGGCGCACAAGCAACGCACCAACACCAGACGGGCCACCAATCTTATGCGCTGATAGGCTGGCATAGCTGATTTTCGATGCGGCAAAATTGATATGGCGTTTGCCAAAAATTTGCACCATATCGCTGTGCAAGGCTATATTTGTGCTTTCCGCCATCGTGGCAATTTCGTCCATTGGCTGGACAACACCAGTTTCATTATTGGCGGCCATGATCGAGATGAGTGTTCGCGGCTTGGCCGCATCATCAATCCCGGCTATTACTGTTGCCAGCATATTCAGATCAACGACACCATTTTCATCAACGGCAATCTGATGACAATTTTGGTGCGCATGTCGCACCGAGTCATGTTCGATCGCACTTGTGATCACATGATCATATTGCGCCATCACAAGATTATTGGCCTCGGTACCACCACTAGTAAACACCACATCCGCGGCGCGGCATCCGGCAAGCATTGCCACCGCACTACGCGCCGTTTCAACAATCAGACGGGCATTACGTCCAAAGCCATGAACAGATGATGGGTTTGCTGGCGGCCCCATCACATCCTGCATGGCAGCGATGGCAGTAGCACGCAATGGCGTTGTTGCATTATTATCAAGATAGATTGGCGTCTTACGCATCATTGATGACCAGCTTTACCAAACAACCTAGCTGACCAGCTTTGGCTTGGTTTTGCGCGGTGTCTTTTTCGGTGCGGCCGGTGCCGCCGCACTGGCCAGCCTGTCTTCAAGATCGCTAAGGCGTGCGCGCTGGCTTTGCACCTCGTCAACAAGCGCTCTGATCGTGCGCTCACGCGGGTCAAGATCAATACCCGATTGAACACCATAGGCCATAAAGCTTGTATCAGCATCAGCCTTGGTTTTGGTTTTGCTCATCTGACGCGCAGGCACGCCAACGACAGTTGCCGCTTGGGGAACATCTTTTGTAACCACCGAATTGCCACCAACCCGCGCACAGCGATGAACCGTGATCGGGCCAAGAATTTGCGCGCCGGCACCAACAATCACATAATCGCCAAGCGTTGGGTGGCGTTTCGCCTCACGCTGTTTGTCTGAATCAACCGCTGGCATGACCCCGCCAAGTGTCACATCATGATATAAAGTGACATCACGGCCAATTTCGGCCGTTTCTCCAATCACCGTTCCCATTCCATGATCAACAAAGAAGCCAGGGCCGATTTTTGCTGCGGGATGAATTTCGATTCCTGTTAGCACGCGCGCAATCTGCATGATCAGCCGCGCAATGAACCGAAGCCGCATCTGCCACAAAACATGCGACAAACGATAGGCCAGCATGACTTGAAAGCTTGGATATAGAAAGATCGCCGCCAGCCGGTTGCTGGCTGCCGGATCGCGTTCCATAATCGCATTTAAGTCACGGCGTAAATTTGCAAGCATATGTTTCGACCCAGTGTTGTCTTTGGTAGAATAAAAATGGCTGACGCGTGATTTATTGCTCAAGATCATCGACAGCAAACAGATTTAGACCGGTTTGTTACCAGCAAATCACACATTCGCGCGCACTAGATGTGAAAGCCCGCTTGGCGTGTCATGCATATTACGATATAAGCCCTGATTACGATAGTGCAAGATGAACGGAAAAACTTATGCCCGAGGTTATCATAAACGGCCCCGACGGACGATTGGAATGCCGCTACATGCCAAGTGAGGTGCCTGATGCACCGACCGCGCTAATTCTGCACCCAGAGCCTGATAAGGGTGGCACGATGAATAACCGTGTCACCTATGCGCTATACAAGCATTTCCAAGCGCGTGGTTTTGCCGTGCTTCGGTTCAATTTTCGGGGTGTTGGCCGCAGTCAGGGCGAATATGACAATGGCGAAGGCGAATTGTCAGATGCGGCAACCGCAATGGATTGGCTGCAGGCGCAAAACCCTGCATCACGTCAATGCTGGATTGCCGGATTTTCTTTTGGCGCATGGATCGGCATGCAATTGATGATGCGCCGCCCAGAAATTGGCGGTTTTATTTCGGTAACGCCGCCAGCATTGACCCATGATTTTTCATTTCTGGCACCATGTCCGGCATCTGGTCTGATTGTGCATGGTGAACAGGATGAGCAAGTACCACCCGATGCCATTCACAAGCTGGTTGATCGTCTTTCAATTCAAAAGGGCGTTACAATCGATATTGATATCGTGCCCGGTGCCAATCATTTCTTTACCGATCATCTTGACCCAGTGATTGAACGCGTTGGCATATATCTTGATACCGCACTGACCGAGCCGGATTTTGATCCGCTGGCCTAGGCTGAAACATCAACCGCCAACGCGCCGCTGCATCGGGGCGCTGGCTTTGACATTTTGACAATCTGGATCGAAGATGAATTATAAATCGAACCTAATCCAACAATTTAGTGAACGTGGTTATATTCATCAGGCCACCAATATTGACGCTCTTGACGCGCTGGCGGCCAATCATACGATCCCGACCTATATCGGTTTCGATTGCACCGCTGACAGCCTTCATGTTGGCTCGCTTGTGCAAATCATGATGCTTCGCATTTTGCAGCGTTGCGGCCATAAACCAATCGTTTTGATGGGCGGCGGCACAACCAAGGTTGGCGACCCATCAGGCAAGGATACTGCCCGCCCACTATTGTCAGATCAGGATATCGAAATTAATAAGAACGGCATCAAAAGCGTTTTTGAAAAATATCTGACTTTTGGTGATGAACCATCAGATGCATTGATAGTTGACAATGCCGATTGGCTCGACAGCCTTCATTATATCCGGTTCCTGCGCGATTACGGGCCACATTTCTCGATCAACCGCATGATGGGCATGGAATCAGTGAAATTGCGGCTTGAGCGTGAACAGCCCTTATCCTTTCTTGAATTCAACTATGCCATTTTACAAGCCTATGATTTTCTGGAATTGCGCCGCCGCTATGGCTGCCAATTGCAGATGGGCGGATCAGACCAATGGGGCAATATTGTCACCGGCATTGATTTAACCCGCCGCGTTGATGGTCAGGAAATCTATGGCCTGACATCGCCGCTGATCACCACATCATCGGGTGCAAAAATGGGCAAATCTGCCAATGGCGCGATCTGGCTGAATGATGCGAAATTATCCAGTTTTGATTTCTGGCAGTTCTGGCGCAATACTGAGGATTCAGACGTTGCGCGCTTTCTTGGCCTATTTACCGAATTGCCAATGGACGAGGTTCGCAAATTAGGCGCGCTTGAAGGCGCCGAGATCAACCAAGCCAAAATCATCCTTGCTGATGAGGCAACACGGCTTTGCCACGGCATTGACGATGCCGAAAAGGCCAAAGCGACTGCGCAAACCACCTTTGGCGATAAGGGTATGAGTGATGGCCTTCATCAAGTGACGATCAATTCATCTGACGCTGCCAGCCTTAGCGTTATCGCGGCTTTGAACATGGTCGGCTTTGCCAAATCGAATGGCGAGGCAAGACGGTTAATCCGCGGCGGCGGGGCAAAGTTGAATTACAATGCCATCACCGATGAAGACGCCATGATCAGCATTGCTGATTTCCAAGATGGTAAGCTGAAAATGTCGGCTGGGAAAAAACGGCACGCGCTTATTATTCTATTATAGATCAATAGCCCCAGATTAACGGTAAATCATGCCGCTTTTCCGGCGGCCTACTGCACTGGAGCTGGCACGGTTTCGCCCTCGCCAAATAGGCGTTTTTCTTCTCTACCTAGCCAGTTTGGCGAAAATAGATCACGCAACAGGCCAGGGGCAATTGATGGCACCGGATTGACCGCTGTTTTCATATCATCCGATGTGCCAGTGACATTAAATTGACTAACAAAGATACCACTTTTGTCGACGCCTGCGATGAAATCACCCAGCAGAGGCACTTTGCCAAGAAGCTTGCTGATCTGATTCACCGGCACCAAATTGCCACTCACATCCACTTTTTTGGTGGCGCGATCATAAACCCCAAGCATAGTGACGCCAACCGCCTCACCGCTGGCTTTCATGCTGACAATCTTTACCATTGGGCCGCGCGTTTCTAAAACCGCTTCACCGCGCCGAAACGCGGTACCATCCCCCTCGACAAGCGAATATAGGCCAGCAAGGCTAAGCACCGAAAACGCCCGCAAGGCTCTTGGCGCTTCGACAATCCTGAATTTTGCCAATTCGATCTTTGTGTCAAAAGATTTGAATTTATTATCTTTGAAAACATTCGTCAGGCGCAATTGGCCACCACGAACCGTATCCGTCACTTTCAATCCAGATAATACCCGACCAGCATTTTCAGATTCGATCACCAATTTAGGATCAATCTTTGTTTTTGCATCAAAGCTCAGATTGACTTCGCCGCCGCCAATCAGGCCAGTGCCAGTAATCCTATCGCCATTTATCCCAAACTCCATCTCAAGATCGGCTTCGGTAATCAATGGCTCCCCATCAACAAGCATGGTTCCCAGAAATTTGGCCTTGCCCATGCCGTCACTCGTGCGATTACCTGATAACTGACCCGACAGGGCAATTTCGTTATCAACAACAATTTGATCAGCGGTAAAATCAAAGATCAGTGTTTCACCACCACTGACTCCTTCATTGCGACGAAGCGGCACAAGATTTACCAGCCGTGCTGTTGCTCCAACTTTCCATGATGATTCGGCATTGCGCTCGATAATCAGATCACGAATATCATTTCCCGGCCACGCAACACGTTCAAAAAACGCGGCCTGTATCTTAGCCGTTGTATCAAAGGCAATTTGGCCTTGTGCTGACAGGCTACCAACGGCCACATCGATATTTTGCATTGACGCCACTTCACCCTTGCGAAGCAGGATGCTCATTGTTGCGCGGCCGTCCTCGGCTG
Organism: uncultured Alphaproteobacteria bacterium; assembly: GCA_963926175.1. GTDB lineage: Bacteria > Pseudomonadota > Alphaproteobacteria > Puniceispirillales > Puniceispirillaceae > UBA3439. The sequence goes on along the minus strand of CAWUWE010000048.1, from coordinate 29,855 downwards.
GTAATTTCGCCCAGTTCAATTTCGGCACGTTAATTGACGCGCTGCCAAGATCAACCGCCATACCGATCTTTGCTTCGCCCATTGACGGGTCACCGGAATACACAATTTTACCGCCAATTGATCCAGCGATATCAAGGTCAAATATCTTGGCTATCGCCGAGGCAAGCAAGGCCGACGGCGGGGTTTGACCAACCAGTTCAACATGGCGTTTTTGGTGATCAATTTCGAGACTGAATTCGCTTGGCGCGCCATAGACAGTCGCCGTACCGGTAATCTGGCTATTATCAGCGGATATATTCATCACAAGTTCGGCATCATCAACATTCATCTGGTTTGGCAGATTGCGGAACGAACCATTGCTGATTGTGGCATCTAGTTTCTGGATACGATTGGCTAGCGAAGCGGATTTGCCAAGCGGTAAAGCGGCTTCAAGGCTGAATTCAACTTCACCATCAGCTTTGATTTTGCTGAAATCCAAACTGCCATATTGTGACAAGCCAGCTTGGCGCACCAAATCCATCGCTGTGCTAGCTGCGCCCTTGGCATTCAGCGAAATCATTGCGTTTTTCTGGATATCGTCAAGCACCGGCTCAATAACAATTCGGCTACGCTGCACGGCAATATCGTCAATACGTCCGGTTAGAAAGCTGGCAGTAAACGCATCATTATCCCAATAAAGATCAGCATCAACATTGGTGATAGCTGTCGCGCCCTTGGCCCAGATCAATTCGGCGTTGCGCAATTTAAGATCGCCTTCGACATCATAGAGTTTGCGCACCCCTTTGGCGGCGCCAAGATCAGCCGCAAATGATAATTTTGAATCACGAACCCGTCCGGCCGGAATATTTTCCGCCACCCATGAAGCGGTTTCAGGCGCGGCCCATTGCGGCCATAATGCTGAAAATAATACCACATCCATATCCGGCACATTCAGTTCCATCTGTAAATCACGAAGCGTCCAGTCATCACCAATTTCAAAGCGACCACCAAGATCAAACTTTCCAGCGTTTCCCATATCGAATGCCAGATTTTCCAATGTCGCCACATCGCCGCGAAGCATCGATTTTAATTGTCCAGATGCCAGATCGACCGACCGTTCATAACCGTCAAGAAGTATCGACCCATCGGTCATTTCAAGATCGACAAGAACATCCTGAATTTGCCAACCTTTGCCAATATTCATGCCCAATGCGCCGCCAATCGTTGCGACAAGCCGCTTATATTGACCGCTGGCAAAATTTGCCCGAACGCTGGCAAACCGGCTTTCAAGACCAAGCCTAGATAATGTCAAAGAGCTGGTTTCAGATACAAAGGCACCGTGAAATTCAGCTTTGACGAATTTGAATTGGCCGCCGCTAAAGCGTTGCCGCAAAGTCTGTTTAAAATCAGCCGCTACCAGATCAGGCCAGCCATCGAGCAATGATTGAATCGGCAGATTATTGGCCTCGATCATGCCCTTTACATTGGCAGATTGGGCATGGAAATCGGTCACCACGCCATCAAAAGATAATCGCCGCTGATCGGCAAAATTCAATACCGCTTTGCTAACCATTAAACTGTCGCTGGGGCGGCTGTAGGAAAACACCAGATCAGCCGTATCAAAAGCCGCATCGCGGCCAATACCCGGAATGCCAAGCATGCCATCAACCAGCGCAACATCGGCATTCAGCTTGGTCAACAAATCGTCTTTCATCTCAAAGCCAAGATGCCCTGATAAAACGCCGATCTGGCGCAAAGCGGCAGGAAGCCGGTCAATATAACCGCTGATATCGGCTGTATTCAAATCAGATGCGCTCATGTCAAACGCAAAAGAATCGCTTCTGGGCCAGCCATCAAATGACAGGGTAAAACTGCCCGCAGCCGCGTCATCGCTTGCCAGCCGCCGCGCCCGCAGGCTGCCGGCAACAGCGCCATGATCACCCAAGGTCACATCGATATTGATGTCGGTGAAAACCAGCTTTGGCAAAGCGCCAGTTTCATGCGAAAGCGACAGACGATCAGTTTCAATCGCAATCAATTTCAACCCGCCAAGGCGGTTTAGACTGGTACCCGATCTTGGCGTGCCAGTTTCAAGCTGGTTTAATTGTTTGGCCAACTGATCGAGAAAAATAATGGCTGGCGAACCGGACCAGCCTGACGCTTTTTTTACCAGATCAAGCTTGATCCCACGCAACAAAATCGTTTCTGGCCGCCCGTCAAAAAAGCTTGTCAGACCAAAGTCGATTTCGACATTAGGAAGGTCGATCTGATCACGTTCAAGATTAATGACGATATTTTCCGCGGCAAGCTGAAGCGGGCGGCGCGATAACGCAAAATTAAGCTGCGCATCGCCAACCGAGGCTGAGCCATTGCCAACCATGCGCGACAATTCGGTTTCAAGAAGACGACGAAGGCCGCCAGCTTGGTTCACATAAACATAACCAGCCCCGAAAGTCATCGTTGCCAGCAACAAGACCGTGATCACAAAAGTCTTGAAAATACCCCTCGCGGTGAAATGTCGATCAGCAAACACGCCGCATCCTCTATCGCTTTAAATCTTGCTTTTGTTTACCATGCTGAACACTGGCTGTCTTGTGATCTGGCAGAAAAATATTATTTATCATTGATGAGACCTCAAACAACAAACAAAGCGCGCTATCATTTCAGCGCCAATGCAAATGATTAGGACATTTTATGATTGCGATTGGTGATTATGCCCCCACCTTGTCGATTCCAACCGATACCGACATGTTTTCACTAGCAGAACAAGGTGGCAAAAAAGTGGTCGTGTTCTTCTTTCCACGCGCCGACACCCCAGGCTGCACCAAAGAAGCCGAGCAATTTTCCGCCCTTCACGATGAATTTATCGCGCACAATACCGTGGTGATTGGTGTTTCCAAAGACAAACCAGCGAAACAGGCAAAATTTCGCGCCAAATATGGCCTGACCTGTCTACTGGGCGCGGATCACGAAACCAGCTTTTGCGAAGAATTTGGCGTTTGGGTTGAGAAATCAATGTATGGCAAAACATATATGGGCATTCAACGCGCCAGTTTTATCATCGACAGCGAAGGCAAGATTGCCGCCATATGGCCAAAGGTAAAGGTTGCCGGTCATGCGATCGATGTTCTGGAAAAATTGAAAGCGCTTTAATCATGCCAGACACATCAAAGAAAACGCTTAGCGGCGCGATATGTCAAGTGCTTGGCATTTCGGATGCGCGCCAAAAAGCCACGGCAACGCGCCATCTTGTTGCCGCGTGGAAAGACGCCACGCTTGCGCTTGGAAACCAGCCGCCGCCAGATCGGCCGGGCCGGCCTGACCGCCCATTATTGCGTCCACCGCGTGAGGTGCCACGGCGGCGGATCACCCAATCTGCCCCGGGCCGGATCGCGCTTCTTCATGCCATTGCCCATATCGAATTAAATGCGGTTGATCTGGCACTGGATATGACCAGCCGCTTTACCAAGACCCAGCTTCCGGTCGATTTTTATCATGACTGGCTTGGCGTTGCCGATGATGAGGCACGACATTTTCTGATGTTAAGTGAACGGCTTGCCGATTTGGGCGCGGCTTATGGCGATTTGCCAGCGCATGACGGCCTATGGCAAGCCGCGGATGCCACCAAACATGATCTTTTGGCGCGGCTGGCGATTGCACCGCTTGTGCTTGAAGCGCGCGGGCTTGATGTGACGCCAACAATGATCAACCGGTTGAAATCGGTTGGTGATGAAGAAACGGCAAATGCGCTTGGCATCATCATGACTGATGAAATTACACATGTATCGGTTGGCAAACGCTGGTTCGACTATATGTGCGGCATGGATCGTCTTGATCCGGTCAGCACATGGCACAGCCTTGTGAAACGTTATTTTCACGGCGATTTAAAACCGCCATTTAATATTGTTGCCCGCAATGCTGCGCGTTTTTCAGCGGCGTTTTATGGCCCGCTTGCCACAAGAGATGATTTGGTGGCGTCACCCGAAAAAAGGCCAGACGCCTAGCGTTGATTGCCAACACGCGCGGCAAGGCTGGCCTCGATGAAATCATCAAGATCTCCGTCAAGAACGCCCTGCGCATTGCCCTTTTCAACATTGGTTCGCAAATCCTTCACCATCTGATAAGGATGCAGAACATAAGACCGGATCTGGTTTCCCCAGCCAATATCAGTTTTGCTTGACGCAGCATCATTAGCTGCATCCTCACGGCGTTGCAATTCCAATTCGTAAAGGCGGGCTTTTAACATGTTAAAGGCGGTTGCCCGATTGCGATGCTGCGAGCGGTCATTCTGACATTGAACAACAATATTTGTTGGCAAATGGGTGATGCGGATCGCTGAATCAGTTTTGTTGACATGCTGGCCACCGGCACCTGATGCACGGTAAGTGTCAATCCGCAAATCCTTGTCTTCGATTTCAATTTCAATATTATCATCAACAACCGGATAGACCCAAACGCTGGCAAAGCTTGTATGGCGACGCGCCGAGCTATCAAAAGGTGAGATCCGAACCAAACGGTGAACGCCTGACTCAGTTTTCATCCAGCCATAGGCATTTTCACCATTAATCCGCATCGTGACCGATTTGATGCCAGCTTCTTCACCAGCGCTTTCCTCGATGATTTGCAATTTAAAACCGCGCGCCTCACCCCACCGGCTATACATGCGCATCAGCATCAAGGCCCAATCCTGTGCCTCGGTTCCACCAGCACCAGCGTGAACTTCGATAAAACAGTCATTCGCATCAGCCTCGCCAGATAGCAGGCTTTCAAGTTGGCGTTTTTCGGCAATTTCCACAAGTTTCGTTAATGATGCTTCGGCATCATTAATGATTTCTTCATCACCTTCGGCCTTACCAAGCTCCAGCAACTCGATCGCATCATCCATTTCCAATTGAAGCGCATCAATAACCGCCAATTGACGTTCAAGAAGGTTTTTTTCGCGCATGGTTTCTTGCGCGCTGGCCTGATCATTCCAAAAATCACCATCAGAAATCACGCTTTCAAGGCTGGCAAGCTGCGCCTTGGCATCATCATATTTGACATGTTTGCACAGCAGATCGATTGCCGTTTTGATAATGTCAATTTTTGCTGTGGTTTCGGCCTGCATGGTTTCGGAGTCCAGCCTGCAATGAAGGAAACAAGTAGTGCTTTTACCTAACGCGCCGTGGGGTATTGTGGCAAGCCTCAATTCTTATCTGGCGGCAAAATGGCGCCTAGTAAAGCCCCTGTGTTGCCAATGTTCCGCCTGTTGTTGTCGTCTGACCATCCATGCCCGGGGCAACATCAATCAACACCCCGCCTGGCCGCTGGCCGGGTTTGAAAATTTCCAAAATAGCTTGCTGGTCTTTTGGCAAAACGCGTTCGCCCGTTTCAGCATGAACCGGAATGACCTGAATGTCATTTGGTCGCCGGAACGGAATGACCGGCTTGTCAATTTGCGACCGCATCAGAAAATCGCCAAAAATCGGCACCGCCACCGTTGAACCGGTTTCACGTTTGCCAAGCGGGCGCGGCCGGTCATAACCGATAAAAACGCCAATCGCCAGATCAGGCGTAAAGCCGATAAACCAGCCATTTGTATTATCATTGGTGGTTCCAGTCTTGCCCGCAACAACCAGATTCAGATCATTGATCGACCGACCAGTACCACGTTTGATGACACCTTCTAACATTGACACCATCTGAAAAGCCGATGCTGGATCAGTTAGCTGTTCACGCGTATCGGGCAATGTCGGAATTGGTTGATTTGACCAACCATCTGGTGCCGCGCAAGAACCACAGTCACGCGCATCATGGCGGTAAATGGTTTTGCCATGGCGGTCTTGAATCCTGTCAATCAGGCTTGGGGTAATTTTTCGCCCGCCATTCACAAGCATACCATAGGCCGATGTCAGCCGAAGCAGGGTCGTTTCGCCAGCGCCAAGCGACATTGATAAAAATGGCGGCAAATCATCGTTCAAGCCAAAGCGTTTTGCATAGTCCTGAACCCGATCCATGCCAATTGTCATAGCCAAGCGTGCAGTCATCAGATTTCGTGATTGTTCGATGCCAACCCGCATGATCGATGGGCCATAGAAACGTTTGGTATAGTTTGCCGGTTTCCATTTCGGTTTGCCCGGCCCCTGATCCACAACCAATGGTGCATCAAGAATGCGCGTTGTCGGGCTATAGCCAGCATCAAGCGCGGCAAGATAAACAAAAGGTTTAAAGGCTGATCCGGGCTGGCGCACCGCTTGAACGGCGCGGTTAAATTCTGATTCAGCATAATTATAGCCGCCACTCATCGCCAATAAACGGCCCGTATGGGGGTCAAGCGCAACAATCGCGCCTTCAACATCGGGACGCTGTCCCAATGCAAAATGATTTGGCGCGGGTTCAAAATCATTACGGATCAAATCTGGCGTAAAGCCGGGCGGCTGGACAATGACAATATCATCTTTGGACAAGGCTTTGCGCAAATCACGCAAGGGTGGTGGCCTCACCCCATCATCACGGCGCGGCGGATAGGCCCAAAAAGCAAGCTCGAACGGAATAATCGCATTGCGGCCATTCACATAGATTTCAGCGCTTCGCGGCCCAACCTTTGTTACCAGCGCGGCAAAATGGTTCGCGCGTAACTTTGCCGTTTGCGCGCCAAGAACCTTGTCGATATCAGCCCCTTGTAGCATGACGCCAAGCGGGCCGCGCCAGCCTTGCCGCCGATCCAATGCTTCTAGCCCACGTTCAAGCGCATTATCTGCAATTTGCTGCAGATAAGGATCAAGCGTTGTACGAACCGATAGACCGCCATCATAAAGCGATGTTTCACCAAAGCGGCTAATAAGCTGGCGGCGCACTTCTTCGGTAAAATAAGGCGCTTCGGCAGCGTCAAATCCGCTTTGTCCGATCATGCGCAGCGGTGCTGCTTTTGCCTCGTCAGCTTCATTCTGCGAGATATAGCCATTTTGCTGCATTTCATCCAAAACCCAGTTGCGCCGCATGGTTGCCGCACGGAGATTGCGAACCGGATGATAATTATTTGGCGCTTTTGGCAGGGCAGCAAGATAGGCGATTTCAGGCAATTCCAATTGCCCAAGCGATTTATCAAAATAATTCAACGCTGCCGCTGCAACGCCGTAACTGCCGCGTCCAAGATAAATTTCGTTCAGATAAAGCGCCAAAATCTGGTCTTTGCTAAAAGCGCGTTCTATCCGAAGCGACAGGATTGCTTCTTTGATTTTGCGATCAATCGAAACTTCATTGGTCAGCAGGAAATTCTTGGTAACCTGCTGGGTGATGGTCGAGGCACCGACCGGTCGCCGCCCTTTGCCATAATTGACGACATTGGTAAAAATTGCCCGCGCCAAAGCGCGCAAATCAATGCCAAAATGATTGTAAAATGCTTTGTCTTCAGCCGAAATAAAAGCGTGGGTCAATCGTGGCGGGATTGCCTCAACTGGCACAAAAAGCCGCTTTTCACTGGCATATTCAGCCAGCAACGCCCCGTTGCCAGCATGAATGCGGGTCAAAACAGGTGGTTCATAATTGGCAAGCTGCTGATAATCAGGAAGATCTTTTCCATAGGTCCAGAAAACCCAAAGGATGCCAGCGCCAGCAAGCATGCACATCAGGAAAACAAAGGATAATGTAATCGAAATAAATCTTAACATGATTTAGATAATATAGCCGAAATTGGGCGCAGATGTGGCAATCTAGACCTTTTCTTCATTTTGAACCCCGCCTTTTAGGGGGTAACAGCCCTTTTCCATGGATATGCCGCCATATCGATCATAGGACGCCAGCCTTTATATTTTGGGGCCATATTCATTTAGATAAACAAGAATGGCCTTTGTTAGCCGTTTTGATAAATCCTGCTGATAGGATTTCTTATTCAAATTCGCCTCGTCTTTCCGGTTTGATAAAAAGCCCATCTCGACAAGTACTGATGGCATATCAGGCGCCTTCAAAACAGCAAAACCGGCAAACCGATGCCCGCGCTTATCACCCCCCGGCAAATCGCGAATCTGTTGCAAGATTGCCGCCGCAAACCGCGCCGATTGGTTCATTGACTCGCGTTGAAACATCCGCACCAGCGCGCCCGCTGCCTCGGGATCTTCGGCGGATAGATCCGGCCCACCAATCAGATCGGCGCTATTTTCCTGACGCGCCAATGCAGCCGCTTCTTTGTCAGAGGCTTTATCTGACAGGCTAAAAACCGAAATGCCCCGCGCCGATGATCTTGGCGCCGAATCAGCATGAAGCGAAATGAACAAATCAGCCTGATTTTGCCGGGCTAGCCGGATGCGCTGGCGAAGCCGCAAGAACCGATCGTCATTACGCGCCAAAATCGGGGTTATCTTGCCCGTGGCGCGCAATTGGCTTGCCAGTTCACGCGCCGCCGCCAAGGTGATGTCTTTTTCCACCGTTCCCACCTTGCCAAGCGCGCCCGGATCTTTGCCACCATGCCCAGCATCAATAAAGACAACCCATTTTCGCGGCCGCGGCTTTGGCACGGCAAGTGCCGCCGTGGCTAGCTTATTCGCATGGCGCGCCGGTTTCGATTTTGGCAATGGCATGGTCAATGGCTTGACCGTTTTCACCCGATCAGCATCTTTGACCACAGCGCGATCAGTAACAGCATCGCTTAGATCAATGTTTGGGGTTTTTTCCAGCGCTGATGATGCGACCAGAAACGCCGTCTTCCCGCGATCAAGAAGATCAATCACAAAACGGCTGCCGGCTTCTGCCGATGGAAGGGCGAAAACCCGCACAGGCGCTGCCGGTTTTTCAAGTTCGATCACCAACCGGCCGATTTCTGGCTTTGGATTTCCAAAACGATAAGCCAAACCGGGGGCGACTTGTAAATTGCCACGCCGTGCCAGCTTGTCCACATTCCAGCTGGTTTGAGGCATGTCAATCACCAAACGATAAGGTGATTGCAACAGCAAAAGGCTGGCTTTTAACGGGGCTTTAGTTTCGATCACAAGCCGCAAACCGGTGCGGTCATCAATTTGCACCGCGCCTACACGCATTCCGGTGACGGCATTTTCGGCAAAGGCCTGGCCGGTTGCTGCCAGCACCAAGACCATTGCCAGGAATAGGATAGAGCGGCCGATTGCGGCGAGCATTGCCATAACAGTTATCATCATTGATATATTAACCATGTCTGGCCTTCTTTACTATCACCGATCACAATTAGCGAAACCTAGCCCAAGCCTAGCTCGCGCCAAAGATAAATCACGGTAATTATCAAAACGGCATTACTTTGTTGGCAAAAAAGCTTTAGCAGGTATATAAGGAAGAGAAGTTCGAGGTACAAATATGGTTTTTCTGACGTGCGTGGCGCCAATGCGCCATCAGCAGAAAGTAAACAAACCGATATTTTTACCGCTAAACTGCAATTGAATTATTCACCTGATGGTGTTTATCTCGACGATCTTTGTTATGCCATAATTATGAATGATCCTAATTATCGTGCCATGTCACTGACCGCCAGCGAGCCTTATCATCAGGACACACGACGCGATTTGAAACCACCGGACTAATCTAAATGACTCAGCCAAACCGATCACATGACAAAAGCAGCCATTATGGCCACCGCTTTCTGGTTGGTACTGCGCGTGGATTTAGTCCAGATTCACAACACCTGCCATGCCTAATTAACACACTGTCTAAATTTGACAGCCGAACATGGTTGGCCGGGGAAAGACAAGTAAATGACAAAACGCCTATTAATCGATGCACGCCAGGCCGAAGAAACGCGGGTGGTGCTGCTAAGCGGAACACGCATTGAAGATTTTGACTATGAAACAGAAAACCGGAAGCAACTAAAAGGAAATGTCTATCTAGCACGGGTCACACGCGTTGAACCGTCTTTGCAGGCAGCTTTTGTTGAATATGGCGGAAACCGTCAGGGCTTTCTGGCCTTTAGTGAAATCCACCCAGATTATTACCGCATTCCAATTGAAGACCGTGAAGCCCTGATTGAGGCCAACAGCGTTGAGAGCGACGATGACAGTGTTGAAGCTGGCCCTGATGGCACGCCTGAAACCCTTGGTGGCGAAGAGACGGATGAAGAAGATATCCGGGCAAAACGTCAGGTAAAACGCTATAAAATCCAAGAAGTGATTTCGCGCAAACAGATCATGCTTGTGCAGGTCGTGAAAGAAGAGCGCGGGAATAAAGGCGCAGCTTTGACTTCCTATCTGTCACTTGCTGGACGCTATTGCGTATTGATGCCAAACAACAATCGTGGCGGCGGCGTTAGCCGGAAAATCACCAATATTGCCGATCGCAAGCGGCTGAAAACAGTCGTTGGCGGCTTGGATATCCAAGCCGGCATGGCCGTGATCGTTCGCACTGCTGGTGCGAAACGCACCAAAATCGAAATTGCGCGTGATTTTACCTATCTATCAAAATTATGGGATGATATCCGGGCGCGCACGCTTGAATCACAAGCCCCCTGCCTAATCCATGAAGAAGGCGATTTAATCAAACGGTCAATTCGTGATCTTTACACAAGCGAAGTTGACGAAGTGCTTGTCGAAGGCGAAGAGGCCTATAAAATTGCCCGCAACCAGATGAAGATGCTGATCCCAAGCCATCTAAAAAAGGTTCAGAAATACGAAGGCACACATCCGATTTTCCAGCATTTCAATGTTGAAAATCAGATGGACACCATCCACAGCCCGCAGGTGACGTTAAAATCTGGCGGTTATCTAGTGATTAACCAAACCGAAGCGCTTGTCGCCATTGACGTGAATTCGGGCAAATCAACGCGAGAGCGCAATATCGAAGAAACCGCGCTGAAAACCAACCTTGAAGCCGCCGAAGAATTAGGACGCCAGCTTCGCCTTCGTGATCTGTCTGGTCTTATTGTTGTCGATTTCATTGATATGGAAGAAAACCGCAATCAACATGCGGTTGAACGCCGGATGAAAGATGCAATGCGCAATGACCGCGCACGGATCCAGGTTGGTTCGATTAGCCATTTTGGTCTTCTTGAAATGTCGCGCCAGCGGCTGCGGCTAAGCATCAATGAATCAATCAGCAATCTTTGCCCACAGTGTGAAGGCACGGGCCGCGTCCGGTCGATTGATACCGCCGCCCTGCAATTGCTGCGGTCAATCGAAGAAGAAGCGCAAAAAGGCACAATGGATGAATTGCATATCACCGCCCATCGGGATGTGGTGCTATTTATCTTGAACCATAAACGAAGCGCAGTTGCCGAGATTGAAGCACAGTTTGGCCTTATGGTTATTTTGCTGTCTGATGACAGTTTGATCGCCCCAGAATATAAGGTTGATCGTGTCGGCTGGCAGGGCAAGACCCAAGCCAAACAGCCGTCACGCCAGTCGCAGCAGCCAAGCCATGCCAATAATAATGTCAAACCGAATACAAGTGATTCTGATCAAGATGAGGCGGCTGAAACGGAAGCAAACGCAGCCCCACATCCGGAAAATGACGAAACCGGCAATGAAGATGGCGGTGCAAAACGGCGGCGGCGCGGACGGCGCGGCGGACGGCGGCGGCGTCGGCGCAATGGTGAGGACGGCCAGACTGGTGAAAACCAAACTGGTGACAATCAGGCAGCAGCATCGTTAAATGGCGAAGATCCGGCCGCAGCCCGCACCGGCACCGCAACCGATGTTATTGCGGCCAATGACGACGCTGCGCCAAAGGCCAAAGCCGGTCGCGGTCGTGGACGCCGTGTTGCCAAGGCGGATCCAGCCGCAGCAGAAAATGTCGCAAAAGATAGCACCCCAAAAGACAATGCCAATGCAGATAATGAAGCATCGGCTGCAGCGGCCGAACCGACCAGCAATGGTTCACTAAATACAGCCGCAGCAGATGATAATGGCGATGTGGCGGCGGCAGAAAAACCGGCACGAAGACGCAAAAAACCAGCAAATGCGGCAAAAGCAGATGATGCCAAAGCGGGTGATGCCAAAGCCGAAGATAGCAAAGCTGAAGCTGATAGTAGCGCTGAAAAGCCTACTAAAAAACCTGCCCGCGCACACAAGCCAAAAGCCAAAGCCGATGCTGGTGACAAGCCAGAACAAGACGCGGCCGCGGCCAAACCAGCAGCGAAAAAACCGGCACGAAAAGCCGCAAAAAAAACACCAGCAAAAGCCACTAATGCAAATAATGCTGAAACCGGCGCTAATAATGAGGCACCTACCAATGCGCCAGCAGCAAGAGAGGCGATCAGTTCAGCCCCGCAAGATGTTGTCAAAATTGGCAGTAGCGAGCCAAAATCACGGCGCAGCGGATGGTGGTCAAGAAGCTAGGCAATCATTGCCTTTGCGAATGAAATTGAAAGCTGGCGGCCGGTTTTAACTGGCCGCTAGCGACCCTTGCCGGCAAGCCAGTCATTTAGGCGTTGAACCGCCTTTTTCATATCTTGCGTGCTGCCTGCATAAGATAGCCGCATATGTGACCGCCCATCGACAGCATCGAAATCAACACCCGGCGTCATCGCCACGCCGGTATCGGTCAAAATGCGATCGGCAAAAGCAATCGAGTCATTGGTAAAAGCGCTAACATCTGCATAGAGATAAAAAGCTCCATCTGACGGCGCGTGATTGCCCAGAAATTCGGCTGGCAAGCCACGATAAAGAAGGTCGCGATTTTCTTCATAGCGCGGGATATGCGCATCCAGTTCATCATAACAATCAAAGGCAGCAACCGCACCAAGCTGGTTAATCGTTGCCGCTGAAATATACATATTCTGCGCCAACATTTCGGCGGTTGGCATCAAATCTTCGGGAAGCGCCATCCAACCAAGACGCCAGCCGGTCATGCAAAAATATTTTGAAAACGAATTGATGATGATGGCATTGTCAGTATAGGCAAGCGCGCTCTTGGTTCGTTTGCCAAAGGTCAGGCCATGATAGATTTCATCCATGATCAGGCGCACACCATGCTTGTCACACCAGCGGCAGACGGCTTCAAGCTCGTCATCGCGCATCACAACGCCGGTCGGATTTGCCGGACTTGCCAACAACAGCCCATCAGGGATGTTATCGGTTGCAACCAGTGATTCGAGATCGGGCATCCAGTTTTGTGCGGCACGGGCAGGCAGTAATTGCGGCTTGATCCCAAGCGCAAGCATCAGATTGAAATAGGCCGGATATCCGGGCGTGGCAATGGCAATACGATCGCCCTTGTCAAAGGCCGATAAAAAGGCAATTGTAAAGCCAAGTGATGATCCGGGCGTGACAGCGATCCGTTGCCAATCCAGCTGCAATTGATACCAATCTTGATAATGCTGTCCAATCCGTTGCCGCAATTCAGGCAATCCTAAACCAACCGAATAGCCATGCGACGCAACATGTTTCAAGGACGCTTGCAATGCGTTGGAGACGGCGGCTGGCGGTGGGGTTGATGGTTGTCCAACCTCAAGATGAACAAGGTCACTTCCGGCGGCCTGCATCTCTTTTGCACGTTTCATTACCTGCATGGCAAGAAAGGCAGGGATTTCGCTTGCTTGACTAACTTTTAAGGCCATTGTTCATTCCAGTGAATTCATGCCATGATCAGATTAATACGGCAGGGGGATTGTGTTTGCATAGCCTGCAAACACACGCTACGGGCTCATGGCTATAGCAGAGCTGTCTTAAACAGGCCATAAATTTGTCGGAAAAATTATTCCATGAGATATTCATTTTTACGAAAGCTGGCTTTGATATCGCTGTTTTCGATCACCATTGCCCAATCGGCATTGGCCGGATTGATCAGAGATACCGAGTTGGAAACCGGTCTGCAAGCCTTGGCAGCGCCTTTGATGCGCGCTGCTGGCTATGCGCCAGACGCAATCAGCATCAGGATCATTATCGACAGCAGCTATAACGCCTTTGTGGCTGGCGAGCGCGTTATCTATATCCATTCGGGTCTTTTGCTCAACGCCCAATCAGCCGAAGAGATTTTGGGGGTGATCGCGCATGAGCTTGGCCATTTAAAAGCCGGTCATGTACCGCGCCGTGATGAGGCTTTACGCGATGCCGGAACCGCAGGCGCCCTTGCCGCGATTGCTGCGCTTGCGCTTGCTGCTGGTGGAGCACCAAGTGATGCAGCTGTCGGGGTTATGGTTGGCGGTACCGATCAGGCCAACCGCAGGATGCTTCGCTCATTTCGCTATGATGAAGCTGTTGCTGACGAATTGGGGCTTGATTATCTTGATAAGGCTGGCATCAGCTCGGCTGGCCTCGAACAGATGATGCGCCGCATGGCAGCGCAGCGCGCCCTTCCCGAAAGCCGGCAAAGCCAATATTATCAAACGCATCCCGATTCAGCCCAGCGCCTTGCCGTCTATCAAGATCATGCGCGTCAAGACGGCCATAAATCAGCCCCGCTTTCAGCCGATGACACAAATTTGATGAGTCGGCTTGTGGCCAAGCTTCGCGCCTATAGTGAACCAGCGCAAAGCATCTTACGGCAAACTGCCAAAACAGATAGCGCCGATGCAAACTACAGCCAAGCAATTGCGCAATATCGGCGCGGCGATTTGGCAGCAGCAATCACCTTGATGGATCAACTATCCGCGGCGCATCCTGCCGATCCGTTCTATCATGAATTTCGCGGCGATATCTTGCTGTCGATGGCCAAGGCTGAGGCGGCAGCGGCAGCTTATGAAACAGCGCTGGCTTTCCAGCCAGATAGCCCACAAATTCTGGTCAATCTTGGACGGGCACTGATTGCGACAAATGACAAAAAGCGTCTTTCACGCGCGATCAAGGCAATTTCAGCGGCACAAAAAACCGAACCGAAATGGGCCTTTATCCGGCGACAATTAGCGATTGCCTATGGACGAAATGGCGATATTGCGGCGGCTGACCTGGCGCTTGCCGAAGAAGCGCTTTTACTTGGCAATGACCAACAGGCGGTGCGAATGGCGAAACGGGTTTTAGCCGATAACAGGCTAAAAGGTGATCTTCGCAACCGCGCCAATGACATTCTGTTCCGCTTTGGCAAACTCGCGCCGTGATGGCTTTGCAATAGCGGCATTAATCCGTTATAAGATGAGGTTTATGAAGGCTGCTTTAGCCGGATTTTTCGTCTCCAGCGGCGGTTTTCCCGGAATGAAAAGGATCTCAACATCAAAAGAACTCGAAAATCAAAAGGATAATGTGAATGTCACGCTTTGTTGCCTCTATGATTGCATTGCCTTTGATGTTGGTTAGCCTCGTCACAACACCGGTAAAGGCCGATATTGACCAAAAAGACCGCGCAGAAATGCAGCAGGTGATCGAACAATATATCAAGAACAATCCCGAAGTGCTTCGTGATGCGTTGGTATCTTTAGCCGCACGTGAAGAAGCCGAGCGCGTGCAAGCTGGCATCATGCTCGTTCGCAATGATGATGGCGATCCGGTTATGGGCAATCCAAATGGCAGCCTGACCGTCTATGAATTTTCCGACTATAATTGCGGCTATTGCAAACGCATGTTTGCCCCGATTATGCAAATGCTTGCCGCAAATGGCGATGTCCGCATGGTGATCAAGGAATTTCCAATCCTTAGCCAATCATCTGTTACCGCCGCCAAGGCTGGAATTGCCGCGCAGAAACAAGGAAAATTCAAATCATTCCACACTGAAATGATGACTTATCGTGGGCAGGTTAATGACGCCTCGATCATGCAAGCGGCAGGGGCGGCAGGTCTTGACCTTGCGCAATTAAAGCAAGATATGGACAGCCCCGAAACAACGGCTATTATCACACGGACACGAAGCGCGGCAGCGGCGCTGAATATCAATGGCACGCCGGGTCTTGTGATTGGCGATACGGTGATCCCCGGTGCGATTGGCATGGAGGAATTGCAAACCGTGATTGATAAGGAGCGCACCAAACAGGGCTAGGCTGTTTGCATGGCTCGCGAAGTGAGTGTACTGTAACCGAACGATGGTAAAATCAATGAATATTCTTGTTATAAATGGTCCGAATCTCAACATGCTTGGCATGCGTGAGCCCGATATCTATGGCCATGATAAGCTTGGCGATATTGAGACGAAATGCCGTCGATTGGCCGCTGGACATGATATGGAACTGGATTGGTTCCAATCAAATTTAGAAGGCGAATTGATCGAAAAAATCCAGCAAGCTGTTGGCAAGATGGATTGGATCATCATCAATGCTGCTGGACTGACCCATACATCCGTTGTGCTTCGCGACGCGCTGTCGCTATTTCCGGGCGGGGTCATCGAAGTGCATCTTTCAAATGTTCATAGCCGTGAATCTTTCCGGCATGTATCGCTGATTTCAGCGATTGCCAAAGGCGTCATTGCCGGTTTTGGCGCATCATCCTATTACATTGCCATTAACGCCATTCCCAATCTGCATTCGGAGACATAAATCAAAATGGCAACGACACCAAAAAAATCAGCGGCAAAAACCGCCGCCGCAAGCAATGAAGCCAGTTTTGTAAAAGAACTTGCCGATATCCTTGATCAGGCGGGGCTTGCCGAGCTTGAATATGAAACCGAAGCTGTTGCGATCCGGCTATCACGCGTTACCACTGCCGCGCCCGTTGCCGCTGCTGCACCTGCCATTGCCGAGCCTGTGGCCGAACTGCCGGCAAATCCAGCCGATCACCCGGGTGCCGTCAAATCGCCAATGGTTGGTACGGTCTATACAGCCCCTGAACCTGATGCGCCTGCCTTTATCACCGAAGGCGCAACCGTTACCGCTGGTCAAACCCTGTTCATCGTCGAAGCAATGAAGGTGATGAACCCGATTACCGCACCAAAGGCTGGTACGGTTGTGAAAATTTTCGTGCAAAACGCCCAGCCAATCGAGTATGGCGAAGCGCTTGTGATTGTAGAATAGTAGCCATGTTCAAAAAAATCCTGATAACCAACCGTGGTGATGTTGCCTTGCGGGTGCTTCGTGCTTGTAAAGAGCTGGACATCCCATCGGTGGTGGTTCATTCGACCGCTGATGCCGATTCAATGCCGGTTCGCCTTGCCGATGAATCGGTTTGTATTGGCCCGCCAAGCAGCGCCGAATCCTATCTAAATATTCCGGCTATTTTATCAGCAGTTGCCATCACTGGTGCCGATGCGGTGCATCCGGGTGTTGGTTTCCTGTCTGAAAATGCCGATTTTGCCGAGATTGTTGCCGCCCATGGATTGACCTTTATTGGCCCCGAGCCGCGCCATATTCGCGCAATGGGTGACAAAGTTGAAGCCAAAATCACCGCCGCCGACGCCGGCATGCCACTTGTTCCGGGCTCGCCCGGTGCCGTTCACACCCTTGCCGAGGCGCAACGCATTGGCAAGGATGTTGGTTATCCACTTTTGGTCAAGGCCGCTTCGGGTGGTGGAGGCCGCGGTATGAAAGTGGCGGAAACCGCGGATCGCCTTGGCGAGGCCTTTTCGGCTGCACGCGCCGAAGCCAAAGCCGCCTTTGGTGATGATACGGTTTATCTTGAGCGGTATCTTGGACAGCCGCGCCATATCGAAGTGCAGGTGATTGCCGACTCGCATGGCAATGTTGTTCATCTTGGCGAACGCGAATGTTCGGTTCAGCGCCGTCATCAAAAGCTATTTGAAGAAGCCCCATCGCCAGCCCTTTCCGCCGAACAGCGCGCGCGCATTGGTGGCATTGCCGCCGAAGCCACCCGCAAGATGGGATATCTTGGCGTTGGCACGATGGAATTTCTGTATGAAGATGGCGAATTTTTCTTTATCGAAATGAACACCCGCCTTCAGGTTGAACACCCAATCACCGAAGAAATCACTGGCGTTGATCTGGTCCGCGAACAAATTCGTATTGCAGCTGGCATGCCCCTGTCATTTACCCAAGACGATGTGACCTTTACCGGCCATGCGATTGAATGCCGTATCAATGCCGAGCATCCCGAAACCTTTATGCCAACACCCGGCAAAGTGACCGCCTTTCACGCCGCAGGCGGGCCAGGTGTTCGCGTTGAGTCCTGCTTGTATTCGGGCTATTCGGTGCCGCCCTATTATGACAGTCTGATTGCCAAGCTGATCATTCATGGCGATGATCGAGATCATTGTCTGGCACGGTTGCGGCGGGCGTTGCAGGAATTTATTGTTGAGCCTATTCCGACAACGCTGACGCTTCATAAACGCCTTGTTGATGCCGATGCAATCAAAGATGGCAGCTATAATATCCGCTGGCTTGAAGAAGTGTTTTTGAAAGAAGACTAAGCTTCGCGCCCCTTTGGTTAGAGGCATTGCATGGCTGATCACTATATCTATTCGCCCGAGACAATTATCAAAGCCTATTCGCTTGGGCTGTTTCCGATGGCTGACAGCCATGACAGTCTGGACATAAAATTCTATGACCCTGACCGGCGGGCGCTAATCCCGATTGATCATTCGCTTGGCCGCGGCGTTCATATCCCACGGCGGTTGCAACGCCGTGTTCGCCAAGCACCCTATGAGGTGACGCTGGATCAGGATTTCACTGCAGTCATTGACGCCTGCGCAGCACCAAGTGATCAACGCACCGACACATGGATCAATAAAGATATCCGCCAGCTTTATATCGCGCTTCACAAGATGGGCTTTGCCCATTCGATTGAGGTGTGGTCAGATGGCGCGCTCATTGGCGGACTATACGGCGTGGCGCTGCGGGCGGCCTTTTTTGGCGAGTCGATGTTTTCGCGCAAAAGCGATGCCTCGAAAATCGCGCTTGTTCATTTAATGGCGCGGCTTCGCCATGGCAATTTCCTATTGCTTGATGCGCAATTCACCAATGATCATTTACAACAATTCGGCGTAACCGAAATTGACCGGTCAAATTTTCAAGGCCGCCTTGCCGCGGCGCTTGCCAGTGATGGCGATCTGCATTTTGACACGCCAAGCGCCGCCTTGGTTATGCCCTATCTCGATCAATTGGCAAAACACCAAGCCTAATCAGTAAAACAGGCAAGAAGCGTCAGATCATAAACCGGATGTTCAAGCGCCGATACCGCTGGGCTGGAGGAAAAAATCCAGCCTGAAAAAACCTGCTTTGGGGCAAGCCCATCATATCCACGATCGCGAACCGTGATAAAAGCGGCATTTTCTGGCGGTTCTTCGGGCGGATGAAAGGCGCAGCGATTGATGGTGATTTCCAGCGTGCCATAAAACCGCGTCGCGCCAACAGGCGGTTCAACGGTTGAAATGCGGGCGGTAATCTTATCAAGCGCCTGCAATCGCGCCTTGTTCCCATCAATCCATGTCGCCGCGCCAGCAGCGCCTACCAAGAAAGAGTTTGCCATGAAAGACCAAAGACAGGCAATGGCCAAAAACACAGCACGCCGCCGCCACGCGCTGATGTGCCCAAATTTTGCGGAAATGGCAGCCCAGATAATCGCTGGTTGGCGCATCACCTGAGGCATATTAATTCGCCGAATTATTGGATGAGAAAACAGCTTTGCCAAGAAGATCACTAAGGCTGATCGGATCGCGGGTATCATAAATCACCGCACCAGCCCCAAGCGTATCAGTGGCGGCACCTGGCATTAATTCAAGATAATTGCCACCAAGAAGCGACGCGGCGGTAATGCGCGCGCTGCTATCGCTTGGAATTTTAATCGTTGGTTCAATCGCCATCGACACTTTGGCAACGTAAGTAATGGGATTAAGCTGTTGTGCCGTGATCTGCCCCACTTTAATGCCTGAAATGCGAACATCATCACCAACCGACAGGCCGCCCGTGCTGCCAAATTCGGCAGCAATCTCATAGCCGCCATTGCCTTTCACATCTGCCGCTTCATAGGCAAGCGCGACAAAACCAGCCGCAGCCAACAAAACGATGGCGCCCATAACTGTTTCCAAAGTATTGCGATGCATGGCTGTTATCTCCTAGTTACTTAATCCGAAAGCCGTGATGTGGCGATACAACAATATCACCCAAAAATGATCACATGATTCAGGCTGGGTTCCAAGGCTCATAGTCACCGGTTGCTGGCTTGCGTTTTCCGCCCTTGAGCATATGTCCATTAGGGCGATAGGCGTGAATGGTGCCAGTTACATTCGGCTGATGTCCCTGCTGCCACACATGCTTGTCATAGCCACCATCCGGCGGCGGTGTTGATTCGGTATGATGCAGCCAGCCATGCCAATCGGCAGGCACTTTTGACGCTTCGGCAATACCGTTGTAACGGACATAACGGCGCGGCGGCTTGCCTGCGCGGGCGCGGCGCTCTTCATAATAGCGGTTGCCAAACTGGTCAGTGCCAATCTCGGTCGCCGTTAGCTTTAGCGTCATCAAAGTTACGAAATCCATCGAACTCCTGCCTTCTATGCTTTGCTGTTTTGGGTTTGCCTTTTCGCTTGCCTACTATAGGCGCAAGCAACCCAGCGCGTCCAGCCATCAACCAGCCTATGAACTAAAATATTTTCATCCTTTAAGGCAATGACCATGATCAGCCCCCATATCAGCCTGCCGCGTTTACTGCCGATTGCGATATGCGTTTTTTTTGCCGCATTTTTAAATGCCTAATTTTCACATTACTGTGATTGTGAAAATAACTTTTCATCAGAGACTTACTCTCAGAAGTGACACTTGATCGGTAAGAGTACGACCCTACATCGGGGCTTTTTTATGGCATTTTTTTGTCCTTTCAAGCGTTTTGGCTATTGTCCATATCCTGCTATATAATGTAGTTTAATTTGCGGGCGCACGCTACATGTTGCGACTAGATCCATATCAAACATCGGTAAGATCAAGAAATTAAATAAAATTCTCGGCTATATGAGTTGTGATTAAAAACGTGATAAAGGAAAAGATAGATGCATTTTGAAAGACGGTTTACTACTTCTGGTCAAGACTCCTACGCAAATATTGAATTTAGGTCAGCAACAAGTGAGATTCGCAACCCAGATGGTACGATCGTGTTTCTGGCTGAAAATATTGAAGTTCCAGTCCAGTTTTCACAGGTTGCAACCGATATTCTGGCGCAGAAATATTTTCGCAAAGCCGGCGTTCCTGCAGCCCTAAAGCGGATTGAAGAAACATCAATCCCATCATGGCTATGGCGCAGCGAGGCGGATTCGGCCGCGCTTGCCAAACTTCCTGAAGACCAGCGTTATTCTGGCGAAATGTCAGCCAAGCAGGTTTTTGACAGGCTTGCCGGCACATGGACCTATTGGGGCTGGAAAGGTGGCTATTTCACCAGTGAAGAAGATGCCCAAACCTATTTTGACGAAATGCGCCATATGCTGGCAACCCAGATGGCCGCGCCAAATTCGCCACAATGGTTTAACACCGGCATGCATTGGGCCTACGGCATTGATGGTCCAAGCCAAGGCCATTTCTATGTTGATTACAAATCTGGCAAGCTAACCCGCTCGGCAAGTGCTTATGAGCATCCGCAGCCACATGCCTGTTTCATTCAATCGGTCAGCGATGATTTGGTGAATGAAGGCGGCATCATGGATTTGTGGGTTCGTGAAGCACGCTTGTTCAAATATGGTTCGGGTACCGGTTCAAACTTTAGCCGTCTTCGCGGCGAAGGCGAAAGCCTGTCAGGTGGCGGCAAATCATCTGGCCTGATGAGCTTTTTGCGCATTGGTGACCGTGCAGCGGGTGCCATCAAGTCAGGCGGCACAACCCGCCGTGCGGCCAAAATGGTAACCGTTGATGTCGATCACCCGGATATTGAAGCCTATGTTGATTGGAAAGTTGTCGAAGAACAAAAGGTAGCCGCGCTTGTTGCTGGCTCCAAGCTGGCGCAAAAACACATGGCCGAAGTGATGGCAGCTTGCCATATCACCGAAGGGCTTGTTGATGATGAGCGTTTTGATCCAAAAGTGAATACGACGCTAAAAAAGGCAATCCTGTCTGCCCGTAAATCAATGATCCCTGAAAATTATGTGCAGCGGGTTATCCAGTTTGCCCAGCAGGGCTACAGCGACATCGAATTTAAAACCTATGATACAGATTGGGATTCCGAAGCCTATCTGACAGTCGCGGGTCAAAATTCAAACAATTCGGTTCGCGTTAGCAATGGATATTTGAAGGCCGTTCTGGACAAGGGCGACTGGGAATTGATCAAGCGGCGCGATGGCGGCGTGGCAAAACGTATCAAAGCAGCCGATCTATGGGAAAAAATTGCTCATGCAGCATGGGCTTGTGCCGATCCGGGCCTACAATATGACACCACCATCAATGAATGGCATACCTGCCCTGAAGGTGGCCGGATCAATGCGTCGAACCCATGTTCGGAATATATGTTCCTTGATGATACGGCCTGTAATCTGGCATCACTGAATCTGATGCAGTTCCGCAAGGAAGATGGCAGTTTTGACATTCCGGCTTTTGAACATGGGGTCCGGTTCTGGACCTTGACGCTGGAGATTTCGGTCTTGATGGCGCAATTCCCGTCAAAGGAAATTGCCCAGCTATCTTATGAATACCGCACCCTCGGTCTTGGCTTTGCCAATATTGGTGGTTTGCTGATGGCCGAAGGTCATTCATATGACAGTGATGAAGGCCGCGCGATATGCGGATCAATCTCGGCAATCATGACCGGCGTTGCCTATGCCACCTCAGCCGAAATTGCCAGCGAAGTCGGCGCGTTTCCGAATTACAAGAAAAACGCCAAACATATGTTGCGGGTGATGAATAATCACCGTCTTGCAGCGTATGGCAAAAGCGCTGGCTATGAAGGGCTGGAAATCCTGCCTGTACCGCTAGACATCAAATCCTGCCCTGATCAAACACTTCCCGAAGCGGCAAAAGTAGCATGGGATCTGGCAGTTGATCTTGGTAAAAAGCATGGCTATCGCAATGCACAGGCAACAGTGATTGCGCCAACCGGCACCATCGGTTTAGTCATGGATTGCGACACCACCGGCATTGAGCCTGATTTTGCGATCGTCAAATTCAAAAAGCTGGCCGGCGGCGGTTATTTCAAGATCATCAACCGCGTTGTTCCAGAGGCCTTGCAGCGTCTTGGCTATGCGCAAAGCCAGATCGACGATATCATCACCTATGGTGTTGGATCAGGCAGCCTGAAAAACTGTCAGTCAATCTCGGTCAACGCGCTGAAAGAAAAGGGATTTGGCGATAAGGAACTTGCCAAAATCGAAAGCAGCCTTGGCAGTGCCTTTGATGTGAAATTCGTCTTTAACCAATTCACCCTTGGTGTTGATTTCTGCAAAACCAAGCTTGGTTTGACCGACGCGCAGCTGAATGATTTTGATTTTAACCTGCTTGACCATCTTGGCTTTAGCAAGGACGAGATCGAAGCGGCCAATATTCATGTTTGTGGTGCGATGACCCTTGAAGGGGCGCCGCATCTGCAAGACGCGCATTTGCCAATCTTTGATTGCGCCAATGTCTGTGGCCGGATTGGCAAGCGTTTTTTGTCAGTCGAAAGCCACATCACCATGATGGCCGCCGCCCAGCCATTCATCTCAGGTGCCATTTCAAAAACCATCAATATGCCAAATTCGGCAACGGTTCAGGAATGTGGTGAGGCCTATATGCAGTCATGGCGTCTTGGCCTGAAAGCCAACGCGCTTTACCGCGATGGGTCAAAGCTTAGCCAGCCGTTGTCATCTGGTCTGGTTGACGATATCGACGAGGAAGAAGAAGAAATCCTTGAAACACCAATGACAGCCGCGTCGCCGCAAGTCATTGAAAAAGTGGTCGAGCGGGTGATCCGCGCCGAGCGCCTGCGTTTGCCGCATCGCCGGAAAGGCTATACACAAAAGGCAACTGTAGGTGGGCATAAGGTCTATCTGCGGACTGGTGAATATGAAAATGGCCGGATTGGTGAAGTGTTTATTGATATGCATAAAGAAGGCGCCGCCTTCCGCTCATTGATGAATAATTTTGCCATCGCTGTTTCGATCGGCCTTCAATATGGCGTGCCATTGGAAGAGTTTGTCGAGGCCTACACATTCACCCGCTTTGAGCCACAGGGCATTGTCACCGGTAATGACGCCATCAAGATGTCGACCTCAATTCTTGATTACACATTCCGTGAATTGGCGATTTCCTATCTTGACCGAAGCGACCTTGGTCATGTGAATGTCGATGATCTTGATGTGACAACAACCGGAACTGGCGATAATCAGTCCGAGCTGATGAATCGTGTCACCAGCCATGGCTTTATCCGTCGTCAAGGGCTTGTCGTTTATTCCAATGATCGCGGTGCGGCCGTTGCCGCCACGCAAGATGTAGCCGCCGCAACAATGCGGGCGCAAGAGCCAAGCCCATCGACAACAATCGAAATCGGACTTGCCAGCGATACGGCAAGCGAAGTTGCCAGCGGTGCTAATCGTACAAAGGGCGGCCAAAAAGGAGTCCACCTTGTGCAACAGGCCCGCATGCAGGGCTATGAAGGCGAAGCCTGCCCTGAGTGCCAGAACTTTACCCTTGTCCGCAATGGTACATGTTTGAAATGCAACACCTGTGGCGGAACCACGGGCTGCAGCTAAGCTCTCCCTGCAGTGCAACCTGCAGACCTGGCCCCACGCTCTATCGTGGGGCCTTTTTCTTGTCTAAAACAAGTGTCTGATCATCTGAACTGGCTTGCCATCCAGCAATGATTATGCAAGCTTCGCAATCAGGATATGGGCTATATGGGGTTGGGTTCAGCCCATCAACCATCGAGCCTCTTCACCATGTTAAAAGGAGTACGACCATGACAAGCAAAGCAGAACAGCGTTTGCAAGAGATCGGCGTTAGCGTCCCCGAGGCCCCAACCCCAGCGGCGAATTATTTGCCATTTACCCGCACTGGCAATCTTGTTTTCGTATCAGGACAGGTTCCTTTTGTTGATGGCAAGCTAAGCGTTACCGGAACCGTTGGCAAAGATGCCAGCATCGAAGACGCACAAGGTCAGGCAAAAGTTTGCGCGATCAATCTTTTGGCGCAGTTGAAAGTGGCCTGTGATGGCGATCTTGACCGTGTTGTTCAGGTGATCAAGCTTGGCGCCTTTGTCGCGTCAGCCCATGATTTCCACAGCCAGCCGGTTGTCGTTAATGCTGCATCAGATTTGATGGTTGCGGCTTTTGGTGACGCTGGTCGGCATGCACGGTTTGCCGTTGGCAGCAACGCATTGCCGTTAAATTGTCTTGTTGAAATTGATGGTGTGTTTGAAATCGCTTAACGCCCCATCTTTATTTCAATTCTGTCAAAAAATGAACCGGACAGCCCGTAACGGGTTGGTCCGACAAAGGGTGATTTCCAAGCCTCATGGATGGTAGCGCGCTAAATCTTCATATCGGCACCGAAATGGCGGCAATCGACGCCGCCGAATGGGATGCGCTTGCTGGACCGGAAAATCCCTTTATCAGCCATGCGTTTTTGCAGGCGCTGGAAAAAGGCGGTGCGGTTGGCGGTGACAGCGGCTGGGATCAGATGCATCTGCTATTGCGAAGCGATGACGGCCAGCTTCTTGGCGCCATGCCAAATTATCTGAAGCATCATTCCTATGGCGAATATATTTTTGATCATGGCTGGGCCAATGCCTTTGAGCGCGCTGGCGGTGCTTATTATCCAAAATTGCTTGCCGCAGTTCCTTTCACGCCAGCAACCGGGCCTCGCTTTCTGGTTCGTGATAACCGCGCCGATTTAAAAACCGCCCTTGCCAAGGGCATGGAAACACTGGTGGAAAAATATCAGCTATCTTCAGCGCATATTAATTTTCTGCCATCTGATGATGCGCATCAGCTTGCCGCAGCAGGCTGGCTTGAACGAACCAGCATCCAATTTCACTGGCATAATCATGACTATGGTGATTTCAATGATTTTCTTGATCACCTGTCATCACGCAAACGCAAGAATATCCGGAAAGAGCGTGCCTCGGTCACCAAGGCCGGCGTTACCATGCTTCGGCTTACCGGCGCGGCAATTACCCAAGATCATATTGACGCTTTTTTCCGATTTTATATGTCCACCATCGACCGGAAATGGGGCGGTGCCTATCTGACGCATGAGGTCTTTACCCAGCTTGGCAAAACCATGGCAGACCGGATGCTTTTGGTGATGGCCGAATATGAGGGCAACATTATCGGCGGCGCACTTAATTTCATCGGCGATGATGCGCTTTATGGGCGCAATTGGGGCGCCGATATTGATATTCCCAATCTACATTTCGAGGCTTGTTATTATCAGGCGATTGATTTTGCCATCGAACATGGCCTGTCGCGGGTCGAAGCAGGGGCGCAGGGCTTTCACAAGGTACAGCGCGGCTATCTGCCCGTCACCACCCATTCGGTGCATCTGATTGCACATGACGGGTTTCGTGACGCTGTTGCGCGGTTCCTAGACGCGGAAAAGAGCGGCGTCGAATCTGAAAAAAGCCACATCGCCATGACAAGCCCCTTTAAAGCCAGCTAGCCCCATAACGGGTGATATCTGCGCGGGTGATATCTGATCTGGCTTGATTAACTATCGTGCGGTGCTGGCAATGCGGCGCGTTTATTTCCACCCGAAATCGCTTTTTGCGGTGGGGCTTTGACGGTAACCGTCAAATCATCATCAGTAACACCGACAAAAACAAGCCCGCCACCAACAAGCCCGCCAAACAGCAATTCATCGGCAAGTGGCTTTTTGATATGTTCCTGCACAACACGCGCCAGTGGCCGCGCGCCATATTTGGCATCATAGCCACGTTCGGCAAGCCAATTCATCGCTGCTTCGCTCAATTCGATTTCGACATTACGATCGGCAAGCTGGGCATCAAGCTGCATGATAAATTTATCAACAACCAACCGGATGACATCTTTGCTAAGCGGCGCAAACGGAATAATCGCATCAAGCCGGTTCCGGAATTCAGGCGTAAACATTTTTTCTATGGCTTCGATATCGGCGCTTTCATTATGCGTACGGTTAAATCCGATCGCCGATTTTGACAATTCCTGCGCACCGGCATTTGTTGTCATAATCAGAACGACATTTCTGAAATCAACAATTTTGCCATTATTGTCGGTCAATTTGCCGTGATCCATGACCTGCAGCAAAATATTGAACAAATCAGGATGCGCTTTTTCAATCTCGTCAAGAAGCAGAACCGCATGCGGCGTCTGATCAACCGCATCGGTCAACAACCCGCCTTGATCAAACCCGACATAGCCCGGGGGCGCGCCAATCAGGCGCGATACCGTATGACGTTCCATATATTCGGACATATCAAACCGCATCAGCTTGATGCCAAGCGTTTCGGCAAGCTGGCGCGCAACCTCGGTTTTACCAACGCCTGTTGGGCCCGAAAACAGATAATTACCAATCGGCTTTTCGGCATCACGGAGGCCAGCACGCGATAATTTAATTGCTGATGCCAAGGCGGTAATGGCCGGATCTTGGCCAAACACCAAACGTTTCAGATCGATTTCAAGCGACGCCAACACAGCCTTGTCATCACGGCTAACATGCTTTGATGGGACCCGCGCCATTGTTGCCACCGTGGCTTCGATTTCTTTTTGGCCAATCGTTTGGCGGCGGCGTGATGGCGGCAGCAGATTTTGTGCCGCCGCAGCTTCGTCAATCACATCAATCGCTTTATCGGGCAATTTGCGATCATTGATATAGCGGGCGGACAGATCAACCGCGGTTTTCAAGGCAGCGCCGGTAAAGCGCACTTTATGATGATCTTCATAGCGACTTTTCAAACCGTTCAGAATTTTGATCGTATCGGGGATGGTCGGCTCGGCAACATCGATTTTCTGGAACCGGCGCACCAGTGCGCGATCCTTTTCAAAATGGCCGCGATATTCTTTATAGGTTGTCGACCCGATACAGCGAAGCGTGCCTTCCTGCAACGCAGGCTTTAGCAGGTTTGACGCATCCATCGCACCGCCAGAGGTTGCCCCTGCACCAATCACCGTATGGATTTCATCAATGAACAGAATGGCATTTTCATCATCTGCCACCGCTTTCATCACGGCTTTCAACCGTTCTTCGAAATCACCACGATAGCGGGTGCCAGCAAGCAATTGCCCCATATCAAGCGAATAAATCACCGCCGTTGCCAGAACGTCGGGAACATTGCCTTCATAAATTCGCAAGGCAAGCCCTTCAGCGATGGCAGTTTTGCCAACACCTGGATCACCAACATAAAGCGGATTGTTTTTCGTGCGGCGGCATAAAACCTGAATCGTACGGTCTAATTCACGGCTGCGGCCAATCAATGGATCGATCCTACCAGCCGCGGCCTTGGCGATCAAATTGACAGCAAACTGGCTCAGCGGGTCGTTGCCATCCTCGCCAATGGTTTCGCCAGCCTGATCTTCATTCTGGCTTTTGGCGACACTACTGTCGGCGCCATGGCTGATAAAGGACACCGCATCAAGCCGTGTCATATTCAATGATTTCAAAAACCAGACAGCATGGCTTTCGCGCTCGGAGAAAATCGACACCAGAACATTGGCACCGGTCGCCACTTCACGCCCTGATGATTGAGTATGAATGATGGCGCGCTGGATCACACGTTGGAAACTTGCCGTTGGCTGCACATCGACATTGCCTTCGGGATCAACAATTGATGTCAGCTCGATTTCGATGAATTCAGCCAGCTTTTTGACCAGCTCTTCAATATCAACATTGCAAGCATGTAATACTTCAAGCGCGTCACTATCTTCGGTTAGCGCCAAAAGCAAATGTTCTAAAGTGGCAAATTCATGCGAACGTGACGCCGCATTCGACATTGCGCGGCGCAATGTTTCTTCGAGTTCGCGTGACAGCATTATGCCTATTCCTTTTCCAGTTGCAATTGCAGCGGATGATCATTCTTCCGCGCATAATCAATGGTTTTTTGCGCTTTGCTTTCGGCAATTTCAAAACTATAGACACCGCAAACACCAACACCGCGCTGATGCACATTCAGCATAATCTGGGCGGCTTCATCCGCTGAACGACCAAAAAATTTCTGCAAGACATGCACGACAAACTCCATTGGCGTATAGTCGTCATTAAGCATAATGACTTTATACATTGATGGCTTTTTCGTTTTGCTACGGCTGTCAAGGATTAACTGACCATTGCCGTTTTTATCGTCTTCATTCTCCATAAATTCTCTTTTAAACCTTCATAATTCAATCATCCGTTCAGGGAGTTGAGCATAGCATAGAAACAGAAAAACCGCCGCATCCTTTTGATATTGGTATCACAGCCACCAAGGGAAAGGGGTACGGCAAAAAAAACTTTTGCAAATGCATGATGCGACAATATTGCGGTTAATTGCCTTAATTTTCGCAAGATTCTTGAATGGAATCATAATTGCGTTATGCTTTGAAGCGCAGTGTTAGATGATAGTCACAATTTTGGAATAGGACAGGCCTTAATGGCACAAGCAAATGTAGCCAAGACGCTACTGAACAAACAGCATCCTTCCTTCCAGTCACTCAATCGCCGTGGCGACAAATTTCTATTTTCGATAAAATCCGGCCTTTTGGCTTTGTCACGGCTTGGGATTTTCCGTCCCTGTAAATCTCTTTTGACAATGATGATCATCTTTATGGTTGGGTTTTGGTTGCCGGCGACACCGGCTCAAGCCAGTAAATATGCGTCAATCGTCATTGAAGAGGCCACTGGCAAAGTGCTGTTTTCGCGCAATGCCGATAATCTGCGCTATCCGGCATCGTTGACCAAAATCATGACGCTTTATCTTTTGTTTGAGGATATCGAAGCGGGACGCATGACGCTGAAAAGCCGTATTCCGGTTTCCAAAACGGCCGCTGGTCGTTCGCCATCCAAATTATATTTAAAACCGGGTCAATCAATCAGCGCCGAACAGGCCATTTACGCGCTGGTAACGAAATCGGCCAATGATGTCGCAACAGCAATTGCCGAAAAACTGTCTGGCACGGAACGAAAATTTGCCAAACGCATGACTCGCAAGGCCAAGGCTCTAGGCATGCGGCGCACAGTTTTCATGAACGCCTCTGGCCTGCCAAACCGTCGGCAGAAATCAACAGCGCGTGATATG
>CAWUWE010000047.1:0-3831 GCA_963926175.1 uncultured Alphaproteobacteria bacterium | reverse complement strand
ATCAAGGCCAAAATCTGTAAAGACAGTGAATAGGATGTGCTGCCATCGGCGCCATTGCTGGAAATCAGAGCTGGCAGACCAGCCCCAAATCCAGCCATATTGCCCACCAGGCTGCCCACGGCGTCCTGCGCCATCACTTGACCGGCAAAGCCTGCTTCAACCGCCAAAATGGCAATCACAGCAACTGCCATTCGAAGGCTAATGGGAATTGGACTAGCGTGTTGCATTTTGCTGCCTCCAGCTTTGAAAGGTCTTGGCAAAGGCCTGCTGCTGGACATCTGACGGCGTTGCATTGGTTTGACTGGCGGAATGCGACGCGTCGCTTCTGGTAAATGGCTTGGCTGTGGCATGTGCCTGCATCGCATCAGCAACCGCAGCATCTAACGCGTCATGCTCGCTTGCGCCGGCATTTTTCTGGATTTTCTGCGAATGTGATCCAGTATCTGAAGCTGCCAAAGGCACTAGGCTTGGCGCATGGCCTTTGGCCGATACCATGATAAATTCTTGGGCATCAATCTTGACCAGCCGCAATCTTTCAGTTGGGCTAACGGCTGTATCTTCGACAATCGAAACACGTTTTCCAGCTTTCATGCTGGCGCGAATGACGGTGCTTTTTCTGCGAAGGATAATTAACATCAGGATCATCACACCAAGAAAGGCGGCGGTGATCACAATTTGCTGTGTGCCGATAATATTCGTATACATTGCCAAACTCCGTCAGGACGATCCCTGATACGGAAAAGGCAAAAAATGTGCCAGAACAGAAAACAGCCCCTTAAATAAAAATTAAGTAGCTGAATATATTGTATTTTTTAGAGTTTTTATGAGCTGTTTTCTGGGATGCTTTACCAGCAACACTCTCCAGTAAATTTGCCAACTGTCAAATGAATGACACGCATGGCAAGCCCAAATAAATTCCGCCTAGAGGTTTTCTACCCGCTTTTCAGGGTCGACAATCTCAGTAAACCGCACGCCAAATCGTTCGCCGACCATGACTATTTCACCCTTGGCGATCATTGTCCCATTGACCAGAATATCCAACGGATCACCGGCAAGACGGTCAAGCTCGATCACCGCCCCTTCATTCAGGCGCAGCAAATCACGAATCTTGATTTCGGTATTTCCTACCTCAACCGTCATCTGCACTTCGACATTTTCAAGGACACGCAGATTTTCAGCGGTCACTTTTGACGGCGCATTGGCGGCCCCCTCAGCGGCGTTTGGTGCGGCTACGGGTTCGGCTGTCTGATTCTCAGTTTCATCTGCCATCGTACTTTTTCCTTTTTTTGCCGGATCACCGGCCTTCACATGTAAATTATCTAGATCCGGCGTGACAGGCTTATCGCCACCTGCCCCGACACTTCACCGATTTCAGCAAGGAAGATAGGGTTATCTTCAACCCGCACTTCAATACCTTCATTAATCTGAATGGGAACAACATCACCCGTTTTCAGGCGGATTAACTGGCCCATCGACATAACAGGCTCGCCAAGGAGCGCCGTAATATTCAACGGAATATTCAAAATCGCCCGTTCCATCTTTTCGCGCCAAGTCACATCATCATCACCGCTATCTGACTGCACCCGTGACCGCAATTGTGACGCAATGGGCTTTAATGTTTGCAAAGGATAGACGACTTCGAGATTAACCGCTTCAGCATTGGGAAGCTGGATCAAAAAGGAACAGATGATCACCAGCTCGCTACCATCAACAAAGGACGCAAATTGCGGATTAACCTCCCGGCTAGGCTGGGCAAAGGTGATTGGCATCAAATCTGACCAAGCCTGGGAAAGCGAATTGCTTAGACCCCGATGAATGATTTCAATCACGCGTTCTTCGGTACTAGTAAATTCATTTCGCTTCTGATCTGGCTGGAAAATTGATCCGCCATAATAAGACGCGGTTAGGGTCGAGATGAATTTTGGCCGCATTGTCATCAACATTGGTCCGCGTAATTCTTCCATCCGCGAAATATTCAAATTCATAAAGCCATCAATGCTGTCACAATATTCGTCAAAGGTTTTGACCTCTGGCGGAAATGGTGAAATACGTGGCTGGACACGCAACATCGGCAAAAACACTCCGCGGGCGATACGGGCAAAACGTTCATTGATCAGCCGCAACGCATAATAGTCACCCATCAACGACAAATCATCCTGACCGAACTGGAAAGCGCGCACGTCGCTAGATCCAGAAACATCAGCATTCACGTCATGGGCCGAGCTTTTCAGCCCGTCCATAAGCGCATCGACTTCTTCGCTTGATAATTTGCGTGACGACATGATCTAACCGACCTTAAGCGTTACCGTGAAACATCTATTGCAGCACAAATGACGTAAAGTGAACTTCCTGGACGCCACCAAAATCCTCAAGCGCAATCAATTTCTGATTGATGCTTTCGGTCAGTGCCTTTGCCAGTTTCTCGCGCCCAGCTTTGCCTTGGATATCAGCCTCAGAAAACTCGGCAATCGTATTCAGGATTTCCGAGCGAAGCCCCAATTGATGTGCCTCGACATTCGCCATGACCTTGTCGTCATATTGTGTCGAAACACCAAGACCAACCTGAAGGAATTTACGTGAATTCATCAGGTTTGTCGTAAAGGTACCCGGAAATTCGAAATAGGTCGTCATAAAGGTTTTGACCTCGGGGGTTTCCTTGGCAACTTTGCTTTCTCCCTCAGCAGCCTTTTCATCAGCGGCTTTCATTTCATCCGCTTCGACCATTTTCCGCTCGATGATCTGTTCAATCTCTTCTGACGGATCTGGTTGATTGCTACCAAACATGAAAAATCCGGCACCAAGACCTGCGCCAACTAGAAACAGGCCGCCAAAGACAAATCCTAGAATTTTTAAAATTCCACGACTTTTTTTGGGCTGATTATTTTCGTCATCTGCCATAAATTCATCCTCCAATGGACGTCCATACCTAATACATTAGTAATTACAACTGTACTAGGCTTGAATATTTATCAAATTCTCTGATCGCTCTGTAATTGCATCTACGCTGTTATCACCATCATCATCGGCCTTGCCAGCAATCGCCTTGCCAGATGTTTCAGCCTGATTTTGTTGGTCGGCATGTCCGCCCGACATATTGCCACCAAACCCCTGCGATTGGCCTGAATTGAGATTGCCAAGGCGAAGACCAGAAGCTTCTAGCATTTGCGCCAACCTTGCTTCAGAATCGCTTAACATTGATGCCGCAGCAGATGTTTCAGTTTGAATCTGAATATTCGTGCGGTCATTCTGAATCACAAGGCTGATTTGCATTTTGCCAAGGTTGCGCGGGTTCAACTGGAAATCCAGCTGGTCCTTGCCGCCGGCAAGCCCCTTTTGCACGCGCTGAAGCAACATCTCGGTCCAATTGTTTTTGGCCATATCAAGCGTTTGCAGCATGTTCAGATTATTCAACAAGCCGCCGCCTGAGGCAGCGCCAACCTGTCCACCTGATTGCCCGCCAGTCTGTCCACCGGTCTGGCCACCAGTTTGGCCACCAGTTTGATGATTCAAAGACTGCCCACTAGCACCAGATGCGCCATCAACCGAGGCTGACGAAGCCTGACTTGGCCGCGCCATATCAAGGCCAGTGGCTGCACGCGCCAGCATCTTGTCACCCATCACCACCGGGCTATCTGACATAAAAGCCTGTTTCAGGTTTGCCGCAGTGGTGATGGCTTTATCTAATTTTCCTGTAAAATCATCAGCATCATCACCCACAAGCTTGGCGTTGATTTCAGCATTACGCTGTTCGAGATTAGCCGCGCGAATGGCGCGAAGATTGGCAATATTAGCCGCCATGTTGACATCACCCGACAAGGCAGGCATCGGCCC